>CAVXVD010000024.1:0-5376 GCA_963765015.1 uncultured Acidobacteriota bacterium | reverse complement strand
CCAAGTTCGATGCGCAGTCTGCAGTGATCGATCCGCCGGAATGCTCGAACAACAACGCGTTCTGGGAGTTCGGATCGACGGCATATGTCGACGTCAATTGGTTGGAACTGGTGAACTATCATTGGACGTCGTCATCCGCCAATGGCAGTTGCTACAGCAATGAATTCTTGGTTTCCTCATCCTCGGACGCGACTCACCTCAGCCTTAGTAACTGGTACGTTCATGCATGGACAATCGCGTCGGGGGCCGACGACATCGATCACGGCTTCATGGGAGGTTGCGAAACTTGTTCAGTGGATTACTTAGTGGCGGACAATACGGACGGGACCCAGTACACGGGCCTTGGAATGCAGTGGCCGACGCAGCACAGCATCTTCACTCACGTGGCGAACGCTCTAAAGCCAAATATGTCCGGAGAATTTGCTTACAATGACATCTCAAACGTGCAGGCTGCGGTGGGTGGGGTACATCCGAATTGCATCGAGAGCATAGGTCCGATTCGAGGCAGCGGAACACTTTATATTCACGATAACCGCGTGCATGACAACGGAACATGTGAAGGACTACAAGTAGGTAATCCAGGGGAGACTGATTATGTGTGGAACAACCTCTGGTACAACAACACGCTCGAACGGCGCAAACGGACCGAATTTGCCACAAAACAATAATAACGCGGTTGCGATGTACTACTTCAATAATACAAACGTCGATCAGCGCAACTATTGCATAGCGTCGGACTCGCCTGGAAATTTTTGGTCACAAGCTTTCGTCGCAGTAAACAATCACTGCATCACATCTGGAACGCCCAACGGTACAACGCAAAGCGGCAACCTGATGAACTACACAGTCTCTGGGGCCAAGACAATTGTTTTTTCGAACAACATCGTGGAAAGCCTATCGAGCGCCAATTCTAAGGGCTACACCAATTCGCAGAGCTACGTGTACGCGCCAACCAGCGCGAGCAGCGAGACCGAAGGAGCGGGACAAAATATTTCGGGAACATATTGGCCGAGCGGATACCAAGCGCAGGACACGACCTATGCCTGCTCTGAGCAGAATCTGAGCGGCGTCATCCAGTCGGTTTGCCCTGCGAGGCCGGCGAATTCCCGTTCTGGATCCTGGAGTGTCGGTGCTTACCAGTTTGGTACTTCGGGAAGCGCGCCGAACCCGCCTTCAGGGCTGGCAGCTGTAGTGCAATAGTCTCACTGAACTTCTACCCGAAACCTATCCATCGTTTTAATAGGACCGGCCGTGGCCGTCGCGGCGACGGTCGATCCCTATTCGCTGACCCGAACACCACCAATCAAGAAGACAGCGGCCGATAAGGAACTCTAAGATCATGCGCGTATCTGATGATGCTTTAGCACCGATCCCTGAGGTGGAGGATTCGCCCGCATCCGAGGCTGAGAGGATTCGAATAGCTTTTCTTTCGATGAGGGACCCTCGTGATCGCAGAACATGGTCCGGGACCACGTATTTCATGATGGAAGCTTTGCAGAAACACTGCGGAGAGGTGGTTTGTGTCGGACCATTTGAGAACTTTTCGACGAAAATTGGGAAAATCGCTCAGAAGGCCCTGCGAATAACAACCGGGCTGAACTACCTATATACCCACACCTCGGGTCTCTCTAGGAGGCTCGGCAGAGATGCGAGTAAGGCCCTCTCTGAGACCCCCTGTGACGTGATATTCGCACCCGCTGGCTCGACCCTTTTAGCTCAACTCGAAACCGATGTCCCGATTGTGTACCTGTCCGATGCCACGGCGCGTTTGACGATTGGCTACTACACCGACTTCAGAAATTGCCTTCCCAGCCACGTTCGTATGGCAGAACAATTCGAGAGCGTAGCTATCTCAAGAGCTACGAAATTGGTGTATCCCTCATCGTGGGCAGCTCAATCTGCGGTTCGGGATTATGGTGCAGATCCGACGAAGGTACACGTCATCCCGTTCGGGGCAAATATGCAGACTGCCCCTACCGCTGAGAAATCCTCAAGCCGAACCGTGAAGAGCTCATGTGAACTTCTTTTCGTTGGGGTGGATTGGGAAAGGAAAGGAGGGGACATAGCTATTGAAACCGTTCAGGCTCTCAATTCGCTGGGAGTGGAGGCGAAATTGACTGTCATTGGTTGTCGGCCACCTGGGGGGCACGAGTACGCCAACGTGGAGTTCATCCCTTTCATCAACAAGAACGCCGCTGAAGGACGGACACGACTAGAAAAACTATATACGGATGCCGATTTCTTCCTCCTGCCAACCCGCGCCGAATGCTTTAGTATCGCTCTGTGCGAGGCAAACGCGTATGGTCTTCCGGTCCTAACCACACGCACTGGAGGCCTTGAAGATCTCGTACGTGAGGGAAAAAACGGATTCCTTTTTCCCCTTGACTCGGGTGGCGATCGATATGCAGCACGTATCTGCGAAATCCTTCAGGACCCAGAAGGCTATCGCAAACTCAGGGTAACAAGTCGCTCCGAGTACGAGACTCGGCTGAACTGGGACGCATGGGGTATTAAGGTGAGCGATGTGTTGCGGAGTTCGTGCGCCCGGAAAGCAGCCAACTCGACGCTCCCAGGTACGATTTTGAAATGAGCGCGATGCATCACAAGATTAAGAGAATCCTGGGAACGCTTTCGACAGGAAGCGGTCTGAGGGCTCAAGTGTTCCGCGGGGGCATGTGGCTGGGAGGGGCGAGCTTCTTCGAGCAAGCCATCCGCTTCGGTCGAAACATGCTGCTGACGCGCTTGCTGGCTCCGGAAGCGTTTGGAGCCATGGCGATTGTGCAGTCAGCTACCACGCTGGTCCAAATGACCGTTGACGTGGGGGCGCGTGAAGCGCTGATTCAGAATCCCAAGGGAGCCGACGACACGCATGTCACGGCGGCGTGGTGGATGACCGCGTGCCGCTCCTCTGGCATCTACCTCGCTGTTTATATCCTCGCGCCCTTTATCTCGAGGTTTTATGGGAATCCAGAACTCGTAACTCTGACTCGCGTGGTCTCGCTGGCGATCCTGTTCGACGGATTCATCAGTCCACGAGCCTTTATTGCGATGAAGCAGATGAAATTCTGGAAATGGGCGCTCGTCAATAACGGCGGCGGTATGTTGGGAGTGATCACTACGATCATTCTGGGCTTTGTAGTCCGGGACGTGTGGGCACTTGCGATTGGGTTCTGCTCGGAAAACGCCGCCCGTTGCATTCTTTCGTACGTCATTTGTCCGTATCGTCCAAAGCTGCCCCACTTCGACACGATCCGCGAGCTGTTGCGATTCTCGAAAGGCCTCGTGGGCTTAGCCCTGTTTAACATGGTGTTCATGCGCGCGGATGTCTTCGTGCTGGGTAAGTTATATGCTCCGGCGGCGCTTGGGCTTTATTCCATGGCGGTCTACCTGATTCAGACGCCTTCTGTGTTCATCACCAACGTCATGAATCAGACACTTCTGCCGGCATTGTCCCGAGTCCAAGACGACAGTGCCAGGGTCAATCGCATCGTGCTGCAGGTCACATCGGCGACGTGGTGGCTCGGACTACCAGCGGTGATGCTCGTTGTTGTCTGTGGGCGCTCTTTGCTGACGATTGCATACGGGCCTCGCTATGCAGCGGCCGCGACGGCACTTGGACTGGCATGCGTGACTGTGATCTTCAATCTTCTTAACAATCAGATCACACAGGTCTTCTACGCGAAGGGAAAGCCGCAGCTTCATCGCCGTGCAGTTGCCGCGATGGCGGTTGTGGTCGTGGTACTCGTCTACCCTCTCGCTCGACTCTTTGGACTCTGGGGAGGGCAACTCGCCTGCCTGATCGCAATATTGATCGGATATGGGTTACAGATCGAGCGTATCCATTCGGTGACGGGCCTGAGAATCTCGACTTACTTTAAGGACTTTCCAGTCCCGGTATGCCTTGCTGGTTTAGTCGGTGTTCCATGGCTATTGCTCAGCCGGCAAAGTGGGGCGCTGAGCCGGCCAATCCCTAATATCGCGCTCGGAATTGCCGCATCATCCTTGATTTATGCCATTTCAGCCTTTGTATGGTTCCGGTGGCGCTCCCAGTCGACTCCATCTGAAACTACAGCCTTTGGCCCAATGATCCAATCTGGCATGATGCAGGAGACATCGGTCCCGAATGGCGACTGATGCGGTTACTGAGTAGAAATGGAGCCAAATCATCTAAATTTCGGCGGGGGCGTCACAGAAACGATCGTCAACCCCTTCATTTTGCTGGCAGTGCTGATCGCCGGCGTCTTGATGTTGACCCTGCGCCGACAACAGGCGGTTCGACCGTTCCTTGCAGCCGCACTTTTGATCTCTACCGATCACGTCTTACTGATCGGCGGTCTGCACTTCCCCATGCTGCGCGTGCTGATTCTCTTTGGGGCAGCGCGAATTGCCTGGGTCAGGATCAAGACCAAGCGACCTCTCTTCGCTGGTGGTATCAATCTCATTGATATTGCCTTTTTGAGCTTCGCGGTCTTCACAGCGCTGGACGGAATCTTGCTATGGCGCGAAACAGCAGCCGTAGTGTTCCAGATGGGAAACTTGTACTCGGCCTTGGGTGCGTATTTGATCCTCCGTTTTTTCATTCGGGATCAAGAGGATGTGCAGCGGGCGATCCGTACCCTGGCTTTCGTAACGTTCGTCATCGCTCTCATCATGATCGACGAACAGATCACCGGACACAACCCGTACTATGCGCTCTTCGGAGGCGCCTATTCGGACAAATACTCGTCAGTACTGGTACGAGATGATCACTTCCGTGCCACTGGAGTGTTCGCGCATCCGATTCTGGCCGGGACGTTCGGAGGCATCATGATGCCTCTGTTTATTGGCCTGTGGTGGAAGAGCCCGAAGGACCGGCGTGTGGCGGCTATGGGAGCGTTGTCGGCGACAGTTTTGCCGTTTGCCGCCAGTTCCAGTACCGCTCTATTCGGCTTCATTGGCGGCCTGATCGGACTTTGTTTCTGGCCGTTAAGGCGGAACATGCGAATCGTGCGCTGGGCGATTTTGACGGTCCTGGTCACACTTCATTTGGTGATGAAGGCTCCAGTCTGGCACTTGATATCCAGAATCGACTTGAGTGGGGGCTCGTCGTCCTATCACCGCTACGAGCTCGTCAACCAGTGCATCCTGCACTTTCGAGACTGGTTTTGGGTCGGCACCAAAAACTATGCCGATTGGGGCTGGGATATGTGGGACCTTTCGAATCAGTACATCGGTACGGCGGACACGGCAGGGATCATACCTTTTCTGTCGTTCATAGGGATCATCGTGTTTGGTTTCAAGTTTCTGGGTAAAGCACGAAAAATAGCAGCGCGGGTGTCCCGGAAACAAGAATTATTTATCTGGGCTTTTGCTGCGTCGTTATTCGCGAACGTGGTC
>CAVXVD010000023.1:0-93886 GCA_963765015.1 uncultured Acidobacteriota bacterium | reverse complement strand
GTGCGCCCTCTCAGGCCGGATACCGATCTTCGCCTTGGTGGGCCGTTACCCCGCCAACTAGCTAATCAGCCGCGACCCCCTCTTCCAGCGCATTGCTGCTTTGATCTTTCGATGTTATGCGGTATTAGCATCGGTTTCCCGATGTTATCCCCCACTCGAAGGTAGGTTAGTCACGTGTTACTCACCCGGTCGCCACTTTACTCATGGATTGCTCCACTTTCTCGTTCGACTTGCATGTGTTAGGCACGCCGCCAGCGTTGATTCTGAGCCAGGATCAAACTCTCGTTTGAAACCTGATGCCTGCCGACGGGTAGTTGGCAGGCTGCCATCGCATCGCATCCTCATCCAGCTGGCAAAAGCTGAACTCGGTTTCAACAGCGAAGGATGGCGCCACCATTCAGCCTCCAACCTCTCCGAAGAGAAGTAGAAGTTCACGGTGGTCTATCTTGTGAGATCGTTTCGGACTTATGCCCGAATCCGCTCTCTCACGACTGGCACGTTCAACCGAGTTGTCAAAGATCGAATCGCCTTCCGCCTGAGCGGCGCGCCTTCGTTCTAGACGGACCCGCTACTAGAGCGAATCCGGCTGTCCTCGAAACCTTGCTACCATATCGTTCGCGCCCAACCCTGTCAACGCTCACATCCCACAGCATTTCCACCCGTTTTCCACAAAGTGGGGAATGTCTTGAAATGGCGACTCGGGGAGCCCTACGGTCCACGGTTCAATGTGGGAACAGCCGTCCTCGGCTGTCCAGTCGAGCAAAGCTCGACGTCCGGTTCCGCTCAACCACGCGCAACGATATCGCCTTCCGCTTGGGATACAAACACGCCGGTTTTTCCGGCGCACGCCGAAACGGAAGACAGAAAATTGAGAAAAGAACTTACTTTTGGAGGTCCTTGCTTTGAAGGTACCCTTCAGAAACCTACCAGGCGTCTCTGAATCAAGTCCCGTGGCCGGGACAACTTGAGAACTCTACATTCTCTGAAATCTTAGATGCCGGACGGACGCGAGAGATTCAACAAATACGCCGGCTGCCACACTTCTGCTCTCGGTGAATTGTTTATACCAGACGATCCAGAAAAATTGCAAGCCCCAATTTGAAAATTTCGTAACTTTACCATTTTGGTCCCGCGGAGGCCCGAGGCTTGCTCGTGTGGGGCGAGCACTCCTGCCCGCCAATTGCCGCCACCCGTACCGCCCACGTGGAAGCCGCCCTCGGCTGTCCAGTCGAGCAAAGCTCGACCTGAAGTTCACTTGATGACTAGGCTGACGGACGACCGATGACGTGCGGTTCAGGTCAGAATGGACTGACGGATAATGTGCTGATCGGGCCGCAATCGGGCTGACGTATGATGGAGACGTATGACGATGATGTGCTGATCGGGCCAGAATGGCGACGGATGTACTGAGTCATGCCGCTCCAATCAGCCGCGAAGCGGCGCAAGAATGCAGCCCACGGCGCAAGCCGTGGGTATCGCCCCAAAAGAAGATGCGAAGCCCCGAAGGGGCGAAAGAATCAGTCCCACGCCCCGCGCAACATCCTGCTCCATTTCATAAAAATCCGATTTCCCCCGGTTTCCCCTGTGCCCTCTGTGTTGAATGCTTTTGACTTTCACTCCGCCCGCAGCGCCTCCATCGGATTCACCGACGCCGCGCGCTGCGCCGGCAAATAGCTAGCCGCCAGCGCCGACGCTCCCAGCGTAACCGCCACCGCCGCCAGCGTCCCCACATCCCACGCCTCCGTCCCGAACAACAGCTTCCGGATCAGCGCCGACGCCGCCAGCGACCCCGCCAGCCCCGCCAGAATCCCCGCCCCAATCAGCCACCCCGCCTCCGTCATCACCAGCTGATACACGCTCGCCCGCTGCGCCCCCAGCGCCATCCGTACTCCAATCTCCCGCGTCCGCTGGCTCACTGAATACGCGATCACGCCGTACAGCCCGACCACGCTCAGCACCAGCGCCAGCACCGCGAAGCTCCCCACCAGCCACGTCGACGCCCGATGCAGATACGCCGGCTGCGAGTCGTGAATCCTCTGCTCCATCGTGCTCCCTTCAAACGTCGCAATCCCCGGATCGATCTCTCGCACCGCCGCCGTCATCACCGGCAACACCGACTGCGCCGCCACCGACGTCCGCGCCACAATCGCAAAAAAGCTGATCGGGTGCTGCTCAAACGGAGCGTACATCGCGCACCGCGTCTCGGCATCGAGCGGCCCCTCGCGAATGTCATCGACGATCCCAATCACCTGCATGTCTTCCGAAGGCTTCGCCCCGTCGAAGTTGATCCGCATGCCTACGGGATTTTCCCCCGAGAAATATTTCCGCGCCATGGCTCGATTGATCAGCACCACGTGCGGCTTGGCGGACTCCTGCTCGGCCTCTGTGAAATAACGGCCTGCCGCCAGCCGGGACTGCAACGTTTGAAAGTATTCCGCAGTCACCAGCCGCAACGCGACCTCTCGATGTTCTTTCGGGGTCGGCTCCCCGACCACCACGAAGCTGGTAGTGAAATCCCCGTCACCCATCGGGAGCTTTTGCGTGATGGCCGCACTCGTCACTCCGGGCAACGTTCTCACGCGGTCCAGAATTCGCCGCTCGAGCGCGATCACCTGCGGATCCTTCGAGTAGCTTTCGTGAGGCGGCGACACCGTCAGCAGCGCCAGGTTATGCGGCTGCAATCCCGGATCCACCTGCAGCAGTCGATACAAACTCTTGCCCAGCAGCCCCGCTCCCACCAGAAGCACCGCCGTCGTGGCGAGTTCGATGACTACCAGGTTTGCTCCCACGCGCCGCCAGTGTGTGCCCGATGCCGACCGCCCGCCTTCCGTAAGCCCTGCCCGCATCGCGCTGCCCGATAAACTGAAAGCTGGCGTCAGTGAGAACAGCGCAGCGCAGAACAGCGCAATCCCTGCCGTCAACCACAGGACATGCGAATTCACGCCGATTCCCTGCAAGTACGGCATTCCCGCGAGGATGTCGGTCGGAACAAGCCCCGTCATCAGCTTCATCGCGCCCGCGGCCGCAGCCAGCCCGATCACGCTCGCCGTGATTGCCAGCACCATCCCCTCGGTAACGAATTGCCGAAGCAACCGGCGCCTCGACGCTCCCAAAGCCCCACGCACCGCCACCTCCCGCTTGCGGCTTTGCGTTCGCACCAGCACCAGGCTCGCGACATTCACGCTGGCAATCAGCAGCAGCAGTCCCGCGCCTCCAAGCAGCGCTAACAGAATTGGACGGATGTCGCCGACGATTACTTCGGGCAACGGAATCACGCTCGTTCCCTGGCTGTTATTCGAGTCCGGATACTGCATCTCCAGCTGCTTAGACAGCGCGCTCATCTCCGCGGCCGCTTGCTCCAGACTAACTCCATCTTTCAGCCGCCCCAGTCCGAACAGCCAGTGACACCCGCGGCATGGACCTTCATCGTGCTCCGCGGCCCAGTACTCCGCCGGCAATGCCGGCGCGAAATGAAAATCCCGCGGCAGCACTCCCACAATCGTGTTCGGATTTCCATCGAGCGTCACGATCTGTCCCAGCACATCCCGCCGTCCGCCGTATCGGTTCTGCCAGGTCGCGTAACTCAGCAGCACCGATCGCGGTGCCGACTTCCGGTCTTCGCCTTCCGAAAAATCGCGCCCCAGAATCGGCGCCACTCCCAGCGCCCGGAAGAATCCCGCACTCACCCGCGCTCCCGGAGCCAGTTGCGTCCCCGTCGGCGTCGTCAGCATGAAGCCGTTCGAGTCGTACACCTCGAACGATTGGAATACTTTGTTTTGCTTCTTGAAATCGTAGTAGTCGGGGAACGACAGATGAAACCGCGGCCCCAGCGGAATGCTTCCGAAAATCACCGCCACTCGCGACGCATCCCGGTACGGCAACGGCTTGATCAGCGCCGCATCCACGAAGGCAAAAATCGCGATCGTCGATCCCACTCCCAGCGCCAGGACGACCAACGCCGTCGCCGAAAATGCCGGATTCTTCCGCATTTGCCGCACCGTGTAGCGCAGATCCTGCCCCAGCGTCTCCACCCACGGCAGCGCTCTCTGGTCGCGATGGCCCTGCGTCGTGCTTTCCACTCCGCCCAGCTTGATCAGCGCCGCGCGCCGCGCCTCCTCCGGACTCATCCCGGCGCGCACATTGTCGTCGATGTGCATCTGCAGATGCGATTCGATCTCTTCGGCAAATTGCTGATCCTGCTGCTTGCTCCGAGTAACGCCCCACAACCGTAAAAACCATGATCGAAGCGTTCTCATAACGATTCCTCCGTCGGCGATACGAAGCGCGCCAGAATGGCCGCGGCTTTCTCCCAGCGTTGCGATTCTCTTTCCACCTGCCGATGTCCCGCGCGCGTCAGCTTGTAAAAGCGTGCCCGCCGGTTGTTCTCCGACAGTCCCCACTCCGACGCGATGTACCCTTCCTGCTCCAGCTTCAGCAGCGCCGGATACAGTGTCCCGTACTGCACAATCAACTGGTCGCCGCTGACCTGCTCAATGCGCCGTGCGATCCCATACCCATGCAGCGCCCCCATCGACTCCAGAGTCTTCAAAATCATCAGCGCCAGCGTTCCCTGCCAGACATCGTTATTTCCCATGAAGCCAATCTCCTATTTGAAAGCAATAGGACTCTACACCTCAGACGTATTGGATAGCAATAGGTGAGCAAAAAAACCCGCCCCCATGACAAGCTTTGTCCCTTTCAACCGCTTGTCATCCTGAGCCCGGCGAAAGCCGGGCGATGAGACCTAACGTCGTCCGCAGCCATCGATGCCGTGGAAGTTGTGATTACCGGCCCCAATAAAAAACGCGGCCCTTTGAAGGCCGCTTCCCTTTTTTACTCTCCACTTCTATTTTATCAATTCGCCTGGGGCAAAGTGGACATTTTCCCGAGAATATATCTGCCCCGCCCACACAGACTTAGCAGAAATCACCCCCATTCAGCCCCTTGACAAGATTTCGCCGCCGCTTGTCCTGAACCGAGCTTTGTCATCCTGAGCGAGGAATTTGCTTCGCGGCTAGCGAAGCAAAACCGCAGTCGAAGGATCCCTACCCCGTCACCGAAAGCCGGGGTTCCCCGCGACGCTCACCGTTTCTTCTTCCGTTTCGCGACCTTCGGCCGCTCCTCTTCCAACACCGCAAACTGAATTTTCTTCTCCACCGGATCAATCCGATCGACCAGCACTCTCAGCCGCTGCCCAATCCGATAAATCTTCCGCGAATGCTGCCCGATAATCTCCCGCGTGTTCTCGTGAAACGTGTACCGGTCATCGATCAGCGTATTCAGCGGCACCAGCCCTTCCACGAACAACTCGGTCAGTTCGACGAAGAATCCGAACTTGGTCACGCTGGTGACAAGTCCGTCGAACTCTTCGCCTACGCGATCCTGCATGAACTTCACCTTCTTCCACTCCATCAGGTCGCGCTCGGCGTCATCGGCGCGCCGCTCCGATTGGCTGGATTCCTCCGCGATCTCGTGCAACTCTTCGACCGACATCGGCCCCGAAAGCGGCGAGTGTTCCTCGCGATGCGCCGCATGATCCCGCCGCTTCGACCACGGCGACGGCCCCTCGTCGCTTCCTGTAGAAACCGGGTGCCCCATTTCTCCCCGCTTTTGGGAGAAGTGGGAATTTCCCGAACCGTCCCTCAACACCTCCTTCAAAATCCGATGCACAATCAAATCCGGATACCGTCGAATCGGCGAAGTGAAGTGCGTGTAGCTCGGCGCGGCCAGCGCAAAGTGCCCCAGATTTTCCTCCGAGTAGCGCGCCTGCTTCAAACTGCGCAGCATCAGGTAGCTCAGGATCCGCTCTTCCGGCTTGCCCGCAATTTTTTCCGTCAGCTTCTGGTACATGCGCGGCGTGATGTGCACTTCCTTGGGAATTTCAATATCCCGCGTGCGTTTGCCGCTGCCGTAGTTCGAGCGCCGGTCGGCTTTCATCTGCACCCGATGAATTGGCAGCGCGCCCACGCCGAGCGAGTATCCAAACGTCGCGGCGATGGTTTCAAAGTCGTACACCCGCTTCGCGTCCGGTTTTTCGTGAATGCGGTAAATGCTCGCCACGCGCTGCGATTCCAGATGGTGCGCCACGGTTTCGTTGGCCGAAAGCATGAACTCTTCGATCAGCCGGTGTGCGATCTTGCGCTCCGAGCGTGTGATCGATTTCATCATGCCAAATTCGTCGAACTCGATGACCGGCTCAGGCAGATCGAAATCGATCGATCCCCGCCGCTCGCGTTTCCGATGCAGAATCTCCTGCAGGTCACGCATCAGCTCGAACATCGGCACCAGCGGGGCGTAGCGGGCGCGTTGTCCGGCATCATTTTCCAGCACGGCATTGACTGCCGTGTAAGTCATGCGTTCGGCAGAGCGAATCACGCCTTCGCTCAATTCGTAGCCCACAATTTCGCCCCGGCGATCGATTTCCATCACGCACGACAGCACCAGCCGGTCGAGATGCGGCCGCAGGCTGCAAATGTCGGTGGAAAGTTCCAGCGGCAGCATGGGCACGGCGCGGTCGGGAAAGTACACGCTCGTCCCGCGCAGCCGCGCTTCCTGATCAAGCGCCGATCCCGGCGTCACATATTGCGCTACGTCGGCGATGTGGACTTGCAGCTCGTAATTTTGATTCGGCAACACGCGGACCAACACCGCGTCGTCGAAGTCGCGCGCGGTTTCTCCGTCGATGGTGACGATGGGGAGCCCGCGGAAGTCGCGCCGCCGCTCGAGTTGGGGCGACGGGATCGTGGCCGGAACCTGTTGTGCCTCTTCCAGCGTAGCCGCCGGAAAATGATGCGGCAGATGAAACTTTCGAATGGTGATTTCGACATCGACCCCGAAATCATCTTCGCGCCCCAGGATTTCCAGCACGCGTCCGCGAGGCTGCTGCGTCGGCGAAGGCCAGTCCGTGATCTCAACATCCACGACAACGCCCTCAAGATCATCCCAGGTGGCGCGCCGCGAAGCCTCCTCACCCAAAACGCGGTCGACCGATGGTTTCTTCCCCCGTGCCCTCTGTGCCCCCTGTGGTAAAGATTTTTCGGAATCAGCAGGCACAGCCGCCGTAGGAAGCTCCTCGCCCCGAGGGATCACGATGTCCTGCGTGATCTTGCTGTCGATCGGCTTTACATAATTGCCACGGCTTCCGTAGTGAAAAATGCCGACCACTGTCGGATGCGCGCGATGTACCGGCCGCACGATGCGCCCTTCCGCGCGTCCATCGGGGCGAATGTTCGCGATATCGACCAGCACCAGGTCGCCGTGCATGGCGTTGCCGATCAGGTGCGGCGGAATGAAAATGTCGCCCGTCAGTTTCGCTTTCAGCGCCCCGCTCAGCGACTTCTGATCAGGAATCACAAAGCCGAAGCCGTCGCGGTGCATCGTCAGCCGTCCGGCCACCAGATTCTTGTCGGCCGCGGCTTCCGGCAGTTGATAGCGATCAGAATCCACCGCAATCAGCGAGCCACTCCGCACCATTTTCTGCAAGTGTTGTTCGAGTTCGCGCCGCTCCGCGCCGTGCAGGCCCAACTCGCGGACGAGTTGCTTGTATCCCGCCTGCCGTTTCGGCTGGCGCGCAATGTGTTTCAGAATGGCGGCGTCAGAGAGCATGAGTTTTTGAGCTTAAGAGCGCTCCGTCTTCAGAATAACTCCGCTTCGCTTTTCGCGTCTTTTCGCGCTGCCGTTGACTTGCGCGCCCCCTCGCCCTACCATGCAGCGAAATCTTTTCTCACTCCCCAAAGGACTCCATGGACCTCACTCGCCGCAATCTGTTGCAGGGAATTTCTACTACGGCCGCGCTTGCCATTGGCGCTGACTCTCTTTCCTTCGCCTCCCAGCCGATGGCTCCAGCATCTTCTTCCAACATTCCCTGGCCGCGCTCGCAGGGCAGTCCGGTCATCGACAGTCTTCGTCCGGTGATCGAGAAGTCGCGCGATGTGCGCACCAATTACGCCAAGCTCCGCGAGGTCGCCCAATGGATGGCCTACGAAGACTTACCCTTCCCGAACCTCGCCGTGCCCTTCGGTATGGAGAAGACGCCCGACATCGCCATCGACTTCATCATGGTCGGCACCACGGTCGACACGGCGTTTACCGATTTCAAAAACCATGTGAAGTTCCAGATGGACTATGCGGGGGAGCATCACTCCGATTCAGATGCCATGTTCGTCTGCCTCAAGCGCGCCATGGACAATGGCATTCCCATGCTCGACGGGAAGTTCCTGGCGAAGATGACGCGCGCCGACATGGAAAAGATTTTCGCCGGCAACATCGAAATGCCCATGCTCGACGAGAAGCTGGAATTGTTCCACCAGGCGGGTTCGATTCTTGCCGCCAAGTATGACGGACGCTTTTACAACTTCGTCCGCTCCTGTTCGCCGAAGCTCTATGACAATGGCAACGGGTTGGTGGAGCGGCTGGCGAAAGAGTTTCCACGCTTCAACGACGTCAGCCAGTACGACGGCCACGAAGTGAAGTTTTACAAGCTGACGCAGTTGGGCTACTGGCAGATCTATTCCGGCCTGCACGCCACCGGGGGATTCAAGCTGGAAGATCCGCAGAAGATGACCGCCTTTGCCGACTACATTGTGCCCGTCGGGCTGCGGCTGATGGGCATCACCAGCTATTCGCCGGAACTCGAGAAGGCAATCAACAGTTATCAGATAGTCCCGCGCGACAGCCGGCAGGAAATCGAGATCCGCGCCCACTGCCTGTATGCGACCGCGCTGCTGGCCGACGAGATCAACAAAATCCGTCCCGCCGACCAGCAGATCATCATTCCGCAGATCGATGCGCGTCTATGGACGCACTTTCACACCACGAACTGGCCGCATCATTTGACGAAGACGATTATGTATTGAGACAGTGGCCAGTGATCAGCGAGCAGTGGCCTGAAGTCTGAAGTCTGAAGTCTGAGGTCTGACGTCCGGCAGGTAAATGGCCAACAGCATCAGCCTTCACCAGCTATCCCCGCCGCCCTTTGGAGGCCATGCGCCGATCGCGCGCCGGATCATAGCGATTTGCCCGGTGTGATAGCTGTTATGCGCGACCATCTGCCACAGGACAGCTTCGAGCGTGCTCGCCACCTTCTGATCGCCTTCGTGCGCGGATTCGACCTGGCGATCGAGTTCGGCCCGAGGAGACTCGGCCAGCTCGGCGAATTCCGCTAAGAACCATGCAAAATCCCGCCTCAACCGCTCCCAGGCTTTTTCATCCGCCGGTGACGGCGCGGGTGGGAAACTCTCCGCATTGTGCTCCGGATATTTTGGTTTTTCCCCACCGATGCGGCGCAGTTCGTAATCCATCCAGTAATTCATGTGGAAGACGAGTTCTGCGATGGAATGAGGGAAATTTTCCACCCGCCGCGCCGCCAACTCGGCAGAGATATCCTCGACACACGCCAGCGGATCGGCGTGAGCCCCGCGCCCGCGCAGCAGTTCGATCATGGCTTGGGTGGACATCGTTGGCTCGGGCATAGCTCTCTTCCTCGGCGTTATTCCGAGCGGAGCCGCATTTCAGGCGCAGCGAGGAATTTCCCTTGCCACAAAGGTCTGCAGGAGGGAGATCCCTCGGCCTGCTGGAAAAAACGCGGGTGTTCGGGATGACCGAAACCCAACCCTGAAAGCCCACTCATCCGCGGCTTGCGCCGAAATATTTCTCCTCCAGAATTTTCCGATGGTGGAGTTCGTGACCGGCCAGGGTATAGGCAATCGCTCGTACGCTAACTTCATTTTTGTTCGCCGTGCCGCGGCGGGACCATGCCGCCTCATCGAGATTCCGGAACAACGTCAGCGAGGCGCGCCGTACGGCAATGTAGTCTTCAATGACTTCCGCGAGCGGCAGTTGCCCGAACGGTCCATTGCGGATGTAGTCGTCCTGCTCAAAGCCTTCCATCGGAGTCTGGTCAGCGCGAGCAATGCGCAATGCGCGGTAGGCAAAAATGCGCTCGGTATCGCACACATGGCCCAGAACTTCCTTGGCCGACCACTTGCCGGGGGCGTAGCGGAAATCGCCTTCGGCTTCGTCGCGGCCGGAGAGCAGCAGCATCATTTGCCGGCGTTGCGCGTCGAGCGTTCCCAGAATATCGGTCGTGTGGACCAGTGAAATGTAACGGCCGTAGTAGGGCGCGTACTCACCCGGCTCGGGGCGAGCGATGGCGAAGGCTGGAGGAGTGACAACGGCTGGCTCGGACATGGATTAGCTCCCGTTCAAAGTTATGAGTTCCCTGGACCCAATTTTTCGTAATACCTTTGGAATTAGACGTACGGACGTAGATTCCGTCCTTTCGATAATTCTTCGACTTACAGAGAATAACGCCGCCGGGAGGTGAAAGGATACGGTGGGTGGGGTAACTATCGGCAAAAAATTGGTCTACGCTTCCCCTTGCCGCCGGGTCTGCCCATAATCCTCGCACGGGGGCTGGGTATGTGGATTGAATGGACGGGCGCGCCAGGAGTTGCGCGAAACGCGCGAAATTGAAGCTACTCCGCGTTCTGGCGAACAGTCTGGACAACGGAAGCCGAACTGTTAGCGATGTTTGAGTCTCCGTTGTAGGTCGCAGTAACTTTGGTCGAGCCTATAGCCAGCGACGAGATGGTCAGGGCAGCTTTGCCGCCAGCGAGTTGTGCCGTTCCCAGCACACTGTTTCCTGCTGTGAAAGTGACGGGACCGACCGGAACCACCGTCGGCGAAGAAATCGTCGCAGTGAAAGTCACTGCCTGACCTTGCGTGCAGGGGTTCGGCGACGACGCCAGAGTAGCGGAACTCGTGGCCTGCAACACTACTTGGTTCAGCACCGCGGATGTGCTCCCTGAATTGATGGCATCGCCTGCGAATACCGCGGTCAAAGGATACGTATCGGCGTTGAGGTCGGACTTGCTAATCATGGCTACGCCGCTTGCGTCGGGCGCTGCCAAACCAAGCGAGTTGCCACTCCACATGAGCCGCACATTCCCCGTTGGCGTAACCAAAGCGGACGAAGTCACCGTCGCGGTCCAAGTTACTTTCTGGCCGTAGATGGAAGGATTCAAGCTGGAAGTGAGCAAGGTCGAAGTGGGCGGATCCAGGGCGAAGACCGTACCGCAGTCATCGTGGACGCAGTGCCCCCCACTGTTGCCGCCGGTCGTACCGTAGAACCTTCCGTCGGAGCCCTGGAGCAGCGCCGCCAGCGGGCCGTCGCCGTCCAGGCAATACGGAAAAGTTTTGACCGAGCAAAAGTTGTGAAGCGTGGTCAACTGGCCGGTGGAACTGATTGAGAATATCGTGCCCGCACTCTTCGCCCCGCCGGAAGTTGTCGTTCCGTAGAACCTGCCATCGCGCGCCTGCACTAAAGCGGATTGAGGAAGGCCACCGTCAGCGCATCCCGCTTGGGAGCAAAAACTGTACAGCGTAGTGAAGTCGCTCCCGTTGGGACTGATCTTGAAAACCGTACCACCAACTCCCGCGTCGGTTCCGCCTTGCGAAGCCGTCCCGTAGAAGTTTCCATCTGAACCCTGCACTAGACTTGCGTCAGGGAGCATACCGTCGGGGCAGCCTGGCTGAGTGCAGAAGCTGTGAAGGATGGTGAGGTCCCCGGCGGGTGTTATCTTGAAGATCGTCCCACACCCATAGGCGCAACTTTCGGAAATCCCACCGACATACGTTGTCCCATAGAAGTTGCCGTCGGAGCCCTGCACCAGTCCAGCGGCCGGAAGGCCGCCGTCAGCGCAGAGTGATTGGGCGCAAAAACTGTACAGCGAGGTGAATGTGCCATCGGGCGTGATTTTAAACACCGTACCGCAACGGTGATATTGGTCGCCTCCGCAAGCGGTGTTGAGGCCACCCCCCCAGGTGGTTCCGTAGAAGTCTCCATCAGAGCCTTGAACCAATGTTCCCAAGGGGTCTTGGCCCTCCACAATCGGGAACTGAAACAGGTTCGTCAGCAGACCCTCGCTGCTGATCTTGAAGATTGTTCCATATCCGATTTGGGTCGTGGTTCCATAGAAGTTCCCATCCGTACCTTGCGCCAAGCCGCCTCGCGGGAACTGACCATCCGGGCAATAGCCTCCCAAGGAGCAGAAGCTGTAGAGCGTGGTGAGTTGGCCCTGCGCGGTCACTTTGAAGACTGTCCCCTGGTTGTTGGCACCGCCTAAAATGGTCACGCCATAAAAATTACCGTCGACACCTTGCACCAGGCTTGCTGGGGGCGTAGCGCCGTTGGTCCCGTTGAAACCGACGAGGGTGTGCAGAGTTTGCGCGGACGCTGACGTCACCGATAAGCAGAAAAGCATCACGGCAAGGGTGGACAGCAGGGTGATCGAATTCCGGCAGCCAAATCTCCAAGTGCAATCATTCAGGCGGCGGATCGTCCAAAAAATCTGCTGGGTTGTCATCGTCGTGCTCCCCTTGCTGAAATCGACTTAGCTTGAGATCCCGGAAACTTTCTTGGGACGGGCGGTCCTGGTGACGCACTAACAGTGAGCTATTAGGAGGAGGAGAGAAAGAAACGTGCGCGAATGACTGTACTACCCGGAGGCCCGGTGCGCAAGAAGGGTCCCTGCCGACCAGGGGGCATCAACCTTGGATCGGACCGGGCAGATTATTCCGGGATCGTCGTCGATCAGGGTAGAAATGAACAGAGCCAAAGCGTGGTTGCATGCCAACCCACGACCCTCGGTTCAGGGTGTCTTTTTGGTTACTTCCGTTGAAAATAAAGGATTTTCCACAGCGCTCATTTTGAGACTCCGGAGTACAATTCGCTTTGGTCACGAAAGTGCGGCCGAAAAACCCTAATCCCAACAAGGAAAGGAATCGTTTATCCCATGTGGAAGCCCACGAATCAGCCTCAGACCCCAGCCCGGCCCGCCGAGCCGGAGCGCCCAACTACGTCTATCCCGAGTGCACCCGCCATGACGGCGAGTGAGCCCGTAGCTGCTCCCCGGCCGGTGACGACCACCACCGCGGACCAGGCCACCATCGGCAAGTCGCTCGTGATCAAGGGCGAGGTGACCGGTTCGGAGTCCCTTTATATCGATGGGCGGGTGGAAGGTTCGATTAACCTTTCCGGCAATCGCGTGACGGTCGGCCGCAACGGCGTAGTCGCCGCCAACATCAATGCCCGCGAAATCGTGGTACTGGGCAAGGTGCGCGGCAACCTGACGGCCAGCGACCGGGTCGATATTCGCAGCGACGGATCGCTTACCGGCGACGTTATCGCGGCGCGCATTTCCATCGAAGATGGCGCATTCTTCAAGGGCGGCATCGACATCCGCAAGGGCGGACAGCCGCAACAGCAGAAGGCGAACGGCGAAGACAAGTCGATTCCGGCCAGCGAGCCGGCCGCGGTCGGCGCTCGGGCTTAGGCTTTTCCCACACTTCTGGCCAACTTTCAGCAGCGGGCACCCGCAAAGGTGCCCGTTTTGCTTTTTGGTTCCAGGTCTCAATGTTGGAACCGCTCTGTGTGCCTCAATGTGGGGACAGCTCAAATTGGGCGAATGTGGGGACAGCCGCCTTCGGCTGTCCGGGAGCGCAGCTCGGGAGGCCGTAAGTCTTACGACTGTTTGATGGCCTACCGACGTTCTTGCCCCGGATTGGGTCTTGAGCAGGAAAGGGCGGCTTGGCGCCGTCATTCCTTATTGGAATTTTCTTCTAGGCGACGCTCTTTGCCTTCCAGAAGATCGTTCAGTTGCTCCACCAGTTTGGTGAATATCTGAGGATCTTTTTCCACTGCGATCTGGGCGCAAAGAGCAAACATCTGTTCGCGTTCTTCAGGGGTCATCGTGCGGCCTCGAGAAAACGGAAGCTGGAGCAACTTTTTCTACCATAGTGGGCGCGCGCCTTCAAGGAAGGAAAGCGACCGCTCGCCAGCGGACACTGAGTCAGCGCCCGTTCACCCCTCGAGGAAATACGCGGGCTGGGGCGTTTTTCCAGCTGGACCCTGGCC
This sequence comes from uncultured Acidobacteriota bacterium, assembly GCA_963765015.1. Lineage (GTDB taxonomy): Bacteria > Acidobacteriota > Terriglobia > Terriglobales > Acidobacteriaceae > Sulfotelmatobacter. Next base: position 79,971 of record CAVXVD010000023.1, on the reverse strand, counting down.
ACGTAGCAGTTCTCATGGACAGCGAGACGGTGTTCATCGATCTTGCAGTCCTCGAGAGGAACGGCCTTGCCGCAGATCCAACAGGTTTTGGGAAAAGTTTCCACGGACCGCCTCACAGTCGAACTGCACAGGGAACCGTCGGCCCCACGACGGGAAGGGTGAGCAGTGCCGGAGTTTAGTCCCTGGCAGGGCGGTTGTCGGTTCGGTGGATGACATTGTACCGCACTCCAACGTGCAAAGCGCGAAGCGCCTTCGCGCCTGCCTCCAGCGATTTTGGGGGAAATTCAGACTGGGCTTCAGCTGGTTGTCTCTTTGCTGCGCTTCTCTCCGGAATGGTTGGACGAACCGGTCCCATCCAACTCCCGATTCAGTTCGGACAAGAGATTGAGGAAGCGCCGGTGGTCTTGCTCTTTGGCGATGAGGTCGCAAAGCTCTTTGACGCGTTTTTTCGATTCTTCGGTCAGCATCCTTTCACTCTCCCTGCTTGGGAGTGGAGCCTTCGGAGCGGGAACGAAAGTCCGCGACCTGATCGCGGATCTGGCCCACATGTTTGCTTAAAGCCTTTTGCAACTCGATGCATAATCGGTAAATTTCCTCGTCATCATCAGTTGCCACGATCTGGGCACACAGTTGCTGAATCCGATTCTCTAGTTCGCGCGTCACGCAGCCAGTTTTACCGGGGGTGAGAACCGTAGGACATCGGGAGAAATCCTGAATCTGGAGGCTACGGATTTTTCTGTAGGACTTCCGACTCGGCAGTCGCACGGCCTTGTCGCTCTGGCGCGGGCCAGGAAATTATTCGACGAACATGCAATCGCCGTAGGAATAAAAGCGGTAACGCTCGGCGACCGCGTGACGGTAGGCCTGGAGCACATTTTCTTTTCCACCGAGAGCGCAAACCAGCATGAGCAAGGTCGACTGCGGCAAGTGAAAGTTCGTCAGCAGCGCCTGCACCACCTGAAACTGGTAGCCGGGATAAATAAAAATATTGGCCTCACCGGAGGACGCGCGAACTTCGCCTCCATTTTGCTGGGCGGCATATTCGAGCGTGCGCACCGTGGTCGTGCCGACAGCCACGATGCGGCGTCGCTCAGCTCGGGCCCGGTGTATTTTTTCTGCGGCGTCCTCCGCGATGGAATATTTTTCCACGTGCAGCGCGTGATCTTCCACGCGCTCAACGCGGATCGGCTGGAACGTTCCCAATCCGACGTGCAGCGTGACTTCGGCGGTTTGCACGTCACGATCCTTCAATTGCGCCAGAATTTCCGGAGTGAAATGGAGACCAGCCGTGGGAGCGGCCACCGATCCGCGCTCGCTCGCATAAACGGTCTGATAGCGGTCGCGGTCGGCGGCAGAATCAGGACGCGCGATATACGGAGGGAGCGGAATGTGTCCGATCCGCTCCACCCGCGCGAAGAAATCCGCGACTGGGGCAAATCGAATGCGCCGCGCGCCGAACTCGCCGCGCCCGATCACTTCCGCTTCGAGTTCGACAGGGTGACGCTCGACAGGGTGAAGTTCGACACCCTCACCATTGTCTGCGGCGAACGTGAACTGCTCGCCTACGCCAATCTTGCGCCCGGGGCGCACCAGACACTCCCACTCATTGGGGTCCTCGAGCAACTGTCGGGTCAGCAAGACCTCGACGCGCCCCTGCAGAAAATCGCGCGCCGCCGGATTCTGCGGACTGACAGGTTGCGAGCGCAGTCCGGCCCGCCGTCCGTACAGCCGCGCCGGAAAAACCCGCGTGTTGTTAAAAACCAGCAAATCGCCCGGACGCAAAATACTCGGTAGTTCACGGAACTGCCGGTCTTCGAAGCTTCCGCTGGCCGGCTTTCCGCCTGCAAAGTTTCCTCCCGTGAAGCTCCCACTGGCAGAAACGTGTAAAAGACGCGAGGCCGCGCGGTCCGCAAGGGGCTGCTGGGCGATTAATTCGTCCGGAAGTTCGTAATGGAATTCGGAGACCAGCACGCAGCCCCGATTATAAGGATTGGGCTTACTCCGCGTGGGTTTGCGGGGCGATCCCCGAGCCGAATTTTCTCGAAATTTTGGATTGTTTCCTGCGCTACGCTGCTGATACTATGCGGGTGCCAGCGTGCGGCCTGCTTTTTTATCAAACCCCCAAGGTTACCCATGCCACAGGAACGAAAATATAGGGAAGAAATCGTCCGATACGGGCGAATGCTCCACGAACGGGGGTTCGTGGCCGCCATGGACGGAAATCTGTCCGTACGGCTGGACGATGACCGGATCCTGGTTACCCCAACCTGCCTCAGCAAAGGGGCCATGCGCACCACCGACATGGTGATCGTCGATCTCGACGGCGAGCGCATCTCCGGGCGCCGCAATGTGACCAGCGAAATCGGCATGCACCTGCTGGTGTATCGCATGCGGCCCGATATTCAGGCGATTGTGCATGCGCATCCGCCCACCGCGACCGGATTTGCGGCGGCAGGCATTCCGCTGACCGAGCCGTTGGTCTGCGAAGTGGTCATGGGCCTGGGATGCATTCCGCTGGCGCGCTATGGCACGCCGGGAACCTCAGAGCTGGCGCAGACTTTGGAGCCTTACGTACCGGATTACGATGCGATTCTGATGTCGAACCACGGCGTGGTCACCTACGGCGACACGCTCGAACACGCGTACATGAAGATGGAAACGGTGGAGCACTTTGCGCAGATCGCCCTGGTCACGCATCTGCTCGGCCGGCAGCAACCGCTGAAGCAGGTGGAGATCGAAAAACTGCTGCTGGCCCGCACCAAATATTTTGGCGCGAAGCTCGCCGCCGCCATGCCGCTTCCCCAGTCGCCCCAGAAATTCAGCTAGACCACGGGGCAGGTTCAGAATTCCAGGCGTGCCTGAAACGCGATCATGCGTGGACTGCTATCGCCACCCAGGCCAACGCCTAGCAGACCGGTGGGCGGTGAAGTTGTGTACGTAAGCGCTCCAAACCCTGTCTGCGTGGAAGGCTTTCCGGGAATCCCCGCTAGCGTCACGCTGGGAAGCCCAAAGTTGGGATGGTTGAATAAATTGAAGAACTGGGCCTCTACCCTGAGCTTCACTCGCTCGCTCATCGCAAACCATTTCGTGAGATAGAAGTCATTCCAGACAAAATCGGGGCCGCGCAGGGCGTTGCGCCCGAGGATTCCGAATTGGCAATGTTGAGGGTCGTCCCCACCGGCGCACTGCCCGGTACTCGGATCAACGGCAGAAACAAACGCGGCCGGATTGAGCCACTGGAGCGTGCCCGGTTGCGTTACACCAGCGACCGGATGATGCTCATAGAGCGGGACCCCGGGAGCGACGCTGGCGAACTGCGGTCCGCTGCCCTGCACGATGCCGTTTCCGTTGGCCGAATAAGGTGTGCTCAGAACGGAGAACGGCACCCCACTGTGCCAGAACATGGTCCCGGAAATCTGCCAGCCGTTGAGCGCGAGCGCTAGGCGATTCCGTACATGAATGGGCAGTTGATATACATACTGCGCGTTGAGGTTGTGCCGGATGTCATAGTCGCAAGGGCCGTAATCGCGGGCCAGCTCTCCGGGCAGTGGAGACAGAATCCCTCCCGCAGAGAACTGAAGGAATCCTCCGTTCGAAACCGTATCCATGCAACGGCTCCAGGTGTAGTTGGCCTGCCCTTGCAGACCGTGCCCCAGGCGTTTCATGGCGGTGAGTTGAAGGCCGTTGTAATGACTGTTCTCCCCGGTAGCGAGCTGGGTCACGGCGCTGAACCGTGGATCAGTAGGCTGCATGTAGGGGAAGGGCGCAAAGCACCCCTGGCACACTGTCTGGTATCCGTTCACTTGGGTTAGATAGGGCTGGTTTACCGCGCGTGTTCCCACATATCGCGCCAGCAAACTCGCCGTGGTTCCGAACTGATGTTCAATTCCCAGGCTCCACTCCATGAAGTACGGAGCATGCAAAGTACCCGTAGGCACCGCGGTGATCGCTACGGGTGGAAGACAGGTTGCGGGATCAGCCTGCGGGGACGCGCACGAAAGCTGCCCTTGAGCGAATTCCGAACTGAATCTTTGATTTGCGGCGACCGTTGCGTCCACGGCGCTGTTCGGAACTCCCGGAGCGATGGCAGTCCCGCCCACCGTACCCAGCAGACCGCCTTGGAAGGTTTTGTCGTAAGGCGGATTCGTGCCAATCAGGTCGGCTACACTGCCTGGCAAAATATCGCTGAAGATTCCGAACCCGGCTCGCAGCACAGATTTTGGTTCGAATTGCCAGGCGATCGCGGTTCGCGGTTGCAGAATGGCGAGCGGTGTGGACGAAAACAAGTTGCCGAGATGAGTCTGAATGGCCTCATTCAGTGGCTGATTGACATCATGCAGGATCGAACTGAAAGAACCGCTAAGCCGGGCGACTTGATCGTGGGGATTGAGTGGGTTCGAGTTGAAAGTGTCGCGCACACCGAATGTCCACGTTAGCTTCTGAGTCACCTTCCAGGTGTCCTGGGCATATAAATCGAGATTGAGGAAACGGAATGGTTCGTTCGCCGACAGGGGAAAAGTCTGGGTTGCGGTAGAGGCCACTCCATAGATGAATTGCGGCAACGTGGTGTAAGCCGCGGTGGGAACGGTACCCTGCCCGAAGTCATAGTCATTCAAGCGAAAGATCCGGGTGTTCGTGCCAAACCGCAGTTCGTGAGAGCCTTGGCTCCAGGCAAGGTTGTCATTGATGAAGAAGCGAGAAGCTCGCCTGCCTTGCACCCAGGTGTTGTCCAGCCCTCCAATTGTGGTGAAGGGTGCATTGGCACCACTGCCCTGCAGCACAATCGGAAATGCCGCGAGCGTCTTCTGCAAGTTGGCCGGCCCAAACAAGCTTTCGTACCAGGAGAACGCCGGATTGAAATAGTTCACCAGGTTTTGTGAGAAGACGTGGGTGTAGCCCGCTGCGAACGAGTAGAGAGGCTGAGGCGAGACCGCATCAAACACAGAGTTGATGGGATCGGTGTAGGCAGCTTGTACGCCCGTGTCCGCCTGAAAACGAAACCATGCAGTGTTCCTCTGATTGATATTGTCGTCAATGCGGACCGTCTGCACCTGTTCGTGGTCATCGCTGGAATGCGACACGCTCTGCCGGTTCGCACAACCGTTTCCATTCGGTGGACCGCCCGACGGCGTCGTGCCGTCCGCGTTCAAAGGACACCCGAGCACCGCGAGAGGCGTGCCATTGGTGTTTCCGTACAGGGCAAACATCTGTTGGTAGAACGAGACGGATTGCGGCGACGGCGAGTAGGTTGAACCGGTCACGGAGTCCGTTCCGCCCAGCGGCAATTGCTGGAGTACGTACTGCTGGAATGCCGCGCTGGGAACCGTCGTGGGCGTCACGATGGGTAAGCGCGATCCGAACCCATTCGCTATCGAAAAAAAAGAACAATTTGTCGTGCGCGATCGGCCCGCCCAGGCTGCCCCCAAAGTGATTCACGGTGGCTCCGGGCTTGTGATTCCCCGGCGTCGCGTTCGTAAAGTAGTCCGCTGCATTCAGCCGAGCGCCATTCCACAGTTCGTAGAGATTCCCGTGAAACTGATTCGAGCCCGACTTGGTGACGTAGTTGACCTGGGATGCTCCATACCGTCCTTGATCCACGGCGTAGGAAAGAGTATTGACCGTCACCTCTGACACGGAATTCAGTCCCAGCACGAGATTGGTGGACAGGCCGCTGTTAAGGTTGGTGAGCGGGTCGTTTGTTTCCAGTCCGTCAACGATGTAACCGTTGGAGAGGGCAGGCAGGCCGTTGAATTCCACGTTGCCGTACCCGTTCGTCCCGCCAACGAAATCATTGCCGCTGCCTGCCGTGTTGATCAAGGCGCCCGGAGCAAACTGCAATGGGTAGGTGAGATCGCCGCCTGGATTAGGCAGATCCTCCAGGGCGGGCGCATTCAGGGTGGTGGAAGTGTTCGCGTTTTCCGGATTGAGGATAGGAGCCTCGCTACTGACCTCCACCGTCTCACGGGATCGGGCCACACCCAGGGTGAAATCCACAGTTTGCTTTTGACCGAGGGCCGAAACGACATTGTCGTTTTTCCGTGGCTCGAAACCCGACGCTTCCACTTTGACCGAATAGATCCCGGGCTTGAGTTGGGGAAAGTTGAACCGGCCCGAGTCATCGGTCCTGGCGCTGCGTTTCAGTCCGGTCTCTGAGTCTGTGATCGTCACAAGGGCGCCGGGCACGACGGCGTTGGTTGCGTCCCGAACCTGGCCGACAATGGCGCTGGTGGTTTCTCCTTGTGCCAGCGCCCTCACTGGAACAAGACATGACACCGTCAAGATAAGAAATGCAAAGTGCGTTGCGCGCCCCATGGATACCCCACTGATACTAAAGCGCTCATGTGCCCCAAAGCGGATCTGTTAACTAGCGATTATTCTTCATAGTTAACCATAGTTAACACATAGACGCAAGGATCTCCATGTCATATTTGCTGGGCCGCTCTTGTCCGAGGATTCCGATTCATGTAAGGACAGCGGCCCGGTTGTGCACGCGGACCAGAGGTGCCGGTCCGCGGCACAGTGGCACCGCGCGTCAAGCTTGGCTATTCGCCGCCGATGCGGAAGCGCACGCCAGCGCGGAAATTCACCGGCAGCGCGGGGTAGCCGACGACTTCGTTGTAGCGGCGGTCGAGGGCGTTGTCGACGTTGGCGTAGAGCGTGATGCGGGGGTGGACGGCGTACCATCCGCCGAGATCGGCGCGGACGTAGCCGGCGGCGTGGTCGATGTTGAAGCCGTCGAAATCCGAGTCCGGACGCCGGCCCACGAAACTCGCGCCCAGATTTCCGCCCCAGCGCGTGCCTAAGTACGAGACAAATGCGGTAGCGGAATGTTTCGGCCGGCGCAGAAGCGGCTGGCCCGGGTTGTACACCGCATCGTAGGGCGACGGGTTGTCGAGGTATTGCGTCGACGTGTAGGTGTAAGCCGCGTTGAGCAAGAGCCGGGGACGAAGTTTCGCGCGCAGCACCGCTTCCGCTCCCTGGGCGAAGGCCTCGTTCACGTTGACATATTCTCCGGCGAAGGTCACCGGATTCACGGTGACGTAGTTGATCTGGTCGTGGAACAGATTGTTGAAATACGTGCCCGTGAGCTCATACTGGTTGTGAAAGAAACTTTGCGCGAATCCAGCCTCGAAGGCGCGAACGCGCTCCGGCTTCAGCGCCGGGTTCGGGACGTTATACGGATCGGGGCCGGGCAGGCCGTTGAACGTTTCTTCGAGGCGCGGCTCCTTGAAGCCGGTGGCGTAGGAGAAACGCAGGCGGGTTCCGGAAAATTTTGCGCCGCCGCGTAGAACTTGCCAGGTCAGGGCCACGCGCGGCACGCCGGTATTTCCAAAAGCGCTGTCGTGGATGAAGCGGCCTCCGGCGATCACGCTCAGCCGGCCCAGCGTTAACTCCTGTTGCGCGTAGGCATCCTGATTCAGGCGCTGGCCGTGGTTTTGCGCGCCATAAGAAAGATTTCCCACGAAACCGTTTTCGTTCTCCACGCGATAGCCAACCGTGGTGTGCGCCCACGTTCTCTCCGAATAGTCGCCCTGATATTCGAATCCGCCGCGGTTGATGTGATCGACTTCGTTCGAGGGATAGTCGATGGGGGTGCCGAGGGTGTTGACGCGGGAGAAATCGCCATTCGGATTGAATTCGAAGTAGCGGTAGACGTAGTCGAAGCCGGTGACGCGGTGCTGCCATCCATGAGGCGCAGCGATGGTCAGTTCCACGCTGCCGAGCAGATTGTTGAGCTGAGAATAGTCGCTGGGATCGGGTTGCAACGGCGTGAGCGGTGCAGTCGGGCCATTCGCCGGAACCAGCGGTACGTAGCCGTTGAAATTCCATTCGCCGGGCGCGCCCGAGTGGTTGTTGGAATGGCGGAAGCGGGCGCGAAGAGAGACCTTAGGGTTGATCACCGCGCCGACATTGGCGCCTTCGAGCGAATCGGAATAAGCGTCATTCGTACCGAAGCCGTTGGTATTGAATTGATCGCCGAACAGGTTGTAGTCGAAGAGGCCGTGCGCTCCGGCGAGCGAAGCGTGTCCGCTGGCCGTTCCGAAATTTCCTCCATCGGCGCCAAAGCGCAGTTCGGGGACACGAGTGCTGCCGGCGCGGGTCCAGACCTGTATGACGCTGGTCATCGCGTCCGATCCATAGAGCGTGCTCTGCGCGCCGCGCACGAATTCCATGCGATCACCCTGCGCCAGCGAGAGCGTTCCGAAATCGAAGGTGCCGCCGGGTTCGTTGACGGTGACGCCGTCGACGATGACTTTGTTGTAATTGGATTCGCCGCCCCGCACGAACAGAGACGACAAGCCGCCGCGCTGTCCAGCGGTGTTGATCACGGCGCCGGGAAGAAAGCGCATGGCGTCGTTGGCGGCGATGGGCTGCAGGGCGGTCAAGTCGGCGCCGCTGAGCGAATCGACATCGGCTCCTGCGGCCTCGCCGGGAACGGGGGTGCGCGTGGCACTGACGATGACGGTCTCGGCTGCCGTCGCCAGGCGCAGATTCACGACCATACTCACCGGGGGAGACGCCATGATCTCACCGGCAGAAGCAGGGATCGGCGGGATCGCCATCGTCTCCGCCGCAAATCCGGGGGCCAGCACCCGGACTCGACAAGATCCGTGGTTAAAGTCGCGAAACATCGCCACACCCTCCGACGATGTGTTCTGCGAGGCGAGAATTTCCCCGTTGTCCACGCTCACGAGAGAAATCTGAGCGCCGGTCACGGCTGCACCTTGCGGATCGACTACTTTCACTTTGATATCAGCGGCGAGAGCCGTTTCGGTTATTGAAAAAAGAAGAGAGAGAGCAGAGACCAGCAGAATTCGAAGACCAGAGACGCGCATACGATCCTCCCTTTCACGCGAAAGAGGTTGCGGTAGACGGATCGCGCCGGTCTCCTGGCTCGCGAGTGAGGATGGATGGCATCCGAAGTCGCCGACGGCCTTCCCGGGGATGAACCCAGTGGTCCGACGGCAATGTCCTCGCTTACAGTTGCGCGGCAGCGCGGGATTTGCACCCGCTTCCCTGTCTTCGCCGAGCGGCAAAGACGCGCGTTCCGAAAGAAATTACAAAGAACGAAAGAACTGACTGACGAATGTAATGGGGGAAGTGGGGGAAGTCAAATAGCAGGCGATTTGCCGTTACTGCCGGCAAGCGGGCAGGAGTGCCCGCTCCACATTGGGATGTCGCCGGGCAATCTAAGAATTCAACGGCAGCAGTTCAGCGCCCTATTTTCTCCAGCGCCCCACCGCATACAGCAGCAGCGACAGGACCACGCTGAGCAGCACCGACGTGGCCAGGGGGAAATAAAAAGTCGTATTCTTCCCGCGATAGACGATGTCGCCGGGAAGCCTTCCCAGCGGCAGGTTCAGGCGGCCGAACAGAGTCAGCAGCAGGCCGGCGACGACCAGCGCCAAACCGAAATAGATCAATAATTTGCCGAAGTCTGCCATGGCGAGAGTCTATCCCGGCCAACACGCTCTGCCGAATACGGCCAAGATGCGCTTCGATATGCACTTCCGAGTTTGGACTGGAGCCCAGATTTTGGGAAACTGATCGACAGAATTTGGCATCCGATTGGCCCGCAACTGTTATCCTTGATCAACGCTGTCCCCCGCCGTTTCTGGTGTTCTGGAGGTTTTTCATCATGCCGTTTCCCAAGCCAGCCGCCCTTTCCCGCTCTCATCGTAGTGTAACTTCCCCAGCTCTGCCCGGCAGTCTGGCAGGTGCACTGGCCGCCACGCTTCTGTGCTGCATCGCCATATCCGCGGGCGCTCAGGATGTTCTGACGTATCACAACACGAACTACCGCACGGGCCTCAACAACAACGAAACCATCCTGACGCAGACCAACGTGAATTCGGCGCAGTTCGGAAAGCTGTTTACGGTTCCGGCGGATGGACTGGTCGACGCTGAGCCGCTTTATCTTTCCGCGGTCACGATCGCGGGAGTGGTGCACAACGTTCTGATCGTCGCCACCGAGCACGGCACGGTGTACGCCTACGATGCCGACACGGGCGCCAGCCTGTGGCACATCACCACCCTGAAGAGCGGCGAAACGACTTCCGATGATCGCAATTGCAGCCAGGTCTCGCCGGAGATCGGGATCACCTCGACGCCGGTCATCTCGCGACCGAAGGTAGGGGATCCGGTGATTTATGTCGTGGCCATGTCGAAAGACAGCAGCGGCAATTATCACCAGCGGCTGCATGCGCTCGATGCCACGACCGGAGCGGAGCTCTACAAAGGCCCGGTCGATATCACGGCGAAGTATCCTGGGACCGGCGACAACAGTTCCGGAGGCTATGTGATCTTCAATCCGGCGCAATACAAAGAGCGGGCAGGGCTGCTGCTGGTCGGCAGCACGGTGTATCTGGCGTGGGCGTCGCACTGCGATATCCGTCCGTACACGGGATGGGTCATGGGTTACAACATGACCACGCTGGCGCAGACGACGGTGCTCAACCTGACTCCGAATGGAAATGAGGGAGCGATCTGGGGATCGGGCGCAGGCATGGCGAGCGATGGCAGCAACATCATCCTGCTCGATGCCAATGGCGTGTTCGACACGAGCCTCAACTCGTCTGGCTTCCCTGCCGACGGCAATTACGGCAACGCGTTTCTGCGGCTGACGACCAAGGGCGGCCTGGCGGTGGCGGACTATTTCGAGATGGACAACGAGGCGTCGGAAAACGGCAGCGACACCGATCTTGGTTCCGGCGGAACGCTGCTGGTGAGCGAGAAAGATTCCACGGGAAAACTCTGGCAGCTCGCCGTGGGCGCCGGGAAGGATTCGAATCTCTACGTGGTCGACCGCACCAACATGGGGAAATTCAGCTCGAGCAGCAACCACATTTATCAGGAGCTCGCGGGCGCGTTGCCGGGCGGCATCTGGTCGATGCCGGCGGCCTACAACAACAATGTGTATTACGGCCCAGTCGGATCGCCGATACTCGCGTTCCAGTTCAAGAATGCCAAGCTGTTGACGGCGCCCGTGGCCAAGACGTCGAACTCGTTCGCCTACCCGGGCGCGACTCCGAGCGTTTCTGCGAACCAGGGTTCGAACGGCGTCGTGTGGGCCAGCGAGAATACCAGCCCCGCGGTGCTGCACGCCTACAATGCCAAAACGCTGGTGGAGCTCTATAACTCGAACCAGGCCTCGGGCGGCCGCGATCAATTCGGCAACGGAAATAAGTACATCACGCCGATGATCGCCCACGGGAAGGTGTACGTCGGCACGACGACCGGGGTGGGAGTTTTCGGGCTATTGCCCGTGAAGTAGTTCAGTGGGAAATGCGACGATCTCGTGCTCGGCGTCATCCCGAGCGGAGCTACTTTTCAGGCGAAGCGAGGGATCTCCCGCTGGACAAATGTTTGGCGGGGGAGATTCCCCTTGGGGTGCCCCACGTCTCGCCGTTTTTGCGAGACGTGGGAATAGCGTTGGAGAAAACCCGAGCCTTCGGAGTGACGCAGACGGCTTCAGGAGCCGTCTTTGCATTGCAAAGTACTTGACCTCAATTCCTTCCTTCGCTAAGATTTCTTTATGGTGGATCCCCGGCCGCACCGCTTTCGTCGCTTTCGCCGATCCGGGCAGACTCCGCCCGAACGTGCGGCGGCCGACATATCGCAGGACTTGTCGCCGAATCTTTCCCCGAACCTCGTCGAAGATCTGCGGTACATCCGCGACACGATGGAGCGGTCGGCGGCATTCACGGCAGTTTCCGGGTGGGGACAAGTGGCGCTCGGACTGACCGCCGTGGGCGCGGCTTGGCTGGCGGCGCGGCAGGCTTCCCCGTTCGGCTGGCTGCGAGTGTGGCTGGCGGAGGGACTGCTCGCGGTCGCCATCGGATTGATCAGCTGCACGTGGAAGGCGAATCGCGTGGGGCTGCCGTTGTTTTCCGGCCCGGCGCGCAAGGTGGTTCTGGGACTGGCTCCGCCGCTGGTGGCGGGAGCGTTTCTGACATTTCTTTTATTCCGCGCCGGAATGCAATCGGCGCTGCCCGCTACGTGGCTCCTGCTTTACGGGGCGGGCATCATGACGGGCGGAGCGTTCTCAGTGCCCGTTTTGCCGGTCATGGGAGTGTGTTTCATGCTGCTCGGCGGACTCTCCGTACTGGGACCGGCATCGTGGGGAAACTGGTTTCTGGGCGCGGGCTTTGGCGGACTGCATATGGTATTCGGATGGCTGATCGCGAGGAGGCACGGTGGGTAGAGCGCTATCATCTGCACGCAAGCATGCGAAGCCGGAAGTGCGGGCTCACGGTCAAGTTCACGGGCAAGCCCGCGCGCAAGTGCGAGAGAACGACCGGCAGCACCGTCCGGCGGTGGCGCCGGAGCTGCCGGAACTGGACCGGCTGATTCATGAGCGCATCCGGCTGGGGATTGTCAGCGCGCTCGCGACCAATGACTCGTTGAGCTTCAACGACCTGAAGCGCGTGCTCAAGACGACCGACGGAAACCTCAGCGTCCATGCACGCAAGCTGGAAGAGGCGCAGTACGTTTCATGCGTGAAATTCTTTGAAGGACGCGTGCCCCGCACGGAGTACCGGTTAACGGCGACGGGGCGGCGGGCGCTGGCGGAATATCTCGACCAGATGGAAGAGTGGATCCGCGTCACCCGCGAGGAGCACTAGGGCGCGGTTGTGGCGCGCGTGGATCATCCCTGATTCAGCCGGCGAGGATTCGGACCAGCGGGAATTTCCAGGAAAGTGGTTCGCGGGACCTACCGGATTTTGCTGCTGTTTTACTTTGCATTGTAAAGTTCATTGAAATACCAGCGGCGGCTTGCATGGCGTCATCCCGAAGGCCCGCGTTTTCTCGAGCGGGCTGAGGGATCTCCCTCTCCCCGACATTTGTTGCACGGGAGTTCCCTCCCTCCGCCTGAAAGGCGGCTGCGGTCGGGATGACGCCAAGGGGTCGAGGACTACCAACGTACGGGAGCGCCCCCAACCTATACGGAGGAACGAGCGCCATGTCGAGCACCTTTGCCAGCAACATGAACTTTCCGGCTCCGCTGGCGGTTCTGGGATTTTTATCGGCCTGCGTGGGATTGTTCGTGGCCATTGCCGCGGGGCTGATCTTCTGGTTCGCGCGTAAGCCGAAGCTGGCGCGCATTACGGCGGCCTCCGTCGGGACCGGCGCGGTGATCTACCTGGCGCTGCTGCTCGGATTTTCGGCGGGAAGCCATCCGGTGATGCTGGCCCGCGGGCAGGAAAAATATTTCTGCGAGATCGACTGCCATCTGGCCTATTCCATTGCGGACGTAAAAACGGATTCCGATGGCACGTCGAGCCATTACATCGTTTACCTGCGCACGCGCTTCGACGAGACCACGACTTCGCCGAGCCGGCCGAAAGATGCGACGCTCGCGCCGTCTCCGCGCGAGGTGCGGCTGATCGACGGCACTGGACATGAATATGCGCCGGTGGCGAGCGCGGGCACGCCGCTGATGACGCCGCTCAAGCCGGCGGATTCGTATACCACGCAGATCGAGTTTGTCGTACCCAGGGATGCGAGCGGGTTACGTCTCTTGATCAACACCGTCGCGCAATGGCCCGACCGAGTCGTGATCGGGGATGAGAACAGCTGGCTGCACCAGAAAACTTATTTTGCGTTGAGCGATGAAAGGATGCTGTGAGGGTGGCCGGGGCGCGGGTTTCTTGGAGCTTGTTTCGCAGGTGTTCTTTCGCCCCTGCGGGGCTCGGTTAATTTTCGTTTGGGTACCCAGGGCTTGCGCCCTGGGCTGCATTCTTTCGCCGCTTCGCGGCTGAACTCCATTCCAGGATCTACACCCCTAACGCTTTCTTGATTTCGGCCGGCGATCGATTCGGCCAGGGCTTGCATCCTGGTTTCCGACTCGGCTTCGACCATGACTCTGGCCAGGGCTTCGGTGCCGGAGTAGCGGACGACGACGCGGCCGTTGCCATTGAGTTCGCGCTCGGCGGCGTCGATGGCCGCCTGCACGGCGGGAATCTGGGCGAAAGGAATTTTCTCGCGCACGCGCACGTTTTGAATTTTCTGCGGAAATACCTTGAGGTCCGCTAACCAGTTCGGCAAGCGGTTTATTGGCGCGAACCAGAATATCCATGAGGCGGAGGGCGGTGAGCAGGCCATCGCCGGTGGTCGAGTCGCCGTCGCGGAAGATGATGTGACCGGACTGCTCTCCGCCGAGCGTGGCGCCGGTCTTCAGCATTTCTTCGAGAACATATTTGTCGCCGACGTTGGCGCGCAGCATGCGGATGGCCGAATTCTTCAACGCGATCTCGAGTCCCATGTTCGACATGGTGGTCGAGACGACGGTGTCCGCCTTCAATTTTCCTTGAGCGTGCAGGTCGCGGGCAGCGGCCAGAAGAACGCCATCGCCATTGACGACGTGGCCGGAGGCATCGCAGAACAGGGCACGGTCGGCATCGCCGTCGAAGGTGACGCCGAGGTCGAACTTGCCGCCGGACTCGGCCACCTTCTTGCCGAGCGTGTCGGGATGAAGCGCGCCGCAGCCTTCGTTAATGTTCTTGCCATCGGGCGAAATGTGAATGAACGTGGCCTGAATGCCGAGGGTGCGGAAAAGTTCCGGGGCCTCGGCGGTGGCGGCTCCGTTGGCGCAATCGACCAGCATGCGCAGCTTGCTCAGGTCGGAGGAAACACTGGCCACGAGCGACTGAATGTAAGCATGGCGCAGCGGTGCTTCGCCGGGCAGCGACGGGCGCGGAACTTTAAGTGCGGTGTCGTCGGCGGAAGTCGGATTCTGCAGGAGCGCGAAGATTTCTTTTTCAATGGCGAGCTCGCGCGCATCGGTCAGCTTGAATCCGTCGCCGGAGAAAACTTTGATGCCGTTATCCGTCCACGGATTGTGCGAGGCGGAGATGACGATGCCGGCGGCCATGCCGCGCGAGCGCGCGAGATAGGCGACGCCGGGAGTCGTGATCACACCGGCGCTGTGCACGTCGACTCCCACCGCCGCGAGACCTTCGGCAACGCGGTCGGCAATCCAGCCGCTGGATTGGCGAGTGTCCTGGCCGATGACGGCCTGAGGCCGCGCGACGTTGTGCACCAGGTCGTGGCCCAACGCGCGGCCAATTAAGTAGGTGCTCTGCTTGGTGAGCGGAAACTCTCCCGCTACGCCCCGAATCCCATCCGTTCCGAATAATTGCCTCTGATCACTCATAAGGAAAGTCGATCGATGGCACGAATAGAAACTGCATGATAAATGAATTGGCGAAACCTGGCCTTAGTGAGAAGTCGGGGTTCCGATCTTTTGCACCAGGATGGTGACGCGGATCGTCCCGGCCTGCTCGACCTGTACGAGCGGGTCGGAGACATAAACGTTGGTGTTGAAAACCGCTTTGCCAGAGGTGCCGGTCACGTCGATGGGGTCGGTGGTGGCCTCTTCGATCCGCTCGACATGGCGCCGCGGTCCACTGATGGTGACCGTGGGCGGATCGCATTCTTTTTGGATGATCTCGAATCCGCTGGGAAACGTATTGGTGCCGGTGATGCGCGGATTGACTGAGACGGTGCGGGTCAGGCGAGTATCGAACGCCAAATGCAGCTGCGCGGGAACGACTTGCACAACCGTCAACTCGCGGGGATGGCGCACCTGCTTCGAGCTGAGGTCGAAGGTGCGTTCCTGCACGCTCGCGCCAGCCAGGTCGATCTCCGCCTGAACGTCGCTGGCCCGCAAACCGCGAATGATGCGCTCGGGACCCTTCACGCGAATCTGGGCTTCCGGAATCGATTCGGCGCTGATCTCGAGGTTTGGTGGCATGTGCTGAAAGACAATGGGCGAGCGTACGGCCACTTCGGCGGGCTGCTCGTCGCGCGAAATCATGAACCAGAGCGCGGTCGCCAACAGCAGCGACGTCACCTTCAGCAAGAAATTGTGCACGACGTAGCGCTTGAAGAATCCGATCATGATTGCGGCTCCGATTGGGCCGCGGAATCGGACTTGCGCTGCGGCGCCGGCTCGGACAGAGGCGAGTCGAGGACAGCGTCGGATTCGTCATCGATTCCGTGCGCGATGGTGGTGGGCAAGGTGACGGGAGTCATGTGGCGGCGGAGCTCGGTGCCAAGACGCTCGCGCAGCTGTTCGACCGTCAAATCGCGTTCGATGCTGCCGCCGAGCGCCAGGCTGATGGCTCCCGTTTCCTCGGAGCAGATCACGGCGATCGCGTCAGTTTCCTCGGTGATGCCAATGCCGGCGCGATGGCGCGTGCCTAACTGGGTGGAGAGCAGTGGATTCATCGAGAGCGGCAGAAAACACGCGGCAGCGGCGATGCGGTCTTTTTGCACGATGACGGCGCCGTCGTGGAGTGGAGCGCTGGGACGAAAAATGGTGGCGAGCAGATCGTAAGACAGCCGCGCATCGAGGGGCACGCCGCTTTCGATGTGGGTGCGCAGGCCGATCTCCCGCTCGATGACGATGAGGGCGCCCGTCTGATGCTGGGAGAAAAGATTAGCTGCGAGGACAATGTCGTCGTAAGAATCATTCTCGCCGGAAGATCCGCCGAAGAAAGTTAAGCGCCGGCCGAGATCGGCGAGCACGTGGCGAATCTCCGACTGGAAGACCACGATCAGCGCAAACACCACGTAGGGCAGCACACGGCTGACGACCCAGTTCAGCGTGGTGAGCTCGCCGATGCGGGCGAAATAAAACGTGACCGCAACCACCGTCAACCCGACCAGCATGGGGACGGCGCGTGTACCGCGAATCATCACCAGCACCTGGTAGATGAGCAGGGCGACGAGAAGAATGTCGAGCGCCACCCACGCGCCTTGCGACCACGATATGATGACGGGCGTCAAGCCGAGTTTAGCTCCTGGCGAAGGCGATGACGTTTATTGTAATGCAGGAAGATTTTTCGGAGGGGAGAGCTGGTGTAAAGATGTGTCAGCTTCGCGGGACGTTTCGTTGCACGGGAGATCCCTCGCTTCGCCTGAAAACCGGCGCCGCTCGGGATGACGTCCAGCGTGAAATAGCACGGCAGCTCAAACCGGGCTTCGCGACGGCCGACCGACGCCCTACGGCTTCTTCGTGATGGCCGCATGGATTTCGCCGCGGGCGAGGCGGGCGGAAATCTCATCGCCGACTTGGACCGCGTTGGGATCTTTCAGCAGCTTGCCTTCGGAATCGAAGACCAAGGCGTATCCGCGATCGAGAATAGCCAGCGGAGAGAGCGATTCCAGCGCGGTTTCGAGGCGCTCGAAGCGCACTTGATGCTGCAAGAGGACATTGCGCATGACGGCCGCGAGGGCCGATGTCCGGCCGTCCAATTCCTTCTTCATCCCAGAGAGAACCAACCGTAAATCGTAGTGACGGACGGCGGCCGAGAGAATCTCCCAGCGTCGATGCATTTGCTGAAGCTGCTGTCGCTGGGCGAGTTCCATGCGATGCGTCAGGTCGTCGAGCTTCTGCTGGCGCTGGCGGATGAGTTCCATCATGCGGGCAAACGCGCCGTGCTGGGCGAGTTCGGTGAGGGCCTGGCGGCCCATCAGCAGGCGGTAGCGCATGGCACGGCTGAGGCGATCGTGCAGAGCGGCGGCATGATCTTCAATTTCCTGGCGCGAGCGAATGACCAGCTCCGCCGCCGCCGACGGCGTGGGGGCGCGCAGGTCGGCGACGAAATCGACGATGGTGAAGTCAGTTTCGTGGCCGACGGCCGAGAGGACCGGAATTTCTGAGGCCGACACGATTCGCGCGAGGGCCTCGTTGTTGAACGAAGCCAGATCCTCGACCGAGCCGCCGCCCCGGGCGATGATGATGACGTCGACATTGTCGTGCTGATTGAAATAGCGGACGCCGGAGGCGACCTCAGGCGCGGCCGAATCTCCCTGGACCTGCGCGGGAAAAATCAGCACATTCACCGAATGATGCCGGCGTTCGAGGATGTTGAGAATGTCGCGCAGGGCCGCACCTTGCGCCGAAGTGATGACTCCGATTCGCGCGGGCAGCGTCGGGATGGGTTTCTTGCGGTCGGAGGCGAACAGGCCTTCGGCTTCGAGCTTGGCCTTGAGTTGCTCGAAGGCCAACTGCAGGGATCCGGCTCCTTTGGGCTCGAGATACTCGGCGGCGATTTGCAACTCGCCGCGGTCTTCGTAGATGGTGACCCGGCCGCGCACCACGACCTGCAGGCCGTCGGCGGGACGAAAGCGCAGCAGGCGCGCCGCGGATCGGAACATCACAACTTTGATCTGCGAGTTGCCGTCCTTGAGCGTGAAGTAAAGATGGCCGGACTCGGGAGCGCGGAAGTTGGAGATTTCCCCTTCGACCCAGGCGTCGGAATACTCGCGCTCGATGTGGCCGCGGACGGCCGCGACGAGGTCACGAACCTTCCAGACGCGGCGTTCGGGACCGCGGAAGTTGAAACCCATCTGGTCGGCGAGAGACATTGTGGGCAGTTTAGCAGGAGCGAAGATCGGACCTCGGACTTCAGACCTCGGACTTCGGACTTCCCGGAACAAAGTTCGAGGTCTGAGGCCTGAGGTCTGGTCCAAGAGTGATTTGCCTCCTACGCGGGTCTCGGTTCAGAGGCTATAATCTCCGCCCATGGACATCGAACAAAAAGTTGCTGAACTGAAGAAGCGAAACCGGCTGGCCGAAGACGGCGGCGGCGAGAAGCGGCGCGAGCGGCAGCATAAAGAAGGAAAGATGTCGGCGCGCGAGCGCATCGAGTTCCTTCTCGATGAAGGTACGTTCGAGGAGACGGACAAACTCGTCACTCACCGCTGCAACGATTTCGGAATGGCCGAGCAAAAAATCTACGGTGACGGGTTCATCACCGGCTACGGTCGCATCGAGGGGCGGCTGGTCTATGTCTTCGCCCAGGATTTCACGGTGTTTGGCGGATCGCTCTCCGAAACCAATGCCGGGAAAATTGTGAAGATCATGGACCTGGCAGCCAAGATGGGCGCGCCGGTGATCGGGCTGAACGATTCGGGCGGAGCGCGGATTCAGGAAGGCGTGATGTCGCTGGCCGGGTACGCAGACATTTTTCTGCGCAACACGCTCTATAGCGGAGTGGTACCGCAGATTTCGGCGATCATGGGACCGTGCGCCGGCGGCGCGGTGTATTCGCCGGCAATTACCGACTTCGTGATGATGGTCGACAAGACGTCATACATGTTCATCACCGGGCCGGACGTGATCAAGACGGTGACCCACGAAGAAGTTTCGAAAGAAGAGTTGGGCGGGGCGATGACGCACAACGAGACTTCGGGCGTGGCGCACTTTCTGGCGCACGATGACGCGGAATGCCTGTCGATGGTGCGCGAGCTGCTGAGCTTTGTGCCATCGAACAATCTGGAGGAGCCGCCGCGGAAAGTGTCGACCGATCCGGCGGATCGCGCGGACGCGGCGCTGGACAAGATTATTCCGGCGCAATCGAATCAGCCGTATGACATGAAAGATGTGCTGCATGCGGTGGTCGATGACGGGTATTTCTTCGAAGTGCAGGAGCATTACGCGAAGAATATTGTCGTAGGATTTGCGCGGCTCGATGGGCGCTCGGTCGGGATCGTCGCGAACCAGCCGGCGATGCTGGCCGGGACGCTGGACATCAATGCGTCGGTGAAGGGCGCGCGCTTCGTGCGTTTCTGCGATTGCTTCAACATTCCGCTGGTGACGTTTGAAGACGTCCCGGGATTTTTACCGGGGACGGCGCAGGAATACGGCGGGATCATCAAGCATGGCGCGAAGCTGTTGTTTGCGTTTGCCGAAGCGACGGTGCCGAAGGTTACAGTGATCACGCGCAAGGCGTATGGCGGGGCGTATTGCGTGATGGCGTCAAAGCATATCCGCACGGATGTGAATTACGCGTGGCCGACGGCGGAAATTGCGGTGATGGGGCCGGAGGGCGCGGTCGACATCGTGTACAAGCGCGAGTTGGACGCAGCGGGCGCGAATCGGGAGCAGACGCGGAAGGAAAAGATCGACGAGTTCCGCGACAAGTTTGCCAATCCCTACGTGGCGGCCGATCGTGGGTTTGTGGATGCGGTAATCCAGCCGCGCGATACGCGGAAGAAGCTGATCCAGGCCTTGGCCATGCTGGAAACCAAGCGGGATAAGAACCCGCCGAAGAAGCATGGGAATATACCGCTGTAGGGGTGGTCGTGTCGTCCCTACGGGACTCGCGTCTGAAATTGGATTGTTACCCAGGGCTCACGCCCTGGCCTAATGAATTTCGCCGCTTCCACGGCTCTCGCTGATTGTCGCACCGGCGGGGTTACTGTCACCGTAAGAATTGGGAGAGTTCGCATGAATAAGAAGCTCGCGGTCGCTTTGCCCTGCCTGATCACACTTCTTCTTTTTACGGTCCCGGTCCTCGCGCAGGTTGCTTCCAACTGGCTTTCGTCGCTGCCGCAGGCGAAGGATTATGTGCAGCATCGGTCTTCGAGTTATGACCGCACGGGCGGGAATGCGGACGCGCGGCCGGTTGCGCCCGGGGAAACACTTGCGCTGCTCGATGCCGACGGGCCGGGGCTGGTCACGCATGTTTGGGTCACGATTGCGTCGGATGATCCGAATCATTTGAAGGCGCTGGTGCTGCGGATGTATTGGGACGGAGAGGCGACTCCGAGCGTCGAGGCTCCGATTGGAGATTTCTTCGGGCTGGGCCTGGGCGATTATTACCTGTATCAATCGATCCCGTTGCAGGTTGGCTCGGACAAGGCTCTCAACTCCTTTTTCCCGATGCCGTTTCAGAAGCATGCGCGGATTACGGTGACCAACGAGGGCGCGATCAAGACGGACGCGTTTTATTTCAATATCGACTACCGCGCATACACGAAGCCGCTGCCGGCGGACTCGCTGTACTTTCATGCGCAATACCGGCAGGCGGCGCCAGCCAAGGGAACGTCGAATCAGTGGACGTCGAACGGCGACATGGACCACCTGAAGAATCTGGACGGTAAGGACAATTATGTATGGCTGGAAGCCCAGGGGCGCGGGCATTTTGTGGGCGTGACCATGTCGGTGCTGCAGAATCAGGACAAGTGGTGGGGCGAGGGCGATGACATGTTCTTTGTCGACGGCGAACGGTTGCCGTCGATCAACGGCACCGGCTCGGAAGATTATTTTCTGGGCGCGTGGGATTTTGGCGGGCGTCCGTTTGCGTATGGATTGTTTGGGGCGCCGGTCGTCGGTCAGGAAGTCGCCGGCGGGCGGTGGTCGTTATACCGGTTCCATCTGGATTCGCCGATTCCGTTCACCAAGTCGCTGCGGGCGACCATCGAGCATGGGCACGCGAATCACCGGTCGGACAATTTGTATTCGGTGGCGTACTGGTATCAGAGCGGAGCCGCATGCGGCGTTTCCGGCGCTGCCGACGCTGGAGCAGAGGATTCCGAGAATTTATGCGGTGGGCGGCCCGGGGAATTCGAAGTAGTCAAGGCTGGGGGCTAGGGTTAGGACTAGAACTTCTTTGCCGCGGATTTACGCGAATTAATCCTTAGAAGAAATGCCGACTGCTCCGTGAGGTGATTTTACGGTAGGGATGTTTCGACTGTACCGCGCTCCGCTTCGCTCACGCGATTTCGATCAGCATGACACTAGGGCTAGCAACAGAGTGCAGAACGTAGGAGCTGGCGACTAAGGGCCCAGAACTCGCGACTCAGGGCTCGGGGTCAAAATAAAGAGAGTTCCGAGGTGATGTGGGGTCCATTCGTCTCGGCCAGTAGCTCGCGTTTGACCCTTGCTCGACCTGCTTTCGCAGCATCCCTTGCGGGGCGCTACGCGCGATCTTCGCTTGGGCTCCGGGCTCACCGCCAACCGGAAAAACCTACCCTACGCCTCGGAACTCTATCCTGCCTTCAACATGTCTTCTCGTTCTCCTCAACCAGCGCTTCGCTTATTGACCCTTGCTCGCCCTCCTTCCCAACCTTGCGATCAGGAAAGTGACTCCGCTCGAGCCCCGGACTCGGCACCAACCGGAAAAACTTAAGAAGTTGTCAAAGAACGATCTTGTTGTACTCCTTCTATTTTTTGAGTCAACGAAAAATGCGGGTTTGTAAGTACACGTATTTTCAATCGAGTGCAGGGCGTTCACAAGCCCATGACCGGAAATGGTGCAAATCGTTTTCGCAATTTTCGCAGACGCCGCTCTGGTCGCGGTTTTCGCGCAATTTCTCGGCAGAATCCAACGTGAGGGAACCATTGCAAGTCGATTACGTCGTTGTGAAAATCACGCACTTCCCGCGCTGGACAAGGGATTCACCTCGTTGGACAGGCATGGTGCTCCGTTTAGCGAATCTCAATTTTCTCATCCACGAGTTTCTTGTTGCTTTCGTCGGACCCCGTCAGCTCAAACGAATTCGTAACCGCGGCTATGCCCTTCTCGACGGCAGTGATCACGTAGGAGCAGCCGATCCAGTGGGCTTCTTCGTGATCTGTCTTGGACCACTGGGCGGGGTGGTCGGGGTGAGAGTGGTAGAAGCCGACGATGTCTTCTCCGCGGTCGCGGCCTTCGCGCTGGATCTTCACCAGTTCGCGGGGATCGATATTGTAGCGGTTGTGGGCGGAATCGGTGCGGGTGTTGCCGCAGCGGGCGGTCGCAGTCACGATGCGGGTCCCATCGTCGTCGAAGCGGCCAAGGAGCACGCCGCAGCATTCGTGTGGGTAGGTTTCTTCGCCGTGGTGGCGCAGGGCGTCGTAGTCTTTTCGGGAGAGTTTTAGCATCGGTGGAAGCTCTCTACATGAAGGTCAAAATCCCCACCCGCGTTCGATTTTTTCCAGAAATTCTCCCCTTCTCTGTGCCTCTGTGGTGAAAGGATCTTTAGCGAAAACAGAAGTTATCCCTCGTTCCAGAAACGCTCGCTCAAATATTTGTCGCCGGAGTCGCAGAGGATAGTGACGACGACCGCTTCCTGGTCTTTTCGCAGCGGAAGATCGCGGGCAATCTTCAGCGATCCTACGACGGCGGCGGCGGCGGAAATTCCTACCAGCAAGCCGGCCGTGCGGGAAAGCTGGCGCGCCATGGCGTAGGCGTCTTCGGTAGAGATCTCCAGATTCTGATCGGCGAGTGTGCTGTCATAAATTTTTGGGACGATGGCGCTGGCCATGTGCTTGGCGCCTTCGATGCCGTGGAAGGAAGAGTCGGGCTGCAGGGAGACGCACTGCACGGCGGGATTCAGTTCTTTGAGGCGGCGCGTGGTGCCGACGAAAGTACCGCTGGTGCCGAGCATGGAGACGAAATGGGTGACGCGGCCCTGGGTTTGCTGCCAGATTTCGTTGGCCGTGCCCAGGTAGTGCGCCTTCCAGTTCGCTTCGTTGGAATATTGGTCGGCGTAAAAATATTGGTCGGGATGCTTGGCGGCCAGCTCGCGCGCGAGGCGAATCGCACCGTCGGAGCCGTCGGCGGGATCGGTATAAAGAATGTTGGCACCGTAGCCTTGCAGAATCTGCTTGCGCTCGCGCGAAACATTTTCGGGCATGCACAGCGTGACGGGGAATCCTTCCGCCGCGCCGAGCATGGCGTAGGCAATGCCGGTATTGCCGCTGGTGGCGTCGAGCAGCATCTTGCCGGGACGGAGCAGACCGTTGCGGCGGGCCTCGGCAACAATGTTGGAGGCGGCGCGATCTTTGACGGAGCCTCCGGGGTTATACCATTCAGCCTTACCCAAAAGGGCTACGCCCGGAAGTTCGCGCGTGA
Organism: uncultured Acidobacteriota bacterium; assembly: GCA_963765015.1. Lineage (GTDB taxonomy): Bacteria > Acidobacteriota > Terriglobia > Terriglobales > Acidobacteriaceae > Sulfotelmatobacter. Next base: position 56,338 of record CAVXVD010000023.1, on the reverse strand, counting down.
GCGCATCGAGGCGCAGGAGCGGAGTGTTTCCGATGCGTTCCACCAGGCTGTGGCCCAGCGTTTCGCCCAGTCCTGACGCCGCGAAGCGCGAGTCAGACCGCTGCGCGGAAGTTGAGAGTGCCACCGCTTTGCTGGAGCCCGTTGTCATAAGGAAACCGAATCACCGTGACCAACGTAATGTGCTATATGGTCAGAAACGCGGTATGTAGTACCTTGTTTAGATGAATCAGCATCGACCGGCGATGCAGCTCGTGTAAAGTTACGCTCGGTCCTTATAAAGCCTGCATCTAATTCGACGAGCACGCGCCGGCAAGGAAAGGTAAGAATAAAAGGCAATGGCTAAGACAATTGAAGCACGAACCTACGAAGAAGCGCTAGCCTGGCTGCGCGAGCACGGGTTCGACCTGACGGACGCTCCGGGCACCACCGCTCGCGTCTTCTTGCGGAAATATAACGTGTCGGCGGCGATCCAGAAGACGCCGGAAGACGGCGTAAAGATTTTTGCGTATCCCGGATACCTGATCGGCAGCGAGATTTCGAAGCTGGTGAACCGCGGATACCAGCAATTCCTGAAGACCTCGAAGACCGAAGTTCCGGCATCGGCGGACCACTTGAAGGCTCTGCAATCTTTCGCCGAGGAGTTGAAGATGGGGCTCGGCCTGCCCAGCCTCTACAACGAATCGCTGGGAACGGTGAGCGAGTCGTACCACTACGATCGGATCGAGAACCGGGACAAAGCGGTGGTAGATCGCCCGAAGCGTCCGTGGGAAGTTGCGGGGAAGGCTGTGGCGGCGAAAAAGGGGCGCGCTTAGGGGCGCTGCGCTTAAGGCTTCGTTACTTTTAGATTTCGCTCCGTTTGAGTTCCGTTGCGCTGTGCAGGAAGGGTAGCGAGCCTGCGGCTCGCGGACGGGCGAGAGCGCCCGTCCCCACACTTACCCATCCCAGAATTACCTCTCCCACATTTGCCCCTCCTACATTAAGCCTCTCAACAGTTCCCTGTTCCTGCATACACATCGCTTCTTAACAACTTCTGCGTATCATGGTTTGGATTCCGTGGGATCAAGCGCGGGCGGGGCCTTCGACATTTTTCCGACCAGGCTGTCGGCCTTCTCGTGCAGCTCGCGAACCTTCGCCAGTTCTTTCGCCGACTCCGCGGTCCTGCCGGTTGCCTGATACAGGCGTCCCAGCTGGTAGTGGGCGTCGGGCTGCTCTGGCTCGAGGGCGACGGCTTGCCGCAGATTGGCCTCAGCCTCTTTGTAATTCTTCTGCTGCAGGTAGATCGCTCCCAGGTCGACGTAGGGGAGGCGCAGTTTCTTATTGGTGCGCATCGCGCGCTGGAGCAGGGGCACAGCCGCTTCCGGACGAGAATTTTTCCATTCGATGTCACCCAGGTAGGCCAACGCTTGGGCGTGGTTTGCGTCGAGAGCCAACTCGCGGTTGAACTCCTGCCGAGCCTGGTCGTACTGCTGCGACTTCCAGTAGAGGTAGCCCAGCCCGAAGTGGACGTTCGGCTCGTTAGGAGAAATTTTCGTGGCCGACTCAAATTCCGCGATGGCTTCTTGCGTTCGGCCGAGGCCGTCGAGCGCCTCGCCCATCAGGACATGAGTGGGAGCGGAGTCGGGATTGAGTTGCAGCATCACGCGGAATTGTTCAGTCGCGCAATCCATCCGCTTGGCCCACAGGCAACTCTGAGCCAGCATCTGATGCAATTCTGCATTCGCGGGATCGGCCTTGGCCGGCGCTTCCAGCGATCGCGCCGCCAGATCGAATTTCTTTTCGCCGTAGTAGCTCATGCCCAGCAGAATCTGGGCCTGCGCGCTCGCCGGATCCTGTTTCAACGCTCTCTGCAGAGCCGCGGCCGCGGCCGGAAAATGTCCCTGCTTGAATTCTGCCAGGCCCAGGTTCACTTCCAGGCCGGGCAATTTCGGATTCAGCTGGAGCGCCTGCCGGTACGCCGCAGCCGCTCCGTCATATTTCTGCTCGCGCGCCAGATCGACGCCGAGGCTGGCGAAGGCTCCGGCATCGCCGGGGTTCCGCTTCACGAAGCGATGCCACGCCTGGGCGGCCTCCGCCCATTTTCCCTGCTGCTCGAGCGCAATGGCGGCGTCGGGCGTGGCGGCCTGTGCCGCCGCCCATCCGACCAGCGCGAGAAATACCCAATGCCGCTTCATACGCCCCATTGTAGCGACTCCGCCCGTTCCGCCCTTATCGAGGGGCTCGGCCAAAAAGAAAAGCCCCGCTTGCATCAGCTGCAATGCAAGCGGGGGAAATTGTTTCCAGTGTTCGATTCTAGAAGATCAGCTTCAGACCGAGCTGGAGTTCGCGCGGATCGTAGGCCGACGTGATCTGACCGAAGTTGCCGGAGCCGAAGTTGTTGCCCAGGCCACCGAGGTTCGCGTTGCCTTCAAACTGCGGATGGTTCCACAGGTTGAAAGCTTCTGCGCGGAACTCCACGCGGAACTTTTCGGTGAAGGCAAAGTTCTTCAGAATCGAAAAGTCCCAGTTCTGGCGTGCAGGACCGGTGATCGCATCGAACGGGAGGTTCCCGTAGCAGTCCGGACCGGTCTGGCAATATCCATTTGCCGCCGTCGGAGCCGCGAAGTTTCCGGAGAACCACTGGTTGACGGTCTTCGGATACGAAATGCTGCCGGTGACAAAGGGACGGTCTCCCGAGTTTGAAATGATGCTCGCGGGAGTGTTCACCCCAGTAAGTCCCAGGTTGACGGGTGCGCCGGACTCGACCGTGACGATTGCCGCCATTTCCCAGCCACCCAGCAGACCCTTGGTCAGATGGTTGGCGTCGCGGAAGAACGGCAGGTCATAGACGAAGTTGGCAAAGAACACATTGTTCCGGTTGTAGATGGACGGTCCGTAGTCATAGGTTGGTCCGACGTACGGATTCGTCACGTTCTGCAGATCGCCACCGCTACCGGTTGCCGTGGTCTCATCCTTGGCCCGCGCCAGGGTATACGACACTTGCAGGTGCAGGTCGCGATGAACGGTTCCGGTAAGGGAGGTTTGCAGCGAGTTGTACTTCGAGTTCGCGCCGTCATAGGCCAACCGCATGTTGCCGATGCCGGGATAGGTGAGTGACGGGAAGCTCAGGCTGCCCGCGGCTACCTGCGCCGGAAGCTCCGAGATAGGCGGCAGGTTGATGGCCTGATAATAATTCTCATGCCGTCCCTGGCTGCCCACGTAGGAGATGTTCAACACCGCATGGGTTCCAACGGCCTGCTGGACGCCCAAGCTGTACTGGGAGCTTCGCGGAGTCGGATAGTACTCCGAGATACCCGTTACGCCGAGCGGAAGCACCGGCAAGTTGGCTGCGGCAATTACACTTCCAGTCGTGAGGTTAAGTCCCGGATTGTCCAACGATACGTTGTTGAGAGTTGGATTCGGATCGCCCGGAGGATTCACGGCACCGTTGTACATATCGTTGCCTTGAATGCGCTCGTAGGTGACGCCGTAGCCGCCGCGGAGAACCGTCTTCCCCTGCCCGGTTAGGTCGTAGGCAAAGCCAAGACGTGGTCCCCAGTTGTTCCAGGAGCTGTTGACCAGGCCCTTGGGAATACCATTCAACCCGCCAACGCCAATTCCGTTGAGGTAGAACTGATATCCGCCGAAGGCGCTTTCAGACACCAGCCCCGGGCTGGGCGTGTTGACCAGATTCCCGGCGCTCGCGCCGCAGTAGCCTGCAGTAATGGGGGAGTTGTTGCTGCAGATGTTATTGTTCGAATCGAACGTGGCGGCGTTTGCCGGGTTGTACAAGTTGGGATAGAAGTTCGAGGACAGATGGCTGGCCTCGTAGGTGTGCGGAATACCATCCCAGCGCAGGCCCAGGTTCAACGTCAACTGGCGGTTTACGCGCCAGTTGTCCTGAATATAGGCAGCGGGAGAGACGTTGTTCCAGTGACCTGAGATCTTCGCTCCGTCTTCCGAGTAATTTTGCGCGTAACCCAGCAGATAGTCGGCGAAGTCATATCCGCAACTTACCGTCTTGGACGTTACGCAGCCAGCTGGGCTGGTAAACGACCCGTTGAAGCTGAAGTTGCCTTCGGTGTTCGCGAAAGCATCCTGGATCTTCTTATAGAGCGCCCAGCTGAAGCCGAACTTCAACTGATGAGCGCCCCTCGTCCAGGAGAGATCGTCGCGAATCTGATAATCGTCCGCCTTGTTATTCCAAGGTGTCCAGTTCGCGGTGTAATCCGTCCCGGTCACACCCGACAGGTTGATCGAGGGAATGCGGCTGTCCTGGTTCGTGCCGCTGAACAAGCGGTTGAAGGTGAAGTCCGAAGGTGCGGAAACCAAATTCGCTGGAATGATGTGGATTCGGTTGCCGTTGTAGTTGAAGGCGATTTCGTTCAGCACCGTGGGGCTGATTACATGCGTCGCGTGAATGACGACGCTGTAGGCGGGGTTGCCAAACGTATTGCTGATCGCCGGATCGTTGTCACCGCTCCACATGGTAGTGCCGAAGCTCTGCGAGACCTGTTCAGAAATCCAGTGCCCGAAGATGGAGAACTTGCTGCTGAACTGGTGATCGATACGGAAAATTTCTTCCGTCAGATCGGTTGGCGAGTTGTTACCGCCCTGGAAGAAGCCTGCACTGTTGGTGGGCGCGGGGAAGATCCCACCGTACTTGCCGCCGGCGGTCAGCAATGCCGACGCATTGGGGCTGATCAGGCAGGACGGGATGATGCCACCCGGCCACGGTCCGCCTTCGGCCGCGACCAGAGCAGCCTGCTGCGCGCCGCATCCGGAAGCGAAGTTCGCGATCCCGGTGGGTACAACCGCTTCGATCGTCTTTCCGTTGACCGTAGTCGGCAGCACCGCACCCGCAGAGGTCGGATACGCGGTGGTTGGCGGTACCAGCTGGTTGAGGAGGCCGCCATCGATTTCCTTGCGCCATTCCTGGTTATAGAAGAAGAAAGTCGGGTGATTGTTCATCCCCGGAACTTTCCCGCCGAAGTTGAAACCGAAAATGTTGTAGCGAAGTTCAGCCACTGCGTTGGGGGAGGGGTTGAAATAGTTGCGGGCGTTCAACGCGTCGTTGCGGAAGAACTCCCAAGCCTCTCCGTGGAACTCCTTGGTTCCTGACTTGATGACCGTGCTGATCTGCGAAGCGGTCGCCAAGCCGTATTCGGCGGAGTAGTTCGAGGTCATGTTGCGGAACTCGGCAACCGAGTCGATCGAGGGCATGACGCTGCCGCTCGAGCCGCCGCGGTCCAGGTTCTCGCCGCCGTCAATCAATTGCAGGTTGTGGCCGGCGCGTTCGCCGTTGATGCTGACCGTGCTGTCGCCGCTGACCGGAGTGAACGCGACTCTGGAACCCTGCAGGCTTACGGCCCCGGGTGCGAGTGCGAACAGCTCGTACAAGCTGCGTCCGTTGGTGGCCAGCTGCGTGATCTGCTGTCCGGTCACGACGTTGCTGACTTCGCCGGTATCTGTCTGAACCGCGATGGCATTGGCCTCGACGGTGACCTGTTCCTGCGCGCTGCCGACTTCAAGCTTGAAGTCGATACGGGTACGGTCGCCGACCGCGAGGGTCAGCCCTTTTTGCTCGGCCGCTTTGAATCCTGCCGCTGTCACGCGAACGGAGTAGTGTCCAATGCCCAGATCGGGAGCCACGTACTGGCCGTCGCTGCTGGTGGGCAGGGTGCGGGTCACACCGGTGTCGGTGTTCGTAATGGTGATGGAGGCGTTCGGAACGGCCGCTCCGGATGGGTCGGTCACAGTGCCGACGACGGTGGCTTCCTGCGCCCAGGCGGACACAGCGAAAACCAGGAATAGGGTGATGAAGAAAACAGCACGATACAAGCCACAGCATTTCAAGGCTGCGCTGGGACTCCCGGCAAACTTTGGCGAGAGGAATTTCATGGGTGAGCCTCCGATAATTACGGGGAGCATCAGGGTAGAAGTTTCCCTGAATCCGTAAACGTTAACGTTGTTAAATCCAATGAATACCCGTTGTCAAGAACAAAATCGTTATCCTAGCGGGGAATCATGGGAATTAATGCCTCGGGGACGGTCATTTTCCCTTGCCAGACGGGGGTATACTCAGCCGATCGACAGGACCGCCGCAAAGTGAGGTGCTCCGATGACCTTTCCGACGAAGCTGGTTCCCCTTTTGGTACTGACCGGGGCTTGTGCCTTGGGCTTGGCTGGTCAGGAAAAGCCGACCGTTTCCACGGCCTCGGGCGTTCCCGGGGTTCACGAGTTTCCCGTAACCCTAAAACAGAGCGTGACTGCCGGAAAGACCGCGGTTGGGACCAAGATCGAGGCGAAACTCGAGGTGGCGACGCTGGTAGACGGCAAGGTGATTCCCAGGAATGCGGTGTTATCCGGCGAAGTCATTGCCTCGGCCGGCAAGACCGGGACCGAGCCGTCGCGTCTGGGGATCCGGATCGACTCAGCGACCTGGAAGGGCGGAACCGCGCCGGTTACGGCCTATCTGACCGCCTGGTATTACCCATCGCAGGATGCGTCCGGGCAGAATCTCCAATACGGACCAGAGCAATCTTCCGCCGCCAAGTGGGACGGCCGCGGCGAGTATCCCGGCCCGAATGAACGCTCCTACAAGCCCTTCCCTACGTCGGACTCGGACAAAGGCGGAGCGGTGCCCGATACAAAGACCTCTGCCCCCTCCAACCGTCGGATCACCATGAAGGATGTGGAGAGCGAGTCCCACAGCGACGGAACCATTGGCTTGGCCTGCAAGCGGTCCAACCTCAAGCTGGACAAGCTCACCATCTATGTTTTTGCGAGTGGAGATTTGGCTACGGCCAAATAATTTCGGCTGGCGCAGCCTGGTCCTTATTGATGTGAGTCCTTAAATTGCGTCCAGTCGTCCCGAAGGCCCGCGTTTTCTCAAGCGGGCCGAGGGATCTCCATCGAGCAGACCCATGCTGTACTGGAGACCCTCCCTCCGCCTGAAAAGCGGCTGCGGTCGGGATGACGCCGCGATTGGGGGACCGCCTGAGTTCGAACGAACGGCGATCCCGCCCACTGCGTTCTTGACCTTGAGTTATCAGTGTGCTACAAGCGACGGTTCCACCGTAATCGTTAACGGAACCATTCTTTTCAAAGAATCACGGGCTCTCGCCGGGCGGATCGCGCCCGGCTGCAGAGGAGGAATCTCCATGAAAATGCGAATTCGAACCACGTTACAGGCGAGTCTCTTTCTGGTGTTGCTGCTGGCCAGCGCCGCTGCGCAGACTGGGAGCGCGGTCTATCTAGATCCTTCGAAACCCGTCGACGTGCGGGTCGACGATTTGATCCGCCGCATGACTCTGGAGCAGAAGGCCGAACAACTGGTGAACCAGGCGCGGGCCATCCCCGACCTGCAGGTTCCGGCCTACGACTGGTGGAGCGAGGCGCTGCACGGCGTGGCCAACGCCGGCACCGCAACCGTGTTTCCCGAGCCGATCGGGCTGGCGGCTACGTTTGACGATCCGTTGATCCACCAGATGGCCATCGTGATTGGGACCGAAGCAAGGGCCAAGCACAACCAGGCCGTTCGCGCGGGGCACAGCATCGTGATGGAAGGCCTGGATTTCTGGTCGCCGAATATCAATATCTTTCGCGATCCGCGATGGGGACGGGGACAGGAAACCTACGGCGAGGATCCTTTTCTTACCGGGCGGATGGGCGTGGCGTTCGTAACCGGGCTGCAGGGCGATGATCCGAAATACTTCCGCGTGATTTCGACGCCAAAACATTTCGCCGTGCACAGCGGCCCCGAGCCTTCGCGGCACACGATCGATGTGCAGGTGTCGAAGCACGATATGGAAGACACCTATTTGCCCGCCTTCCGCGCGGCGGTGACCGAGGGCAAAGCGGAGTCGGTGATGTGCGCCTACAACCGCGTCAATGGGCAGCCGGCGTGCGCCAATACCTTCTTATTAAAGGACACGCTGCGGGGAGCGTGGAAGTTTAACGGGTACGTCGTGTCGGACTGCGACGCGATTGTCGACATTTTCGAGGGACATCACTTTGCCAAGAGCCAGGCCGAGGCCGCGGCCGACGCCATCAAGACCGGGATGGACAACGAGTGCGCGGACTTCTTCACCATCACGAAAGATGATCACGACTACCGGCCATTCGTCGATGCGGTGAAGCAAGGGCTGCTGACCGAGGCCGATCTGGACGTTTCGTTGCGGAGGTTGTTCACGGCGCGCATGCGGCTGGGAATGTTTGATCCTCCGGAGATGGTGCCCTATGCCAAGACTCCGGATTCTGAAATTGACAGCGCCCCACACCGCGAGCTGGCGCTGAAGACTGCGCAGGAATCGATGGTGCTGCTGAAGAACGATGGCGTGTTGCCCATCGCAGCCAGCGTGAAGAAAATCCTGGTGGTGGGACCGCTGGCGGAATCGGCTGAAGTGCTGCATGGAAACTACGCCGGCACAGCGTCGCACGCGGTGACGGCACTGGAAGGGATTCGCAAGCAGTTCAGCGGCGCACAAGTCACGTATGAACCGGGCACGAACTTCTTGCGCGATCCGGCGGTGATCCCCACCGCCGTCTTGTCGACGCCCGATGGCAAGCCTGGCCTGAAGGGCGAATACTTCGCCGGAGACATTTCGGGCTCGCCGAAGACGGTACGGATCGATCCGTATGTGGATTTACAGCTCGCTCACCCCAATGCACATGCCTTGCCGATCCCCGACGGGATGTCGGATTTTGCGGTGCGCTGGACGGGAACGCTGACGCCCTCGGAAACGCACACATACCAGATTGGGCTGGTGGGCTCGATGCAGCGGCTGTGGCTGGATGGCAAGCTGATTGTGGATGATGGCATCCTGCACGATCCCAATCCGCAATTTGCCAGGCTTGAGCTGACCAAAGGACATAAATATTCGCTCAAGATCGAATACCTGCCCGGTGGCCGTCGGACCAAGCTGGTGTGGGTGCCGATCATCGCCGATCCGAGTTTCGAAGCGGCGGAAGCGGCACGCAAGGCCGACCTAGTCGTTGCGGTGGTCGGCATCACTTCGCATCTGGAGGGCGAGGAGATGAAGGTCGATCTGCCGGGATTCATCGGCGGCGATCGCACCAGTCTGGCGCTGCCGGCGGAAGAAGAGGCGTTGCTGGGAGCGTTGAAGGGCAGCGGCAAGCCGCTGGTCGTCGTGCTGATGAATGGCAGCGCGCTGGCGGTCAATTGGGCGAACGACCACGCCAACGCTATTGTCGATGCCTGGTACTCGGGTGAGGAAGGTGGCACGGCGATCGCGCAGACGCTCGCCGGCGTTAACAATCCCGCGGGACGGTTGCCCGTCACCTTCTATAAGGGAGTGGAGCAATTGCCGGCGTTCGACGACTATGCGATGCAGAATCGCACTTATCGTTATTTCACCGGCGAGCCGCTGTATGGATTCGGGCATGGCCTGAGTTACACGACGTTCGAATACAGCGGAATGAAGCTGTCGAACCCGCAGCTCGAGGCCGGCAGTCCGCTGGAGGTTGAGGTGGACGTGAAGAACACGGGCAAGCGCGATGGCGATGAAGTCGCCGAGCTCTATATCAGTTTCCCGAAACTGCCCGGTGCGCCGTTGCGCGCTCTGCGTGGATTCTCGCGAGTTCATCTGAAAGCGGGCGAACAACAACACGTGAAGCTCACGCTCAATCCGCGCGACCTCAGCTATGTGAATGAAGCGGGAGATCGCATGATCTCGACCGGCGACTACCTGATTACGGTCGGCGGCGGGCAACCGGGAACGGGCGCGCCCCACGCCGATTCGCACTTGATGATTCAGGGAGAACAGAAGCTGCCGGAGTAAGAATCAGAGGGGGCCTCTTCATGGCCGTGAGGGAAGAAATGCGAAACAGATGGTCTGACATTTCGCCGACTTTATTCCGGTTGCCCACATCTGCAAAAAAGAACACCGCTATCCCCAGTGTCTCTCCGGATTGCCAAGCCAAGTCCCCGAGCCGAACCCCGAGATCCACCGTTGACTCGGACGGCCGGCGCGCCAAGCCGGAATGAGTGGGAGGGCCGGGTTTCATCCTTTAAGGGTTCAGCCGTGGGGTAGAATGCTCGTCTCCTCGGCTGTCAAAGCGGAAAGGATGATAGGCATGGAATCAGAGATCAAGATCGGACAGCAATTCGAGTTCGCGAAACATGCAGATCAAGGGTCCAGGCAGAAAGCGGTCGTAACCCGAGTGTTATCCAATCGGGAAGAAGGACTCGGTCCGGAGGTGGATCATTACATGGCCGATTGGATTGAGGCGAGAACACTCTCGGACCAGCCAAAGGCGCTGGTCTTCGTGCTTTCCAACGACGGAGACGTTTATTTGAATGGCGAGAGGGTTGACATAATCGTGGACCTCGCCGCGTAGCGGCTGCGGGCAGTGCGTGAACAAGACTGTCGCTGCATCCCGATCGCGCTCATTGACCAGGGCCTCCCCCTCCCCCTCCCCCTCCCCGGAGCCGGAATTCCGACCGATCAGAACTCGCATTCCGCGACCAGCTTCAGAAGCCGGAGCAGCGTCTCGCGCTCCGCCGAGGTCATTTGCCGCCGGACACTCTGATCGGCGCTCACCCGAGCCTTGATGAGCCGTTCTCGATACTTCTTTCCCTTGGCCGTCAGCTGCACTCGAATGGCGCGGCCCGATTTTTCCCTGTGCTCCGACACCAGTCCTTCTTTGGCCAGGGACTTGACGGCGCGGTGCACGACGGTGCGGTCGAAACCCAGCAGCGTGGCGATCTGATTCTGATTCGGCGTCGCTCCGTCACGCAGTGTCGACAGGATAAATCCGCGAGTCGCCGAGCACTGGGTTTTTCGCTCCAATCTCTTTCCTACCGAAAAATATGTCGCCGCGATATTGGCAAGCACCGAGTCTTTCAGAATGACACCGGGAATCTCTTTCCTGGGAAGAATGTTCATAGGACGGTCACCGTGGCCTCGAGAGGCCTTCGCCACTGCGGGGGCTCATTATAGGCGGAGGATTTTTTCCCGATCGCGATCACCATCACAATCTCGTGGTGGCGGCCGGACAGCCCCAGATATTGCAGGAGCCTGCGGCCGTCAAAGCCTTCCATCGGGCAGGTGTTCATGCCCAGAGCTTCGGCAGCGATCATCAGGTTCTGGCATGCCAACGATGTACTCTTCGTCGCCCACTTGAACAAGTCCTGGCGCGAGAGCGGAGGCATCCCAATCACCATTCGCAGATTCAGCAGCCGGAAGAGGGCACGTTTGATCGCAGCAAACGTTCCGAAGGGGCCCGGCATGAACAGGATCCGGCCGATCTTTGAGTTGCGTTCGAAATCGCGAAGCTTTGCTGCGGTGAAGTTGCTTCTGCGCATCCACTCCAGCTGGTCTTGCGCCGTGGTCGACAGCGAGGCAAGGTCGGCAACGGCCACCACCAGGGCGGAGGCGGTTTCCGCGGGCTTCTGCCCGAGGCACAGCTTCGCCACCGCGGCCTTCCTCGTACCGGAGCCCACCCAATAGAACTTGTAAGGCTGGCTGTTAAAGCTGGAGGGAGCATGGCTGGCAGCATCGAGAATCTGCTCGCGCACTCCTTCGGAAATCTCCACAGGTTCAAAGACCTTCACCGCTCGCCTTTGGAAAATCGCGTCCAGGGTCTGATTCATGGCAGCCCTCCTTTATGTTGCTATTACAACATACACATGTTGCAGTTGCAACATGCAGGCTGGTAGCCATGATCGCTGCTCTTCGCGTGCAACAGAAAGAATCGGCGTCACTTTAAGGCGCGCCTGGGTCGGCCTGGCTGGAGTGACCCGGATTTCGGCATTGACGGTGTGTCGGGCCAGTGCTAACTTTGCTCGGGTTGACCCTCGCCCCCCAAGGTCAATCCCCGCGCCCGACGCCGGTTTCGCAGCGTGGCGCTGACCAGAAAGTCTTGACCGGACACATTCTGGGCGCGGAAGCCCCGACAGCTGCTCTATCCAGGAGGTCTCCCATGATCCGCCAGGTCACCATTCAGATTCTCCCAGTCCGCCCGACCGTTCCCGAAACCGATCCTCGATCGGGCCCCGTGAAGCTGACGGCTGGGCCGATCCGCGCGGCTTCGATGCTGGCCGTGATTCTCGCACTTCTGTTGGCCGCGATCCCCGTGCAGGCGCAAACCGTAGTCGCGACCGTGCCTGTGGGGCAAGTACCTCAGAGCATTGCGGTGAACCCGGTCACGAACAAGATTTACGTGGCCAACCTGGGGAGCGGCGACATCACGGTGATCGACGGAGTAACGGACTCCACCATCACCTTGACCGACCCCAACGCCAACTTTCTGCAGACGGTTGTGGTCAATCCCGTGACGAACATGATCTACGTCGCCAACTTCAACAGCAACAATGTCACGGTGATCGACGGCGCTACCAATGCCATCACTAGCGTCGCCGACCCCAGTGCGAATGGTCCCAACGAAGTGGCTGTGAACCCGGTAACCAACAAGATCTACGTGGCCAACTGGTTCAGCGACACCGTCACCGTTATCGACGGGGCAACCAACTCCACCCTCAGTGTTCCTACTGGCACGAACCCTCACTTCATTGCGGTGAACACGGTCACAAACATGATCTACGTTCCCAACTGGGGGAGCGGAGACGTCACGGTCATTGACGGCTCCAACAACTCCTCGGTCACGGTGAAGGACCCCAACGCGAGCGTTGCAAGCAATGCAGTGGTGAACACAGCGACCAACAAGATCTACGTCAGCAACTACGGCAGCAACAATGTCACAGTGATCGATGGATCCGATAACTCAATTACAACTGTGACTGATCCCAACGCCGTTCATCCCAGCGTTGTCGCGTTGAACCAACTGACCAACAAGATCTATATCGTCAACGGGGGTTCCGGCCCGTACGCTGGCAGCGACAATGTCACCGTCATCGACGGAGCTACCAATTCCACGACGACGGTGGCCGACCCGAACGCCAAGGACGCCGATTGCGTGGTGCTGGACCCGGTGACTAATAAGATCTATGTGTCCAACTGGGCCAGCAACAACATAACTGTCATCGACGGGGCCACGAACTCCATCGAGACGATCAGCGACCCTAACGCGGTAAAGCCCAATCAAATGGCCGTCGACTCGACTACACAAAGGATCTATGTAGCTAACGGAGGCGGCTTCCCCTACGGAGGCAGCAACAACGTCACCGTCATCGCCGAGTCGAATCTCACTGCGACTTCCACCGGCTTGGCGTCGAACCTCAACCCCGCCGTCTACGGCCAGTCTGTGACCTTCACCGCGACGGTTTCTTCTGCGTCAGGCACGCCTACTGGGACCGTCCAGTTCTACAACGGTTCGGTCGGCATCGGCAGCGGCACTCTCGCGAATGGCAAGACCTCAATCTCGGTTTCGTCTTTGCCCGCAGGTTCCGACTCCATCACGGCCACCTACCAGGGTTCAACGACTTTCGCCTCCAGCATGTCGGCGCCAGTCAATCAGGTTGTCAATGGCATATCTACGAGCACGGGCCTCACCTCATCGCTTAACCCATCTGGGTACGGACAATTGGTGACCTTGACCGCCACTGTCTCGTCCACCGCCGGCACGCCTACGGGAAGCATCAACTTCTACAACGGTTCGGCGATGATCGGCAGCGGCACTCTCAGTAGCGGGAAAACATCAATCTCAACTTCGTCTCTGCCTGCAGGGTCGGATTCAATCACTGCTGCTTATCAGGGCTCGGCTGCTTTCGCCGCCAGTGCGTCCGCTCCAGTGAATCAAGTTGTGAATGCGGCGACCACCTCGACCGGCCTGACCTCATCGCTGAATCCCGCCGGAACCGGCCAGTCGATTACCTTCACCGCCTCGGTCACCAGCCAATACGGAGGCGCGACCACCGGCTCGGTAACATTCTCTTCCGGATCGCAAACTTTAGGCACCGCTTCTCTGAGCGGCGGCGCTGCGGCCCTCAGTACTTCTTTTTCCAGCGAAGGAACGTACTCCATCACGGGTCATTACAACGGTGACAGCAACAACGTCGCCAGCACTTCCGCACCGCTGAGCCAGAAAATCATCGCTTTCACCACAACGAGTCTCACCTCCTCGCTGAATCCTTCGACCGCCGGGCAGTCGATCACTTTCACCGCGAAGGTGACGTCGAACTCTGCAACTCCTCCCAATGGCGAGACCGTCACGTTCTACAATGGCTCGGCAGCTCTCGGCAGCGGCGCGCTTAGCGGAGGAGTCGCCTCGCTCATTACATCCTCGTTGTCCGCGGGCATCCATTCCATTACTGCAAGTTACGCCGGCGACGCCAACTTCGCCGCCAGTACCTCCGCCGCGCTGCGGCAAATCGTCAACTCCACTAGCAAGTCCGCGACTTCGACCACAATCGCGTCGAGCCTGAACCCATCGATCTACGGACAAAATGTCACCTGGACTGCGACGGTGAAGGCTTCGGGCTCAGTGCCGCCGACAGGCAAGGTGAACTTTGTATGGAGTGGCTACAACATCGGGACCGCCGCGCTGAACGCCAGCGGAGTGGCGACGTTGACGCGATCGAAGCTGAACGCTGATACGTATCCTCTGACCGCCGTCTATGTGGGAGATGCAAACAACCTGGGCAGCACTTCAAGCGTTCTGAGCCAGGTCATCACGCTAGCCACCAGCGCGGCAGTTCTCACTTCGTCGCCGAATCCGTCGAGTTCCGGCGTGTTCGTGACGTTCACCGCAACTATCACTTCGCCTACCTTCACGCCCACCGGCCCTGTCACGTTCACCGCGGGGAAGACCGTGCTGGGCACGGCGGAACTCAGCGGCGGCAAAGCGAAGTTCACCACTTCCACGTTGGCGGCGGGATCGACCAAAGTCACTGCGACTTATGCCGGAGACTCGAACGTCACCGGGAGTTCCGCGGCCGTCACGCAGGTGGTGCAGTAAGGGAGTCGCGCAGAAGGAGTGGGACGCGCGAATGGCTGTGCATGCTGCTGGGATGATCGGGAGGAGGTCGGCTGTGCTCGCCGACGTTCGAGGAGACCGTTGAGTCGACGAGGGTCCCAAGTTAGCATGGCGCGACGGAAAGGGGCATACCGCTTCTTATGACTGACGCCAACACGCTGGAGCAATGGCGCCCGCATCCCCTGGTTTTTATCTACTGCGCGCTCGCAATCGTGTTAGTGGGAGTCGGCTGCTTTTGGGGACTTGCGCTCCTGGTGGCGCGGTGGCACGGGCCTGAATACGCGGAGAAGGCCGCACTCGCGGGGACGCTGCTACTCGCGGCTGTGCTGTGGTGGGCGCTGCGCCGATGTTCTACGGCGGCGCTGCCGGGTTTCCGCGGACTGCTATTGATGACCGCCTGCATGACGATTGGGGTAGGCGGCTTCTTTCTGCTCTTTGTGATCCCGGCGGTGGTGTTCGCAATCTTTTCTATTATGGCGATTGCTGTCGCGAGCCTTTTTCGGAACGATGCCACCTACGCTCAAAATCGGTTCCGGCAACTTGTGCAGTTCTACCGGAAGCATCGGATGTACCAGTAAGGTTATTGCTCCGGCCAGATCGCTCTTACCGGTACTGTGAAGTCCCGATTCCCTCACCCAGCGCAAATCAATATCTTTCCTTTGTGCTCGCTCCCACAATTCCTCGTCCCGCACAGTTTCTCTTTCAACCACTACGGAGCCGGCACCTGCACGTTTGACGCGATGTTGGAATACGCGCTCTCTTCGTTGCTGGTATTGACGGCGGTGGTGGCGTAGCAGTAGGCCGTGCCGTCGACCAGGGCCGAATCCGTGTACAGGGTGCCGGTATTCAGCAGCGAGTTGATCTTCGAGAACGATCCGCACGCGCTGCTCGCATAGACCGCGCGATAAATGTTGTAGCCGGAGATCCCCGACGAAGTGCTGGCGCTCCACGACAGGTTGACCGAGTGAACGGGCGCCGACGTGCCGGTTCCGGTGAGGGTTTCGACTGTGCTCGAGGACTGCGCATTGCTCGTGAAAGTTAACGCGGCCGTCACCGCGCCGGTAGACTGAGGACTGAAGGTCACGGTGAACGCGGCGCTCTTCCCTGCCGCGATCGTCACCGGCAGCGAGATCCCTCCGACAGTGAACGCGGAGTTGTTGCTGCCGACGGCGCTGACGGTCACACTCGATCCGGCAGCGGTGAGCGTTCCGGACGCGGTTCCGCTGGTGCCGACAACCACGCTGCCTAGAGCGAGCGTGGCCGGACTGACAGCGAGCGTGCCGGAGGTCGCAGCCGTTCCAACTCCTGAAAGTGGAAGAGTCACGGTGGAATTCGAAGCCGTCGAGTAGATCGTGATGGTGCCCGTGCGCGTGCCGGTCGCAGAGGGCGTGAACTTAGCGCTGTACAGGCAAGTGGCTCCCGGAGCCAGCGTGCCGTAGTCGCAGGTGCCCTTGCCGCCCCAATTAAAGTCGCCGGTAGTAATCGCGTCGTTGGTGATGGTCAACGAAGCATTCCCGGTATTGGTGAGCGTGGTGGTGAGGACAGAACTGGTCTGGCCGACCGTGACGCTGCCAAAGCTGAGGCTGGTGGGACTCAGCGTGAGAATGCCGGCCGCCGCATTCACGGTCACGGTGGCGCTGGAGGATTTGGTGGTGTCGGCAACACTGGTCGCTGTGACGGTGACGGTTTTCGTCGCGGTGACGGTGGGAGCGGTAAATAGTCCGCTCGCGCTGACGGCTCCGGCCGATGCCGACCAGGTCACGGCCGTGTTGCTGGTATTGGTGACTTGCGCCGAGAACTGCTGGGTTCCGGCGGAGGCCACGGTCGCCGTGGTGGGCGAGACTGACACACTGATGGCGGCAGAGGGAGTGGTAAAGACATTATCCAGGCCCGTAACCATGACGCCAGTCGAATCGGCCGACAGCACGCGATAGTGATAGGTGGTCCCGGCGGTCAGCGACGCCAAGGTCGCGGAGTGTGCCGTCACCAAGCTCGAGTTCGCGGCGCTCGTGCTGCCATAGCTGGTCGTCGTACCGTAGGCGACCTGCGAAGTTGCCGGCACGGCGGTTGTCCAGGTGATGGTCGCGGCGGTCGATGCCGGGGCAGCGCTGACGGCACTAATCCAGGATTGTGCGAAGGCCGACGGTGCGAGGAGGAAAACGAGCAGAAGAGGTACAGATACAAAAAGCCCACGAATCAATCTACACATGGCCCAAAATCACAGAAACGACCCACAACCAGAAGACGCGAGGGGGAATCGCTTCATCCGTTTCGTAGAATTTTTAGTAAGAGTTGCAGTTCGATCATAGGGTGCGGAGAGCCGCGCGCAACAAGGGATGTACTAGTCATTGGTGCAATGAACCTAAGATTTTCCGGAAATGGGAAATGCGTCTACGGTTAGAACACAGATCAGTTGCGGAGAGTTCGGTCGACTGCATCGTGTGACTGCCAGGCTGACGCATGGTCCGTCACTGCGAGCTTCGCCGCGGCTCAGGACGACAAGGCTTTTGTTTTGGTTCTCTTCTGCGTCGAGATTCCCTGCCGGCAAGGATCGACTTTGTAGAGCTGCCGGCTCACTACGAACGAGCTGGGCTCGGACCAGACAGCGGAGGGCGGCTGTCTCCACAGGAATCTTTAATTGACTTCGCAGGTTTTACTTTGCGGATCTGACTTCGCTCATCAGAGCGAGCAGGTTGTCTTCGCTGTCGCGGAAGAACGTCATCCAGAGATCGTGATCGGGCAACTTGGCGATCAGGTGGGGCTCATCTTCAAAGCGCACGCCTTTTTCCTTCATGCCGCTGTGGGCGGCGTGGATGTCGGACACGGCGAAATACAGGATTGAGCTCGGATGATCGAACTCCGGCTTCTCGGGAGGATTGAGCATGAGGCGAACTCCGCCGCAATCGAAAAAGGCGAGGCCTGGCGGCGCTTTGAACAGCAACTTCAGGCCGAGGACCTTCTCATAGAAATCCGCGGCGCGTTCCCCGTTGCGGGTGCGAATCTGAATCTGTCCGATGCGGGTAATTCCAGGGCCGGCGGTGAGGGTCATTGGGCTTGCTCTCCATTCCGATATTGGTTAGCATCGCTAACTATATTGCCCCGCAAAAAGTCAAGGCCCTGCGGTCGTCGTGCGGATCCTCCGGCGGATCATCCCCAGGATCATCCCGAGGATCACCCCGAGGATCACCCCGCACACCATCCGGATCGTCCTGCGGAAGAAGCGCTGGTCATTGCCGACCGGCTGCACTCGACGGCGATCCATCTGCTGCGACGGGTCCGCAAGCAGGACGGGATGAGCGGCGAAGGCCCGGCGCGCCTTTCGGCGCTGTCGGTGCTGGTGTTCGGAGGCCCGAAGACGCTGGGCGAGCTGGCCGCGGCCGAACAGGTCAAGCCGCCGACGATGAGCCGGATCGTCGCCGGATTGGCCCGCAGCGGGCTGATCGTAATCGGGAAAGATGCGTCGGACGCCCGACGCATGCGCATCCGGGCCAGCGCCAGCGGCACGCGGCTGCTCGAGGCAGCGCGAGGGCGGCGCATCGCGGAACTGGCGGCGCAGGTGGCGCGCATGGATTCTCGGGAGCGCGCCCAGGTCGGCAAAGCCGTGGAGATTCTCCGCCAGATGCTCCAGAAATGGTGCTAATTTTACCGCTCGAACGGTAATCCCCGGTCGGGGTACTATAGGCACGTGAAATGCTGCTGACGCTCCTCGATACTGAGGGGGTCGATCAGTTGGATCGTGTGGCCAGGGTCTAAGGGTCTCGTCGGTCGTGTCCTCCCGTACGATCATTCAGGAAATATTGTTGAAGAGGATCGCATTGTCGCGTACACGGATCATTGCGACCGCCGCAGGAGTGCTGTGGCTGGCGCACATTGGGATCGCACTCACGCTGGGGACGCAGGGCATGGGACCGGTGCTCTCGGATCTGATCCAGTTCAGCCTGGGCGTGCTGCTGGTGTGCGCGATCGTAGAAGCGGGCCGCCGTTCCGAAGGCATGGCGCGCGCCTTCTGGCATCTGGCGACGGTGGCGTACCTGCTGTGGCTGGTGGCGCAAGCGCTCGGAGTCTACAACGACGTCTACGCGAATCCGACGGTCGCGTGGCTTAACAATCTTCTGTTCTGCTTCTGGTTCGTTCCGCTGGGAATGGCGATGTTCCTCGATCCGGAGCACGAGACCGGGCGACTCGACACGCTCATGGCGCTGGACTTTGTGCAGGGCGTGCTGGTGTGCGTGGCCGCGTATCTGTATTTCTTTTATCTGCCCCAGGCAGAAAATCCCGGAGAGCTGGCTCACTCGGTTTGGGCGCCATACTTTGGCGGATACGGGATGGTGGCAGCGGCCTTCCTGTTGCGCTCGATCGTGACCCGCTCGCGCGACGTCCGCGCGCTGTTCGGGCGAGTGGGCGTGTTCCTGGCGCTTTCCGGATGCGTTGACGCGCTGTATTACTACGGGCCGGGACGCGGAATGAGAACGGGCGCGTGGTTCGATCTGCTGTGGAGCGCGCTGCTGCTGGTTCCGATGGGAATCGCGCTAACGTGGAAGCAGGTGGAGCAGCAGGAAATCCTGCTGGAGCCGCCGCACCGCGAGAAGCGCATTTATACCGAAGTGTTCTTCTTGCTGTATCCGCTGCTGGTGCTGTTTATGTCGCTGCGCATTGCGCGCGAGCGGTTGTGGCTGGCGGCAGTGGTGGTATTCCTGTCGTTTGTCAGTTCGAGCGCGCGGCTGCTGGTAACGCAGCATCGCCTGTTGCTGGTGAAGGAGGCGCTGCGCCGCGAGGCATCGCGCGACGGCCTGACCAGCGTGTGGAACCGCAAGGCGATCCTGGAAATTCTGGAACGCGAACTGTTGCGCGCCGAGCGCGACCAGGCGCCAGTCGGGCTGATCATGATCGACGTGGATCATTTCAAGAACATCAACGACAGCCGGGGACACGCGGCCGGCGACACGGTGCTGCGCATTATCGCCAGCGGGATTGCGGCGATGGTTCGTCCTTACGACGCGGTGGGACGCTATGGCGGAGAAGAATTTCTGATCGTTGCCCCGGGATGCGGTCCCGCCGAGACGTGGGAACTGGCGGAACGGGTGCGGGCGCACGTGGCCGGATGCAGCATCATGGTCGATGGATCGAGCGTAAAGGTCAGCCTGAGTCTCGGCATTGCCAACGGACAGGCAGCCGACGCTCTGGAAAAAATTTTACGGGCGGCCGATGCCGCGCTCTACCAGGCAAAGAATGCCGGACGCAACCGCGTGGAACCCATGGTCGGCCGCGCCGCTGGAGCGGGGCAAGGGAAAGCGTCCGCTCCGCACCGCGACTTCTGGATCTGAACAGGTCGGGCATCAGACTTCAGACTTCGGACCTCAGATTCAGACCCCAGACTCTTTGCCACAGTGCCACGTTGTTGGACAGGGACTGGCTTCCCCGATTCCAAATCCCAGACGGCTGAGGTCCGAGGTCGGACGGATGAGGTCTGAAGTCCGATCTCTTTCGGTGCGCGCGTGGTCTTCCCGTGGTAGTGTGAGGCAATCGGGGCCCGATTCTGATTTGTGCTTGGGAGGTCGGGAAGCCATGGCGCATCATTTTGAATTTGACTCTGAAAACAAGATTCTGCTGATGGTGATGGAAGGCGAAGTCGACAGCCGCGAGATCCAGGAAAGCAACGACCGGATCCGCAAGTACGTAGAGCAACTGAAGCCTTCGGCCGGGATCGGCGATTTCACTGCGGTCACGAAACTGACGGTAAGCAGCTCGGTGGTGCGAAGCGCGGCGCTACAGGCTTCGCCTTATCCGGAAGAGACTCCGCGATTCATTGTTGCTCCCACCGACTACGTGTTTGGAATGGCGCGGATGTACGAACTGGTGGCGGATCGTCCGAATGCGGCGTTGAAGGTAGTGCGCACGCGGGAAGCGGCGCTGGCGGAGCTGGGCGTGAAGGATGCCAGGTTCGAGAGAGTTCGGTAGCCAAGGGACTTCAGACCTCGGACCTCGGACCTCGGACCTTAGACTTCGGACCTCGACCAGGAATCCACTTCTTCTCCTCCCCCAATTGTCAAAGTGGTTGGACACGCGGCGGCTCCCCGGATTCAAGAAACTGGAGGAATGAGGTCTGACGGTCTGACGCCCGATTCTTCTTGTCCGCTTTTCGTAACAAATTCTTGTTCCGATTGACCCACTCACAGGAACGTTCTAACATTCGCACGAACTTCTTCCCTCCCAGATTTCAGTTGGTCAAGTTTTCAGTCAATCCAGGAAGAGCGTTTTCTGCAGCGGGCCGAAGAGTCTCGTCTGTAGCGGCCGGTCGCACGGGAGTTCACTCCCTCGGCCGGAAAAGCGGCTGCATCGGGATCAGCCCGGGGAGTCGTGATTTGAAATTCCAGAAGGAGAATGAATTATGGCGGTGAGGAAGCTGGACAAAGCGAGCGTTGACGCGAGGTCAGGCGTGGGGATGCGGAACGATCCGACGCGAGTTGATCCGAAGAAACTGAAATTGGGGAAGGCGGTGGCGCGACACGATCCGCGGACGCTGCTGCTGGCGGCATACGTGACGCCGGCACTGCCGACGCCGCCGGCGAGTTGCGATCTCACGGCGAAGGTGGGCGCGTCGTGGGGAATGATGGACAACGACCAGATTGGCGATTGCACCTGCGCCGCCGCCGGGCACCTGATCATGGAATGGACGGCAAATGCGGGCAAGAAGATGGTGACGCCGACGGACCAGCAGATCGTTGCGGCTTATTCGGCGATCACGGGCTACAACCCGACGACGGGGGCGAACGACAACGGGGCGAACGAGATTGACGTGCTGAATTACTGGCGGCAGACGGGCATTGCGGGACACCAGATCGCCGCCTACCTCGCACTGGAGCCTTCGAATCACAATCACATCATGGATTCGGTGTACATCTTTGAAGGCTGCTATATCGGGTTGCAGCTGCCGATCAGCGCGCAGGCGCAGACGCAGATTCATCAGCCGTGGTCGGTTCCTCCGGGAGGTACGACGGGAGATGGCAAGCCGGGATCGTGGGGAGGACATGCGGTTCCGGTGGTCGCGTATGACGCGCGCGGCGTAACGGTGGTGACGTGGGGAGCGTTGCAAAGGATGACATGGACGTTCTGGGAAACGTATTGCGACGAAGCGTACGCGATATTGAGTAACGATTCGTTGAATGGGAAAAACGAGAATGCGGCGGGTTTCAATGTGCAGCAGTTGCAGGAGGATCTGGCGGATCTGAAGTGAGGGAACGAGTTGGCGATTGGGTGATCGAGTCATTGCGCGATGATTGATTGTGACTGGGTCTTTCATCAAGATCACCCATTCGCAATATCTTGGCTGGCACAGGCATGGTTTCGCGCGGGGTCGACTAGGCGATCTAAATCCGTCTGGTACGTGGCCTTGTAGTGCCGTCCCTACGGGACTCGTTCCGTTTCTGCGTTCTCTCCCAGGACTTACGTTCTGGGCTAACGAATTCCGCCGCTCCGCGGCTTGAGTCGAATAGCTTACGACTCTGCCGTCTTCCCACGCAGTCAAACTACATGCTTCTAATCCTAGCTTTGTGCTTCTGATCCCGCTCTTGTGTTCTGATCCCGGTCTTGTGCTTCTGATCTCACTTTTCTTAAGCTTCGGATCCTACCTGGCAGACGCGGCCGACCAAGTAGTCTGCGGCGGATTTTCCTTCTTTGATGGTGATGACTTCGATGGGAGAGGACTGATTATGGGGTCGCAAGATTAGATGATTTCCGGCCACTTCGACATAACGAACTGCACAAGTATCGTTTTTCAGAACAGCGTACATATTGAACTCACCTTTGCGATATGGCTTAAGTGAGTTGTAATGGCGGTCGAGGAGCAAGGTGGATCCGGGAACGAGGCGGGGATACATGGGGAGGGCCTCCCGGGCATCGAGCTTGATGAGGACGAAGCGGAGCCAGGCGGAGCGATCGCCTTCGGTTTCGGGCTTGAGCTTGCGCAGGAAGGTCTTTTTGAATTTGAGGATCTCGGCGACCTGCATGGCGGAGATGAGGGGGTGGGTAGCGGCGATGGAGGCATCGGCGAGCAGGACGTTTTCAAAGGCGTCGGAGCTGGGGGGAAGGATGGAGGCACGCTTGTTGACTTCGGCAGGATCGAGCAGGTCGAAGACGGAAAGATGTTGGACGGAAAGGACTTTGTCCATGCCTTCGAGGCTAAGGCCACGTTTGCGGTTGAGGAAATTGGAGATGTGGGCCTGTTTGAAGCCGGTCTGCTCGGCGAGGCGGAGTCCGGTCAATTCACCTGCTTCGATGCGGTCCCAAAGGATTTTTCGAAGATTATCTTGCAGGATTTTGAACTTCATTGAGGCGAGTATAGCACCGGATTTCAAGGGGAAATGGGGAGGGAAGATTTTGGAATTGGCGCCGATGGGCTGAGGCGAGAAGCCTTGAGGAGCGGGCGATCTGGGAGTTTTTCGAGGGATGGTTCCGCTCAGGAGGAGGACGCGAAGATGCTCAGGGGCACCACTCCAGAAAGTTTTCCACAGGCCGGCAATGTTCAGTCAACCTTGACTGAGAAAATTCACAGCGCTAGGATCGCGGCATCTTCGGGACCATGCGCTTCATGGGCGGAAATATGACGAGTCAACCAGATAACTTCAACGAGGAGAGGCACTTCGGGGAATTTCGGCGGAAAGTAAAGTCGGCCGAAGTCTTGTCAGCATCCATGGAGCGACTGCTTTTGTCGCTTCGCTTCACAGGGAAGGTGAGCGTGGTGATGCAAAATGGGCGCGTGCTGAAGTCGGGCTACGAGGAAGGATACTTCCGGCAAAGAGATGGTGCGGGCGGAGACGACGAGGGCGCGCACAAACTGTGAGAGCGGAGGAAATGGGCTGGCCAGCGGATGACAGCCATGACGAAGCGATTCCAGTAGAACACCAACGAACTAAATAGCTCAGGCAGGTCATCGTAAGAGAAACGAGCCCTGCGTACGGTTCCCGCGAAGCAGTTGGGGGATCGGCGCGGGGCTTTTTGTTTTCGGCGATTGCTTTCATGAAATCAGGTTGCGGAAATACGAAGAAGGCGGAATTCATAAATTCAAAATTCTTGGGAGGAGTCATGAAGGACGAAGGTAACAAGAGGCAGAACGGCATGGTACGGATGGAATTGAAATATTGCGAGCACTGTGGCGGCCTGTGGGTGAGGGAACCGGGATCGGGAGTGGTGTATTGCGACAAGTGCGCGCCGAAGGTGGCAGACTTGCCAGCGCCGAAGAAAAAACCGCAGAGGATGAAGCTTCCGGTTCGTGCGCGGACGCTAGTGGAGGAGTACGAGCGGGAGCGTTTCGACGAGGACGCATCGGATCTGGAAGCGGTAGGGGGTGTGGCATGAGGGAAATGATGGAGTGGCTTGCAGCGGAGGGGGAGAAGTATGTGGAGATCGCCGGAGTGGGTGATCGGAAACGCGAGGTTCCGCAAGATGCGCGAGCCGGGAGGCACCCGGGGAAGGTTCCGGTTGAGGAACTGGCGGTGCATGGGTTTCCGCCAAGGTGCGTCGAGGAGGGTACGGAGCGACGTTCCGAAGCGGAGGAATCGGAGCGGGAGCGGCGGATGTACCGGGCAAGGACGGTCGCGATGTTGCGGCGGTATATGCAGTACTCGATCGAGACGGGGAGACTGCCGTCACTCGTGGGGCGGGAGTTCTTCCGGGCGAAGGTGACGTCGTACACGGTGGTGACGTTTGAGGATCGAGTGATCTTTGTGCATGACATGGAAACATGCTTGAACAAGCTGGATGAGTTCTCGCGGCAACTGATCGCGCGCCACATATTGCAGGAGCACGACCGGTGGGCGACGGCGAAGCTATTGCGGTGCAATGAGAAGACGGTGCGGCGGTATACACCGGTGGCGCTGGATGTGTTGAGCGAGATTCTGCTGGATGTGGGAATGCTGGAGCGAGTTGATCCGATTCGGGAAAATTCTTGTCAAGGGGGTAACAACGGCCCGTTCTCCGCAAATGATTGTGAAGATGGCAAATATAATTTCTGAAAAATGTCCACTTTGCCCTTAGCAATTTGCTATTCTAAATTTAGAGAGTAAGAAAAAAGAAAAATCTCCAGCGGAAGGCGCGCCTCAGGGCGCGCCTTCTGCATTTTGGGGAAGGCTCGAAGTTCGGCAGTGGTGGGTCCGATGGAATTTTGGGATTGCTCGTGGTCACTCCGAGGGCCGGTGTTTTCTCGAGTGGGCCGAAGGAGCTTGCTCCGGCAGGCGTTGGTTGTGACGTTCATAGCGGCTGCGGTGGGGATGACGCCGAGAGCAGCGGACCATCATCGTTCAAGCTGACGTACGACTAATCACGGTGGACAAATCTTAGGGAAATCCGAGTGTTGGGCAATGATGAAGAAAAAAGGGAAAAGTACAACGGCGGCAAAGAAGACGGCGAAGAAGAAGAGCAGTACGAAAGGCAAGAAGAATCAGAAGGAGCAAAATCCGGCGGATCTTCGGAAGAACATCTCGAAGCTGGTGAGATCGCACGCGAGGCAGATGACGAAAGCGGTGATCAACGTAGGGGAACAGGGGCAGCTGGCGCCGGTGAAGTATCTGTTCGAGATGGCGCACATTTTTCCGGAGCCGATGGATGGGATGCAGTCGACGAAGGAAGAAGACTGCCTGGCGAAGACGTTGCTGGAGCGGCTGGACCTGCCGACGGAACCGATTGCGCGCGATGAGGAGGATGAGGTGATGGTGATTCCAGCGGGAAAGGCGCAGGGTTCCGACGACGTGACGAAGAGTGAGGAGGACGAGGAGGTTGCGGAGCTGAGTTCGAATTCTTAGATTGTCGTCGGCATCCAGGTCGCGTCTGTTCCGTTGTTCCAACAAATCTTTTTCGATATGGACATTCGTTGCGGGGGAGATCCCTCGCTTTGCCTGAAAGCGGCTCCGCTCAGGATGACGCCGAGGTGGTGGACCACGGGAAGGTTGAAGGAGCGGGGGGATGGACAATTGCTTGCGGCTTATGGAGGGTGACGAGGGAGGGGATCCTTCGACTGCGGTTTTGCTTCGCTGGTCGCGAAGCAAAATCCTCGCTCAGGATGACAGTGCAGGCTGGTCATTAGGCAGACAAAATCCTTCTCAGGATGACATTGCAGGGGAAGTGCCGCAGAAGCGACGCTGGCGAATGACAGTTGCTTACGACAATTTGGATGACAGGTCGGCGGGAACGATACCGTAGAATGAGGGGCGTGCGGTGAAGCGAGATCGGGTAGCGGTATGGGTTCAATTTAAGGAGCCGACACTCATCTCGCCAAACTGCGGCGAGATTAGAATGGGGCACGCTCGTCCTCGACAACGAGGGGAAGCTGGGCCGAACAAAATTTCCATTTCCCGCGCAAAGAAGGCGCGAGGAAAGGGACGAGCGAGGAGATCTGACAGGACGGGAATGGATATCACGTGGCTGACCGACCGGATTGCGGTCGGGGGCGGAATCTGGAACGCGGACAACATGGCGAAGGTGGCGCGGGAGGGGATCACGCACATCATCGACATGCAGATTGAATTTGATGACACGCCGCTGGCGGTGGAGCACGGAATCCAGGTGCTGTGGAATCCGACGGACGATGATTTTGAGGAGAAGCCGGCGGAACTGTTCCGGCGGGGAGTGGAGTTCGCGGAGGCTGCGTTGGAGGGGACGGATGCGAAGGTGTATATCCATTGCGCCGCGGGGGTGCACCGGGCGCCGATGATGGCGCTGGCGCTGCTGGGGTCGATGGGATGGAACGTCGAGGACGCGATGCAGTTGATTGAGGGGCGGCGTCCGGTGGCGGATTTTGCGGAAGTGTATGTGGAGAGCGTGGAGAAGTTTCTGAATGGTGGACTGAGCCGGGCGTAGGGCTGCCTCGATTCGGGGCGCCCGTCTGGGTTCAAAGGCTTTCAACACAGAGGGCACAGAGGAAGTCGGCGGCTATTCATTGCCAGGATTTCCAGGGCCGATGAACCTGTCTGACTGGCGGATGAAGGATTTCCTGCGACGAATGAAAGTGTGAGAAGGGCGCAGGGATCCTTCGACTGCGGTTTTGCTTCGCGGATCGCGAAGCAAAATGCTCGACTCTGAGGATGACAGTTTCGGAGGAACACCGCAGTCCTTCGTTGTGATCGGGACGACGACGTAAGTTTGGATGGAGGAAAATTTTATGGTTTGCGCGGGCCGCCGCCCTTTGGGGCGGCTTTTTTATTGGGCGCTGGTTTTGGTCGTGGGGTGCGGGTTCTCGCTGCAGGTGGCGGGAGCAGGGGCGAGTCCGCAGAGCTCGCCGGCGACTACGACGGTTGCGGACATCGTTTATATGGCGGATGGCACCGCGGCGCAGGGGAGCTTGATCATTTCATGGCCCGCATTTGCAACTGCTGGCGGGGCCGCGGTGGCGGCGGGGACAACCAATGTGACGCTGGGAGCGAACGGGGCGCTCAGCGTCGCATTGGTGCCGAACGCGGGAGCGACGCCGGCGGGAATTTATTACAACGTGGTGTATCAACTAGGGCCGGGCGAGGTGAGGACGGAGAGCTGGGTGGTGCCGACGACTTCTCCGGCGAACCTGGCTACGGTGCGGATGACGCCGGGATCAGGGCTGGCGGGGCAAGCGGTCTCGATGCAGTACGTGAATTCGGAGCTGGCGACGAAGGCGGACGACAGCGCGGTGGTGCATCTCGACGGGACGGAGACGATCACCGGGACGAAGACATTTGCGAGCGCACCGACGGTTCCGGCGCCGACGGGTAGCGGACAAGTAGCCAATAAATCATACGTGGACGAGTCGGTGGCGAATGTGGGAGCAGGAAATTATTTGCCGACGACGGGCGGGACGGTGACCGGACCAATTACGCTTGCGGCGAATCCTTCAGCGCCCCTTCAGGCCGCACCGAAACAATATGTGGACGCGGGGCTAGCGGCGAAGGCGGATCTGGTTGGGGGAGTGGTTCCGGCAAACGAGTTGGGAACGGGGACGGCGACGGCAGGAAGTTGCCTGCTGGGAAATGGGACTTGGGGAGCGTGCGGGAGCGGCAGCGGATCGGGAAACGTGTCGACAGCGCCGGCGGCGAGTCAGATCGTGGCGCAGCCGGAGGGAACGCAGTTCTCGGTAAACAATCTGGCGAATGTGCGATACGTGACAGCAAGTTGGAACTGGATGCAGTCGCCTGCGGACAGCCTGGCGACGGCGGGAAGCAACACGATTCATTTGAGCCCGTGTCCGCTGGGAATTGATACGAGCAATAACGCGAACCGTCCTTATTACGTTTATGTCGCGGGCACGGGGACGGCGGAAGCGGCGCTGGTGACGGGTGGAACGTGCGCGGGTGGGCAGGGGTCGGGAACGATTGTAGTGACGACGGCTGGGACGCATGGGGCCGGGTACACGGTCGGGTCGTCGACTTCGGGGATTCAGGAGGCGCTGAACGACGCTGGTCCGATGGGGGCGGGAGTGGTGATTCCGCCGACGGGGGCGAATGTGAATGCGCTTCCGGTTTATTCGACGATTTACTTGCAGAACAACAAGAGTTCGCTGCGGGGCGAGGGCAAGGCGACGCTGCTGTGCAAGACGAGGGCGGTGTGCCTGTTTATTGGCGACCGGGCAAACGCGAACGATTTTGGGGCGATGGAAGTAACGGGGATCCGGCTGGCGGCGGGGAATCTGTTTGACGGGATGCCGATTACGAATACGGCATGCGCGGCGAATACATCGACGATCACCGTAAACAACACGGGCGCGAATGCGGTACAGGCCGGGGATTACGTCGACATCAACTGGACATTCAGCCAGCACTATTACGGGATTCACCTGGTAGCGAGCGCGTCGGGGACGCAGTTCACGTATGCGGATCCGAATTGCGGAGGAGCGGGGACGATTGCGTCGCAGGCGAGCGCGGGATTCGCGTCGTTGGAGAACGCAGCGATTGAAGATAACGCGAACGGCAGCTCGCTGCGAGACATACATGTGGCGGACAAGGCAACGTACAACCCGTGGGGACAGTGGCAGAACGAAGTTGTGGTCGACAATGACCAGGCATTCAAGCTGGACACGATGAGCGTGGATGAAGGGGCGCACTGCACGGCGAATTATTGCGGGCAGGCGATTTATTTTCCGGGACCGTTCTCGACGAATGCGGGAGTGGCGTGGCTGAGCCATCTGAATTTCGGGCTGGGCTGCGGAGGAAATGGAGTTACGGACTGGGCGGGAAATACGCTGCGGATCGAGAACTCGGTGATTCAAGCATTCGCGCAATGGGGCGTATTCGACGGGACGATGCGCGGAGGATATGGCGGGGGAGAGTTTGACGATGTGTATGAGGAAGTGGGCGGGTGCGTCAATCCGCTATATCCGGGGACGGTGGCGCAGAAGCAGGCGATGGCGGGATTGCTGAACAGCGGCGGGAGCAATTCGATTCATGGCGGAGAGTTTCCGATCGGGCAGCTTCCGCAATTCGCGGCGAGTGGAAATGAGACGACGCGATACAACTACTGCTTTGTGGTGCATGACTCGGTGCAGGGAGTATCGAAGTGCCTGACGGCGGGATATGCGCTGGTAGACGGGACGAGCCCATCGGGAAATATTGTGGTGTCGTGGCCGCGGGTGCAGGGGACGGGGACTGTCACTTACGACCTGGTGCGGTATTCGGGGTCGGGAGCGCTGGCGATTCCTCCGTATACGGGGGGATGTACGGGCGGATCGGGGACTGCGTGCGGAGCGGTGGCGGTGGCGGTGGCGCAGTGCAGTTCGATCTTGTGTTCGTACACGGACACGGCGAGCGCGAGCACGACAAGTTACGCGGCAACGCCTCCGACGTATCTGCCGGGAATGTTCTGGCTACCGGGCGGGGTGGTCTCGTTGACGTCGGGAGATTCGGGGACATTTGGAACGTCTCCGACCTTTATGGATGACAACGCGGTGGTGACGGGAATTTCTCCGATCACGACGGAGAGCGCGATGTCGCCGCAGGTATTTTCGCAGCGATGCAGCAATGTAAACGGGAACGAATGGCTGTCGTGCCTAGCGGGAAACTCGAATGGAAATAATACGATGCCGGCAGCGACGGTGCTGCAGTACGGGCCGGCGACGGGGGGGCCACAGGGAAATCTGAAAGGGCGGCTGAACATCACGGGATCGCAGAGTTCGTCCATCAATAGTGGAGAGATTGTGACGCTGGTGGATTCGAATCCGGCGAAGACACTGGCGACGCCGGGGAACCGTCCTACGCAGGATGCGGCGGATACGTATTTGGGAACGGATACGGGGATCGTCAGTTATTTCAATGCGGGACTGGCGATGGGGGCGCCGGCGTCGATTTCGGAGTACATCAACTCGACGCCGAACGGGACGAGTTACCTGGAGCGGCTGACGGCGGCGGCGAAGACGTTCAACGTTCCGGTGACGGTGAATGGAAACCTGGCGGTGGCGGGAGGAACGGTGACGCTGCCGGTGACGGGAACGGGCGCGCAATGCCTGCATGTGAGCTCGACGGGAGTGGTTTCGGGGACAGGCGCGGATTGCGGAAGCGGCAGCGGGAGTGGCGGGTCGGGAACGGTGAACAGCGGGACGGCGTCGCAGGTAGCGATGTATTCGGGAAGCGGGGCGGCGGTGAGCGGGGACAGCGCGCTGACAGATAGCGGGACGACATTAAATTACTCGGGGAGCGGCGGGATTTCGGCGACGGCGGGAACGTTCAGCGGGAACTTGACGGTGAATGGACAGCTGATGGTGGCGGGGCCGTGGACGGTGAGTTCGCCGGTGCCGGGAACGGCGATGAGCGCAGCGGGGGCGGGGACGTCGGGGTTGGGAATTTCGAATGACGGGAATTTTTATATCTCGGTGAATGGCGGGACGCCGGAGATGGTGGCGACGACGGCGACGAGCTCGTATTTTTCGAATCTATTCCAGAAGGATCCGAACACGCTGGAAATGTACAACCTGCTGGCTCCGACGGCGGCGCAGGATCTGAACGTGTATTCGATCTATAACAGTAGCTCGTCGTGGCAGCGGACGTCGATGGGATTCGACGGTGCGGACAATTATGCGGTGGTGCGGAGCGAGAGTTCAACGTCGGGCGGGGCGCCGGGGCTGGGATTCTGGATCAACAGCGGGCTGAAATGGGTGATCGATTCGAGCAGCAATCTGAAGCCGTGGACGGATGAGGCATACAACATCGGGACGTTTAGCGGGACGAGCGGGATTGGGCTGCGTCCGGCGACGGTGTATGCGGCGGGGAGCGTGAGCAGTAACAGCGGATTCGAGCTGGGGAAGTTTGCCAACAATAGTTACGAGCTGTGCAACGATCCGACGACGGGGAGCGTGCTGAACGGGCTGGCGGTGCTGGGGGCGAGCGGGTGCGCGGTGAAACCGGCGACGGCAGCGACGTCGGGAGTGATCGGCGTGGTGATTGCGAATGCGGGGACGACGGGGACGGCGACGCTGGTGCGGACGGGATCGGCGTTCTGCAGTTTCGACGCGACTCCGACGGTGGCGGGGGATTACGTGGTGGCATCGAGCACGGCGAATGGGGGAGCTTATCCGTTGTGCCATGACGCCGGGGCTTCGCTGCCGAATAGCGGACAGGTTCTGGGGCGGGTGTTGCAGCCGACCACGGGCGGCGTAGTGGCGCAGATGTTTTTTGATATGCCGGGATCGAGCGTGAATGCAGTGCTGGCAGAAACGTGTTCGGTGGATGGAGTGGTGCATCCGAACCTGGCGTCGTGCGTGAGCTATTTCACGAATGCGAATCAGCAGGCGGGGATTATTTACGACAACACGCCGGAAGATTTCACGAGCAATCCGTTTCCGGCGACGTTTGCCGGGAAGCTGTACCTGGGGCCGGGGACGGGCGGGGCGTCAACGACTTGCGGGACGGGAACTCTCAACTGCTGGGTGTGGGAGGTACCGGCGATTCTACCGGCGGGGCTCGACATTCAAGGCGCAGGCGGAGTGATTGCCGGGAATGCGTGGAGCACGGGAACGGCGTTTACGTTTGGATCGAACTTCATGGCGGCGCTGGGGAGTCCGGCACAACCCACGCTGACGTGCAATGCGACGGGCGGTTCTCTGGCGAATGGAACGTATTACGTGGAGATCGCGTGGGTGAACAACCTGGAAACGTATGCGGGAGCGGCGGCGATTCCGGGATATTCGTCGGCCTCGACGGAGAAGAGCGTGACGTGCGCGAACGGAACGAGCACGCAGAGCATCAGCGTGACGTCACCGGGCGCGGCGGGAGGGTCGAATGCGATCGCGGCGACGGACTTTGCGGTATACAGCTCGGCCGGACTGGGGCAGGAAGCTTCGGGATGCTCGCAGGTGACGCAGAATTGCGCGACGCAGAATCTGACGTGCGGAGCAAATGGAGCAGGAGCGAGTGATCCGACGGCGTGCAAGCTGGGATCGACGGCGACAATCACCGCGATCGCGTCGACTGCGAACGGGGGCAATCCGGTGCCGCTGGTGGATACCAGTAATCCGATGGTGGTGATTGCGCGGGGATCGAAGGCGGCGAACATCAGTTTCGGGACGGACCTGCGGGACCTGAGCCTGAATGGGTCGGGGACGGGGATGGATACAGCGGCGGCGAACGAGCCGAGCGTGGGGCTGCTGAACTTACAGGGCCAGGAGCAGTCGGGGTTGCAGGGTGTGCTGGTGAATGGCCCGTTCCTGAGTGCGGGGTTGTATGCGGAGACGGATGCGGTGAATTTTCACATCACGAATTCGCAGCTGGGAGGCGGATCGTCGACGACGACCAGTTATATCCCGGTGATTTTCGACAACCGGATCTCTGGGAATGTGAAGGTGCAGGGGGGAACGCCGCACGGAGTATTTGATACGACGATCACGTGCCGGACGAGCGGGGCGGTGTGTCCGGAGGTGGTGCTGGTGACGGGATCAAATGCGAACCTGCCGCTGATTGGAGATCACATCGAGACGAATTCGGGGGATTGCGTGCTGACGACGAATTCGGCGTCGGCGTCGGTGGTGGGCGGGGCGAACCAGTGTCCGAATGGGACGCTGCATAACGCGGCGAGCGGGCGACATATCTCGATTGCGAACGTGGATCAGAATAGCGGATCGTACTCAGCGAGAGATGACGCAATTGCGGCGGGGACGGGGAATTGCTACTCGAACAATTCGTATTGCGCGGCGATTCATCAGAGCTACGACAGCGCGTTGTATGCGGGATCGCTGAATGTTCTGAATGCGACGGTGGGTAGCTCGCTGACGCTGCCGGTGACGGGATCGACGCAGTGCCTGCATGTGAATGCGTCGGGGGTAGTGAGCGGCGCGGGGGGGGATTGCCCGGCGGCAGTAGCTCCTCCGGACAACACGGCGACGGTGTGGATGACGGTGCCGCACGCGAGCAGCGCGGGGACGGTGTTTTCGTCGACGGCGAGCAAGGCGGCCTTGTTTGGGACGATCCTCGGATTCAAGAAGACGACTTCGCAGGTGAGCTACTACGTTAATACCGCGGACACGGCGGGGGCGACGTATGACCTGGGAATTTATGCGGGGACTTCGGGCGGGAGTTGCACGCTGCAGGCGCATACGGGGGCGATCGCCGGCGGGACGGGGATGACGGTGGGAGCGCACACGGTGAGCTGGACGGGCGGGAGCGTGACGCTTCCGGCGGGAAGGTATTATCTGGCGCTCACTTCGTCGGCGACATCGGGGACGGCGGTGCTTTATGGGGACAGCGCAGGGGTGACGTTTGCGGGAGGGACTTCCGCGGGGAACGTGGGGAATGTTTCGGTAACGAGCGGGGGGACGCTTCCGGCTTCGGTGACGTGTCCGGTGGATTCGGTGCAGGTAGCGGCACTGGTGCCGGCGTGGCTGGTGGATTAGGGCCTCGGGTAGATGACTGCGCTTGTGCTCGATTCGGCGTGGGTATTTAGTGTCCGACAGAGAGTCAAGGGCTTTCACCACAGAGGCCACAGAGGATCACAGGGGAACCCTCACGATATGTAGACGCCGATCTGTTTGACACGGGACGGCTAACACGCACAGTCCTCAACCATCGACAGGAACTTATAGGCAGGCACTTCGGTAGGGCTTTTCGAGAGGCCATCGGTGAAGACCGGTGGCTTTTTATTTGGGCGGGGCTTTGGGAGACGGCATGGTGCAAATTTTCAATGCTAGGGCGAGTTCGGTGGAGGGGGTAGGGATCCTTCGACTGCGCAAGCCGGCTGGCTGCGCGAGACGGCTCGCTGCGCTCAGGATGACAGAGCTTTTTATTCTCTTCTTTCTTTGCGTGGTGTGTTGCACTTCCTCTGAGGCAACTACTTATTATGTCAGCTCGAGTTTAGGGAGTGATTCGAACAGCGGGACTTCGGCGGCGGCGGCCTGGAAGACTTTGGGGAAGGTGAATTCCGCGACGTTTCTGGCGGGAGATTCGGTGCTCTTGCGGCGGGGGGATGTTTGGAATGAGAGCCTGGTGGCGCCGTCGTCGGGAGCGGCGGGGAATCCGATTACGTTTGATGCGTACGGGACGGGAGCAGCTCCGAATTTGACGGGGTGGTACGCGGTGCCGTCATCCGGGTGGCAACTGGTAAGCGGGAATGCATGGAAGGCGCAACTGCCGGGGACATTCGCGACGGTGAATTTCTGCCTGTTTGGATCGATCTGGGGGCAGAAGGTCCCGGCATCGTCGGCGAATCTGACGGCGCAGTGGGATTTTTATCTGGCGAACGGATATCTGTATGTGTATTCGGTGGGGTCTCCGGCGAATTTTTATACGGGGCCGATCGTGCCGATGGCGCTGAGCAATGTTCCGGTGATCAACACGAACGGGCAATCGTGGCTGACATTTCAGCACCTGCTGGTGAACTGGTTTGACGATTTTGGCGTGTATGTTCCGGCGGGGAGCGATCACCTGGTGTTCGCAAATATGGAAGCAGATTCAATGATTCCGCAGGGCGCGCAGCCGCTGGGATTTTATGTGAATGAGCCGGCGCAGCCAACGGACATCAAGTTTTATAACGACGAAGCGCACATGAATTATGACGGGTTCCGCGTGGACGGGTTCACGTACAACAGTTCTCAATTCACGGGGACGGGAACGCCGATCACGATGGTGAACGACAAGGCGTATGCGAACCGGGACGGAGCGCTGGTGGATAACACGGGACCGAGTAATGGCACGGGCGCAGTGACGTATTCGTCCTGTCATTTTTATGCGTCGAGTCTGGCGGTGGCGGGATCGACGGATGTGGAAGCGACGACCGGGCTGGGACCAGTGGCGGGGATCGGGAATGTTCCGGCGGACACGCCACCGGCGGTGCAGGCGTGGCAGAGATATCCAGCGCGGGTGTCGCTGACGGTGGACGATGAGGGGATGACGCAGAACGCGGACAGCTACTATGCGACAACGGTGCTGCCGGTGGCGGATGCGGCGGGAGTGCCGGTGGGAGCGGCGATTACGGTGGGATATTCGCTGGCGCAGACGCTGGTGCCAACGTTTCAGACGTGGATCAATCAGGGGCGGGACTTGACATCGCATTCGATCAGCCACACGTACTACACGAATACCGATGCGCTGGACATTCGATATGTGGGGACAGGGACGGCGGCTTCGTTGAGCATCAGCAACCAGACGCTGACGATTTCGGTGACGGGCGCGAACGACACGGTGAGTTACAGCCTGGCGCAGGGCCAGCCGCAGGGAACGATTTATGGATTGGAGCAGGCGCTCACGGCGACGGGACATTTTACGGCGACGGAAAATCCGGTGTGCCAAGGACCGTATGGGACGGGGTGCTCGTTTTACACGAAGTACGCACTGCTGTCGCAGGATCTGGCGGATGTGAGCGCGGTGGATGTGAAGAGCGGCATCTATGCGATGCAGCTGGATGTGACGCGGCTGACGACGGATGAGATCACACTGTCGCGGCAGTGGATGACGAAGAACTTGACGGGACTGCCGGCGACGCCGGTGTATGTGTATCCGGGAGGATATGAGACGGCAGCGATGCAATTGACTGCGTCCACACCATACATCGGAGCGCGCGGGGCTTTGAAGGAAGATCTGGGAGTAAAGGACACGTACGCGAGCGGATTCGACGCGCAGAACGTGACCAGCTTCGGAGTGAATCCGTCGTGGATGGGATTGCCGCCGGCATCGTTGAATCAGAAGATCGAGGCGCTGGTGTGGAAGCAGATGGTGTGGGGCGTGCCCTGGGGAATTTTCTGGCACTTGAATGAATTGACGCAGAACGATCCGGTGGGAGGCACGGAGGTTACGAATCTGATTCAGGATTTCGTGAACAGCGGGGCGACGATTCAGAAGAATACCGACCTGGTAAGTTGGCTGACAAGCGGGACGCTGGCGGCGGGAACTCCGCCGACGGATGGGAATTTTTATTACAAGTCGCAGGCGAGGGGTGCTTATTCGGCAAACGGAGGGCTGGATTTTCGTCCGACGGCGAGCTCGCCGGTGGTGGATGCGGGAGTGAACCTGGGCGCGGCGTATGCGATCGACCTGGATGGAGTGAATCAGAACAGCAAGGGGACGGGGTGGGAGATTGGGGCGCATGCGTATGTGGCGTACTCGAATTATGGAGAGGCGAATGCGCCGGCCGGGTCGCATTTTGCCATGGGAGGACGAAGTGGGAGCGGAGCGCCGAATTACAGCGCGGCGCGCACTGATCTGACGGCAGTGACGTTTCCCGCAGTGCCGCCGCAAGCTGGACCGAATACCTGTGTCGCCGGGGCGCTCTATAACTGCGGGAACCTGACGGGAGCGGGGACAAATTTTGTGGATCCGAACTTCGGCACGCACGTGGCGCGGCTGACGGACGCGACGATGGGCTATGCCGGCCACACATATTTGAGCCACAACACAACGAGTTCGGGATCGGGAGACGAAAACCTGTGGAACTGCAACTCGACGATGATCACGTTCGATGACGACGGGTCGCGGACGTATCCGATGGACTTCTCTGATCCGAGTGGATCGGGGACGGCGATGCACGCAACACAGATGTATCAGAGCGATCCGAACTGGACGGCGAACAACGGATTCTTCATCATCACGCCGAGCTTCTGGTCGCACAAGTGTCCAGCGGAAACAAACATTCTTTATAACCTCGGCAACGGGCAGACGGGGACGGCAGGGGCGAAGGGAACGCTGCTGGGGCATTTCGATTTTACGAATCAGACGACGGCGCCAAGCTTCGCGCTGGATTTTGACTTCACCAGTTCGGCGAACTGCCTGGGGGCCGGGTTCCCGGTGACATGGACGGCGAATGGCGGGAACACGGAGGATGGGAACGATTTTGGATTTGGCTTCTCGAACTCTGGCGGGCAAGGAGGAGCGGGAGCGGTTTACGTGGCGGTGTGGCGCAAAGGGTCCGGCTGCCGGGTGTTGAATTTGAGCACGCTGACGGTCACGGGAGATTGGGGGCCGACGGGAGCGATTGTGGGTTCGGGCTGCGCGGGAGGAAAGATTCACAACGTCAAGCTGTTCAAGACGGGCGGAGCGAATGGCGCCATCATCGTGGACTACGCGGCAGGGTGCGGGAGCCCGAGCCAGGCGGTGTACATCTGGTTCTATAACGGGCTGCAATACAACGCTCTGTGCACATCGGAGTGCCAGGGGCATTGGACGGAGGGACTGACGAACTGGGTGAACAACCCGGGGAACGTGGCGCCGAATTATTGGGAGTTGCGGAATTACACGCAGCCGGGGACACCGACGGGGATCACGCCGAATCTGCCGGCGGGCGGGATTGAGTTGGGGATGGATTGGCACGGGGGATGGAACGCGCTGAACGATGCGAGCCCGGTGTTCGGGACGACGGCGGTGTTTGGATACCCGGTCACGACAGCGTGGGCGAATGAGGTGGTGGGGTTCTATCCGAATGCGGGAAGCAATCCGATGCGGTTTGCGAGCACATACACGACGGGCGGGAACTACGCGGATTTCAGCGTAGCGAATTCGATTGGAAGCATTTCGCAGGATGGGCGGTATTACATGTGGTCGTCGGATTGGCAGTACACGCTCGGGGGAAATACCGGGACTGGGAGCGCGGGGACGGCGGCGTGCATTGCGGGTGGGCCGAAGTGGGCTAGCAATACGGTGTATGCGGCGGGAGCGATCGTAGTGCCGACATCGGGAAATGCAGGAAATTATTCGTTCACCACGACGGCGACTGGAACGAGCGGAGGGACGCAGCCATCGGCGTGGAATCAGACAATTGGCGGGACGACGGCAGATGGCGGTGTGACCTGGACGAATGCAGGCGTGCCGAATTGCCGCGGGGATGTTTTCGTGGTGAAACTGTCGCCGTAGGTTGGATGCTGGTCTTAGTCCTTAGTCGTTAGTCGTTGAGTCTTGGGCTTCGGTCTTGGGGTTTGGGCAAAGCCCATTCTAGACAAGAGCTGAGGGATGGGACGGGCGTGCACTGATGTGGACGCGGGCGAGGCAGTGTGTTCGAAGCGAGGAGTACGAGAAAGCGAGATGAGGAGGAATGATGAAACGACGGAATAATCATGGACGGATGGCGGTG
Organism: uncultured Acidobacteriota bacterium; assembly: GCA_963765015.1. Taxonomy (GTDB): domain Bacteria; phylum Acidobacteriota; class Terriglobia; order Terriglobales; family Acidobacteriaceae; genus Sulfotelmatobacter. The sequence goes on along the minus strand of CAVXVD010000023.1, from coordinate 17,971 downwards.
GCGGTGGTGTTGAGCGCGACGATGATTTTGGCGGGATGTTCTACCAGCTGGATTGAAGAGGCGGAGCAGATTGTGTCGGCACTGATTCCGGCGGCGGGGAATATTGTTGCGCTGGTGGCGGCATTGCAGGGGAAGACGGTCTCGGCGGCGGATCTGCAAACGATTCAAAGTGCGGGAAGCCAGGCGGGAGCGGACCTGCAGACGATCCAGTCGCTGATTGCGGCTTATCAGAAGGCGGATGACGCAGCGAAGCCTGGGATCCTGAACCAGATTCAGAGTGCGATCAATGCGGTGCAGGCGAATCTGCAGGGGCTGCTGCCGGCGCTGCATATCAAGGATGCGGCAACGCAGACGAAGATTTCGGCGGTGGTGGGGATTTTGCTGTCGGAAGTGCAGTCGCTAGCGGCGGTGGTGCCGCTGGTGAGTGCAGGGACTCCGGCTCCCACCTCTTCGACTCGCGACGCTCGCTCAGGGCAGGCTCTAGCCGCAAAAAGCGCGGCCAGGATGGGACACCTTCCAGTTCCTTTATCGGCTAGCGAGTTTGTGAAGTCTTATAACTCGACGTTGACGGCGAAGACGGGGAATGCGGAGCTGGATCGGGCTACGGCGGGATTTCAGATTCATCTGCACGGGAAGGCTTTGCGGTGGGCTTCGGCGGGGCTGCTGAAGTAGGTCAACGGCGTTTCAACACAGAGGGCACGGAGAGACACAGAGAAAGTCAGTGTTCCGCCCTGGCCGCAAAGAACGCGAGAGGCTGGGGAACCGTGAGGTAGGAATCCTTCGACTGCGGGACGAGTCGCTTCGCGGCTCGTCCTGCTTCGCTCAGGATGACAAGTTCAATTTGGCACAGGTGGCTCGCGCTGGATGACCGATTTATTTTGGGTACAGTCAGGGCCGTGCTGCGCGCGGCGGACGCCGAGGGTGGCTGTTCCCACACTTTTTATGGGAACTGGACACATTTCTTAATATGGGGAGCACTGTGTGGAATGACTTGCAGTTGGTGGAACAATTCGGGCCGTATCTAGACTGCATGCGGAATGAGGAGACGGTGCGGGATCTACTGATTCGAAGGCTGCTGAAAATCCGGATAAAGAAAGGCGGGATCCGGTATTTAAAACTGAATCGGGCGCAGCAGGAATATTCGCGGCGATGCAGCGCGCGGAATATTGTGCTGAAGGCGAGGCAGGTGGGGATTACGACGTACATCGCGGCGCGATTTTTCATTCAGACCATCACGAAGCCGGGTACGTTGACGGTGCAGGTGGCGCACAGCGACGAGTCGGCACAGGCAATTTTTAATATCGTGCACCGGTTTTGGGAGAAACTGCCCAACTCGCGGGTGCATCGGGGAGCGCTGATCAAGTCGCGCTCCAACGTCCGCCAAATTGTGTTTCCCCGGCTCGACAGCGAGTACCGGGTGGAAACGGCGGACGACAACGCGGGACGCGGGATGACGATCCATAATCTGCATTGCTCGGAAGTCTCCCGCTGGACCCGCGGTGCGGAGGAGACGCTGGCGTCGCTGCGAGCGGCAGTGGTTCCGGATGGAGAGATTGTGCTGGAGTCGACGCCGAACGGGGCGTCGGGATTGTTCTATGAGGAGTGGGACAAGGCGGAGGAGAGAGGATATACGAAGCACTTTTTTCCGTGGTGGTATGAAGCCTCCTATAAAGAGGATGTAACGAAGAAGCCGGTGGGGACACTGAGCGATGAGGAGAAGGAACTGGTCAAGCTGCATGGGTTGACCGAGGAGCAGATCGCGTGGAGGCGATCGCGGTGGCGGATGATGCGCGGGCAGGCGGCACAGGAGTACGCGGAAGATCCGTTGTCGTGCTTCCTGGCGTCTGGAGAATGCGTATTCGATGCGGAGGCGATTCAGAAGGCGGCGGTGGGAGCCGGGCCGGCGTGTGAGTCGGAAGACAACGGACGGCTGCAGGTGTGGCTGCCAGCGATTAAGCAGTGGCAGTACATCATCGGAGTGGATGCGGCGGGCGGGGGCACGGAGGGGGATTATGCGTGCGCGCAGGTGATCGAGCGGGAGTCGGGATTGCAGTGTGCGGAGTTGCACGGACATTTTCCTCCGTTGGAACTGGCGCGGCGGCTGGTGAAGCTGGGCAAGCGATATGAGAATGCGTTGATCGCGGTGGAGAGAAATAATCACGGATATGGAGTGCTGGCACATTTGAAGGATCTGGAATATGAGCGGCTGTTCAGCCAGGGCGGGCAGGATGGGTGGCTGACGTCGGTAGTGACGCGTCCGGCGATGATTGAGAACCTGGCGGCCGTGCTGATGGAGAAGCCGGAGTTGTTTCATAGTCCGCGACTGCTGGGGGAGATGAAAACATTTGTGAGGTATGCGGATGGGCATGCGGCGGCGGCGGAGGGGGCACACGACGACTGCGTGATGGCGATGGGGATAGCGCTGGGAGTGCGGAGGGAGGATGCGGGGAGGGTTTCGCGGAGGAGAGTGGTGGAAGTGGGGAGTTTTTCGAGGGGATAGGAAACCAGGGGCCCGGGTCAGGGGTTCGTTATCAAGCTTCGGCTTCCGGGATCTGGCCTGTGGGAATGTTCACTCGTCACAGACTTGGTGGAGATCGTTGGGATAAGATGGCCGGCTTTGCAGGAGAAATGAAAAGCTCTCACCCCGAAGGACACTAAGGATCACGAAGGAAACCGGCGTCATCAGCTTCAGCGCGGTTTCCTTCCGACGAGTGCGAATTGGTAGAGGCAGTGCAACATATTCGGCGGATGCGGGGCGGGGCGCAGGGGCACTTGATGCGCTGCTCGGATGGAAACTTTTATGTGGTGAAGTTCCGGAATAATCCGCAGCACTTGCGCGTGCTGGCCAATGAGATGCTGGCGACGCGACTGGCGGAGCGGGCGGGATTGCCGGTACCGGTAACGGAAGTGGTCGAGGTGGACGAGTGGCTGGTGGAGCACACACCGGAGTTGAGCATTCAGCTGGCACATAACACGATTCGCTGCCAGGCGGGACTGCAGTTCGGGTCGCAGTACGTGGTAAACCCGCTGGAGGGGCAAGTGTTCGATTATCTTCCGGTGGAGATGCTGGGGCTGGTGAGGAATCTGGAGACGTTTGCGGGGATGCTGGTCCTGGACAAGTGGACGGGGAACGCGAACGGGCGGCAGGCGGCGTTCTGGAGGAAGTTGCGGGAGCGGAAATATAGGGCGTCGTTTATCGACCAGGGGTATTGTTTCAACGCGGGGGAGTGGACGTTTCCGGATTATCCGCTGCGCGGGGTGTACGCGCGGAATGAGGTGTATGAGGGAGTGCGCGGGTGGGAGTCGTTCGAGCCGTGGCTGTCGAGAGTGGAGAAGATGGGGGAGGACGTGGTGTGGAAACTGGCGGGAGAGATTCCTCCGGAGTGGTATGAGAGCGACGCGGATGAGTTGGAGAAGCTGGCACGGGCTTTGATTTCGCGGCGCGGGAAGGTGCGGGAGCTGATTGAGGCGTTTCGGAGTTCGGTGCGGAGGCCGTTTCCGGAGTGGAGGGAGCAGGCGTAGGTCAAGAGGAACAGATTCACCACAGAGGACGGTGAGGGGCCGCATCGCGAATGTCCATGGGTGAGGAAATTGCATAGGTCCTTCGCTTCGCTCAGGATGACATCGAGATTTTGATGAGTGACCGGCGACAGGTCGAGTTTTTCCTGCTGCGGTATGTGCCGCACGCGGTGCGGCAGGAGTTTGTCAATATTGGGGTGCTGATGGTGGAGGGTGGGGCGAACGGGGCAGTGTTGGCGGATGTGCGGTTCGCGAAAGATTGGCGGCGCGTGCGGGGATTGGATCCGCAGGTGGATCTGGAGGTGATTGAGGCGTTGCTGCGGGACCTCCGGCGAGAGGTTGGAGAGGTGAGGGATCGGGCGACATTGCTGAGGAAATTGGAGGATCAGTTCTCGAATGTGATTCAACTTTCCGGCCCGATGCAAGTTCTGGCGACGAACACGGCGGAAGAGATGGAGACGCTGGCGTCGATGTTTGTGGATGAGAGCAAAGTTGCGGCGACGCGGATTTTGACGGGACGGGCGAGAATCCTGGGGACGATGCGGGATGCGTTCGAGCAAGCGGGGGTAGCGAAGTTTGTGGTACCGGTTCCGGTGGAACCTTACACAAAGGCGGGAGATCCCTTTCAGTTCGACTTTGGGTATCGAGTGGGGAAGGAGATGAAGCTGTTTCAGGCTGTGTCGCTGAAAGCGAATGTGGATGCGGCGGTGATGTTGGCGGCGAGGTATCCGAAAATTGCGCCGGTGATGGAGAAGATGATTGGGGCGACGGCTGGGTTGACGGCGGTGATTGATGACGGGCTTGATCGGAGTGCGGAGGCGGTTCAGTTTGCATTGAGCATGATGGAAGAAGAACGGATTCGAGTTGCGGTGGCGGCGGAGATGCCTGGGATTGCAGAGGTGGCGCGGAGGGAGTTGAGAGTGTGAAGAGTGTCGAGAACATTGTCGCTACTGTGCTCATCCTGCTGTCGCCGATGGGCCTGGTTTATGGGTGGTTCTTCTGCATAACTCGAATGCGGAGGGAGCCCCGCAATTGGAGGTCATGGACCACTTTGGCTTCGCTGACACTAAGTTCTTTGGCCCTGTTGGCATGGCCAGTCATGGGCGTCCTTGGTCCGAAAGGCGACTGGGGGACCGGAGTGGGGGTGAGGGAACAGATGGAATGGGTCGAAGCGTGGGAACGAGTTGCACTTCGAACTTTGCTGGCGGCGCTTGTCCTGGGTATGTTAGGCCGACCGAGGTTGATTTTACCGATTGCGGTCGGGTGTGTAGGCGCAACGCTGTTTTGGGCGTTCAGGACGATTCCTTAGGGATGCGGGTTGCATCGGTCCCTCCGCTTTCAGGATGAGGTTTGAGTTGGACGAGGCTCCGCTGCGGCGGGGCTTTTTTGTTGGGACGGATTCCGGATTCAACAGAGGGTGCGCTGAGGTCATCGATAGAGTCAAAATCCCCACCCTGTCGCAAAAGACGCGACAAGGGGTGGGGCACCCTCGGACATTAATTGGGAAAAACCATTATGAAAATTACAGAGGCGGTACGCGGCGCGTGGCGCCGGGTGGCGGGAGTGTCTTCTGCGGCGTCGCCGCAGGGGATCGAGAAGAGGCGGCGGACGCTGGCACTGCCGTCGATCTTTAATTCTTACGGGCCGTTGAACGACGCGATGCCAAAACCGACGCCATATAACCTGCGGCGATTTTCGGAGACGCCGATTGCGCGGCGGGCGATCAACTGCATTAAGGATCGGATTGCGGGGATGCGATGGAGGGTGCAGCCGCGGCAGGGGTATTCGCTGGAGGCGATTCCGGATGGGGCGGCGCGGGTGCGGCTTCTGACGGATAACTTTGATGCGCCGAATCCGGATGATTCGTTCCGGTCGCTGGCAGAGCAGGTGCTGGAAGACATTATTGTCGGCGGGTACGGGGCGATTGAGGTGCAGCGGAATCCGGCGTGGGAGATTTCTTCGGACTTCTTTGTCACCACAGAGGACACAGAGAGGCACAGGGGAAGTCAAAATCCCCACCCTGTCGGAAAAAGCGCGACAAGGGTGGGGCAACCCATCGCGCGAAATCTGCCGCTGGTGTTGTGGCCGGTGGATGGGGCGTCGATACGGATGAATGTGGATTGGGACGGGTCGCCGCATTCGCAGCGGTATATGCAGGTAACGAACCAGCAGGGAGCGAAGTCGCAGATCGAGCTTGATGACGATGAGCTGATTTACATCCGACTGAATCCGCGGACGCATACGCCGTTTGGGCTGGGGCGGCTGGAAGTGGCGTTCGAGACGATCAATGCATTCCTGGGCGCGCATCGATATGCGTCGCGGCTGGCTTCGAACTCGGTGGTGCAGTATGCGCTCTGGTTGCAGGATTTGACGCCGGAGCATCATGAGCGGCTGATCCGGTGGTGGCAGGACGAGATTGAGGGCACGGGGAAAGTGCCCATCCTATCGGCCGAAAGTAAACCCGAGGTGCTGAGGTTCGGTGGAGGCACCGATGCAGATTTGCGACTGCAGTGGCAGGAGTTTCTGCTGCGAGTCGTCGCCTCGGCTTTCGACCTTCCTCCGTTTTACCTGGGGGTGGAGCGGGACGTAAACCGCTCCACCGCGGAGGAAATGAATGATATGGCGTTCCGGCAGGCGATTGTGCCGACGGCGCGGTTGCTGGCGGAGTCGCTGACGCGGGATGCGATTGCGAAGAAGCTGGGATGGACTGATCTGGAGTTTGTGTTTGCAGAGCTTGATACGACTGATCCGCTCGAGGAGGCGCAGATTCAGCAGATCCTGCTGCAGAACGGGGTGTTGACGGTGAATGAAGTGAGGAGGATGCGGGGGCTGGGGGAACTGGGAACTTCAACTTCTTAACCACAGAGGACACGGAGGACCTAGGGTATTGCGAGCCCTAAGGTGTCAATGTGGCTCGGGATGATTTTTCAGGAGCTTTTTATAACACCTTTGTTCCTCCTCTATGGAGTAGGGATTTTGGCAGACACCGGGGAAGAATTTGCGGAGTCCTTCTTCGGCGCGGCCGGTGATGTTGAGGCAGGCGGCGTCGAGAGAACGAACCAGGTTCGGGGCAGCTTCGCGGTAGTTGCATTGGCCAAATGATCTTATTGTTCCCGCCCAATAGAGACAGGCCATCGGCGTGTAGCGTTTGAAGTTGACATGGCGGTTGAGGCGGGCAAGAGCACGTTGGTCACAGTGCTGGGCGAGGTAGTCAAGGGGGAAGTAAGTTTCGTCGCTATCCATACCATGACCCAGATGTTCGAAGGCGATGGAGCGCATGAAGGTCAGTGACTCTAGGGTCGTCGATTTGCCAAAGAGCACGAACGAGGTGGTAGCGGTGATCATCGTCGTCTGATTTGTCGTAGGCGGCGATGAGCAAGTCGGGATGATTACGATCTCCGAGTTCGCCTTCGATCATGCCGAGGTCCCAATAGCCATCCTCGAGAGGGCAGTTCTTCGGTTCCAGCCTCAGGCAGGAGATGAGTTGTTCGATCGGTGAGTGGATGAATCTGTGCCTGGATTTCATCGTAGGTCGGGGATTTGGATTGGGCAGAGCAGAGTGCGGCAAGAACAATGACAGTAAGCGACAGGCTGACGAGCCGCTTCATGAGTGGTGAATTTAGCACGGCTCGCGATGCGGGGGAAGAATTCCTCGCGTCACCAGTGGCACTACCGGCGAACTAGGGGTCCTTCGACTGCGGTTGCGCTTCGCTTTCAGCGAAGCAAATCCTCGCTCAGGATGACAAAAAGGAGAGGTGATGGCGATGGAACTGGAGAGCATGGCGGTGGAGATGCCGGAGGTGAAGGGGCATCCGAACCGGGCGGGATTTCGGGGAGTGTTGACGCAAGTGGATGTGGCTTCGCAGAGGGCGCCTTCGGGATCGGGTGGAAAGCGGGTGATGTTGACGCGGGCGGCGGCGGAGGCGGCGTTGCCGTCGCTGATCGGGATGGCGGTGGATTATGCGCCGTCATGGGACCGACACGATCAGCAGCGGAAGGTGGGCGTGATTACGAGCGCGGAGGTGGTAGGACGCAATCTGGAGGTCGGAGGGTATTTGTATGCGAAAGACTTTCCGGAGATTGTGGAGGAGATCGGGAAGAAGCGGCGGCGGACGTCAGGCGTCAGACCTCAGACCGCGGACGTTGAACATCGGGCGAACGGCAGCGGGGCGGCGGGTTCACGAGTTGGTCTCGAGGCGCGGAGGACGGAAGGCACGCAGTTGAGGGCTTCGCTGGCGGCGGCAGTCGAGCGGATTCGGAGTTTGACGGCGGCGATGCGGGGAGGGGCGAGGGATAGGTCTCTTCCCGCTTTGCGAGCCGCGGATGGCGGTGCGGGCGATTTGGGAATGTCGTTTGAGGTGACCGATGTGCTGGTGACAGACACGCGGTCGCGAGTATGGACGCTGATGAAGGTGACGTTCACGGGTGCGGCGATTTTGCGGAGGGATAAGGCGGCGTTCGCGGACACGTGGATTGAACTTTCATCTTAGGCGGAAGGACAAAACATTCACCACAGGGGATACAGAGGAGCACAGAGATTTCAGGAGGAGGGGCAATGAATGAAGAGGTCATGCAGCAATTGATGGCGACGGCGGATCGGCTGGCTACGGCGGCCGAATCGTTGGATCGTGTGCTGGGGCGGCTGGATTCGCAGCAAGAGGCGCTGAATGGGAAAGTGGATCGGATTGTGGCGGCAGTCGATGAGCGTATGCCCGACACGCCGGTGCACGATGACGCAACACGGCAACTGCAGGAACGGGTAGCCGAGCTGGAGAAGTCGAATGCGGACTTAAAGGCGCAGGCGTCGAGACTGGCGCGGAAGACGCTTCCGCCTGTGGTGTCGGCGATTCTGGCGAAGAGCGGGTACGAGGCTGGTGACGAGAAGATCGAGAAAGGAGTGCTGGACAAGACGCTGCAGAGTTTGAGCGTGGAGCAGCGGATTGCAGTGAAGGCGGAGCTGGCGCGGGCGGGGATGATCGAGTAGGACGGCCGTCGTCAATTGACGGGAAGGCATTGAGAGGCGCGACTTGGTCGCGCTTTTTGTTTTTGGTGCTGACGACATTTGGTTTGGCGCCGCGGGGCTTCACCCACGCGGGACAGCCGAGGCGGCTGTCGTCACATGAGTTTTGACCGAGGAAATATCACAAGTTAAAGGAGATGACATGCAGGGACGATTTGTGGATTTGATGGCGGCGGCGGATTATCTGGGGCCGGGCGCAGTGGAAGTGGAGCGATATCAGACGGAGATTTTCGACATCGTGCGGCGGCGCGGGGTGTTCGGGCAGCGGATCAAGCAGGTTCCGGCGACGGGACATCCATCGCGGTTCTTTGAAGAGACCGCGATTGCGGCTCCGACGGCAGCACAGGCATTTATGGATCCGCGGAACCTTGCGCCGGTGGTGCAGGCACCGACGCGGGTTGAGCTAGCAGTGCCGCTGAAGGCACTGGTATCGCAGATCAACTACAACCTGTTCGATCTGGAAGTCACGTCACAGCAAAGCCAGTTCGCTTATTTGCAGGCGAAGGACCTGGCGGACGCGGTGGACGGACTGATGCGCACGCACGATGTGGCGTTGTGGAACGGCAGTGACACATCGTTGAGCGCACCGACAACGCCGCAATACTTCGGCGCCATCGGGCAGATCGAAGCGGGCGGAAACACGGTCACGGTGGCAAAGGGCAGCAGCATCGTGAACGCATTCAAGACGACGATCGCGCAGATGGTTTCGAACTCGTCCTACCAGGTTCGTCCCACCGCAATCTACGCCAATCCGATGCTGCTGGATCTGATCGACCAGGAGATGAAGTCGGAATTCAACGTGGTGCTGAGCACGGTGGAAGTCACCGGCGGATTGCGGGTGAAGGCGCTGAGCACCCAAGCGGGTGACCTGCCTCTGATTCCGGAGTGGGCGCTGGGTTATACGGGGACACTCGGATCAGGGTCGGCAGTTCTGCCGGCATACATCGTCACGGAGGACCTGATCGAGTATCACTGGCTGACCGATCCGAATCCGCGTGTATTCAAACTCGGATTGCCGGGAGCGTTGACGCAACAGCAGGTGGTGGTGAAGTTTGGCGCCCCGGTGGTAAAGGGAGCGAACTTCGCGCACTACGAGGTGAAGGTGCAGAACTAAGAAAACAGTTCTCAGTTCTCAGTTGTCAGTTCTCAGTTAGCGAGCTTCGCTTGAACAGGCGAACTGGGAGGCTGGACTGAGAACTGAGAACCGAGAATTGAGAACTCACTCATGAACTATTTGGCAACGACGGAATATCTGACATACGGACTGGATGCCACGACGGACCAGTCGTGGGTGACTGCGGCGTCGGCGATTATTGATGCGCACTGCCGGCGGACGACTTTGGGAGTGAACCAGTACGAAGAGCGGCTGAAGCTGCCTCCGGAATTGAATACGGTACGGCTGAGTTATTTGCCGCTGGCGACGGTGGCTCCAGCGACGACGGCAATTGTTTCGTTGCAGGGACGATACGGAATTCCGCGACGAGGAGAGTGGCCGTTCCCGGAACTGAGCCTGGAGTTTGCGCTGGTGTTCGCGCTGCCGGGGATGTGGACGGCGATCGATCCGGGGACGATTGATATTTGGGCAGACAGCGGAGAGCTGACCTTTCCGGTGAATGCGCTCGGATTGTTCTTCAACGAAGTAGACGTAGTTTACAACGCGGGGCTGGCCACGATTCCATCGAGCGTGAAGGTGGCTTGCGCGCAGATCGTGAAAAATGCGCAGGTGACGCCGGCGCTGAATGTGAAATCAGGGAAGATCGACCAGATGCGGCTGGATTATTTCGGAGATTCGCTGGTGGATGACACGGTGCGGAGTTTGTTGGAGCCGTATGTGGCATTGAAGGGATCATAGGCACTTCGGAGCGTCCGATAGTTCCTTCGACTGCGCGAACTCGTTCGAGCTCGCTTCGCTCAGAATGACAACGCAATTCAGCATGATGGGGATTGGCGACAGGGAGGGGTTTATGGGTGGAATTTGCGGGGCGGGATTGATGCGGGCGGCCGGAGCTTTGCTGCAGGCGTTGGGAGGAGACTCGATCACGTTGTTATTGCCGAGTACGGCGATGGCCAGCGATGCGGCGGGGCAGTTGGGATTAGTGGATCCGGGAATGCAGCAGGTAGTGATCTCGCCGGTGCTGGCGCGGGAGCTGACGACCGGGAATCTTGGTCCGCGTCGGCGAGTGGAGTTTACTTTGCCGGCTTCGGCGATTGCGGATCAGTTATCGGGGCTTGGAATGGGATCGGCTGAGGATTTCTTCGGTGCTGTATTCGGGCTCAATTACGGCGGGGATCTTTTTCATGTGGAGACGGTCGTGCCGGAGAGTTTTTCCGGGACGGTTTGTCTTTATGTGGTGACCGCCGTGGAGTAGGCCGTCAGGAAAACTTTTTCACCCCAGAGGGCACAGAGGAAATCACTGTCTGCGATTCCGGCTGACGGCCCCACAAGCGAGGACTTTCATTTTATGCAATTTGCAAAAGACAGTTTTTTCCTGGCGCTGCAGGGGCGGCTGGCGGGATTGAATCCGGCACGGACGGTCACGGTGAATGGAACGACGATTCCGGCAGTAGTGGTAGTGGAGAACCTGCCGCCGAGTTGCGCCGAGCCGCAGCCGAATGCGTTTTATATCGAATGGGGAGCAGCGGATGTGGCCGCGGGACATGCCGGGAACGGCGCGCTGATGAGCCTGGATGTGGTGATTTCTTACTACACAATGGGATCGGTGGCGAGCATGGTGGACCGCGGACGATTGCTGGCGCAATTGGATGACGAACTGCTCGGCATCTGTCAGCCGCAGAATACAGAGAAGTACGACTACACGCAATCGCCGAGCCTGGATCTGGGAACGAGGGTGTTCTGGAGTCAGCCATCGTTCTCTGAGGGCAAAGGGTCGGGGCGGTTCTGGGGGCGGGTGTCATTTCCGGAGCGCGCGCAGAGCGGAGTGACGGAGGACAGCGAAACCCATCAGGACGGACGCGTCGAGCGCAAGGCGCGGCTGACGATCTATTTCTTCTCGGAGGTGACGTTGTCATGAGCACTTCTCCATTACGGGCGGCGATGGTTCCGGTGACGCGGCAGATGCGGGCATATTTCGCTCCGGTAAACCGGGTGAGCGAGACACCGACGATTTTCGATCCGGGGATGTACGGGGCGTTTGCACTGGATGCTCCACCAGCGCCGTGGCTGGATTTGGGATGGATCGAGAATTTCGAACGCAGCTACGAGACGCCGACGGAGGTGGTGCGATCGGGCGCGAGAGCGATGCCGGCGGTGCAATTTCGCGGGCCGGTGGAAGCACGAGTGGAATTTGAATTTCGACAGTGGGGCAAGTTGCAGATGGCGCTGGCGGGCGGGTCGGAGCACATGAATGTACTGGCACCGGCGGCGGGGAGCACATCGCTGGCGCCATCGGGGGGGACGCCGGCGGCGGGGATCGCGGTGCTGGCGGGATCGACGGCGAGCGAACTGAATTTCGGAGCGGGCGGAACGTCGATGTTTACGGAGGGCTGCCTGATCGCGGTGGACGTGGATTACCAACAACAGATCGGGTATGTGGGGTCGGGAATCGCGGCGGCGTACGTTAGCAATCCGGCGGCGGTGAACCAGGATCCGAATTATGTACGGCGAGTGACCTTCAATGTGGGACGAGTCGCGGAGGTCACCGCCTCGTCGATCGTGCTGGCGCAACCGTTGCTCGGCGGGGCCCCAGCGGCGGGAGCTTCGGCGCAGGTGGTGGTGGCATTTGTCGACCGAGAGGGTGGATCGTTTTTTCAGGAGTGGTCGGCGCTGTTTGTGGCAGAAGAGGAGTCGGGAGGACGAGTTTGTTTTTACTATCCGCGGCTCAGCCCGAATCCGGGCGCGGGTTCTGGAGGGATTCAATGGGACTCGAGCGCGGCTCCCGGGAAGAATTCGGGCTCGGGTGCGATGAAGGCCATGGGGGCTTCCGCGGGGAAATTTACGCGGGAGGATTTTTCCGGGATGGCGAAACCTCTGTCGATGATTTCGCTGCAGGCGTCGTTCCTGGCGCTGCCTTACAGCGATACAAATGACGGGCAGACGGTGTTGTGCTATCGCAGTTACTTTCCAGCGGGGATGGCGGCAGCTTACTGACCTCGGCTATCAGTCGTCCGTCATCAAATAAAACCATAACGACAGAGAATACGGGGGAGCACAGAGGAACTTCTGCGCATCTTCGTGCGGAGTTCCACTGCGGGCCGCAGTGCACTGATTTTTTTCCAAAGACTCATATGAAACTCACGATCGACAATTTGCTCGGGCAGGGACCGGCGGATTATACGGCGGCGATGGATGGGACAGTGATGCCGCGCGTTTCGAGAAAGATCAATCAGCCTGCTGGATTGCGGCTCAGTCTAGTAGCGAATACTCCAGGATTTCAGACACCAGTCATGGGGGCGCGGATCGTTTTAGCGAAGAACGATGGGGGTTTTCTGTTCACAGGATATTTGACGGAGGCGCCGCGGTGCTCATATCTGGGGATTGGCGAGCAAGGGGCGGTGTACCGCTACGAAGTCGTGGCACAGAGCGATGAGATTCTGCTGGATCAGAAGGCGCTCCCCAACCGGGCGCCGTTCGTGGCGCGGAGCGCGGGATCGGCGCTGAGGCAACTGGCGCAAGACTTGCTGCCCGGTGGCTTCGATACGAGCGGGGTGCAGGATGTGGATACGCTGGCATCGTACGAAGTGAATCCGCAGAAGAAGTTTTCACTGCATGCGGCCGAGATTGCACTGGCATCGCGAGCGAGCTATCGGGCAATGAATGGAGCGTTGATGCTTGCGCCGGTGGGACAAGTGGCATACGCGATTAACGAAAGCGACGCGAATTTTTCAACGGCGGGGCTGGAGCTGATTTCTCCTCGAGCTGTAATGAATGACATTACGGTGATCGGACTGGAGGAGCCACAGGCTTATGTTCGAGATTACTTTGTAGGGGACGGGTTGAGCCTGCGTTTTTATCTTTCGCAGACACCGTTCCAGCAGGACAAGCCAGCGCTGATCGACGAACAGTACTTGGGGCCGGGACTCGACCCGACGACATGGGCGGTGAGCGATCCGGCGTCGGCGGTTTCGGTGGCATCGCAGGCGTTGCTGGTCAATGGAGGGACGGGGCAGGACGGACAAACCACGGTTTCGTTCGTCGAACAAATCGAACTGGGCGGGGCTCTCGAATTGCAGCATGGAGATGTCGCTTTCACGGGAGCCAGCAGTGGAGTTATCGGCGGCCTGTATGCGGGATCGATCTCGGAGGCAGGATGCCTGGCAGGCTTTCTGGTGACGCCGTCGGGGGCGGGATCGAACATACAGGCGCTGATCAGCGGATCTCCGACGGGCACGATGGTATCGACCACGGCGGGACACCGGTATGTAATGACGACTTATCTCTACTCGATGGAAGTGTATCGCGAGGGAGAACTTTATCATTCGTCGGTGCACCCAGCGGGGAGCGGTTGTGGAGGCGCGGCGATTCCGGCGGAGGTGAGAGTGGTGCTCGAACTCCAGGACATCGACCCGTCGAATCCCGCGACCATGGTGGCTCCGGCAATGGTGCTGTTTGACGACGTAATCACGAATGCACCTGGATTCTGCACGTACGCGCTGGTGAATGCAAGCAGTGCGCAGTGCAGTATCTCGTACACGTATGTGACGCACATCTCTCTCGCATCAGTGCGGAGCGCGCTGCCGAATTCCGGATATGTCACACAATTGGTGGAGACGCTGTCGGACGGAGGACAGTGCACGATTGCGAGTTCGACGACACTGGATTTCTATCCACAATATGTGCCGGTGTTGAACACGCTGATCGTGGCGAGCTACCGCGGAACGGGCAAGGCGGTGGCGGAGGTAGTCAACAACGCGAGCATTGAGAGTCTGCAGAGCGGAGTGGATAACGGAGTGAGGGGGATGGTGCGGACGATGAAGATTCCGAGCGCGCGGACGCAGACGGATTGTGAGAATTCCGCGCTGGCAATTCTCGACGACTCTGGTGGGCCGGCGTGGATGGGAAGTTATGAGACGTGGAGTGATTTTATGCCGGGGAGCGCGGGAGATGTGTTTCCGGGAGACGCACTGAGCGTGAATCTGCCATCGCAGAGCGCGGTGTTCAGCGCGATTGTGCGCGGAGTAAGCATCGATTTCGCCGATCCGGCGAATGACCGAGGCATGTACACCATCGAGTTCGCGAACGATGTAGGAGAAGCGCTGGCATTCCAGGATACGGCAACTACTGCACAGGTTCCGTTGCAAGATATGCCGGTACGTCTGTTGACGAGACAGGTCGGAACGTATTATCTGGCGAACCTAACGGACGCGCAGATCACCCAGATCAGTTCGACGACGGTACAGGTTGACGCAGGAATGGCTCCGCAAAATGGATGGGGGATTGAAGTGCGTTCGGACGATTACAGTTGGGGGGCGACCAACGATAGAAATCTGTTGGGCAGGTACAGCACACAGACGTTCAGCCTGCCGAGGCTGGCGCGGACGCAAGATTATTTTCTGCGGCTGTATGACAACTCGTCACCGGCGCGGTACTCGAGATATGCGGCAGCGCTGCATGTGGATTATCCGCTATGAACGAAACCTTTGCGTTGAACAGGCCGCGGAACCGAGGCGTGGAGCGACAGGCAGCGGCTGTGCCGTATACAGCAAAGGATTTTCAACTCGAAGTACTGGACCGACTCGAGGAGATGCAGGAACTGGCGAAGGCGCTGGAGCAACGGTGGGACACGAAGCTTGAAGCGGTCCGGGAGCAACGGCTATTGAAGTTCGACAGCCGAGCGCTGATCGCATTGGGAGCGGTCGTTTTGTCGATTGCCGGATATGTCATTCAGGACGCCAGGAACACCGCCAGGCAGGACAGTGAAATTCAAGCGACACAGGCGCGCGTGCTGAGGCTGGAACAGATCGCGACTACCAACACGGAGGCGAGGATACGAACCGAGGTTCAGCTAGGGGAGTTGCAGGCGGGGCAGAACGAGATCAAGGGGATGATCCAGGCGCATGACAGCGCCAGCAAAAGAGAAGCGGCACAGAAGTAGCGTACGGGGCACAACAGTGGATAGAGAATCGCGGGGCGTCAACAGAGTCGATTCACTCTGTCGAGCCTCGAAGTGGACAGGTGTGAACTTACAAGGAGGAAATATGAGATTTCTTAATGTGTTATTGCGCGCGATTGGATTTCTGCCGTCATTGGTTTCTGGAATTGAGGAGATGTACCAGACCAAATCTGGCACAGAAAAAAAGGACGCAGTGATGACGTTTATGGAGAACGCACTGGCGATGTCAGATGCGGTCGCCCAGAGGGAAATTGTGCAGCCGGAGCAATTCAGAAACGGGATATCCCAGATAATTGACGGCGTGGTCCTGTGCATGAACGCGTCGGCATGGGCGAAGAGTGCGGGACAGGCAATTCCTCCGCAGGCGTGAGAGTTGCGTTCATGTTTTGCGCTCGGATCAAAGATTTGAGCCGACTCTTGCGCCCCTTCGGGGCTCGCTATATTGATTAGAATGGCGACCCACGGCTTACGCCGTGGGCGGCATTCTATCGCCGCTTCGCGGCTGGATGGTCAACCAAAGAACCTCGATCTCCAAAATTCCATTTCCGCACACGTCAGCCGATTTCTTCGTTCCAAGTTTCCAGATTCTTTTTGACCTGCGCCATGAACTGGTCGGCGACGGCACCGTCGATGAGGCGGTGGTCATAGCCGAGGGTCAGGTGGACTACGGATCGGATGGCGATGGAATCGTTGCCGTCTTTGTCGGTGATGACCATGGGTTGCTTGGTGATTCCGCCAACGCCCATGATTGCCGAGTTGGGCTGGTTGATGATGGGCAGGCCGAAGACGGCTCCGAACTGGCCAGGATTGGTGATGGTGAAGGTGGAGCCTTCGACATCATCGGGCTTGAGTTTCTTGGTACGGGCGCGTTCGCCGAGGTCGGTGATGCCGCGCTGCAGGCCGAGGAAGTTGAGGTCTCCGGCGTTCTTGAGGACGGGGACAATGAGTCCCCAATCGAGCGCGACGGCGATTCCCATGTTGATGTGGCGGTGATAGTGGATATTGTCGCCTTCGATGTTTGCATTGATGATCGGCCATTGCTGCAAGGCAATGACGGCGGCGCGGACGAAGAACGGCATGAAGGTAAGGCGGGCGCCGTGGCGCTGCTCGAATCCGTTCTTGAGCTTGGCACGCAAATTGACGATGCGAGTGAAGTCCACTTCGTACATACAGTGGACGTGGGCACTGGTGCGGCGGGACTCGATCATGTGCTTGGCGATCAGCTTACGCATGTTCGTCATCGGGACGAGATCGCCGGGATAAGGAGCGGGGGCTGCAGGCTTCTGGACTGGGGCTTGCGGCGGCGCCGGCGTCTCGCTGCGCTCGGCGGGACGGACGAGAGCGTCCGTCTCCACAGTCGAACCCTTTTCGATGAACTGCATGATGTCTTGCTTGGTGATGCGGCCGCCCAGGCCGGTGCCAGTGATTTGAGAGAGGCTGACGCCGTGTTCGCGCGCGATTTTGCGGACCAGCGGCGAGGAGCGAGCTTCTTCGTCCTCCTGTTGAGCAGCGGCCGGAGCGGCGGCAGGAGGCGGAGTAGGGACGGATTTTTTCTCCTCGGTCTTTTCTCCGGATTTAGCGGCGGGTCTTTCGGGGGCAGGCTTGGGTGTGGACGCGGCTTCGCCTTCGACGGCAATGGTTCCGACGACGGTGTTGACTCCAACCGTGGTGCCTTCGGCGACTTTAATTTCCTGCAACACGCCGGAGGCGGGAGCGGGAATCTCGGCGTCGACTTTGTCGGTGGAGATCTCGAAGGGGCTCGTTGCGCTGGACTTTGTCGCCAGGCTTCTTGAGCCACTTGGTAATAGTGCCTTCCACGATGGATTCGCCCATCTGGGGCATGATGATGTCAGTCGGCATGATTTCCTTCCTATTACCGGCCAGCCCCCAAAGCGGGCTGGGCGCAAACGGATATTATAGCGGGTGGGCACACAGGGGCTAAAGCCCGGTTGTTTATTTCGACCATCTCGCGCACTCGCGCTGAGAGGCTTCTCAGAAATGTTCGACACGCGCGAAATCAAACGCTGCGTGGCTCTGCGGGAAGGTTCTGGATGCGAACAACTCTCAATAATTATCCGGCAGATGCGATGGGTATTTCTGCGCCGATGAGTACTTCGTCCGAGGAAGTCTCGCGCCCATCGCCGCTCCACGATCAGCGCGCACTGTCTTGCCTGTCCGCCGTGTGTTCCGCGGCCTGCTGCATTGGCATTCTGGCTCTGGCTTCTTCTCGCGCCTTCGATCTGGTTTGCCGGCGGGCCCAAGTACATTGCAGGAACCGCGTACTTCAACGCCGCCGTCGTTGGAGCAATACGTAGTCGCAACGAAGCCATGACCAATAAAGATCCGCCGTATTGCTGTAAGG
>CAVXVD010000022.1:0-11128 GCA_963765015.1 uncultured Acidobacteriota bacterium | reverse complement strand
GACATTCTAGACTCCCACGTCACGCCGGATTGAGTGATCATCGGTCGCCGCACCGAAGTTTTTCATGTAGAAGCGGCCCCCATCATCAATGATGCCGCCAAAAACAAGTCCGGGAAATAAACCGACAGCAACGTCGTCGTATTGGTGGCAGATAGCGGTAACGGTCTACCGTCCCAACTGCCTCAACCGTATATGCCTGATCCGGCCACGGCCCAAGGATGAATGTGTTCTGATTGATCGGCGCGTAATAGGTGGGGATGCCTTGGCCCGCAGAACTTGGATAGAGGAAATCAAGCATTTCCTTGGTGGTGGGCAAAAGAGGATTCCGCGTGCCGAGGTCGGGATTAGTTGTGCCAGCCGGGGTGATGACGTTCAATTCCTGCGTCACCAGAAACGGTCCATTGCCAGCTGATCTGATGTTCTCTGGACGTAGGTTCGAAGACCAGCCGTTAGATTGACCGACGAATCCCGGTAGATCGTGTTGAGCAAATCTAGATATTCAGCGTCGCCCCCCATCGTCGGGAGTGGCTGAATCGAGTTGCCGAACCACACTGCGGGCTTGAACTCATAGCTCTGTGGCGCGGTGCAGGCTGGATCTTGTTTCGTATTCTCCGCATAGCCGGCGATCGCGCCCCAGATGTTAATCTGATTCGCGACCCCATTCGCGCCTCCCAGGGTCTTGAGCGCAACCATCTTCTTCTGCTTCCAGATGAATGGGACGCACGGCATGGGCGAGGACGAGTAGCCCATCGCTTGAAAGCCGCAGAAGTCTTCCGTCGTCGAAAGATCTGACGAGGTATTTTCTGCCTCTCCCGCCGCGAAGCCCCATTCGTTCACGCCAAACGCGATGCTGTTGCCCCCGAGGCCGGGGTTCCCGATGTCGGTCATCTCTCTGCCATGCCACAGAACGGCATGTTCGGCCGCACCTACTCCAGCGCCCCCACTCACCCAACCACCATTCGAGATCACGAACGGCTGGCCGGGCTGGGTGGGATTGGTTCCCACAATGCCGAGATCCTGGATCGTGTATTGCACATTCTGGGCGCCATTTTGGCCTCGCTCCCGCGACTGTGCGTGTGTGAGCCCGCCGAAACTGATGAGCGTTACCCCGAGGCAGGCGATAACAGCCCCATGCAAACGTTGATTCCACCGGGTTCGAGAAATCATTCGATACCCGCCTTTTAGGCACCACAAGACCTTGGATTTCATATTTTTTCTCCTTTTACTGTTTGCGTTGCGTCTATTCGCTGGCGGCCTTCGCTTTCTGAACACGTTTGAGCAGCGAGTTAAGGCAAATCATCGAAGTACCATCGGTCGCTTGCGAGCGGTGGATTGCCTCGGACTCAAGCCAGATTTCTACCTCGGCTGGCGTGAGGTTCGAGATCACTCCAATGCTCCCGAAAGGAATCATTTCGCTCTCGGCGGCACATTGCGGGCACCGCGCGCGCAATGCTTTTCGTCCTCGTAAAACCAGCAACGAATCCGTTTCAATCGTGATCTTCGTGTGCTTTGCCATAACCCTCTCTCTTTCCTTGCCCAGTGAGGCCGCTTGTTGATAGCGCTTTCGCGGGCGAACAGGTGCAGCTTGCTCGAAAGACGGGTCGGAAGTCTTTTCAAGAGTCCTGATTATTTCTGATTGTTTTTCGTGTAGGTCTCAAGCTGCAGAAAACAAATCGGTTCCATGCGTTGGTGAGTTGCGCGTGGATGGTCTGAGTCAGCGTGAAACCGTGCTAGAATCCGATTCCTGAAACGCCCGGTCTTTAATTAGGGTGCCTGATGGCCTCGAGCGCAGACCAGAAGACCAAGCAACTCTATGAATTTGGCCCTTTCCGCGTAGACCCGGAAAAGGAACTCCTGCTGCGCGACAAAGAATCCATCCCACTCGCCCCTAAGGCCTTTCAGGTCTTGCTGGTGCTGATGCGCCGGAAGCAGGAACTCGTCACGAAAGATGAACTCCTGAAGGCCGTCTGGCCTGATACGTTCGTCGAAGAAACCAACCTCAGCCGGAACATTTTTCTTTTGCGTAAGGCACTCGGCGAGAGTCCGCAGGATCACAAGTACGTCGTTACTGTGCCCGGCCGTGGCTATCGGTTTGCCGAAGACGTGCAGTTCGTGCCCCTGGAGGAACTGAACCTCGTTGCCGCAAGTCACTCCCAAGTGCAGATCGAGGTGAAAGAAACCAAACCTTGGGGATGGATCGCCGTTGCCGGTGTTCTGTTAGTGGGGGCAGCCATTGGCACGATGAAGTTCCTCGTCCATCCCTCGCCAGCTCTCACCGACAAAGACAGTGTCGTGCTCGCCGACTTCACAAATTCCACCGGCGACCCAGTTTTTGATGGCACTTTGCGCGAAGGTCTCGCGGTGGATCTGGCACAGTCGCCTTTCCTAAGAATCATGGATGATGCGCAGCTCCAGCGCGATCTGCGACTGATGAGCATTCAGCCTGGCTCACGGATCACCAATCAGATTGCGCACGACGTCTGTGTCCGCGAAGGAGCGACCGCCACCATCAACGGCGCAATCGCCAGGCTGGGAAAAAGCTACGTTATCACCCTGCTGGCAACTGCGTGTCAGGACGGGGCAACTCTCGCGCGCGAGCAGACGCAGGCCCAAGACAAAGAGCAGGTGTTGAGCGCGTTGGGAAGCGCAACGACCGCCATGCGCCGAAAATTAGGCGAGTCGCTCAGCTCTATTCAGAAGCTGGATCGACCGCTGGAACAGGTAACGACACCTTCGCTGGAAGCCCTTCAGAATTACTCTGCCGGACTTTCCATCATGGGTCAGGGGCACTTTCTAGCCGCGGTCCCATTGTTTGAGCGTGCCACCGCAATCGATCCGAACTTCGCACTGGCTTACTATCTTGAAGGCATAGCGTATGAACAGGCCGGGGATATGGAACGGAGTGCGGAGTATGCGAAACGGGCTTTCAGTCTGGTCGATCGCGTCTCCGAGACGGAGCGAACCGAGATCACTGCCTACTATTACAGAGCCACGGGTGAGTTGGACAAGGAGATTGATGCCTATCAGTTGGCCACCGCCAACTACCTCCATCGATGGGGGTCGTATAACCAATTAAGCCTCATCCATATCGACATGGGGCAATTTGAAGAGGGATTGAAGGAGGGTCAGGAAGCAAATCGGTTGGAACCCACTGTCGAGCCTCCCTATCGTCGCGAATTGGACGCGTATATCTGCCTAGATCGCCTCTCGGAAGCCGACCAGCTTACGGCGAAAGTGCGGACGCTGGGAATTGATGGTTCGAGAATCCACCAGCGTTTCCTCGAATTGGCCTATGTCGAGAACGATAAAGCCGCCATCGCCCGGGAAATTCAATGGTTCGCCGGCAGACCGGAAGAGTATCTCAGCTTCGGCCTGCAAGCGGCTGACCGGAATGTGCACGGCCAACGTCGCGAGTCGCATAAGTTGTATCAGCGCGCCGCCGACTCAGTGCGGCATTTGGGATTCCGCTACGTCGCCGACGAGTACGAGGAAGCCGACGCGCTGGCTGACGCGTTGTCGGGGAATTGTCAGACTGCGCGCCGTTTGGGACGTCCGGCGTTGGCAATGGCGATGTGTGGCGAAGCGGCCACGGCGGAACAGCTCGCCGCCGAGACTTCGAAAGCTCTCCCAAACGGAACCATCTGGAATGCCGTACAGTTACCCGAGATACAAGCCATGATCGCGCTCCAACGCGGTGAACCTGCCAAGAGCGTTGAACTGCTGGCATCCGCCTCGCCATACGAACGCGCGTATCCCGATGCGATTTATCTGCGTGGCCTGGCGTACTTGCAAATGCAGAAAGGCGCGGAATCAGCCGCTGAGTTTCAGAAAATTGTGGACCACAAGGGCGCGAACTGGGGAGCGACCTGGGTCCACCCCAATTGGGGACAGTACTATTCACTCTCATACCTGGGAATGGCCCGCGGTTATGCGCTCGCGGGCGACATTGCGAGTGCGAAAAGAGCGTACCAGGATTTCTTCGGACTCTGGAAAGATGCCGACCCTGATATTCCCATTCTCAAACGAGCCAAAGCAGACTATGCGAAGTTCAATTGATGGCAGCTCTTGAACGGACTTACAAACCGGTCGTGAATGTCTCTACGGATTTTCTGCTGTCCTTAACGGAATATTTGCCCAGAAATCCTCTGAGCCTCGCAAACTGGCTAAAAGACGGCGATCCGCACGCGGTCACGCGTTTGATGTGTGGTTCCAAGTCGTGTTCGGAGGCCATCAGCTTTTGCGGCCGGAAGGGGCTGGTCCGACACGTTTGACCAGCATTCTCGCCTTACGGTCGGCTTCGTCTAGACCTGCAGCACGTCACCATCGCGCGCCACCATCTGGTAGAGCACTGGACTTACTATTCGGCCAAGGAAGAGCCGCGAGATAAGTCCTGCCACAATGACGATGGCGAACGGCTTCTGTGAGTCCGAGCCCACGCCAGTGGAAAGCGCGGCGGGCAGAAGCCCCAGACAGGCGACCAGCGCCGTCATCATGATGGGGCGAAGCCGGACCAGCGACCCATCGAGCGTGGCCTGGCGAATGCTCTGCCCTTCGAGACGAAGCTTATTGATATAAGACACGTCGATGATCGCAGTCTCGGCCGAGACGCCCATCAGTACAAGTAGGCCGAGCACCGAGGAGACGCTGAAGGTGGTGTGCGTCAGTTTGAGCGCCAGCAGCGCGCCCACCGGTTCCGTCATCACCACGCCAATAACCACCGTGACCGGGAACTTGAAATTCCCGTAGAGCGCGAACAGGATCATGAAGATCAGGAGAATGGCGAGCGGACCAATGACCGCAAACTGGTTGCGGGAGGCGAGGTATTCGCTGTATTCTCCGCCCCAATCCAACCGGTAGCCCTGGGGTAGTTTTACCGACGATTCCACTGCCTTCTGCGCCTCATCCACCGCGCGGGCCAAGTCGCGGTCCTCGATGCTGAACTGCACGCCGATGTACCGCGAATTGTTTTCGCGATAGATAAACGAAGCTCCGTTCCCCTGGCGAATGGTGGCCAGCTCGGCAATCGGCACTTGCTGTCCGGAAGGCGTAGGCACAAGCAGGTTTCCGATGGCGTGCTCGCTCGAACGGTATTCCGGCTTCATGCGCACCACCAGATCGAACAACTGCTCGCCCTGAATGACCTGCGTGGCCGCCTGGCCGCCCACTGCGGCCTGGATCACGCCTTCGACGTCAGAGACGTTGATGCCGTAGCGCGCGATCTTTTCACGATTCACGTCAATCTGCACGCTGGGCTGCCCCAGTTCGCGCACGACCGTAAGCTCGGTGAAGCCGGGCACCCGCTGCAGCACGCGTTTGATCTCGACCGCTTTGTCCTCGAGTACCTGCAAGTCCGGGCCGAAGATTTTCACGGCGAGCGCGCTTTTCAGGCCGGTGAGCGCTTCATCCACGGCGTCTTCGGCAGGTTGCGTAAAGTTGAAAATCACCCCGGGATACGATTCGACCTTTTTCTGAACGTCTTTCGTGAGTTCGGCCTTGTTGTGGATCGATCCATGGCTCCAGGCTGCATCCTTGTAGGGCTTCAATCCGACATAAAACTCGCAGTTGAAAAATCCCGTGGGGTCAGTGCCATCGTCGGGACGAGCCAGCTCCGAACCGACTTCGGTGACCATCGGGTAGTTCATCAGGATCTTGCGGATCTGCGGCGCGAACTTGGCCGCTTCCTCGAACGAGATGGTATACGGCATGGTAGCCCGCACCCACATCGCTCCTTCGTCCAGGTGCGGCATGAACTCGCCGCCGATGAAGGGAATCAGAAGCAGGGAAGCGAGAAAAATTATGGTCGCGAAAAGCATGGTTAGATTCGGGCGGTCGAGGCACCAGCGGAGCTCCGAAGCGTACTCGTCTCTTAACCAGTCGTAGGCGCGGTTCGCCTTTTCCTTCACACCTTGGGTGAACCAGTAAGACGCGAGCACGGGGACCAGGGTCAGGGTAAAGATCAATGAGCCCAGCAGCGCCCAGGACATGGTTTCTGCCATCGGATGGAATAGCTTGCCGGACGGTCCCGTGAGGGCGTAGATGGGAATGTATCCGGCGAGAATGACGGCGATGGAATAAAAAATGGGCCGGTCCACGTCGCGCGCAGCCGCGAGGATGACTTCGTGAAGCTTATATTCCTGGCCGTGGCGCGCGGCCAATTCCCGGTGGATGTTTTCCATCATCACCACCGTGCCATCAATGATGATTCCGAAGTCGATGGCTCCGATCGAAAGCAGGTTCGCTGGAATCCCGCGGGCATGCAGGAAAATGAAGGAAAACAGCAGGCTCAGCGGAATGGTCAACGCGACGATGATGGCGGCACGCACGCTGACCAGGAAGAAGATCAGGACAATTAAGACCAGGCCCATGCCCAGGAGCATATTGTGCTCGACCGTGTCGATGGTCACCTGCACGAGATCGCTGCGGTCATAGTACGGACGGACCTTCACGTCTTTGGGCAGGAGGTCGCGATTGATCTCCTTGGTCTTCTCTTCCACTCGCTTCAGAACGTTTTGCGTCTGCTCGCCGGTAAGCATGAGGATGACGCCTTCGACCTTGTCATCTTCGTTCTGGAAGCCGAATTCTCCCAGGCGTGGGGCATGGCCGATGGTGACCTCGCCGATATCGCGGACGCGCACCGGCACTCCGTTATTGTTTCCCACGACAATGTCGGCGATGTCTTCGGTCTTGGTCACCAGCCCCAGTCCGCGCACGTAAAAGAATTGCGAACCCTGCGAGTAAAAGCCACCGCCGGCATTGGCGTTGTTGGCCGAGAGGGCATTCAGAATCTGCGGCAAGGGGATGTGGTAGCTGTAGATCTTGGCGGGATCGAGCAGCACCTGGTATTGCATGACCGTGCCGCCGAAGCCGGAATCGTCGGCCACCCCAGGCACGGATTTGTAGGCGCGTTCGATCACCCAGTCTTCGTAGGTCTTCAACTCCTGCGGAGTGCGGTCCGGACTCTCGATCACATAGCGATAGACCAGATTGGACGGACTCGACAGCGGCGCCAGACTGCCCGTCACATTGGGAGGCAGGTTGGCAGTGGAGAGTCGCTCAAACACGACCTGCCGGGCGAAGTAGTTATCCGTGCTGTCCTCGAACGTCATGATGACATCGGACAACCCATAGAGCGAGATCGACCTCATGAACACCATGTGCGGCACGCCGTTCATCTGCAACTCGATGGGCAGCGTGACCAGCCGCTCCACCTCTTCGGCGGCGTGCCCCGGCCATTGCGTGATGACCTCGACGAGCGGGGGAGAAAGGTCAGGGTAGGCGTCCACCGGCATCTGCTGAAACGAGAACGTGCCCGCCACGAGCACAAGCAATGCCAGCATGAGGATCAGGAAGCGTTGTCGGAGGGCGAATTGAACAATATGATGAATCATCCCCGGTGGCGTTCCTCAGTGTTGCAGCGAATTCTGGAATTGCAAAAAAAGACTGCCGTCGCCCACCACGCGATCCTTGGCTTGCAGCCCGGTGAGGATCTGCGTTTTGCCGGCCTGCGTTTCGCCCAGCGTAACGTCGCGCCTGGCGAACTGGTTTTGTCCGGTCTGCAGATAGATGTAGGGCATATTCTGTTCGTCGCGCAACACCGAGGAGTCGGGCACGAACAGCGCGTTGGGAATGACTCCGGCTTTCACCTGCGCGGTGACGTACATTTCCTTCTTCAGGCGCTCGCCGGGATTGGCGGCCTCTATGCGCGCCTGCAGCGTGCGCGTGCTGGGATCGAGCGCGGGAGAAATGTATTCGATCTTGCCGTGCACGGCATTCGGATACGATTCGTTTTCAACCGTGACCGCGTCGCCAACGTGCACGTAAGCCACGTCGTTCTGGTAAATGTTGACCAGAATCCACACCGAGCTCATGTCTGACAGCGCGAAGCACTGAGTAGCGCCGGCCGCCAACAGTTGACCCGGGGAACAAGTGCGGTCGACGACTTCTCCAGCCACCGGCGAATAGAGAGGAATTTCCGGGGATGGAGGCTTGGTGACGATGGTCTCCGGGTCGGCAATGCCGAGAACACGGATAGCGTCAGCGCTGGACTCGAGATCGGCCTGTGCCTGCGTACGGTTCGATTGCGCCTGCTCGAGGTCGGCTTGGGCAATGGCTTTGTGGGCGTAAAGATCGAGTGCGCGGAGGTAGGATTTGTCCGCCAATTGGAAGGCGTCGCGCGCCTTGAGAAAAGACGCGCGCAAAAGAGAGTAGTCCGGACTGGCGACGTAAAGCAGGGGCTGGCCGGCGTGCACGTGCTCGCCCTGCACCACCATCACGCGGCTGACCGGCCCACCCACCTGCGCGATCACCGGCGTGGTCTTGAAGTCGTTATACTCGACGGCTCCAGTCAGGCGCAGGATGCGCGGCATAGGGGCCTGCTCGACCGTCACTACCTGGATGTGCGCCATCTGGTCGGCGGGCAAAGAAAAGAGCTCGGCTTTCGACCGGGAACTCTCTGCCCCCGAGAAGGACGTCATCTTCCCGGCCTGCTCGGAGGGCCCCGTGCAAGCGCTGAGCAGAGTGAGGAGCAGCGTCGCGAGGGCCGCCATCGGGACGCGCGCACCGAACCGCAGCCAACTACCCATGCTCATGGCAGATTCCTCGTTCCAACCGCTTCCTTCAGTTGCTCCAATGCTGTCATATAGGCTGCGAGCGATTGACGATACGCCAACTGAGTGGCCCGATAGGTGCGCTCGGCGTCAAGAAAATCCAGCAGGCTCGCAGCGCCACGCTTGTAAGCGTACTCGCTGATGTCGCGCGAATCCTGCGCTTGCTTAAGATACCCGGAAATGTAGAGTTGGACCACCTCGTCGTTGCTCTTGACCGCTTCGTAGGCGTTCGACACATCGGAGAGCACCGTATCGCTGGCTGCCTGTTGCTGCTCCTGCGCCTGGGTGAGCGCGTAGTTCGTGCGCGCGATCTCGCCTTGATTGCGGTCGAAAATGGGTAAGGCAAAATTGGCGAAGATAGAGGCAGTATTCTCGCCGGATACGTGGGTGAAATCGTAAGTGCCGGTCACATCGACCTTGGCATTGGCCTTGGCCAGCCGGATTTGGCTCTGCGCGGCAGTCACTCCCAGTTCCGCGGCGCGATAGTCGGGTCGCTCGCGCAGCGCCTTCATCTGGAAGTCTGCCTCGTTTCCTTTGAGTGCTTCGTAGGACAAGTCGCCAATCACGTCATAATTGGCGGGGACCGCGTTATAGCCGAGGAACTCGCGCAACCCGACTAGGGCTTGCACCTTCGCCAGGCGCGCCGCCGAGACGTCCATCTGAAACTGCAGGAGCTGCAGGCTTATCTTCAGATAATCGCCTTCGCTGAGTTGTCCGGCTTTGAGTTGCGCCGCGCCGATATCGACGGTTTCCTGGAAGCTCTTGAGATCCTGTAAGGCAAAATCCAGCGTAGATTCCGCCAGCAACACGCTGACGAACTGCTGACCCACGTTGAAAGCCAGCGTTCGTTCGGCGTCGGTGACCTGGGACCGCGTAACCGCGGTTTGATCGCGGGCAGCCTGCAGGCGGCGTTGCCGCTTGTGTCCGCGCTCGAACAGGTAGCTAATCCCAATATCAAATTGCTGAGTCTGGTCCAGATTCGTCCCAGAGAAATCCTGTGGACTGAAGAATGGGACGAACTGCGAATCCATGCCCAGAGTTGGATTGGGACGCAGGTTTGCGGTAATCTCCTGAGCTTGATTTTGAAGGATGAGAGTGCGCGTAGCCAGCAGCGCGTGGTTATGGGCCAGAGCCAGATCGATGGCCTGATCAAGACTGATCAGCGTCGTATTTTGTCCACTGCCCGCCCCCACCAGCAGCAGAAAGAACATCGCGACCTGGGCGAACACCCGAAAATACCTGGAGTGCATAATGGTCGAATTCAAAAGGGCATTGACCGTGCTGCAACCAATCTCGAACAAAGGCTTAAGCTACAGCTTCGCTGAACTCCGTCGTCCGGATGACCGTCCTGGCCAAAACCGCCACTGAAGCTCAAGCGAATCATTCTAATTCACAATCACGATTGGGCGCGGCGACGACTCAGTCAAGGCATCGGAGCCCCTGCTGTCATCGAGACGTTGCGACTCACATTGGGACTCCCATTCTGGGAACGTTGAAGCAAATCATTACTGAATCGAACGTTTAGGGCGGGTTGTCGGCCAACCGGAAGCTATCCAGAAACGGGCTTCTAGGAAGTTGGCAGACACTAAACGGAAAAAGTTAAGTCGGTGCTTATGGGTGTCCGCCACGGAGGTTTTGACTCTTTGCTACACTGTTCGCCTCATGCTCCTGCCGCGCAGACAAAACCATGAAGTGCTGGTCATCGGTTCTGGCGCGAGTGGCGGATGGGTTGCCAAAGAGCTGACCGAGCGCGGACTCACCGTGGTTATGCTCGAAGCTGGACCGCCGCGCCTACCCACCCGCGATTTCACCGAGCACATCTGGCCGTACCAGCTGAAGTACCGCGGCTTTGGCAACCAGCAGCGCCTGCTCGAGACGCAGCCGGTGCAGCGTCTCTGTTACGCGTGCGATGAATACAGTCATCAGTTCTTCGTCAATGATCTGGAGCACCCCTACACCTTTCCGGCGGACAAGCCCTTCATGTGGATTCGCGGCCGTCAGGTTGGAGGGAAGACGTTCTGCTGGGCGCGCGAAAGCTATCGCTACAGCGACAACGAATTCAAAGCCGCCACTCGCGACGGATTCGGCGAAGATTGGCCCATCAGCTACAAGGAAATCGAGCCCTACTACGACCTGGTCGAAAGCTACATCGGGGTGAGCGGATCGCGTGAAGGCTTGCCGCAATTGCCGGACGGACAATTTCTGCCGCCGATGAATCTTTCCTGTGGAGCGCTACAAGCGAAAGACACGATCGAGCGTAAATTTGGCTGGCGGGTCATAGCTGACCGCGTCGCCAACCTGACGGTTCCGCATCGTGGCCGCCCCGCCTGTCACTATTGCGACCAGTGCCAGCGTGGCTGCTTCACCGCTTCGTATTTCAACAGTCCGTCGGTTACGCTGCCCGCGGCGGCGCGCACAGGAAAATTTACTCTGGTGAGCGATGCCATTGTCAGCGACCTTCTGATCGACCGCAGCGGGCGAGCTAAAGGCGTCCACTACATCGACCGGGTCACACATGACCA
>CAVXVD010000021.1:0-3259 GCA_963765015.1 uncultured Acidobacteriota bacterium | reverse complement strand
CGCGTGGGGCATGAGCGACACATAGCGCAAGATCGCAGGATTCAGTTGATTGACCGGAACATGCCTGCCATCCCCGCCGTCAGGCGGACGGTTGCCATTGACATCCGGTTGCACGAATGGGTTGCCTATCGCAGGATAAGGATATGGAGTTTGAAGGCAATTTCCTTGGGGGTCCTTGGTTGCACAGCTGTTGTAGACTGCGTTCCCGATGTCGGTTAAGTCGGCACAGCCTCCCACGGTTCCGTCAGGGCAAGGGGTTGGCGTCTTAATGGCGTTCCCGTTGAACGGATCTGGAATGGAGTTGCGTTCCTGCTCAGTGATGGTGGTAGTGATGGCCGAGCCACCAGGCGTATTGTTCCTCAGCCATTCCGCATTCGCAAACCAAAAGGTCTTGTTTCTCCCGTTGTAAAGGTGAGGTATTAGCACCGGGCCGCCCACGGCAAAACCGAAATCATTCTGGTGAAAGGGTGCTTTCGTGCACGCCGCTGTACTGCCTCCGGTAAGCCTACCGAAAGCGCACTGGTTATCTTGACCCCAACCGTTCGCGTCAAAGAACTGATCCTGGTGATATTCAAATAGCTGTCCATGAAACTGGTTCGCACCGGACTTCGTGGCTACTTCAACAACGCCGCCCGAGAGCCGGCCGAATTCAGAGGACATGCCGTTGGTGATGACTTTGAATTCCTGGACATCTTCCGTGTTTGGCGTTGTATTTACAACTTGATGGACGAAACCGCCAGTCGCCGGCACTCCATCCACAAGGTATTCCACGGCTGACTCTCGTCCACCATTCACCCGCGTGTCGTTGGGTGCATTGAAGATTCCGCCACCGAGACTCAAGTTGGCACCGGCGGGAGCTCCGCTGCCCTGGACATTTCCTGCAAGCGTTATCAACGTCAGGGGATTGCGCCCAATATTTACAACGGTCTCAATCATTCTTTCATTGACCACCTCGCCGACCTGCGCGTCTTCCGACCGCAATTGAGGCGCTTCCGTAGTCACTACAATCGACTCTTTAACGCTTCCCACTTCTAAGGAGAAATCGAGTCCGATATTGTCGGAGACTTGCAGAAGGACGTTGGTTCGAACTGCCCTCTTGAAGTCCTTCGCGGACGCTTCGACCGAGTATGTGCCCGGTAACAGATTCGACAACACGTAAATACCCGCAGAGTTCGTCGTCGCAGTTGTTCGCACCTGCGTAGCCGCGTTAGCCGCAGTGACCTGAGCGTTCGGAACAGCCGCGCCAGTTGAATCCGTTACGTGACCGGTAATGGCTCCGGCTCCTTCTTGTGCGAATAGGGGGAGGACTGAGATGCAAATCGCGCAAAGAAAAATGACGACCAGCGTGAACCTGTAATTCATGGTGGCTCCTCCGGAGCAACGTCTCGGTCTCGACCGGATGACCTTAAGCGGAGGTCGCACAACGCCGCACGCCTCCTGCTCGAGAAGATAGTACTTTTGGAGGAGTTGCGAATCTGTAACAATCACGGAAATGTTTCTGACAAAAGTATCGCGATTCGTGCCATCCATATCCGCTCCGCGGGCCTTCCCATCTCGGGAACTTCAACAAGGTTAATTATTGGGTGAGAGCATCATGCAGACCAACTTCGCCCGCAGAGGCTAGCTGAGATTAACGATTTTCCTCTAAGGTTTCGAGCGTGATTGTTTCGCTATGCAAGCAATAGCACATGCGGTCATCAAGGTTGGACCAGCTGATGCGCGAAGATCAGGAACACACTTGCGGACCAAGTGTAGGCCGGATCACGCAAGCCCCGACCCGACACGGCGTCATAGTTCTCAGCGAAGCCGCTCTTGACAGCCATCCGGCAATATCGCAGCTTGAGTTCGCGAGCGAATTCACGCTCTCCTGATGACTCTAGGCCATCCACGATCATCAACGTCGAAGGGGCCCAGATCGGCCCGCGCCAGTATCCATCGGATTCATAATACGGACTGCCTTGTCGCTCGGTGGCCAAGCCGTTGGTGGTCAGAAACTGTCCCGGCTGTTTCAAGTCAGCAATCAACTTTCGGCGCACGGCATCTGGCAACTGGTCCCCTAGCATGAGGGGAAGGTAGAGCAGCAGGCTGTCAGACTCGACCACAGCATGGTCGAAGGAGCGAAGCCCGACGAAATGATCAGCACGCCAAAAAGAGTGGACGAGTTGCTGGAGCAAACCCGCTGCTCTACGTTTCCAGTCCTCGCTTTCCTGTTCTCTGCCCAAGCGGTGCGCGATGCTGGAGAGTGCCTCCATCTGCAAAACAAGGTAGGCAGCGAGATCTGGGGTTTCGATCGCGGGTCCGGAGCGGAACACCGTTGAATTGTCCCAACCTGAATCGTTGCCATGGTCGTATTGCGGTAGACCGTCGTGGTCATCGTCCCGAAACTGAAAGTACCAGTTGGTCCAGCGCACAAGATGAGGGTAGGCCTCGGCCAAACGTCCATCATTGATGGAATTGCTATGGTTCATGAGCCACAGGACAACCCAGCCGTGAATGGGCGGTTTGCTGTAGGCCCAATAGATTTCGCGATCGGTGAGGCTGTCCGGCAAAGCACCATCGGGACGCTGTTGATCGAACATGACCATGTACTGGTCCCACGCGACTTCAGGTTCCGACTCGATAAGGGCCATGGCATTAAAACAATGGTCCCAGCTCCAGACGGCATTCATCCAGTTCTTCGACATCAACATTGACGGCCGGATCAGATGACCCTCCGGGACAACGACCGCTGACCAGTCGACATATGCCGCCAGATCGGCCGCTGATTGGAACTCTTCCGGCACGGCCGGCATTCCGGCGAGCCATTGCTGGTACTCGCGTCGAACTCCGGCCGTTCCGTCCTCGAAGGACCCCTCGTAGGTGGGCTCGTGCCAGCCCGAGCGGAACTCTTCTATAGCCGCGTCGAATTCACCTCCGGGGATGGTGGGACCGAACTCAAAGAGAACCGTTTTCGCAAAAGTGCCATCCCAATCGTTATTAGCTTGGATGTTTCCCTGCAGCGCAGTCAGCATGAGCCGAATATCTTGCTGCGCGCTGTTGAACTCCCAACGAGTCTGGCCTCTAGGAAACGCGAATCCGGCTGAATCTGGCGGCTTTGAGAAACGAATTCCAACTCCGCGACCGCGCAATCTGATGAGGTAAGGTTCTTGGATACAGATTTCGGCGAAGCCCCCATCGGCCTCCAATCGCAGTACCGCCGGCGAAGCATGTTCGCGAAACAAGAACTGCTCTCCCATCGCGGATCAGCTCCACCCGTACA
>CAVXVD010000020.1:0-3117 GCA_963765015.1 uncultured Acidobacteriota bacterium | reverse complement strand
GAGCATTTGCGCGAAGCGGTAGTAGTCTTCGGCAGTCGAAACCAGGCCGCCGCCGCCCTCGGGATTGGTAGGCTGGGCAGCATAGTCGTCGGGAACGCCGTTGGTCGTCGCCTCGGCCACAAGCTCGCCGTTGGCCTCGTGATAGCCGGCTGCAAAGCGCGCGCGCTTGTCGGCAGGCACAAAGTACCCCGCGTCCGTCATGCCAAGCGGCGCAAAGATGTGGTCGCGCATAAAGTCGGGCAGCGATTGGCCCGAGAGCTTTTCCACGATGTAGCCCTGGATGTCCATCGACGGGCTGTAAACCCAGCGCGTGCCGGGCTGATAGAGCAGCGGGGCCGTCGCCAGCCGTTCGATCCGTTCCTGAAGGTTCTTCGCATCGTTCAGCTTCAGGTCGTGGACCATCTTGTCGACCGGCGTGTCGGCGTTGCCGTAGGTGAACCCGGCGGTGTGCGTCATCAGCTCGTGCATCGTAGGCGCGTGGTCGGGATCGGCCAGCAGCATCTTGCCGTTGGCGTCAAAGCCGTTGAACACCTTGAGGTGCGCGAACTCGGGGATGTACTTCGAGATCGGATCGGACGGCAGCCACTTGCCCTCTTCGTAAAGGATCATCATCGCGACGCCGGTCACCGGCTTGGTCATGGAGTAGTCGCGGAAGATCGTGTCCTTCGTCATCGGTGTAGCGATAGACATGTCGCGCATGCCGTAGGTGCGATAGTCGACGATCTTGCCGTGGCGGGCGAGGATCGTGACCGCTCCGGCGAGATGTTTCTGGTCGATCTCCTCCTGGATCGCCGCGTGGAGGCGGTCGAGGCGTTCCGGCGAAAAGCCGACCGACTCTGGCTTAACGGGCGTCATGTCGATCGCGGGCGGTGCCGGGGCGGATAACGCGGGTTGCTGGGCGCGACCCGCGAACGGGTCGGCGGCGAAAAGAAGTGCTCCGGCTAAAAGAGCCGTATTGAAAGCGCTGACGGCGAGTTTCATTGGTGTGGCAGCGGTCATTTGATTTCCTTTGCGTGGAGCGCGGCGAGGCCGGGCGTTGCCGGTCCTTTATATCAAAGCGGGATGTGCTTTGCCTTAGCTCAGGTGCTTCCGAACCGGATGTTGGCTAGAATAGAGGGAGTTCAGGGAGACAGGCGTCGATGCGACCGTCGGAGATGCTTTCGCAACACCGGGAGACCATCCGCCAGCTTGTGCGGCAAGCAGGAATGGCGAACCCGCGGATCTTCGGAAGCGTCGTGCGCGGCGAGGACAAGGAGGGCAGCGACCTCGATATTCTTGTCGATCCAGCGCCACGCGCCAGCCTGCTCGCGATGGAGCGCCTCCAGGCACAACTGGCAAACGTGACTGGAGTTAAAATTGACCTTCGCACGCCCGAGGAGATTCATCTTAAGTTCCGCGAGAAAGTTCTCGCTGAGGCCCAGGCAGTATGAGCCAGCACCCGGAGATGCTTTCGGGGTACGATAAATCAGAGGAGACTTTAGAGGCGGCTATGGCCACACAGATTGCTCGCAAAGGCAGCGCGGTCACGGTGGAGATCCCTGAAGACCTGCTGCGGAAGGCCAATCTCTCCGTTGGCGACGCGGTGGAGTGGACCCTGACGCCCGCCGGTTCTCTTGCGCTGCGCGGCCCACGCCGCCCGGGCACGCAACAGCTTGCGGACGGCTACGAATCGTGGAAACAGGAAGAGATTCAGGCAGGGTTCGCCGAGATAGACGCTGGCGAGGATGCTCCCAACGAGAAAGTGATCGAGTGGCTGCGGAGTTGGGGAAGCAAGCATGAGTTGCCGCCTCCCCTGTGAAGCTCCGTTGGAGCAAGCGCGCCATTCGCCGGCTTGCCTCGATCCACGACTACATCGCAAACGACAGCCCTGCGGCAGCGGCGCGTGTAGCCGCTGCAATTGTGGCGGCCGCGCTGCGGTTGCAGAAGTTTCCCTACATCGGGCGGCCGGGACGCATTGAGGGCACACGAGAGCTGGTCGTTCCCGGGTTGCCGTATATCATCCCCTATCGCGTGGTAGACGGCGTAATTCACATTGCATCTGTCATCCATACCAGCCGGAAGTGGCCGGAGACGCTCTAGATTCAAAGACAGGGGTAAGAGGGGCCTATGGAGGAGCAAGAGCCGATCTCAAAAGAGCTGGTCGCCGATCAGGATAAGCCCGAGGGGCCGCTCTACCACTACACCGATCAAAAGGGGCTGCTCGGAATACTCAAAGATAAGTGCATCTGGTCCACGCATTTCAAATATCTCAACGATAAACGCGAGGGAGCGATCGTATTCGAGGTTCTTCTGAGCGAATTGTCGAGCAGGGTTAAGTCAGACCCTCTCTTTCAGGTTTTGGGAATGGAACCGATCAAAGTAAAACAACCTGAATGTACGAGCGACGAAGCCCTCAATCAAGGGATCGGAGCAGCGAGTTGGATTACCTCGCAGAATGTATTCGTCACCTCGTTTTCGAAGAGAGCAGACCTTCTAAGCCAATGGCGGGCCTATTCTGGCGGGTCTGGCGGGTACAGCATTGGATTTAAGCCGGGCTTTCTCCGCGCCGCAGGGGAGCATTTTTTGAAGGGTCGGCCTGATGGTTTCCATATGGATGCAGATACCCTTCTGAGCTGCATTTACTTTTACGGGAATGAGAAACGATCACTTGAAAATGAGGTGGAGAGCCTCGTCTCCTCTTACCTTAATAGCACAGCTTCAAGCGCGGGGAGGCCCATCGTCAGCGGAACCGAGGGCTTCCTGCATCCCTTTGCAATTGCCACGGAGCACTTCATCCGACTTGGAATGCGTTCAGCGATAACAAAAGACTATGGTTTTCACGAAGAAGCAGAATGGCGTCTAGCGTTTCTTCTGAATCAGAATCTCATCCCTGCCGACCTCAAGTTTAGGGTCGGCAGCTCTATCCTGATTCCATACCTTGAAGTTCCTTTGCGCTGGGGGGATCAACCAATGGAAATCGAGGACCTCGTCGTAGGGCCCTGTCAATATCCAGACGAGGCGGCTAAGTCTGTAGAAATGCTGCTGAAACGCGAGGGCATTCGCGGCGTCGAGGTTAAACGATCGCAAATCCCCTACCGCGCCTAGCGGAACGTGAACTGCGGTAAACTATCTACTGGC
>CAVXVD010000019.1:0-3880 GCA_963765015.1 uncultured Acidobacteriota bacterium | reverse complement strand
TCATGCTGCCAGCGCCCACCCGCACCGAAGTGTCATCATCGACGATCAAAATGGCGCCTTGCGCGACGCCGGATGGCGATTGTGAGGAAGGGTCGGGCATGATCCCGTTTGCGGAGAATGGCGGTGTGCTGGTCGTCTTGATTGCGTGCCCTCGACGTTCTGTCCAGGAACCCACTGGCGTTTTCCACAATCGAGAGAGCGGCATTTACATTTCGGGTACTGCAAAAGTGTTACTTCGCTGTAACCGTAGAGCGAGTATAGGGTCGGCGTCGTGAGGACGGCATAAACATTGTGATCGGAAAAGTTGTTACACCCTATTCAGAGTTTCTTTAGCTGTATAAGGAAATCATAAGTGTCGAGGCGATTGAGTAACGCTCCGCTGCCCGACTAACCGCGACAGCTATGGTTTTGAAAAATGCACTATTACTCCTTATGCGTTCTTTACGGCGTTGGCCCTACACTGAGGTTGCTCGTGGGCGATAGTGCTCACGAAAACTAGCCACTCAGTAAGTGGATTCGTTGTCGTGGACATCAAGCCCGGATGTAGCTAGGCAACTAATGCCTCGAGAGGACAAGATCATCATGAAAAAAATTGCTTACAAGGCGACGCGAGCCGTTCTGCTATGTGCAGCACTCGCACCGTTCGTCACTGCACAGACCGGTTTCGCGCAACAGGCGACCGCGGGGGAGGCTTCCACCAGCCAGGGCGCAGTAAAGAAGCCGGACTGTCGAAGAGTGCCTTTCATAAAGAACCAAATGGCGCTGCGGACACCGCCGTGCGAAGTTCCAGCTGGACCTAAAGAACTCACGAAGAGGCAAGCCAGGAAGTTAGCCGCAACTGCCAAAACGCCAGCAGACCATCTTAAGCTCGCTGCATATTACAACCGGCAGGCGGACTGGCTGGATGAAGAGGGAGCGACGTACGAAGAGGCGAGTGCGGCTTATCAACACAGTCCAACAGCAAAGAATCTCATGTCGCCGACCACAGCCGGGCGACTCGGGTACCTGGCGACGACATTTCGCGCAGAGGCTCAATCCGACCGGGCGCTGGCGGCGGCACAGGCGCAAATTGCAAAAAATGGTACCGTTGTCGCGAATCGGTGAAGCTAAGTAACTTCGGGATGGCAGAGGTGAATTGGCGCGGGCTGGCTTAGGCGGCCGGTCCGCGTCGTGCTGAAAAAGCGATCAAGCCAGGTTTACCGCCACTTAAAAAGAGCCTTGAGCCCAAGGGCACCATCCCCCTGACAGTTTTCGGCGCCTGCCAAAGATCGAGTCAAAGGTAAGAACGGCCAGAGCATGTCACTCCTTCCCTGGCCGATAACAGCTGCATCTTTCTGTTATCTTTAGCTGTTGTTAATGCCTTCTTAATCCTGTGGCGCGTATCCTTATACCATCCTTATTTGTTTGACATAAGCTTGCTCATGGAGGCTGGCCGTAATTTCGAATCGCGGCGCGTGCCCGCAGCCAGATTCACGACGGGATGCAAGTGACAACGGTGCGAGAACGCGCCCTCCGATTCACGCTACACGCGTTCGCGGGATCGGCGGTGGTGTTGCTGGTTGCATACCTGGCACTGCGTGTGAGCGCCCAACTCGCCACTCCGGGGTTTCTAGATTTACTGATTGTTGTTTTCGTCGCAACCATATCTGGTTTTTGGGAAGCGACGGTGACGTCGCTGGTGGCGGTAACCGCTTTGAACTATTTTTTCGTTCCCCCCATCTACACCTTTTATGTGGCCGACCCTCAGAGCTGGCTGGCATTGATTACTTTCGAATCAACTGCTTTGCTGGTGAGCCGGCTATCCATCCAACTGGAGAGGCATGCACGCAAAGCGATTTCAGAGCGCCGCGCGATGACGAAGCTTTATGAACTCAGCCGCCGCACTCTTCTGATGAATCCGAGGCAATCGCCTGGGTCGCAAATTGTGACTCAGATTCGCGACGTTATCCAGGTGGATGCCCTGGCCCTTTTCGATGCCACGCGCGCGCGGGTCGACGCAGCGGGGGACTCCAGTTCGGAACTGGAAGTACTCGCCCGAAATACTTACCTGAAAAACCACAACGAGGATCACACCGCCTTGATGACCTGGCATCGCGTGCTACGGCTGGGAGCCAGGTCGATTGGCGCGATTGTACTGCGTGGAAATACTTTAACGGCGCTTCAGGTCGACTCCATCGCATCGCTCACTGCCATCGCTTTGGAACGCGCTCGATCCTTCGAACAACAGAGTCACGCCGAAGCGGCGCGCGAGAGCGAGCAATTGCGGACAGCGGTCTTGGACGCCTTGGCTCATGCTTTCAAAACTCCGCTGACCGCGATTCGAACTGCGAGTTCCGGCCTGCTTGAAGCCGGGCACTTGGACCCGGCACAGGAAGGCTTGGTGACTCTCATCGACGAAGAATCCGACAAGCTGAACACATTGAGCACACGCCTGCTGAGGACCGCGAAGCTGGAGGCCGCCGAAACCAAGCTTCACAGGCAACCAGTTTTGATTCCGCAGCTAATTAACGAAATCCTTGCGGAACATGTGGATCAACTGGACGGCCACCCAATCCAGATTTCGATTGCAAACCAGAGTTGCGCTGCTGTTGGTGACCGCGAGTTATTGGCCGCGGCCATCATGCAGTTCATTGACAACGCGGCCAAGTATTCCACGCCTTGTTCCCCGATTTCCATCGCTGTGGAGGATCAGGGCGGTGGAATACTTATCTCGGTTCACAATGAGGGCTCGGAGGTTCGGCCGGAAGACCGCGAACGAATTTTCGAGCGCTTTTACCGTAGTCCCGGATCGAATCACAAGGCGCCCGGTACGGGGCTGGGCCTGTCAATAACTAAGAAAACGGCGGAGGCACACCAGGGACGCGCGTGGGTGACTAGTGAAAAAGGGAAGGGCACTACCTTCTTTCTGTCTCTTCCACGCATAGGACGGAGGTTACCGTGAATTCCGTGAATCTATCTCAAGGCAAGGTTCTGATCGTGGACGACGAACTCTCCATCCGGCGCGCGCTTCGCACCACGTTCGGCACACTCGGCTTCGATATTGCGGAGGCCGTGACGGGGGAGCAGGCCTTGCCCATCCTGCGCGAAGGTTTATCTTTACTGCGGGGAAAAAAAGCATCGTATTGCTTGGGAAGCATCAGCGTGAGTACCGCAAATGATGCGGCGATGAAGGCGAGGATTCTGGGCATTGGTTGTTGCTTGCGAATGGATTCTTGTTGATTCGTCACAGTCATCGGCTCCGAAACTGAAGTGAGTGCGTTCATCAATTTTTTTCGGGGGACCCCGGGAATTCGGCAATTATATACCCGGTTGGAAGCGACCATATGAGGCAATTTACCGGCGAATCTGAGTTTGCAGAAAGGTAGAAGTGAGGGGGTCCCTGGTTCCTTCGCCCAAGGCCCTGCCCTTATTCTGAAATGTGCCGCCCAAAACCAATGCTCCCCTTAGGCCGATGCGCCGGAAGCATCTCCTCCGCACTTTTTTCCTCTGTCTCGGCCTCGCGCTCGTCGCTGCATGGGCGCTCGCCGCGCTCACCCTCGTCGCCGCGAAGTGGATCGACCCGCCCACGACCGCGGTCCACATGGAGCGGCGCGTGCAGGCCTTCATTCACGGCAAGCCCTACCACGAGCACTACGACTTCGTTCCTCTGCGCGAGATTTCGCCGGACTTCCAGCACGCTGTGATCGCCGCGGAAGACGCGCGCTTCTACGAGCACCATGGCTTCGATTGGCAGGCCATGGAACTTGCCGCCGATGAAGATATGGAAGGCGGGCACCGCATGCGCGGCGGTTCCACCATCACCCAGCAACTTGTTAAAAACCTGTTCTTCGGAACCGGCCGATCCTTTTCTCCGCAAGGGCGCTGAGTTCACGCTTGTCCC
>CAVXVD010000018.1:0-32512 GCA_963765015.1 uncultured Acidobacteriota bacterium | reverse complement strand
TCAAAGGCTTTGCGCGCGAGGGCCTTTTTGACCTGGACCAGATTGGATCGTTCTGGTGGGGATAGTTTTGTTGAGTCGCATACGGGCTGTTCATGGTCTGATCCTCGTGCCATTTGTCCGGATGCGCTGCTCCAGTTGTATCTGGCCGGCTTCATCCACTACGCAATACCAACCGTTGGCGATCTCCCAGATCTAATCCGATGGTCAGTTTCTGCTGCGAAATATTCCTGCTCTGCGCTACATACCTCAAGGCTCACCCGCAGTGGCGCGGACAATTTGAAAACTCGACCACGACAACAAGAATCTTCTCCGTGGGAGATGCGTCGGAGATTGCCGAGGCACTTCTTCCGGGCGCCATGGGGTTAGTTGCGTCGATTACTGCGGTGTGGTGCTTCTACTATGTGCGCCGCACGCATGAAAGTGCGGGATTCACGGCGAGCCGCACTTGCAGAACGGGGTCTTGCCGTCTTTGATGGTGACGTGAAGGTATAAAGTTGCAGTGCGATTCGACATGAAAATCCCTGAGTCCTAATACTGCGAAACAAGGGAATTTCACGATTTGTAGTAACAGGAACCGGAGAAATGTAGTAACAGACTCACGGAACCCGCATATTCATTGGTGATTTAAGAAACTGGCGGAGAGAGTGGGATTCGAACCCACGTTACCCTTTCGAGTAAACACGCTTTCCAAGCGTGCGCCTTCAGCCACTCGGCCATCTCTCCGGCTTGATTCGATTGGAAGGAACGACTCTTAAAGAAGCCCTCGAAATCAGCCGCCACCTGATTGGTATCCTTGCGGCCTCGATCGTCTTCTTAATTCTATGGGGGAAGTGATCTAAACCGCAACTTGAAAGGGAGTGGGGACTGAGCCGGAATTTGCTCAGCTCTTCGGCTGAAACCTTCAGGATAGTTTTTCGGAAGGCTCTGCGTTTGCGGGGATCGGTGAGGCCGAAGAAGACGATGGACCCGCCGAGACCGACGCTCCCGCTGCGGCAGCATTCGCCGCGCCGCCGTTTACCGTCTCGTTCGCAGCGGAGACTGGCAGCGGAGGCACCTTCGTATTGTCGACGACGTGGTGGTTCAGGCAGTAGAGTGCCAATTCCAGACGGTCCGCGACGCCAAGCTTGTCGTACACTTTGCGGAGATAATTCTTGACGACTTGCTCCGTGGTGCCCACGCGCAAAGCAATCTCTTTGTTCTTCATGCCCTGCGTCACGCAGGAAACAATCAGTGTCTCTTTTGGGGTGAGTTGAACTTTCGGTCGAGATCCCGCGGGCCGGTTGCCTTGATTGCGGAATGCATCCATCACCCAATGAACCGCCTGACTGTCGAGCCAGGTACCGCCCCCAACCACTTTGCGCAAGCAGTCCACCATGATTTCGGGCTCGACTTCTCGCGATACAATGCCATGGGCGCCACGCCGGAAAAGATCCAGCGTCAACTCTTCTTCCGAGCCGGGCGTTACGACCACGATGCGAAGTTTTGGATTCTGGCGAAGCAGTTCGGACACCGCTTCTACTGGAGTCGGGGTCAAAGCCGCCTCGAAGATCAGAACATCAGCCGAAAACTTGGCGACCGCGGACTGCGTTTGGCTCAATGTTTCGGCCTGCCCAACTACGCGGATGTCATCCTCAAGCGCAAAAATTTTCCGCAAGCCCGCGCGGAAAATGGCCTGACTATCGGCGACGATCACCCGGACGAACTGGCCGTCCCCGCCTGCTCCGAGATTTTCTTCCACGCTAACCGGAATAGTAGCCATGCAGTCCCTTGCGCCTACATTCGCTCAAAATGGTATTCGTCAATCACCACGCCTACACCGCGCCGGCCTCGATCTTCGAAGCTGCGTACGACCCGGCCTCGGCAGTCGACTTGCACATCGCGCCGCGCTCCTACTACGTCTCCAGGCAGCACGATCGTGAAGTCCACCATGGAACCGACCGGAACATCTTTATCCATCGCGAACAGCACACCGTTAGCTGAGATGTTTTCCGTTTCCGCCGTATAGGCATTGCCCTCGGTCTTTACCGACGCTGCAAGATGCAGCGGAAATCGCAGCGCGCTTTGCAAATCCTCAAACTGGCCTGATGTCATCTGCGCCTCGGTCTTCGGTGCTGTGCCTTCCGCTGCCACGCGTTTACTAACCTTCCCGCCGGCTCTTTTTTCCCCAGCCGGACTTCTCTCGAACTCAAGGGCAGCGTACACCCACAAATCTCCCAAACAAAGTTACCGAAGTCATGGAACAAATGGGGCTAACTGCTTTTCTTTGAGTGGATTAGAAGGGATTGCAGAACACAGAATGCAGCCTCAAATTGCCCGCCCCGGGCCCCCATTTTCGGTCAAATCGGGGTCAACTTCCGGCAATTATCGGGGATAAACGGCAGCAGGAGAGCCGCTTCATTTCCTGACTTCCCTCGCAGGGGGTGAGGAAGATGTTCCTAGAACTTCGTCACTTCGGTGAAGTTAAAATCTTTGACTTTCATCGCGGGCACGACCATGTCAAATGATTCCTCCCCGCAGGACCGCACCGCCGTGCTCATAGCTTCCACGTTTGACAGCATGTGAATCAGACTCTGATTAAAACGGAAGTTGCGGACTCCGCCGCGCACTCGCCCGTTTTCCACAAGGAATGTTCCGTCTCTCGTCATTCCCGTGAGCATCTTTTCGAAAGGCTCGACTTCGCGGATATACCACAGTCTCGTCACCAGCACTCCGCGGTCAGTGGAAGCAACCATCTGCTCGACGGTCTGGGGATCTCCTACTGGCGCAAACACGATATTGAGAGGCATCTCGCCCATCTCGTTCGGAAGGGAGAAGCCGTGCCCGGTCGCCGTGATGGGCCCAACATTCTCTTTGTATTCGGACCGCTTCATCCGCTCCGCCGTCGCACGCGCGTACACCACACGCTTCACGACTCCGTTTTCTACCAGACAAACTCTTTGTCGCCGCACGCCCTCTCCATCAAAGGGAGCTCCGGTCTGTAAAGGATGCGAAACGTCATCGCAGATCGAAATGTTGTCGCCGAACAATTTTGTGCCGATTCGTCCGGTCAGAAACGAGCGCTGGTCGAGGATCGCCATACCCGAATAATCCCAGAACATGAATCCCACGATATCGAGCACGGCGGCGGGTTCGAGAATTACCGTGTATTTTCCTGCGGGGACCTCCTGTGGGCGAGCCGATTCCACCGCCTTCTTCGCCGCGATCTCGGCGAGCATCGAAGGGTCCAAGTTCGCAATATCCGGGGAGTTCGCCTTCTGCCAGCCTGACGAGTCTGAGGCCAGCATCGTGATTGAAACCTCGGCCAGGGTCTGTGTGTGCCATGTGCTCAATCCGTGCGAATTGAAAATTCCCTCGAACGACTCTGCGCTGGAAAAGACTCCAGCGGTTGTCAGCTTGTTGCGATCGGCAACACCTACGATTTTCTTGACGCCCTCCGCGCGAAGTTGCGGCGTGATCGCAGCGGTCGCCTGAAAATGCCGGGAAGGTGGATTGACTGCTGGCCTAGCTTCCGCGGAATCGGGCATGGGTAACAGGTCCGGGTCTGGATGCTGCACTTTCGCCAGATTCTCCGACGAACGGACGACCTGCCGTATGCTCTCGTCGTCAAACTTGTTGGTAAAGGCACGCGCGGTACGGCCGCCGAACACAGCGCGAACCGAAACCACATGATTCTCTTCAGCGACATTCTGATGAATCGTGTTGTTCGCGAATCGAGTCAGCGCGAATCGCCCGCCAGCGAAAAGCACCTCGACCTCATCCGCGGATGAGAGCTTCCGGATGCGATCAAAGACGTCGCCGGCCTGTTCTTGAGTCAGCATGCAATCGTTCGCAATTCTTCGTGCTTCAGTGT
This sequence comes from uncultured Acidobacteriota bacterium, assembly GCA_963765015.1. GTDB lineage: Bacteria > Acidobacteriota > Terriglobia > Terriglobales > Acidobacteriaceae > Sulfotelmatobacter. Next base: position 28,662 of record CAVXVD010000018.1, on the reverse strand, counting down.
CTCGTAGTTGAAATCAGTTACCCTTAAACGCCGCCCCGACCTTGATCCCCCGAAATCTCGACGGCGCCGCGCCATGCCCGGTCCCCATCACCTGCTGGGGCTGCCCTTTTCCGCAGTTAGGAGTTCCCCACAACGTCCACTCATCGCGCGAACAAATCGCATCCAGCGAATTCCAGAACTCCGTCGTGATTCCGGAGTACGACGGATTTTTCACCATGCGCACACGCTTGCCGTTCTTGACCTCCCATCCGATCTCGCAACCGAATTGAAAGTTGTATCGTTTGTCGTCGATCGACCACGATCGATTGGTCTGCATCAGGACGCCGTAATCGGTCGATGCAATCAGTTGCTCCAGGCTCAACGGTTTCTCACTCGGCAGCAGGCTGATATTTGTCATGCGAATCATCGGCAACCGATTCCATCCCTCGGCGCGCAACGTTCCACCCGATCGGTTCTCGCCAATCGTGTGCGCGGTCTCGCGCGAACTCAAATATCCCGTAAATAGTCCGTTGGTGATGATCGGCGTGCACTGCGCCGCTACTCCTTCATCATCAAAGCCGAATGTGCCCAGTCCCGGGCCATGCTCTTGCCGCGCATCTGCCACCACGTTTACCAGATCGCTCCCGTAGCGCAAGGTCCGCAGCTTGTCGAGGGTCAGAAATGAGGTACCGGCAAAATTCGCCTCCATGCCCAGCACGCGATCGAGTTCGATCGGATGCCCCACTGACTCATGAATCTGCAAACCCAACTGCGAACTGTCGAGAATGATGTCGAACTTTCCTTCCGGGCACTGGTCGGCCTTGTGCAGCGCGACCGCCTCTTCCGCGATGCGGCGGGCGTTTTCCACCAGCTTTAATTCGTCGATCAGTTCGTACCCCTTGTTCTGCCACTGCCCTCCGTACGAATTCGGATACGACCGCTTCTGAATCTCGTTTCCCGCAAAAGCATAGGCAGCGTATCCCGCGCCCGTCGAAAGCTTCGTCTGGTGGATATCAGAGCCCTCCGATGAAAGAAACCACTGCTCTTCGCGGTTGAAGTTCAGATTCGTTTCGGCCAGAGTGATCCCCGCGACAGACCGAAGTTCAGCATCGATCTTCAATAGCAGCTCGATATTTTGCTCGACAGAAACTGTGAAAGGATCAATCCGGTACCGGGTGCTCCACTCCGCAACTGCCGGTTTCTCGGGAGCGAGCCGCACATCTTCACGCTTGACCCGCGCCGACGCCTTCGCGATCTCCACCGCCTCGGCTGCAGTCTTCTCCACTGCGCCCCGTGCCAACTCTGCCGAGGCCGCAAATCCCCAGGCCCCGTCGGCAATCACCCGCACACTCATGCCGACCGACTCCGCGTCAGAGGCACTGCCAACTTTTCCGTTCTTGGTCGTGAGGGCGCGACTGCGCTGCACAACCATGCGCACGTCCGCATAGCTGGCGCCGCGGGTTGCCGCAGCGTTCAAAGCCCAATTGGCCACATGCTTCATCGGAAGAACTTCAATCTAACACACCGTTCCCAGCCGATGTGCGCGACGCCCGACTTCTTAGACCCCGTTACTAAGCACACACTCCCTTGTGATTCTTGTCACTGTTCCTCGAACTCTACCGCCGTCCAATAGGTCTGACCGCCACTTACGTCAGCGGAGGCTCCTCCGCTGACCCGGTCTGAAGGAGCAAGGCATGAGCCCTTTTATTGAATCATCTAGCGATGTGCAGGATTCAGTTGAAGTTGACACAATTACGAACTGCGACACCACGGTCACTCAAGCCAGCAAGAAGGCCGATCTTGCCGGACCCGGCATCGGCGACTACGTCGAACTTGAGCAGGTTCTGCCCAAGGATTACAACTCGCTGTTAACCCCGAAAGAAACACAAAAAGCAATCTTTCATCTCAAGCGCTATATCGAAGATAATCTATGCAAGGAGCTCGGCCTCATGATGGTCCAGGTCCCGCTGATCGTGGACGCGGAAAGCGGCGTCAACGATATGCTGGATCGCGACGGTTCACGCACTCCCATTCAGTTCCGTATCTCCAACGACCGCGGGAAGAATCCCATGGACGCGCAGGTCGTACAGGCCGCAACCAAGTGGAAACGCGTCGCCCTCAAACAATTCGAATGCCGCGCTGGAGAGGGCATTTGCACCGACATGCGCGCCGTTCGCAAAGACTACTTCCTCGATCACGACCACTCCGCCTATGTTGACCAGTGGGACTGGGAGCGCGTCATTACGGCCGAGCAGCGCAGTCTGGAATTTCTTAAGTCAATCGTCAGCAAGATATGGAAGGTCATAGTCGGGGCTGAGAAGTTCGCACAGGAGATGTTCCCCGAGTTGCGTCAACCGCGCTATCCCAACCTGCCCGAGGAACTCACATTCCTTCACGCGGAAGAGCTTCTGGCGATGTATCCCGATTTGCCTCGCAAGCGGCGCGAAACCGTAATTCTCCAGAAGTATCCCGCGGTCTTCATCATCGGCATCGGCTGGCCGCTGAAAGACGGCTTTCCTCACGAGATGCGTGCCGCCGACTACGACGACTGGGTCACCGACACGAGCGCGCAGACGTCGCGAGATACACACGGCCTCAACGGGGACATCCTGGTCTGGAACCACGTCACTGAACGTCGTCACGAACTCAGTTCAATGGGCATCCGTGTTAATGCCGACACGCTCCGCCGCCAACTCGAGATCTCCAATCTGCTGGAAAACCTGAAATTCCCTTATCACCAGGGCATCGTCAACAACGAATTGCCGCTCTCGATCGGCGGAGGCATTGGCCAATCCCGCACCCTGATGCTGCTGCTCCGCAAGGCGCATTTAGGAGAAGTCAGCGTCACCGTGTGGCCAAAAATCCTGAAAGAGATGTGCGCCAAGAAGAGCATTTTCGTGCTGGAATAGAGTTGCTCGATTGAGATGAAAATGGGACGGTCACGGCCGTCCCATTTTTCATTGTTTGAATATCTATCTTCTAAGGCGTGGTATGCGCGTCGGTCAGCGCCTTCTTCACCGCCAGCAACTCCTTCAGCACGCCCCGCAGCTTGGTCGATTCCAGGGCGTTTGCCCCATCCGATTTCGCTTCCTTCGGATTGTCGTGAACTTCCATGAACACGCCATCCACACCGGCCGCCACCGCCGCGCGCGATAGCGCTGGAATGAACTCGGGCTGTCCACCACTCACCGCCGGACCAGTTCCCTCACCTTGCGAGGACGGCAACTGCACCGAATGCGTCGCATCGAACACGACCGGCGCAAACTTCCGCATGATCGCCAGCGAGCGCATATCGACCACCAGATTGTTGTACCCGAAGCTCGCTCCGCGTTCAGTCAGGAAGACCTGCAGATTCCCGGCGTCTCGGCACTTCTCGACCGCGTGGCGCATGTCCCAGGGTGCCACAAACTGCCCCTTCTTAATATTGACAGCTTTTCCGCTCAGCGCTGCGGCGACGACCAGATCCGTCTGACGGCTGAGAAATGCCGGAATCTGCAACACATCAGCCACTTCCGCCACTCTGCCTACATCCGCCGTTTCGTGCACGTCCGTCAAGATCGGCAAATTGAGTTCGTTCTTAATCTTCTTGAGAATTCGCAAGCCTTCCTTGATTCCCGGCCCGCGGAAACTCCGAATCGACGTCCGATTTGCCTTGTCGTAACTGGCCTTAAAAATGAACGGAAATCCCAGAGCCTTCGTAACTCCCTTGATGATCTCCGCCATGCGAATCGCGTGCTCCTCACTCTCGATCACGCACGGTCCCGCAATCAGGAAGAGATCTCCGGACCCGATGTGGATGTCGCCGACTTGGAAGGAAGTAATCATCGAAACAAGCGTGGCCACGGATCACACAGAAGGTCACAGATCAACCCAAAAACAGATCTGCGTAGATCCGGGAAAATCCGCGGCTTCCTTAAACTCTCGTTCTCTCTGGCCGGTGGAACAGTTCCACCTCTGTCGTTACCTTCTCCGCCCGCCGCTTTTGCCCGTACTCATAAGCCGCGCCCACAAATGTACGGAATAGCGGATGCGGCTCGAGCGGCTTCGACTTGAACTCCGGATGGAACTGGCACCCGATGAAATGCGGATGATCCGGCAACTCCACCATCTCCACGTATGTCCCGTCCGGCGTCGAACCAGAGATCCGCAGTCCGGCAGCGGTCATCGGCTCTTCATACTCGCGATTGAATTCGTAGCGGTGCCGGTGGCGCTCGCTGATCTCCAGCTTTCCATAAATCTTCTCGGCTAAGGTGCCCGGCTCAATCTTGCACGGCCAAGCTCCCAAGCGCATCGTTCCGCCGAGTTCTTCCACCCCGCGCAACTCCCGCAACTTGTAGATCACGCGATGGGGCGTTGCCGGATCGAACTCGCTCGAGTTCGCTTCCGCCAATCCCACAACATTGCGGGCAAATTCGATGCAAGCCGTTTGCATCCCCAGACAGATCCCGAAGTACGGAACTTTTTTCTCCCGCGCATACCGGATCGCGATCAGCATGCCTTCAATGCCGCGCTTGCCGAATCCGCCGGGCACGAGAATCCCGTCGTAGCCCTCGAGCTGCGCTTCGTAACTCTTGTCGGCTACTCCCGCTTCCAGCCCCTCGGCCTCGATCCAGTTGATTTGCACCTTTAAGTTATGGGCCAGGGCTCCGTGAACCAGAGCCTCTTTCAGCGACTTGTAGGAATCTTCGTACTCCACGTACTTGCCCACGATCCCGATCGTCACCGTATCCTTCGGGTTATAGACGCGGTGAACAATGTCCTCCCACTTCGACATCTCACGATCTTTCGCTTCCATATGCAGGTGTTTGAGGACCAGCGTGTCGACGCCTTCGTTGGCGAACACCAGCGGCACCTCATACACGGAAGCCACGTCTTTCGCCGTGATCACTGCCTCTTCCGGAACATTGCAGAAGAGCGCAATCTTTGATTTCATCTCCTTTGCCAGAAAGCGATCCGTCCGGCATAGCAAGATATCCGGCTGAATTCCGATGCTGAGCAACTCTTTCACCGAGTGCTGCGTCGGCTTGGTCTTCAATTCCTGCGCCGCCGCGATGAACGGCACCAGCGTGACGTGCACAAACAGCGTGTGCTCGCGGCCCAATTCCTGCCGCATCTGACGGATCGCTTCCATGAACGGCAGAGATTCGATGTCGCCCACCGTGCCGCCTATCTCCACGATCGCCACGTCCACTTCCTGTGCGACCTTCTTCATGGCGGCCTTGATTTCGTTGGTGACGTGCGGAATCACTTGCACCGTCTTGCCGAGATAATCCCCGCGCCGCTCCTTAGCGATAATCTGCTCGTAGATACGGCCGGTCGTCCAGTTATTGTCGCGAGAAAGTTTGGCGTGCGTGAAGCGCTCGTAATGCCCCAGATCCAAGTCCGTCTCGGCACCGTCATCGGTCACGAAGACTTCGCCATGCTGAAACGGCGACATCGTCCCCGGATCCACGTTCAGGTAGGGGTCGAACTTCATGATGTTGACCTTCATCCCCCGGCTCTCGAGCAAGCAGCCGATGGACGCCGCAGCCAATCCCTTGCCGAGTGAAGACACAACTCCGCCCGTCACAAAGATGTACTTCGCTGGCATCTCTTCCTCGCTTTAAATTGTTTTTGAGTAATTGTGCAGGTGGGGTGCACGAGTAATTATGCCAGAACTACCCTGTGGAAAGAAATGAGTTTATGTGGGGACAGCCGCCGTCGGATGTCCGTCGAGCGCAGCTCGACATCTGGCGCCTATCGAAACAAAGGTTTCATGACGTCCCTCGCGTTGACTATCCTCCTAATGTCGGCGAGAATAGATGTTGTCCGCAAGGGCAGCCCGAAGTGTCCCTCAACAAGTGGGCCTGTGGCGCAGCTGGGAGCGCGCTTCCATGGCATGGAAGAGGTCGTCGGTTCGATCCCGACCAGGTCCACCAAATACCCCCCTTTTATTTCCGGTTCACACCCCGCCTCCGCTGCCTTGCAAACCACCAATACACCGGGATGCCCAGGAGAATCACTATCACGCCGGCGATGGAGTCCCGCAAATTGCTCATGAACGTGTAATAGAGCAAGACCGCAGCGGTTGCGATGAAGATTGCGGGCACGAAGGGATATCCGGCGGTTCGATACGGACGATGCACGTCCGGCTCCCTTTTGCGAAAGACAAAAATCGTGCTGGCCGCGACAACGTAGAATAACCACTCGGCGAAGATAGCCAGCGAGAACAACTCCTTGAACGCCCCGCCCACCAGCACGAGAACAATCGCCAGCGCTGCCTGAATCACCAGCGCGAGTGCCGGAGTATGAAATCTCGGATGCACTTCTCCCAGCGCCTTAAACAGATATCCGTCGCGTGCCACGGCGAAAGGCACTCGCCCGCCGCTCATCACCGTCCCATTCAAACCCGCCAGCATCGAGATGATCATGCCGATCGATACCAGAGTGACTCCCCAACGTCCTAGAACGGCCTCGCTCGCCGCCGCCGCAGGCACAGCAGCGTTTGCAATCGCAGTCGCCGAAAGTGCGTGCTGAATTCCGGCATTCATTCCCATGTACAGCACGGCCACCAGCGCGACTCCCGCGATCAGCGCGATCGGGATCGTCTTCTCCGGACGCTGAATCTCTTCGCTAACCATATTCAGATCGTTCCAGCCGTCATAGGCCCACAATGCTGCAACCAGCGCAGCCATGAACCCAACCATGCCGCCTTTGGCGCCGGCAAAACTCGTGCCGAAGTTCTTCCACGACCCCGAGGAAGCCGTGAGCGCGACGAATGCAATCCCGACAATCAGCGCCACTTTCAGTACTGTGAAGGCAAATTGAAAATTTCCGGCTTTGCGGATTCCCACATAATTCAGCGCCGTGATTCCCACTGTCGCCAGGATCGCCACCAGATGGCCGTAGTTGATGACGAGAATGCGATCCGATGTCACATGCAGGGTGAAAAAGGTCAGAGGCAGGAAACTGAAAGCGGAAAAAGTCCCCAGCACCCTCACCAATCCCGCGGTAACGCTTGCGATCGAAGCAGGTTTGGCGATCAGAAACCACGTCCAACCGTAAAGGAAGCCGGGCAGTGGACCGTACGCATCCCGCACGTACACATACTCGCCGCCGGCGAAGGGCCGAACCGAACCCAACTCCGCATACGTCAGCGCCCCAAAGAACGAAAGTAACCCTCCCACGATCCAGGCCAGATAGACCATTCCCGCCGAACCGACATCCTGCATCATTTCGGCCGGAACCAGGAAAATTCCGCTGCCAATAATCGTTCCCGCCACAATAGACGTGGCATGCCAGACATTCAGCCCCCGCACCAGTTCGGGGCCGGTTCTCTGAGTTACTTCTGTTCCGTTTTGTTGTAACGATGATCCCATCGACACTTCGGGCCCCTACAATCACCGCTAGAAAATCGGGACGTACGCCCCTTTATCTTGCCGCGCGGGGTTGAGTCATATTACACGCGCGCCGCAAGCCGCTAGTTCAGGACTCAAAGGGAAGCTTCTACTCCGGGCGGGCTGCAAGAATTTGCATAGGAAGTTGCTGCATCGCAATCTTTCTGTAAATTTCTTGCTTCCGACTGGCATTCCCCATTTACACAGCGGCTGCAATGACTTAAGCTCATTGAGCTTTTCTCGGCCCTCCCCCAATCGGCCGCAAACATTCCCCCTCTGTAAGAGCCCAAGGAAAAACCATGCTACTTCGTCTGAAGCGCTTCTCCGCTCGCCACCTTTTTGCATTCGCGTCTTTCGCGATCTCTTTCTCATACCTGTCCGCGGCTCAATCCGCCATTACGACCTATCACGTCGATACCAACCGCACTGGCTGGAACTCCAACGAGACCGTGCTGACCCCTGCGAATGTCGGCAGTTCCTCATTCACCCAATTGAAAACCGTTGTTCTCGACGACCAGGTGGACGGGCAGCCTCTCTTCGTTCCCAATGTCACCATCACGGCCGGAAACCACAAAGGTCAGCACAATGTGGTGTATGTCGCCACCGAGGGCAACACCATCTATGCGATCGACGCCGCAAGCGGCATCGCCCTGCTCAAGCCGAACTTCGGAACCCCGGTCAGTTATCCGCTCGGCTGCACCAACAACGGGCCGAATGTCGGCATCAACTCCACGCCGGTGATTGACCTCAGCAGCAACACTCTGTACGTCATCATTTACACCCAGGACTCGACCGGTCCCGCTTACCGCCTCCACGCCCTCAATCTTGGCAGTCTCACCGATAAGGTCACGCCCCAGTTGGTCGTCGCATCCCACACCTTACTCGACGGCACGACCTTCAACTTCAATGCCACTTACCAGCGCCAGCGCCCCGGCTTGCTGCTGGCCAACGGCACTGTCTATGCCGGTTTCGGGAGCTTTTGCGACTTCTCCGCCAACGTTTCTCGAGGCTGGCTCCTGGGCTGGACCGCCGGTTCTCTGACGCCGCTCCCCGCCAATCAGGTTTTCGACACCCAGGTCTCTGCTCCGTACAACTTCTTCCTGTCATCGATCTGGATGTCCGGCTATGGTCCCGCTGCCGACGACTCCGGCAATATTCTCTTCGTCACCGGAAACTCCGATCCCTCCGGCGCCACTTACGACGGCGTGACCAACATCCAGGAAAGCGTGATCAAGGTGTCGTCGAACCTCACCACCGTTCTCGATCTGTTCACGCCCAACAATCAGGCGTCTTTGGATCAATCCGATGCCGACTTCGGTTCCGGCGGATTGCTGATGCTGCCCGACCAGCCAGGCTCCACGCCGCATCTCGCTGTCGCTGCGGGAAAAGTGGGTACCCTGTTCCTGATGAACGAAGATCACCTCGGCGGATACTCCACCACCGCAAACAATGTCCTCGGAACCTACAACATCGGCGGCTGCTGGTGTGGTCAATCCTACTTTGTTGATCCCTCCGACGGCGCCGGCCGTGTCGTCAGCAGTGGCGGACGCAGCGTCGAAGTCTGGAAAGTTCAGACTTCCCCCGCTCCGTCACTGACCAAGGTTTCAATGACCCATGAGATTGTTGGCACGCAGGATCCGGGCTTCTTCACCAGCATTTCCTCCAATGGAAATGCCAATCCGATTATCTGGGCGGTGTCGCGCCCGACCAGCAACACCGGCAACCCGATCTATCTCTATGCCTTTAATCCCGAATCGGTGACCAGCGGTTTTATGCAGCCACTCTTCAAAGGACGAGCCGGAATCTGGCCGAATACCGGCGGCAATTCCAACCTGGTTCCAGTGGTTACGAACGGGGAAGTCTTCGTAGCCAGCGATGCCCGTTTGCTGATCTTCGGTCTCAAACCGGGCGCGCAAGAAAAATCCGGGAAGCTCAGCGTGCGGCCTCGAAAATAGCGGTGAAGAGAAACTCTCGGATTTTTGTGAGGTGTGCTCTCACGGACGGATCTCGATCGGAGTTCCGTCCGCCACCGCCGCCCAGATCTCGTTGATCTCTTCGTTCGTGACCGCTATGCATCCGTCTGTCCAATCCTTCAGGCGGTGAGACGCGCCCACCCAGCCGTAGCCCTTTGGCAGTCCATGCACGTACACGTCTCCCCCCGGCAAAACGCCCTTCTCGCGCGCCGCCAGCCGATCGCGCGCACTCGGATAGGAGATATGCAACGACTTGTAAAACTGGCTGTGGACATTGCGCGAATCGAGGACGTAGAGTCCTTCAGGAGTCTTGTGATCGCCCTGCCGCGTCTTCGGTCCCACCGGATCCCCGCCCAGCGCCACTTTATAGGTCTTAACGACCTTCCCTTGACTGAGCAGTTGCAGGGTGCGCTCCTTCTTCAAGACAATCACTCGGTCTGCGTGCAGCGGCGCCGTTGTTTGCGCGAAGCTTAACCCGCACAAGCACAACGCCCCCACGCCAGTAAGCAGGCGGATACGCATGTTCCTGGCATTATAGACACCGCATTTCCGAGGAATGCTACGCTGGTAAGGTGAGGTTTCTAATTAATCAGCAGCCCATGCGAAGACGGCTATCCCTGCTCATGTGGCGATGGCCTCAGCCGTCCCGCGTAGGCGTAGCCGAGCGAGTCCGAGCAAACCGGTTCCACTGGGTCCTTTTTCTCGCCCTTTCCACCCTCCCCGCCTCCGCCGCCACCTGGACCGCACGCACCGAGCCCGCTCGCCTGGTGAACGGCGCTCCAGTCCTGTTTCAAGTAAAGGCGCCAGCTAAACTCGAATCCCTAACCGGCACGTGGCTCACACACCAACTCACTTTCAGTTACGACGCCTCCACTAAATCCTGGTTCGCCCTGGCAGGCATCGCCTTCGACACAAAACCGGGCAAATACACCCTCGAACTGACCGCCCAGCGTGCAGCTGGCAAAACTCCGCTGACCTTCACGCGTTCGTTCGCTGTAGCCCACTTTAATTATCCGCAAATTAAGGTGGAACTCACCGTTCCAAAACAATTCACCGAGCCGAATCCCGAGCAGCAGGCGCAAATCGCAGAAAGCGTGAAGATCAAGCAGGACTATCTGGGTCGTGTCGCTCCCGATCGCCAGTGGGATGGGAACTTCGCCGCTCCCGCCGACGCCCCCACATCCGACGTCTACGGTTCGCAGCGCATTTTCAACGGTAAGGCCCAACGCGAGCACCAGGGACTCGATTTCCGCGTCCCCACAGGAACACCGGTCGGAGCCATGAACGCAGGCACTATCCTCCTCGCACGCTTCCTCTACTTCGAAGGCAATTGCGTCGTCATCGACCACGGCCAAGGATTGCTCACTCTCTACTTTCATCTCTCCGAGTTCAAGGTGAAAGAGGGCGAGCACGTAAAACGTGGTCAGGAAATCGGTCTCAGCGGTGGCACCGGTCGTGCCACCGGCCCTCACCTCCACGTAGCTGTCCGCTGGCAAGGAACGTATCTAGACCCTGCCCGCCTATTGCAACTGTCCTTGCCCTAAGAAGGGACAGCCGCAGAAGAGCCTTAGAGATGTCCCGCGGAGAACCAGGCGCGCAGCGCCGTCATTCGTCAGCCCAGAGCAAAAGCCCTGGGAAAAGCAGGAGAGATAAGGCAAGTTCCGGAGGAACGGCGCAAACACCCCTGCCGTCAGGCCGCGCCCCCCGACCGTTTCCCCTTCGGCCGCATCTCTTCCTGTATGTCTTCTTTCAGCTCCAGATTCCGAATTAGCCGGTGCAGGTAATTTGGATGCACTCCTAGAATCCCGGCCGCTTCCACATAATTCCCACCCGTTTGCTCCACCGCATCCAGGATCAGCTGTTTCTTCAATTCCTTCACGCTGGCGTGATATTTCCCCTCGTGCATCTCCGCCGGCGACGGCTGCTCCACCAACGATTCCGGCAAATCTTCCAGCAGCAACATATCGGACGACCCCATCACCAGCGCGCGTTCGATGGCATTTTCCAACTCGCGAACATTTCCGGGCCATTCATAATTCACCAGCGCGGCCATCGCTTCGCGCGACACCGGCTTCGCTTTCACCTTGCAGCGCTTGGCATACTTTTGCAAAAAATGGCGCGCCAGCATGGGAATGTCTTCCTTCCGCTCGCGCAGCGGAGGCATGGTCAGACGCATGACTGCCAGCCGGTAGTACAGATCCGGCCGGAATTCTCCCCTGCGAACCGCCTCATTCAAGTCCCGATTCGTCGCCGCCACGAGTCGCACATCAATCTTGATGGGATGCGTCCCGCCCACTCGCTCAAATTCACGCTCCTGCAACACGCGCAGCAGCTTGACCTGCAGGGCTGGAGCCAGCTCTCCAATTTCATCCAGAAAGAGCACGCCGCCATCGGCCACTTCCAGCCTGCCTTTTTTCTGCGTCGCTGCTCCGGTAAATGCTCCGCGCTCATGCCCAAACAGCTCACTCTCGAGCAATGTTTCCGGGATCGCCGCGCAGTTGATCGCCACGAATGCCTTATTGCCCCGGTGGCTGTTACGATGCAGCGCCCGCGCCGCCAGTTCCTTGCCGGTTCCACTCTCGCCCTCAATCAGAACCGTCGACTCGCTCGGAGCCACGCGCGCCAGAAACTGGAAAATTTCTTTCATCCGCGCGCCTTCGCCTACCAGGCTCTGCTCCTGCCGGACCTCGGTGGTAAGCCTCTGGTTCTCCTGCTCGAGCCATTGCAACCGGCGCGCATTGTCCAGCGCCACGGCGGAGATTCCCGCCACCGCCGCCATCAATTGCAGATGATCTTCCTGGAATCGGTTGGTCGCATTCGTGCTATCCAGATAAATGCAACCAATCGTCCGCTGAAACACGCTTAACGGCACGCACAGCAGTGAACGTACCTCCGACGCCGCCAGGCTCTCCACTTTGCCCAAAGTTCCGCTCGCGGCGACATCGACTCCCAGAATCGCCACCCCTTCCTGCATCACCTGCCGGACAATCGTGCGGCTCACCCTCACCAGTTGCGGCTGCCCTGCCTGCCGTGTCCGGGCATACAGACAACTGAACTCCTGCCCTGCGCCCTCCGCCAGCAGAATCGCACCCCGCCCTGCCGGTACAACCCCAAAAATCAGATCCAGCAACTGCGCCTGTAATTCTTCCAGATCGCGGATGGCATGCACTATGCGGCTGATCTTGAGCAGCGCATTCAGATTTCGCGCCACCTGCGACGTCGCAGGCAATTCCCGCAACAGCCGGTCCGGCTGCAAGTAAACTGCTTCTCTGGGATGAATGACCTTGGTTTCAGCGGTCGGGCACTTCTCGTCAAATTCAACCCGGCCGGCTTCGGAAAGCCGGTCCTCTTCTTCCACCAGGAACAGAAACACGGAGTCGCCCGTCGCGATCTCGTCCCCGTGACGCAGCCACTGCTCCTTCACCGGGACACCGTTGATGACGGTCCCGTTTCGGCTGTCTAGATCCTTGATCTGGAAACGGCCGTCTTCCTCGCGCCGCAGCAGGCAGTGCTTTCGGGAAACGGAGGCGTCCACCACGGGCACGGCGTTGGCCGGATCGCGGCCGAGCGTAGCTTCTCCGTCCGGCAATGGAATGGTTGAATCTTTCGAGGGTCCCGCGATCACCAGTAGTCTCGGCCGCAATCAGGTCTCCCATCCCGCGCGAACTTCTTATCACAGGATCAGTACAAAAACATGGCCCGATTTCACCTTTTCCAATATCCGAACGGCTAGTCGCCCTATCCGATCAGATAGCTTTCTCGCGCCGCGCCCCCTTTAGTGACGCTTCCTGCAGCAAGACCTCAAAGATCTCTAAGGAGTTGCAAATCAGTGGGTTGGCGTACTTCTTAGAGCAGCGATTATACGCCTTCCGTGGTTTGGACTTCCGCATGCTTCTTGTAGAAATGCGCATGCTCGGCAAAAGCGATGGGGGAAGCGCTTTCAGCAGTTCTCGCCGAGATCGCCAGTCAGAAGCTCGGCGGGACCCCCTCATCGAGCTTCTGACTTTTTTCTCCTGCCTGTTCAGCCCTGTCATGTTGAGCAAGGTCGAGCAAGCCAAGGGAGCTCAGTCGCAGTCTAAGCATTCCCTATAAGAGCTAACGGTTCTCGCCCTTGGTGGCAGGTCAGCCTAACTGACTACCCCGCCGCCTGACTCGGCTCAACTGCCCCCGCATCCACCAGCGCAATCCCATCCCCGTAATTGACTGTCCTGCCGGAGATCGCCGGAACCCTCTCGCCTGGCACCAGAATCCCAACTAGGTTCAGGGGATCCGCCGCCGATAGTGTCATCGTCTCACCGCTCAGCGGTAAGTTCCGCATCGCCCGCACCGACTCGACCGCAACCGGCAGGGCAAACTGCTCACCGATGAACCCATCCACAAACCGTCCACCACGAATTTCTCCCCGATCCTCGAGCCGCCGGAATCCCATGAGCAACTCGCGCCACGTCGGCAGGTTTGCCTCCCGAACCAGCAGGTCGCGGATCACAATTCCGTAACGCCGCAACAGCATCCAGCACGCCGCTTCCACGGCGCGCGGCCGCTCTACCGCCGCATCCGCGTGCAGCAGCGCCCAACGTCCGGAGCTGTGCCGCGGACGAATGCTCCGCCCGCTTCCCTGCCCCGCGCGCCGCTTCGGGTCAATCAGCGACCGCAGATTATCGAAGCCATCGGCAGTCACCAGCCCGGCAGCCACCAGTTCCCATAATGCCGTCTCGATCTCGGCTTTCAACTTTCCAGTGGCCCGCACGATGTCCGCAAAAAACGAAGCCCCGCGTTGTCGCAAGAATTCCAGCACGCTCTGCGCCCCCGTGCTCAACCCGCGCGAATCCTCCGCGGGGTGCTCCGTTTCCCGCATCTTATGCGAGACATGGGGATTCTTAGTTACGCCCATCCAATCCGCTTCTTCCCGGACGAAAAATGTAATTGGAGCCACGCTGGTCGGAATCACACGTCGCTGCCGAGGCGCGCTCGTTCCGTCCGCGGAAGCGATCGCCAGACCACCCGTGTCCAAGGTCGCCGGATGCGGCGACAACCTGCCCCATCCCACTGCCCCCGTCATGCAAAGCTGGTCCAGCCACTTCGGATCGTAGTCCGCAACCCTGCGCGACAAAACCTGCCGCTCCCAGGCATTCGCCGGAATCTCAAAGCCCTGGAGTTGCCGCAGCACCTCCATTGTCCCGCGTTCTCCGACCACCTGCGATCCCGGCGCGACATGTTGCCAGCGCAACAACCATCGCATGAACGCCGCAGCCGTAATCGGCTCAATCTGCTTCCGCAGCATTCCCACCGTGAGCCGGTGAATCCGCGCCAAAAGCCGCCGCTCGCACCACTCAATCTCGGCTCGTTGTGTAGGGCCGGATTGTGTAGGGGCGGACGCATTCGTCTGCCCGGTCGAGCGCAGCTCGACCGGTTCGCCAGCCGCAGGGATCTGGAGCGCGGCCTCCATTCGGCTGCCGCCACTTCCAGTGAAATTCCCCCGCAGCACCGTTCCCGAAGCTTCCATCCGCAGCAGCGCCTTTTCAATATCTGAGGCAGCAAGCCCCAGAGCATCGCCCAGCTGCGAAGCCGTGGTGGGCCCAATCGCCGACATCCACCCCATCACGAGGGTAAGCAGAGCCTCATCCCGAGAAATCTTTCCAGTTTCCACCTCCGCCAGATTCTGCTCAAACTCCGCCGCAGGAAACAGCGCCGAAAAACTCCGAGCCCGCTCCGCCGCCACCCAGTAGCGGCGCCCCTCAAGCGAAGCGGTCCCGGCCCGGCCTTGGTCCACCAATCTTTCGAAGTGAGCTTCCCATCCAGTAGGACCCATGTGGGGACAGCCGTCCTCGCCTGCCCCGAGCGATGCCGAAGGGATTGTCTGGTCGAACGAAGCTTGGCCCTCCGGCAGCGCCACCATCGTATGCAACACATCATGTAACTCGTCCGCATCCCGAACATCCGGCCAAGCCTCTTCCCGAACCTGAGCGATCGCGCCCGCGTCCAGCCCTCCCACTTCTTCTAGCACCGACTCCGGCAGCACCCGCCTCATCTCGACAGCCCGCGCCCGCCGCTCCTCGAGCGGCGCATCATCCAGATACGCATACGGATTCGCATTCAGAATTTCATGTGAGAATTGCGACGGCACCGGCGTATCGACTGCCAGCACGCGAATCTCCCCCGAAGCCATCCCGCGCAACAGCGTCTTCAATCCCTCCACATCCATCGCCTCGGTGAGCACGTCCTTCATCACTTCGCCCACCAGTGGATGATCCGGAATCTTCCTCTCTCCCTCAATGTTTTCGAAACACGCTGCCGCATCCGGAAACACCGACGCCAGCAGATCGTCCGACCGCATGCGCTGAATCTGCGGCGGAACTTTCTTGCCATTCTGAAATCGCAGCAGCGCCAGCGCCCGGTTCGCATCCCAGCGCCAGCGCGTGGCAAAAATTGGAGAATCCAGCGCGGCCTGCTCCAGAATCGGCTGCACAGAATCGGCTTGCAGAAAGTGAAAAACGTCGCCCAGGGGAAAGCTGTGCTGCTCGGCCAGCGCGATGTTCAACCCGTTATCCGTTGCCGCCGCCTGCAACTCAAAATTGAATCCGCGGCAGAATCGCTTGCGCAACGAAAGCCCCCAAGCTTTGTTGATCCGCCCACCGAAGGGCGCATGGATCACCAACTGCATTCCGCCGCCTTCATCGAAGAATCGCTCCGCGATGACCGTAGTCTGCGTCGGCACATCGCCAAGCACCGCGCGCCCTTGCAGCACATACTCAATCGCCTGCTCGGCGCCGGAATCATCCAGCCCGCACTCATCTTTCAGCCACGAAACCGTCGCAGCCACGTCGGGCTGTGTTGCCGAAAATCCAACCGGCGACGTTCTCGGCAGCCGCTCGCTGATTTCTTTCCGCAGCTCACCCACATGCGCCGACAGTTCCTCCGTCCGCGCCGGAGCTTCCCCTCGCCAGAACGGCACGCTCGGCGGCGCCCCGTGCGCATCCTGCACCAGCATTCGGCCCGCATTGGTCTCAATGCGATGGATCATCCACGAGGTATTTCCCAACAGCATGATGTCGCCGCGATTACTCTCCACCGCAAAATCTTCATCGACAGTTCCGACAACCACGCCGTCCGGCTGTGCAACCACGGTATAAAGCGAGTTATCCGGAATCGCCCCACCGCTGGTGATGGCCGCCAGTCGCGCCCCACGCCGCGCGCGTAACTTCCGGTTCACCCGATCGCGATGCACATACGCACCATAACGTCCGCGCTTCGCCGCAATCCCCTCCGACAGCATATCGAGAATCGAATCAAACGTTTCGCGTTTCAAATCCCGATACGGATAAGCACGCTTCACGAGCGCAAACATCTCCTCCTCATCCCATCCAGAATCGTGTGGGGCGGGCGCTCCTGCCCGCGAACTCTCACCACCCTCCGCCGCGCACGTCGCAACAATTTGCTGTGCTAATACATCCAGCGGAGACTCCGGAATCATCAGCCGATCCAGATCCCCAAGTTTGATCGCCCGCACCAGCGCCGCGCACTCCAAGAGATCGTCGCGAGTTGTGCAGAAGAATCTTCCCTTCGGAATCGCGCCCCGCCAGTGACCCGACCGCCCCACGCGCTGTAGTGCTACGGCAATTGCCCGCGGGGAATTAATCTGCACCGCAAGATCCACCGTGCCCACATCGATTCCCAACTCCAGCGACGCCGTCGCCACCAGCACTCGTACTTGCCCTTCTTTGAGTTTCTTCTCAGCCGCCAGCCGCAACTTGCGCGATAGCGAACCATGATGAGCCGCCACATTTTCTTCGCCGATTCGTTCGCCCAACTCATGACACAGCCGCTCGGCCATCCGCCGCGTATTCACAAACACCAGCGTCGACCGGTGCTGCGCCACCAACTCCACCAGCCGGTCATAAATCGAATCCCACATCTCATTCGAAGCCACCGGCCCGAGCGGCATCGGAGGGACCTCAACCCCGAGATCCAACTTCCGCTTGTGCCCAACATCGACAATGACCGGATCGGGCCGCCCACTCCCGGTCAGAAAATGTGCCACTTCCTCAATCGGTTTCTGCGTCGCCGATAGCCCAATGCGGATTGGAGCTTGGTGCGTCAGCGCCTCCAGCCTCTCCAGCGACAACGCCAAATGCGCTCCGCGTTTGTCATCCGCCACTGCGTGAATTTCGTCGATAATGACCGTCTCGATATCGCGTAGAATCGCCCGGCTCTTATCCGCCGTCAACAGAATGTAAAGCGACTCGGGCGTCGTCACCAAAATGTGCGGAGGCCGCTTGAGCATCGCTCGTCGTTCCGGCTGCAGCGTGTCGCCGGTGCGTACCGCCGTGCGAATCTCCGGCATCAGGAATCCGCGCTCATTCGCGAGCGCGAGTATCTCTCCCAGCGGAATCTCCAAGTTTTTCTGGATGTCGTTCCCCAACGCCTTCAGCGGGGAGACATAAAGAACTTCTGTGCGGTCCGATAGATTTCCCGACAGCGCCTTGCGCACCAGCCGGTCAATACAAGCCAGAAAGGCCGCCAGAGTTTTACCCGAACCAGTCGGCGCCGAGATCAGCGTCGTTCGACCGGCAAGAATGTGCGGCCATCCCAACTCCTGCGGCTCGGTCGGCGTGCCGAACTTGCCGACAAACCACTCCGCCACCAGAGGATGTGCCCAGGCCAAGGACTCAGGAAGGGACTGCATCCGGATATTCTAGCTCGAAATCGTACTTTCGCCAATCATTCGCCTCAGCTCCGGGATTGATCTGGACTGCGGATGCTCGTCCATCTCGGAGTCATCCCGAGCGCGCAGCTTGGTGCGCCGGTGGTCAGGATCGAGTCGTGGACCTCAGAGAGACTCCGAATCACGGTGCTTTCTCGCACATGTGTGCGGTTCGAAAAACCCGAGGTAACTGGCGTGTGACCCTCATCACTGCCCACAAACCATTCCTCATTGAACATTTTCACCAGGGGGATCAATGCATCGAAAGTTGGTATGGATGACCTTGAGCTGTGTCCTGGCAATCGCAGGTGTCTATGCCTGGAAGCACCGGTTGCAGTTGGCCGAGCGTGTGGCCGAGCCGCAAGGACCGGTGGCCGACGCGAACACCGATTCCAGCGAACCGTTAGAGGCCCACGGCATAGTCACCATCACCGGACCGCTGATCGACTACATGTCGCGGCAGCGTACTGAGGCGACGCAAACCCAGCGAGCCCGCGGCTCTAGCAGCTCTTCTCCCACCTCATCGGACAAACCCAGGCATAAAAACCTGATTGACGATTCTTTTGAGGCAGAGTCCAGCACTCCCATCCTGCACAAGACTTTCGAGGTGGCTGCGCTGGTGAATCTGCCGTTCGACATTCCCCCGCACGCGGCCAATCCGCAACTGCACGGTTCCTATCGCTCGTTTTGGCCGAAGGATTCGGTGGCACCGGACGAAACTTCCGCGGACGTGGAATTTCTCCTGCTGAACCAACAGCAGTTCAGCGCGCTCTTGAATGGACGTTCCGGCAATGCGATGTTTTCCGGCGGGGACTCTCACGACCAGGAGATCCGCACAGACTTGCCTCCGAGCTTTGCTCACCCGATCCGTTATTATCTGGTCTTTCGCAATAACTCCCGAGCAAACAGGACGATGTTGGTGCAGGCCGATTTCCGGGTGGATTTCTAGACTTTTCTTCGCTGCGATCCTTCCGTCCAGGTTTGGAGCAGAACCTCTCCAATGTCAGACTGCTACTAACTTGATTAAATAGCCACTGCTTCTTGCCACCCAGAGGCGCTGCACAAACCCGGTATAGTCACACTTGCTGGCGTTGGCGCAAAACTAACATCGAAGTGAGATGGGTAACTGGCGAAACATTACCCTCCCGCCCCACCACAAATCATTGTTCCAAACTGCACTACAGATGACTGCGTGAATCATTGCAATTCAGGTGGCTATCACCGAACTCGAAAGCAGGTAGCATGAGTTCTAATTGCGCGCCGCTAAAGTACTGACGTGTTCTAAAGATCGGCGGGAACTGCCGATAGATTGAGCGTTGGCAGACTGATTCCCATGCCGATTAGATTGCTCCCGGCGTCGCTGAATTCGGTCGACCCGTCGCAGGCGACACCCGATGTGTCGACCAGCCTCGCGCCTCTGACTCAGAGAGCAATCACTACTCGCGCCGGCCAAATTACTCTTGTCCCCTCGGCCGACACCTTCTCATGGTCATCCTCGACACGCCGGGCCGAGGCAAATGTAATTTACGGAAAGCCCATTGAGGACTCCCAGAACGATCAGTCGGAAAGTTCGCGCGGGGAGTATGTCTCCGGATGGGTCTGGGGGCGTCCTGTCGAAAGCACGGCGATCGCTCACTATCTTTCCAATGCGGCCGGTCCCGCTGCCCGGTGCGGCCAGCTTATCGATCTGTACGCTTAGAACGCACAGATTCTACATGCTGGCTCAAGCCGGGCTCATCCTGCTTCGGCTGCTAGAATTCTCTCGATGCCCAAACTCTCCGCTGCCGCCCGCGCCCGCAAAATCAAGCTTCTCCTCTTCGACGTCGACGGTGTTCTCACCGACGGAAAACTCTTCATCTTCCCGGCACCGGCCGGTACGCAACAAAGCATCCTCGATCAGAGAATTCAAGACACATCCTCCAAATACGCAGGACGAGGTGGCTTCGGCCTTATCAGCCAGAGCCTGATCGAGGCCAAAGGCTTCCATGCGCATGACGGCACTTCTATTTCTCTCGCCCGCCTCGCCGGCATCAAGGCGGGACTGATCACCAAGCGCATCTCCGAAACCGTCGCCCTCCGCGCTCGTGACCTGAGACTCGAATACGTGCGCCAGGGAGTTCATGACAAGCGCACGTGCTTTGAAGAGGTGGTCAAAGAAGCAGGAATCAAACCCGAGGAAGCCGCTTTCGTCGGGGACGACATCATCGATCTTCCCGCCATGCGCGCCGCCGGTCTCGCCATTGCCGTAAAGAACGCCCGCGCCGAAGTCAAGAAAGAGTCGCACTACATTACGCCCAATGCAGGCGGAGACGGCGCACTCCGGGACGCAGTCGAGTTCGTTCTCAAAGCCCAAGGCAAATGGAAGAAGATCGTGGAAGCCTACATCGGCGAACGTAGCCCATCAGACCAATGAAAACCGCAGAGGACAAAATGGACGTAGAGCTTTTCAACTCTTCGGCAGCGAAGGATCGAATTTACAGAAGCGGACCCGTAACGATACGCCTACAAATCCTCCGCAGACTCCGCGTCCTCTGAGTTGTAATTTGGTTCGGATCAGTGCTGACGACTAAACAAAAACCCACCGGATGCTTGCTTGGGGCGTGCTCGGGTCAGCATCCGATGGGCTACCGTTTCTCCTTACTCACCCTGTTGTTTTCAGGAGTATGTAACGAAATTAAACACCCGAACCTAACTTAGTTCCGTCTAATTTTGTAAATCTTTGTAAAATGTGGCGCTGATAACTCGAACGTTTCTCCGAATGCAGGGCGTCTTCACTTTCACAAATTCATAGAAGTTCGTCCCGCGCAGAATCCTTTAGTCTGGGAGTGTCACCGGCTTCGCCGACACCAGTTCGGTGAAACGCTTATCTTTTCTCAACGTGGCAAATTCGGTGTCTTTATACACGTTGTTGAAATCTTTATATCCCTCTTCGAGCGCCTTCCTCAGATATTCCAGCGACCGGTCGGAGTAGCCCATCTTGGCGTAAAGCTTGGCCACGGTGTAGTCGTAGTGCGCTCGATCGCCCGGACTCGGAAGCTGCGCTTGCACGCCGCCACGCGATGTTCGCTCAAACACATCCGGATCTATTTCCACCGCGCGCTGATAAGCGACCACCGCCGGTTCGAATTCTTTCTTCGCGAATAGCGCCGCACCGAGATTGCTGTAAAACGATGCCGATGTGGCGTCAATCGCGATCGCCCGCCGGTACTCTTTCACCGCCGGGCTGTATTTCTGTTCTTCGTAGAGCACGACACCCAAATTATTGTAGGCATCGGCGAACTTGCGATCCGCTTTGATCGATTGATCGAACGATTTCTTCGCTTCTCGATAGCGTTGCATCATCAGTTCGGTAATCCCAATTTTGTTGAGCAGCGAAGCCGAGTGTGGAGTCTTAGCCAGAGCCGCTCGATAATAGTCGAGCGCGTCGAGGTAAAGCTTCACGGTGCGCAACTGATCGGCGCGCGCTTCCAGATCCGCGATCGTCGCGTCTGGCGCCGGAGGGTCGATCGTCCGCAGCAAAGGAGGTTTGATTAGAACTTGTTCGGAGTGTGCCACCTGCGCGGAAGAGATTGCCGAAAAACAGGCGCACATTGCAAGGAGCGAAACGGGAACCAGAAGAACCCTCGGGCAGAAAGACATAACCACCCCCAGTTGCCGCCTATTCTGGCACAGTTTTGGCTCTCTGGCGAAGATTTTTGGGCGCGGGCCTAATCCCCGTCCACGCGGACTCTAGACGCCAAAAGGCCTAGGACTACATGCGGAAGACCCCAGGCCACAGTTCAGTGCGGGGCGGTCTCTCCACTATCGGCTGGCTTGGGGGTCTGGGTAGTACCTTTGTCATCCTTGAAGATTCCAGCGATTTTGCCGAAGAACCCCTTCTTTTTCTTAGGGTCCTGAGGATTGTTGGGATCCTGATGATTAGCTGCCTGGGCCTCGGTCTGGGGCATGACCGGCTTGTCCCCACCCCCGAAGATTTTCGAGAAGAATCCTTTTACTCCGGCCTGCGCATCGCAGGTATCGCGAGGTTCGGTCCCCGCCACAAACGCCGAAACGTAGTCGTCCGGACAGGTCGGAGTCGCCAACCGGTTAGTCGCTTTATCCAACTGCACGTCCACCACGCCCGAGGGCTGAGAGAACTCCCTCATATTGGAGTACTGCGGCAGGATTGACGCTTTTTTCATGAACTCCGCCCAGATCGGCGCGGCCGTCATAGCGCCGCTTAAGCGCAGGTCGCTGTAATCGTCGTAGCCCACCCAGACAATGCACAGCAGGTTCGAGGTGTATCCCGCGAACCACCCGTCGTGCGAGCTCCCCGTCTTCCCGGCCGCCGGAGGCGTAAACCCTCGCAACCGCACCGCCGTATATCCCAGCCCATTGTTGATGACCCCTTCCATCATGTTGGTCATCACGTACGCGACCCGCGGGTCGAGCACCTGCCGCTGATCGGTCGTGTAGTTGGCGATCACATCGCCCTTCCCATTCCGAACCGAGCGCAGCAGAATCGGCGACAGCCGCTCTCCGTTATTCGAAAATACCGTGTAGGCTCCCGCCATATCCAGCGGCGAAGCATCATACGAGCCCAGCGCCATCGCCGGCGTTGGCCTCACTGACACAATTCCCGCCGACTTCGCTAAATCTGCCACCTTGTCGTAGCCCACTTCTTCGGCCACTTTCACCGTCGCATTGTTGAGCGACATCGCCAGTGCGTACCGCAGCGTCACGTCGCCCTTATATTCCTCTTTGTAGTTACGCGGCTCGTAAATCTGGTCTCCATACGCAAAACTCGACGGCGCGTCCGTCACTATTGACGCAGGAGTAATGACCGTCTGCGATCCATCGAGCGCCGTATTCATCGCTGCCGCATACACAAACGGCTTGAAGATCGATCCCGTGGGCCGCTTCGACAGTGCGTGATTCAGCTGGCTCCAGCCGTAGTCCCGCCCTCCCACCAGCGCCAGCACCGATCCCGTGTGCGGATCGAGCACCACCATCGCCACCTGCGCTTGAGGCCCCGGCGTCACCGACGTTTCGTACTTCTTGCCGACCTTCACCCGCCTGGTGCGCAGTTTCTTGACCTGATCATCGACCAGCTTGATGCCCATCTCGACCGATTGCGCCGCCGCCTTCTGCAGGTCCGGATCAAGCGTCGTGTAGATGCGGTAGGACTGCTCGTTCAGCTCGCTCTCGTTGAACTTGCTGATGAGCGCATCGCGCACCATGTCGACGAAATAAGGCGCGTCGCTGGCTTCCACATTCGGCGGCGCCAGGTTGAGCGGCACGGCCTTGGCCTTCTCGGCCTGGTCTTTGGTGATGGCGTGCGTCTCGACCATCGACTCCAGCACCAGATTCCGCCGCTCCAGCGCTCGCTCCGGATGCCGGTAAGGTGACAGGTAACTCGGCCGTTGAATAATTCCAGCCAGCAACGCCGCTTCCGGCAGCGTTATGTCTTTCAGGTCTTTGTTGAAGTACGCCTTCGATGCCTCGGCAAAACCGCTGATCGCAAACGATCCTCTCTGCCCCAGGTCCACCCAGTTCGCGTAAAACTCGAAAATCTGCTGCTTCGAGAACTTCTGCTCCAGTTCTTCGGCAATCAGCATCTCGGTGAGCTTCCGCTTGATCGTCTTTTCCGGTGTTAGAAAGAATCCCCGCGACAGCTGCATCGTCAGCGTTGATCCACCCTGCTCGTGCCGTCCGCGCACCAGGTCGATCCACGCTGCTTCGCCCATACGCAGGAAGTTCACACCGCTATGCTCAAAGAAGCGCCGGTCTTCGATCGCCAGCACCGCCTGCACCATCATGGGAGGAATCTGGTTGTACTTCACCAGTTCGCGCTTCGACCGCTGTTCAGCGTCGAACAACGCGGTTACCAGTTGCGGCTCCAGTTCGTAGGCGGACAGCTCAGCCCCGTGGCTCGTGATATGGCTCACCTGGCCATCTTCGATGGTGATTCGCGCCGGCTCCGGACTGTGAAAGGACTCCGCCCCGGGAGTTATATCGATTCCGCCTTTGACCAGGTGGAACGTTCCCAGATTCGACTCGCCGTCTTTGTCGGTATACCCGGCCTGCCGCAATTGTGCCGCAATCTCCCGCGCCTCGATGCCTTCGCCTTCGCGCACGATCCGCGGCAGCGCGTAAATCTTCGCGGAATTGGCAAAGATCGGCGTCTTGAAGCGCTTCTCGATGATCCGGTCGTACTTGATGTAAAAGTAGGAAAACAGGATGGTAAATGACACTCCGAGGATCAGGAATGCGACCAGCGCGGCGCGCAGCAGCGGGTCTCGCGGCAACCCGCGCACCCAGCCGCTTGAACCCTGGCTACCACCCTTCGGAATTCTGATTTTGATGGCCACAGTCTCGACTTCAAGCCCAGATTCTATTCAGACGATAAAGCAAGCCAAAAGGTTTGATAAATACGCGGATCGTCTGACACCCGATCCGAGACGGCTCTAAAGACGTCACTCCAAGTTGCAAGCGCAGCCAGAAGACTAGTCCGCTTCTCCTCATTCCATTGTACCGCTCGTTCCGCAAACGAAAAGAGACCCGCAGTACATGCGGGTCTTCTTCAGACTACTTGTCGAGGCTCCGATAATCCAATCCGCCTATGGCGCGTCCGTCGCCGTCGCGAATCCAGCTACTCCAGCGCTGGGAAGATTACTGCTCACCGCGCCCGTGGTCGTATCAATAGCGTAAGCAAATTCTTCAGCTATCGTTGAATTGGCCGACTGCGCTTCCACAAACATGTACTGCCCACTCTGATCAATCAGGCCGTACACAGCATTCAGACCCGTGAACGGAGAATCGGCAAGGGCTGTCAGAGAACCATTCGTGGCGAGCGTGTACCCTTCCATCGGTTGCGAGGTTGCCAGCGGGCCGATCGTCGACTGATTAAATGTGTAAACGTACGTCCCATTCGGATCGACGGACAAAGAGATCGGCGCCAACGTCGTCAGCGAGGGTGAATTGCTCAGTTCCCCCAGCACTCCCGCGCTGCCAATGCTGTAGACATGCACGGCCGCCGTGTTTCCTGTGATGCCCAGGATAAACGTACCCGTCTTCTCGGAAGCGATCATCGACAGCCCGGGGGTGAAGCTACCCAACGGCGTCAGTATCCCACTGGTCTGGTTATAGGAAAATTCCGAGAGTGACGATCCTCCCACTGCGTAAAGATACCTCCCCAATCCATCTGTGATCAGTTGCGTCGGCAGGATCCCGCTATTTGTGAAGGGCGATCCCGGAGCCTCGGTCAGCGATCCATCCGAGTTCACGGTGAACACATGGATTCCAGCCGGATCTCCGGCAAACAGAAATCGTCCGCTCGGATCCGCCGCCAGCGAATCCCCGGAAATCGTATACGGACTGTTCGGCACTGCCGTGAGAGCACCCGTGCTTGAGTTGATAGAGAACCCATACAGATCGGAGCCGTCTGCCGAAAGGTAGAGATACTTTTCACCCACTACCGCCGAACTGTCGAACGCGGGGCTCAAATTCACGGTTGGAGAAACAAAAGAAGAAACCGATGCGAAGGTCTGCGAGTTCGCGACGTTGAGTCCTTCTAGCGACATTTGGCTCGCGGCAGGATCCTCGAAATAAAGAAACGACGTCACCGCTATGCTCCCGGTACCGGTGCCCGTGCTAAAACCGCTTCCCGAGGACGAACAGCTTCCGTTGCCGAATGTAGTGCCGCAGGTGTAATGGCCGCAACCGCTAAGGCAAATCGTGGTCAGCAGCACTAGTGAAACGAACAGCGCCCGAACTCTCATCGTCATGAACAGCCTCCACCCCAAAATCTTTGATTCTTTCGCCGGACAAAATTTCCCGATATTGGCGATGGTAGGGCTGGCAGTAACATGCTGGCAACGTTACGAATGTCACAGTCGGTGACCGCCGATTTCTCATCCGGCTGCCCCACTCTTGTTCTCGCGCCGTCTGGGATGAGACTTCGCAGATTTCCTCTTCCTCGCGTGTATTCGCGCCAGAAATGCAGAATTTTTTATCTTGATTTTGATCAACGGAAACTCAAGTTCGCGAGAACAGCGCAAGAAAGAAGAGAATCAAGAAGAACGTCGTTCTGTCTTGCTGGAACAGAACGGAAAGTTCAGAAGCCTTTGTTTCCGCTCGAAGGATTGAAATGCATCGTGAACGAGTACCCAGGCAAACTCACGGGCACGCTGTAATCTGCTGCCACATAGACAGCCGGGGCGCCCGGCGTTCCGATCCGCGTCACGGTCACCTGCTCTGGAGTCAGAGTGATTTGATGCTCCTGCGCCTTGTGGATGATCGAGTCAATGATCTCCTGATCGGTCTGGTGGGCGTTCGCGCCTCCCACCATCGCAATATTCCGAAGGTCATCCTGAAACGAATAGTTACCCAGCTCCGGCGGAATAATCTGAAATCCGGCGTACACTGCGGCGACGATCACCAGAAACCCGACGATGGCTTTTACTGTTCCCATGTCCCACAATCCGCTCCGCCAGACACGGGAACCATTTTCACCCCGTCCGGCCGAGCAACTCCCTGAAAGAATCCACGATCGCCGTGATCCTAACATCGCGTACTTCCCGAGTCGAACGTAAAACGACTTCCACGGTACCTTCGGTAACTTTGTTCCCCACCGTGATTCTAAAGGGGATACCGACCAGATCCGCATCCTTGAACTTCACTCCCGGCCGTTCATTCCGGTCATCGAGGATCACATCGAACCCAGCCGCCTCCAGTTGTTTCGCAATGTCTTCGGCAGCCGACCTCACCGTCTCATCCTTGACATTGACGGGAGCCACCACAACTTCAAACGGAGCAATCGATGCCGGCAGCCAGAATCCGTTCTCATCGTTCCCCTGCTCCACCGCCGCCGTCAGAATGCGCTCAATCCCAATCCCATAGCACCCCATGATCGGCATCACTTCTTTGCCATTCTTATCAAGGACGCGCGCCCCCATCGACTCCGAATAGCGATAGCCCAGCTTGAAGATGTGCCCAATCTCCACCGCCGTATCGACCCGCAGAGCCTTGCCACAGTTTGGGCAACCCTCCCCGGCCGTCACTGCCCGCAGATCCACATATGCTGTGGGATGAAAATCTCTTCCCGGCGTGATGTTCTTCAGGTGATAGTCCTCTTTATTCGCGCCGCCAATCAGATTGACGCGCCCTTCCAGCGCCTTATCGACGTACAGCACCGCTTTGTCCGCATCTTTTTTCCGATCCCGCGCCCACTCAATCCCCACCGGGCCCAAATATCCTGCAGGAGAGTTGAATAGTGCCTTGATCTCATTCTCGTCCATCGGCCGAGTCGCCCCACCCACGGCGCCATTCAGTTTGGCCTCGTTCAGCTGATGATCTCCGCGCATAAGGACCACGAGCCCGCGCATCTTCGTCTTGCCGGTCTTTTCGTCCTTCTCTTCGGCCATATAGGCCAGCGTCTTGATCTTGTTTTTCGGCGACACCCCCAGAAATTTTGCGACATCCTCAATCGTCTTCTGCCCGGGCGTGTGCACTTCGAGCGGCTTGCCATCGCCCTCCGGCGCCAGATCACCCCACGCCTCCAGTTGCGAGCCGGCCTTCTCCATATTCGCCGCGTAGTTGCATCCGTCGCAGCTCACAATATGATCTTCTCCCGCCGGAGTCCTCACCATGAACTCGTGCGATTCCTTCCCTCCCATCGCTCCGGAGTCCGCCTCCACAACCATGTACTTCAATCCGCATCGAGCGAAAATCCGGCAATACGTCTCGTAGTGCTTCTTGTAAGAAACATCCAGCCCCGCCGCATCAATATCGAACGAATACGCATCCTTCATCATGAACTGCCGCACCCGGAGCAGCCCCGACCTGGGCCGCGGTTCATCGCGGAACTTCGGAGCAATCTGGTACCAGATCTGCGGCAGCTGCTTGTAACTTCGCAGGTCCTTCAAGGCGATCGAAGTCATCACTTCTTCTTCGGTCATGCCCAGCACCATTTCCGTGCCCTTGCGATCTTTGAGCCGAAAAAGATTCTCCCCCATCAACGCCGCACGCCCGCTCGCCTCCCACAACTCCCGCGTATGCAGCGCCGGCAAATAAAATTCCTGCCCTATCTTGTCCATCTCTTCGCGCACGATGCCCATGATCTTGTTGAACGACCGGTTGCCCAGAAAAAGATACGAATAAATCCCCGCCGCAAGCTGCCGAATGTATCCCGCCCGCACCAGAAATTTATGCGAAGCTACTTCGGCATCCGCCGGCGCCTCGCGCAATGTAGGAATAAAGCTTTCAGACCATCGACGCATAGTTGAGTACCGTAACCCGAGTTGGCCAGCACAACCGACTGTCGCTCGCAGAATCCGCAGTGGAATTATTTATTGTAAATGATTACCTTTGATGACCCAGCGGGATCGAGCACCATTCGCTTTCTCGAACAGCACGGCTTCGTCCTTGACCATACTTCCAGCAGCCATCACATCTACCGCCATTCAGGGTCGCTTCGCCGCGCAGTTGTTCCGCAGCACAATCGCGATCTATCCAAGGGCACTCTGATGTCACTGTTGCGGGAGGCAGGATTCGCCCGCGAGGAGCTAATTGACATTCTGGCTTGAAGGTGACGGGGATTTTGTTTCTGGGAACTCGCTGCACTACCCCGCCAGCTGCCGAAGAATCTCTTTCC
>CAVXVD010000017.1:0-5457 GCA_963765015.1 uncultured Acidobacteriota bacterium | reverse complement strand
ACGAATTCGACCACAGCTTCTTCGCCGATTTCCGCCCATAACACGGCGGCGATGTTTGCATAGCTGTGGAATTTGTACTTGTTGTTGGGGAATTCCCCGAAGACTTGCGCGAAATCCTCCATGTGGACGGGCCTGCCATCCGGCAAGCGGTCAAACCGCTTCACCGCGAGGGCCTTGCTTTCCACCGTATGGGCCTGTTCAGGCAGTCCTTTGATGCTGGCGACATCGACGAGCTTGTTTTCAGGGACGGAGATGCCGGCGCGCCGGGCCAGTTCCAGCATCACGAATTCATTCTCGGGAACCGCTTTGTATCGTGCGGAAGGAAGCTTGACTATCCATGAGCCGCCCAAACCGCCGGCGGGAATGGTCAGGCCACCGGAGGATTCCATGACGGCGGAGAATTTCAACTGCACGCCGGCGAGCGAAAAGCGCAACGGCTCTTCGCCGCCCTGACCGTCGTCACGGCAGTCATCATCATGATGGTGATTGGTTCGGATGGCTGCCCGTAACCATCGAGCGGCGCAACGACAAGCGCGCCAGGCAGGTCGGCACCGAGGACGGCGAGGAGGAAGAATTCGCGCTCGGGATTCACGTCCGCACGCTTGGCGAGATAGTCGCGCAGATGGCCTTCAGGCAGAAGGTTGGAGAAGAAGACCGGAACACGGCGCCCCACGGGGCGGAAGTTCGTCACGAGCCCGCCAGTCCTGCCCTTGAACGAGAGGCTCAAGGTGGGGCGCTGTTGATCGTCGATATAGTCCTGCTCGAATGCGAAAAGCTGCCGGTCGCCTGCGAGACGGGTGATGACGCCGATCTGCTTTCCGTACAGGCGCACCGAAAGCGCGTTGAGTTTCTTCGGGTCAAACTTCATCGCGTGGCTCCTGCGAGTTTTCTTCGTCGTGATCGGCGGCATAGAGAGACCGTTCCTCTCCTTCGCCTGGCTCGTCCTTGAGGTGGTCGCGCACGAGCGACTGTACGATGGGCACCAGGGCGCGGGGTACCATGATGAGGTCGCGATCGAGCATGCGAACGATCTCAAGGAGCGTGTCATAACGCGGCACGATCTTGCCCGACTCGATGCCGGAGATGTGCCTCTGACCGATGCCGAGGCGGCTTGCCAGATCCCTCTGGCTCCAGCCGTGCTTCTTGCGCGCCTCTATCAGGGCGTGGCGCATCTCGGTGGGCAGCACCTTCTGCCGCAAAGACTTGACACCCTTTGTGGTATCATTAATCATGTTTGATACAATATAATACATCATCAGAAAAGTCAAATGATACCCTAGCATGCATCAAATGAAAACATCGATGTAATAAAAGGTATCACTAGAGATGGCTATCCAACCCGAGCGTGTGGCAACAAATTATTCCTGAGCCTGTATTGGAGAGCAGCCGCGGTGTCTCCAAGGCATCTGCGCGATTGACTTTGGCAAGGACCAGAATCTGGTTGCGAACGTGAGATTAGAACAGGCCCAGGCAGCGAACGCGGCATCGGCTTTGGGACTTGGTTTGGCTCCCTAAACGGCCAGACCGAGACCTGTAATCGAAATTCTCAGCTGACGGCGTAGGATCGTTGGTTCCAGGTGGGCCGGCGATCAGCCTTGCGGAACACGAATGTCGACGAAACCAACGCGGACGAACACGAAAATTGCGGTAATAAACCCACATTCTTCGGGTTCGATTCGCCGAATCCCGGGCTAACAAGCCGTCCCCCGCAGAATACCGGAGGTCGCAGAGCACCCTCTCCTCGGTGAATGCCCTACGGTTCCCGGACGCTACGGCGTTTTCCAGGACTGATCTGGCGGCTAAGCTCACATCGCTCGGAAGGAACGGGTTCGTCGAAGTTATCTCTTGCTTGAAGCGAGTAATGGGCCCGGCCTCACAATGACGGTTCCTCTCATCCCAGCGGTTTCGTGCACCGTGCACACATAGTGATATGTGCCCGGCTGGTTGAAGACGTGATAGAAGGTTGTGTCGGGCTGCAAAAGGCTCGAGCCAAATGAAGCCGTTCCGGGCGGAAAACTGACGTCCACGCGATTGAAGGCCCTTGTGGGGTCGTCCACCACGTTGTGGTAGTACCCTGATGTGTTTTTCCAAACCACCTCCTCTCCGGCGTTGATGGTGATGGTCGCAGGCACAAATGACGAGGAACCCATCGTCACCACCCCGCCGACCGGTGCATCAGGAGGCGCCAGGGCCTTCTTGATATCGGCAAACGTGATCTCCGCGGAACAATTCGGCATGATCGCGTCAACAGTATCGACGACATAGCTCGGAACATGGGGATCTTCAACCGGGAGCACACTTCCGAAGCGGCCCGTCACGTGAACCCACCGGCCGCCATTCTGCGAGAACAAAAACGGCTGGGCTTCCAAGCGATAAACCTTCCGGGAATGTAACAGTCTGAGCATGGTTTTGCCGTCGTCTTCGTTGGTCAGACACCCGATGAGCCCGCCAAGAGATTTCAGGCTGAAGGGCGGCGGTGCGCTGGCCATCGAGGACATATCGTTCATGCCGGGCATGTTCATCGCTGACTCAGGAACAGCAAGGGCGGCTGAGGAAATCTTGATGTGGTTTACCTCGTCCGTGTCGGCCGCCGTGACGCCGCTGATCTCCTGCGTTTCCGCGCTCAGCGCAGCGGGTCCTGCATGCATCAGAGCTGTATTCACCGGACCGCTCACCTGAAGAACGGCCATGTCACCTTTCTCCATTCTGGAAATCGCATGATCCATCAGCGTGAATTGGCCAGGCATGCTGGCATTGACTTCAAAGATCGCCGCGCCTCCAGGAGGGACTGTGGAGGTCTGGATACCGACAAGTGGCGGCGAGGTAAGTGAGCCGAACTGGTAATAGCGGGTAAAAATCTCACCCACCATGTGTTCGGACGCGGTGGCATTCGGCCCGGCGTTACCAAAATAGATCCGCACGGTTTCGCCTTCCTTGGCCTGGAGCGGATATTCCTTTGTGATGGCATCGACGGCGCCATTGAAGACGTAGTACTGCGCATTCTCCGCCATGAGGTTTTCCGCGCTGAATTGTTGCAGGCCGGACTTGCCTTTCGGGGCGGTCGTGTAGATCTCGCCTTGCATCAGGTAGTACTCGTGGTCAACGTGCGGCAGACCACTTGGCGGTTCGACAAGGATGAGCCCGTACATGCCATTGGCGATATGCTGCGCGATCATGGGACTACCGCAGTGGTAGACGAACAGCCCAGGAGTCGTCGCCAGGAACGTAAAGGTCTTCGACTGGCCCGGCGGCACCTGCATAAGGGCGGCTCCCCCGCCCGTTCCGATTGCTGCGTGAAAATCGAGCGAGTGGACCATAGTACTGTCTTTAGGGTTTACGAGTGTTACTTCGATCGTGTCGCCCTGGCGCACCCGAATGAAAGGCGCCGGCACCTTGCCGTCGAACGTCCAATAGCGGTAGGTCGTGCCGTTTGCAGGGTCGAGCACGCCTACCAGTTCCTTGGAGGTGAGCGTCACGTTTACCACTGCCGGCGCCCGGTTGCCGATCGGCGGCGGAAGATCGGAGGGGGCGCGAACGATATCTGCGGCCTTGATCGTTTGGGCCGCGGTGTCTGCGTGCCTGGTATTGGTTTGAGCGAGAACGGCTGCGGCCCCTGCTCCCATGACCCAGGCGAAGCACAACATTCCAACCACCGAAAGCAGTGTGGACGTTCTTCGATGATTGCGGGAAGCCTGACTGATCATTTTTCGTCGCACGCCGCTTAAAACTGCAAAAGATCCAACGATAACGACGACCAGCGCCAGCCAATAACCTTTGTAGCTCATGGTTTGCCTCAATTTGCATTTAAGAATTCGCCAAAAGGCTTGCTGCTAGTTGAAAGGTTAGGACGGAAAGAAATGGATTGCAGGGACTTTAGTCACTGGGAGGATGATGGCTTCACATTTTCTCCGCCCAGCCGGCAAGGGTCACATTCTCCCCTTGACACTTGCGGTGCAAGGTTAGGGCCACACACGGATTTCCAGTGACAAAAGTCGCTTCGGGAGCTTGTGGGCACATTTATGCTGGCGAAGGTAAGAAGGAATCTGGTTTTGCACGTGCGGAGTGAGCAGAGTCCCAAGCCGCCAAAGGAGACACCGAATGATCAAGTTTGACGCGGAGCACGCCGCCGTTCATCTTCCCCCGGATCGCCGCCACCGTCTCTGGATTCGTCCTTCGATTCTGATCGGAACTGCCGCCGTAATCGCGTCGCTCGTGGCCGCGGCTTGGATTGAGTTGGCCGTAGCCGGCCTGCCGCACATTCCGCCCGTCCCGCTCGTCTATCCCAGCGACTTCGCCGGACCCCACGGCTTCCCGCTCTGGGTTCGCTACTCCCACTTCTTTAACTTCCTCTTCGTCACCATGCTCATTCGCAGCGGCCTTTCCATTCTTGCCGATCATCCCCGGCTCTATTTCAACGACGACTGCACGCCGAACAGCGAGTGGATCCGCCTCACCCCCATCAAAGTCCCGCGCGACCGCCTGTGGACGGCGAAGGACGACGCCCGCTATCTCACTCCTCTCATTGGCACGCCCGGCTACCGGCATACCATCGGTGTTGCGCGCGTCTGGCACTTCATCAACGTGCATGGCTTCATCCTCTGCGGCGTGTACTTCATCACCATGCTCTTCACCACCGACCAGTGGAGGCGTCTCGTTCCCGCTTCGCCCACGGTCGTCTTGCAGGCATGGAATACCTGGGTCCACTACGCAACGTTTCATCTGCCTGCCGAGCCCAACGGTTTTTACGGCTACAACGCCTTGCAGCAGATCGCTTACTTTACCGTCGTCTTCGTCTTCGGTCCCTTGGCGATTCTCACCGGCATCGCCATGTCGCCGGCAGTGGTGAATCACTTCACCTGGTACGCGAAGCTGTTCGGCGGCCGGCAATCGGCGCGTTCCATTCACTTCCTCACAATGCTGAGCTTTCTCGCGTTTCTGGTCGTGCACATCACCCTCGTGGTCATGACCGGGTTTGCGCGCAACATGAACCACATCGTTCTGGGGACCAACGATCAGGACCGCCTGGGCGTCTGGCTGGGATTCGTGGGCATTGGCGTCGTGGTTCTTTGCTGGATCGCCGCGCATTATCTCTCCTGGCACCAGCCGCGCGCGCTGCAACACGCGCTCAAATTCGTCACCTATCCCATGCAACTGCTCACGCTCAACCGGCTCATGCCGCAGCAAACGTATTCCGAAAAGGACATCTCACCTTACATGTGGCCGAATGGCAAGTTGCCCGTGCGCGATGACTGGAAGCATCTCGCCGAGGGCCACTTCCGCGATTTCAAGCTGAAAGTCGGCGGCCTGGTCGAGAATCCCGTCGAGCTTTCGCTGGCCGACCTGCGCAATTTGGGGGAATTGGAGCACATCGCCATGCATCATTGCATTCAGGGTTGGAGCGGCATTGCCAAGTGGGGCGGTATTCCGATGAAGAAACTGATCGATCTGGTTCGCCCC
>CAVXVD010000016.1:0-6196 GCA_963765015.1 uncultured Acidobacteriota bacterium | reverse complement strand
GTGTTATGTGCCTGCTGCTCGACTGACGTATTGCTGAGAACGGGACGTAGCCGAGCTCGTCCAAAACCAGAACGTCCAACCGCTCCAGTTGTTTGTGCAACCGCTGCAAGGTTCGCGTCTCCCGTTGTTCAAGCAACTGGGTCACCAGTCCCGTGGTGGTCATGAAGCGCACACGTTTTCCCTGACTACAGGCGGCAAAGCCCAGAGCGGTCGCCAAGTGGGTTTTGCCGGTGCCGGGATTGCCGACCAGCAGAAGGTTTTCGCGTTTGCTGATATATTCGCCCCGCAGGAGTTCCCGCACCAGCGGTTCGTTGATCGAGACTTGGGCGGCGAAGTCGAAGGTCTCGATGGTTTTCAACACGGGGAAGGCGGCTTCCTTGATCCGCCGTTCGGTGGCGCGGCGTTCCCGATCAATCAACTCCCGTTCGGCCAATCGCAACAAATATGTCGGATAATCGCAGCGTTCCTGACTGCACACGGCCCCGACACTGTCGTAGTCGCGCAGGAAGGTCGGCAGTTTGAGTTCCTTCAAGTGATGCTCCAGCAGGAGCACGGCGGGATTTTTGCTCATGCCACACCTCCCACCAGTTCCGTGTATGACAGCCAGATTCGGCGCGGCCACGTGGACGTGCCGCAGATGCGGATGACCATCCAGTGAGAACAGCGTGGCACCCCAGTCTTCCCGGGGATAAAGGAACTGGGCCACGGCATCGCGGGTGATCGCCCCAACCGCCAGCGCCTGTTCCACCGCCCGCCGTAACTGCGGCAACGAATGCTTCTCCAGCAACCGGAGCACCTTGATATACTCGCGCGTGCCGTCACCATCCCGTTCCGTTTCCAGTCGGCGGCGCAACAGCGCAAAACACTCTGGCAACGTCCAGCCCATCAGCGGCCGGGCATGATCAAATGCTCCCGGCTTGGTCTCCAGCAACGCCAGATAATGCAGCGGGTCAAAGCAGACCTGCTCGTCATCCCAGATCCGTGCATGACCGTGCGACCTCGCTGCCATCGGCACACAGCACGACGCGGTCACAATAACCCTTGACCACGATCGGATGATGCGCCCAGCGCACCGGCACCGAATAATCGTTCCCATCAAACCGCACCAGTGACAACGAACTGGCCGTCGTCGAAAACTTGCGGCAGGCCTCGAACGGTGTGGTTGGCAGCGGCAGGAAGGCTTTTTGATCCGTCCAATAACAACTGCGCCTTGGGACCCGGCTGACCACGCAACCAGCGAACTTGATCCTCCTTGCAGCGTTGGTAGAAGATGACCGTTGAGTCCGGCCATGTCGCCGGCCAGCGGCACCGGCACAAAATAGTTCAGCCGCGTGAACTTCACCTGGCCTTCCACCACGCCCTTTTCGTTGCCACGCGCCACCCGGCAGAAGTGATGGTCAAACAGGTAATGACTTTTGAGTTGGAGAAATCCCTGCGTCAACCGCCGCTCCTTGCCGCAGGATCTTGCTCACCGCCACCTTCGTGTTGTCATAGGTGATCCGCTTGGGCACGCCCTTGAAAAACTCGAACGCCCGCACATGCCCTTCCCAAAACGTCTCCGTGCATTCGCGCTCGAAGGCCATCACGAAGGTCGCGTCGCTATACGGCAACGCCATCACGAAAAACGCCACCTTGCGTAACTGGCCATTCACGTTGGCCAGCGCGTGGCCGAAGTCCACCTGCGCCTCGCCGGGGCGATGCAGCAACGGCACAAACACCTCCTGGGTCTTCTGCGTCAGCTCCCGCACCGCGTCTTTCACCACGGTGTAGCCGCCCGTGAAACCATCTTCCCGCAGCCGTTCCCAAATCCGTTTGGCCGTGTGCCGCTGCTTGCGCGGCATGGCCTGATCATCCTTCAGGATCTGTTTGATCCGTTCCAGAAACGCCCCCAGCTTCTTCTGCGGTCGCGGCTGTTGCTGCCGGTAGCCCGGCGGCTCACTGTGTTCCAGAATCTTCTTCAAGCGTCTGCCGGTGCATCCCCGTCTCCCGGAGAATCTGCCGCCGGCTGACCCCATCCACCAACACTCTTCTGCGAATCTCGGCCCAGTCGTTCATATTGCGATACATGCTTCATTGTTAATGAAGATGCCGCACTTTTGAACCGCCGCGTCACACACATGACCCCGCCGCACTTTTCAGCCGCCGTTTACAACTCTCACCTGCATCGTTCCGTTTAGAAGACGGATGCCTGATATTTTCGACCACGGCAGCAATTTGAAATTGGTCGGAACGGCAGGATTTCCACCTGCGGCCTCCCGGTCCCAAGCCGGGCGCTCTAAAGACTGAGCTACGCTCCGAAAAATGGCGGACCCGAAGGGACTTGCACCCTCAGCCTTCCCGCAGACAACGGGCTGCTCCTCTGATTGAGCTACGAGTCCGAAATGGTGGGAAATGCTGGTAACGCTCCAGTCGTCGCTTCCGGATTTGTTTTACGACACCCGATTTACAGTCGGGCAGCCGGATCACTTCCCATATGATATTGGTAGCGGGAGTGGGAGTCACACCCACCTGAGGAAGTTTATGAGGCTCTCTCTGTGCTTTCGTCGAGTTCTCCCCGCAGTTGAAATTGGTGGAGTCGGCGGGTAACGCTCCCGCATCAGCTTGCTTGCAAGGCAAGTGCATTGCTTGTCTGCCACGACCCCAGGAAAATTGGCACGCCGCCTTGGTGCTGCCCCAAGCAAGCTGAGTTTTGGAGACTCTGCTGCGCAAGCTGGCGCGCGGCGTATGAAGATTGGTGCGGTTGCCGGGAATCGCACCCGGACGTGCTCCTTGGCAAGGAGCCATTCTGCTGTTAAATCACAACCGCGAAATTAAAAGGGCCGGAAGCGTCATGCTCCCGGCCCGTGCCATTTCAATAAAGAACAAACACCTCTTGGTGATCTATTCGATCCCAACCCGCGGTTTCACGGCGGCTGTTTCGGTGTTTATGGGCACACCTCCTGCGAAGCCCTTAAATTGTAAAAGCGTTTCAAACCATCTCGGCGCGCTTATCGGCGACCTGTGGGCAGACCCCACCGGTGAGGAATTTTGGCTCCTCTGCGCCATTTTTAGTTTTGTGCTGTCTGACATCATCGAGACGTCGTCTTCGTTTCTGTTCACAGTCAGTTCACCTTTCGTTTCGCTTCACTTTCTGCTGTTCGGTTTCAGGGAAATAAAAAACCCTGCTTACACGGGGTAAGCAGGGTAGAGAAAATCCTCTTTCGATTCTTTACCTGCTTACCTCCAGATCTATCCAAATTGGTTTCGGGGTTATACCCGCGATGCCACCTGGATAGACCAAGGCTAAACACACAACCTTGGCTTAACCGGCTATGACGTGTCGCTTTCGCGACCGACAGCGTCGGCCAAATCGTGGCTGATATGTTCATGCAAGTTTTCATCGAACGTGATAGACGCTACCAAAGATCAATGGTTACAGTCCACTTATACTTTTGGGGGTGGGCTTATCTTAAATTGTAATATCCGGATAGATTGATGCAAGTTTGTAGGCCGACGATCAATAATATTGCCGGATGTAACCGTAGGCTTTGTCGAACAGGTCTTGGTCGGTGTGCAATTTGTATTTGAGCAGCGTGCGGCGGAGGGCTTGCTGCACTTCGCGCTCGCCCTGGGTTGTGTTTTTCCAGCCGTCGAATCGGACTTTTTTCACGATGTCGTATGTCGGCGACGATTCGCTCGACGATGATGTGCGTGTTCTTGGTCTTGGCTTCTTTGAACAGTTCGGTGAGCGCTTCCTTGGCGCGGTCGCGCTCCTCGACCGGGTCGGCTTGTTTCTCGGCTTTCAAGGTGTCCTGCGCGAGTTCGAGCATTTGTTTCAAAAATTCCACGCTCGTCAGCAAGCCCTGCTCATGGCGTTCCTTGATTTTTTCCAACCGCTCGCCCAACTCGGTGAACTTGGGGTTGCCGAAATGTTTGCGCAGCCGGGCGATGAGGGTGATTTCGATTTCCTTGCCGCGCTTGGCCGGGTCGTTGCTCTTGAGAAAATCCTCGATGACCTGCGCGTCCATGACCAACGTCTCGATGTCATCGCGCACAGATTCGACGTGGACATTTTCATTGATGAGCTGAATCGTCTTCGCGCCCAGCGCGTGCCAGAGCAATTTTCCGTTGCCGCTCGGCGGTTTCACCGATTCATAAACCTGCGTCAGCCAGCGATAATCTTTCTGGTAAGCACCCAGGCACGGATCAGGTGACAGCGCCTCCCAGATGTTGGCGAGCACGGTGTATTCCGCCGCGAACTTGTCGCGCACTTCGTTGTTGGGCAGGTGTTGCTGCGCCGCCATCAAACCCTCGTAGCCGCCCACGGTGCGATCCACGCCGGGGAAAAACGACAGACATTTCTGCATCTTCACCGGCAGCACCTTGCGCAATTCATCAATGTTGGAAACCACCAACCGCACGGATTTGTCGTCAAACGCCAACGCCTGCGCCACGTCATCAAAGATGCCGATGTAATCCACGATCAAGCCCATGCGTTTTTTCCTGGCCGAAGTGCGGTTGGTGCGGCGATATGGCTTGAAGCAGATTGTGGTCGCGCAACGGCTTGTCCAAATACATCGCCTGCAAAATCGGCGCGTCGAATCCGGTCAACAGCTTGGCTGTGACGATGACGAACTTGAGCGGGTCAGCCGGGTCGCGGAAACGGTCGAGCAACTTTTCTTCGGCGTCCTTGTCGCGGCTGTGGATTTTCCATTCGTCCGGGTCGCCGGGCGCGGCGGAAATGACGATGGCGCTCGCTTCCGGCCCGATCAACTCATCCATCACCGCCTTGTAAAGCACGCAACATTCTCGGTCGAACGTCACCACCTGCGCCTTGAATCCGTTCGGCTCAACCTTCGACTGGAAGTGCGTGACGATGTGGTTCACCACGGCGCGGACGCGTTCCGGGTTTTTCACCAGCACGGCCATTTTTGCGGCACGCTTGGCAAGGTCGTCGCGATCCTGCTCGCTCAAATCGCCGGTGATGGCGCGGTATGCTTCATCAATCGCCGCCTTGTTGATTTTCAGTTTCACCTCCGGCGCTTCAAAATGCAGCGGCAGCGTGGCCTTGTCGCGGATGGATTCCTGGAACGAATACCGGCTCATGTAGCCCTTTTCGTCCTCGTCCGCGCCGAACGCCCAGAATGTATTTTTGTCCGCGCGACGTGGGCCGCATCCAGACCGGTACCGCATCCTTCATCGATCGCTTCACCAGCGATCAGCTCGAAGGTTATACCAAGACCGCGATCGCCAACTCCCCCTACCGCGATGCCGAACTGGAAACACCCAGCCCGTTCCCGCCCATCGAGCATGTCATCTACATCGTCAAGGAGAACCGTTCATACGATCAGGTGTTGGGCGACATGAAGGAGGGCAACGGCGATCCCTCGCTGGTCTTATTCGGCGAAAACGTTACGCCCAACGAACATAAGATCGCACGCCAGTTCGTGTTGCTCGATAACTTCTACGTAAATGGCGACGTGAGCGCCGACGGCCATTCCTGGTCGACCGCGGCCATCGGTAACGATTACATAGAAAAGATGTGGCCCAATAGTTACGCCAATCGCCGCGCCACTTACGACTATGAGGAGCAGGAGGCCACTTCCGTGCCCCCCGCCGGGTACTTGTGGACCAGCGCCTCGGGCGCCGGAATCTCCATGCGCAATTACGGCTACATGGCGCAGAATCGTGCCACGGCCGCGCCCGACGGCGCCCAGATCGAACTGGTGCGCGACCCTGTTCTGAGACACTTCACCAACCTCCGCTATCGCGATTTCGACCTCGACTACCCCGATGTGGAGCGGGTGAAGGTGTTTTTGTCCGATTTGAATGATTTTGAGAAATCCGGCGCCATGCCGCGACTTATATTCATGCGGCTCGGCAACGATCATACCAACGGCACGTCCGCGGGTAAACTGGCCCCCCTCGCCATGAACGCCGATAACGACTATGCACTGGGGATGCTGGTGGAGGCCGTATCGAAGAGCCGCTTCTGGTCGAGCACGGCCATCTTCGTCCTGGAGGACGATGCGCAGAACGGTCCCGACCATGTCGATTCGCACCGCTCACCCGCGTTTCTGATCTCGCCCTATGTCAAACACAAGGTAGTGGATAGCACGATGTACAATACCGCCTCGATGCTGCGGACCATGGAACTGATCCTGGGGCTCAGGCCCATGACCCAGTTCGACGCCGCCGCGCGTCCCATGTCCGCCGC
>CAVXVD010000015.1:0-100118 GCA_963765015.1 uncultured Acidobacteriota bacterium | reverse complement strand
GATGCACCGGGCGGGTTCAATATTTACGAGCTCAACATCCGCCGCGACCCCACCATCTACGACGGACAATTCTCCAACAACGGCTGGCTGCAGGAACTCCCTAAGCCGATGAACAAGCTCACTTGGGACAACGCCGTCCAAATCGGCCCCAAGATGGCGCAGCGCCTCGGTATCGCGACCGAAGACGTCGTTGAACTCGAACTGAACGGCAAGAAAATCCAAGGCCCGGTTTGGATTCAAGCCGGACATCCCGACAACTCCGTCACCATCACGCTCGGCTACGGACGCAAGCGCGCGGGCCGTGTGGGAACGGCGCAAGGCTTCAATGCCTACGAACTGCGCACCACTGCCGCTCCGTGGATTGCTTCTGGCGTCACGATCAAGAAGACCGGCGCGACCTACAAGCTCGCCTCCACCCAAGGCATGCAGTCGATGGACACCCCCGACGGCGCTCATCGTCCGCTGGTCCGCGAGACCACGCTTGAGGAATATAAGAAGGAGCCGAACTTCGCGCAGGAAGAAGAAGTCCCGAAGGATCGTCACGCTCTACGAGCCTTATCCCTACGACAAAGAAGACTACGCGTGGGGTATGTCGATCGACCTCAACTCCTGCGTAGGCTGCAACAACTGCATGCTGGCCTGCCAGTCGGAGAACAACATCGCCGTCGTCGGGCAAAGAGCAGGTCGTCATCGGACGCCACATGCACTGGATCCGCGTCGACGCCTACTACCAGGGCGATCGCGATAATCCCAAGGCATTTTTCCAGCCCGTCCCCTGCATGCAGTGCGAGAACGCCCCCTGCGAAGTTGTTTGCCCGGTCGGCGCCACCAACCACTCGACGGAAGGCCTGAATGACATGGTCTACAACCGTTGCGTGGGCACGCGCTATTGCTCGAACAACTGTCCGTACAAAGTGCGCCGCTTTAACTTCCTGCTCTTCCAGGATTGGGAGACGCCGCAATACAAGATGATGCGGAATCCCGACGTCAGCGTGCGCAGCCGCGGCGTCATGGAAAAGTGCACCTACTGTATCCAGCGCATCAACGAGCGCCGCATCGATACCGAAACGGCCTCGGTTCGGGAAGGAAAACAAATCAAGATCGGCGACGAGTTGCAGACCGCCTGCCAGCAAAGCTGTCCCGCAGGCGCCATCGTCTTCGGCAACATCAACGATCCGAACAGCAGAGTTTCGAAGTTAAAAGCGCAGGCGCGAAATTACAGCCTGCTGGGTGAACTCAACACTCGCCCACGCACGACCTATTTGGCAGAAGTAAGAAACCCGAACCCGGAGTTGGAAGGATGATAACGACCGCCGGGGCTAAAGCCCAGAAGTCGTGGCATCGCTGACGCGGCGCTGAAGCGCCGCTCTTCCACGGCGATGGAGGATTTCGTAAAAGGCGGGTAGCAGGGTTGTGAAACGGCGATGGAGGATTGTGATAGGGCCACGGAGGGTGGCGAGACGGCAATCGAGGGTTGCGCAGGTGCCGCGGGTCGCGAACAGCGATCAGGGTTGGTAAAACCGGCAATAGCGGGCTCTGAATGGGCCATGAAGGTTTCGTGGAACGTTGATGGGCGGTTTCTTGGAAGAGTCCGGCTCAGCCAAGCGTCATCAACTTGGCTGTTAGAGCAACTGTGGAAGAGCGGCCCTTTAGGGCCGCGTAAGTCGCAAAAGAGATTTGGGCTTTAGCCCGTGAGGGATTTCGCAAGCCAGATGCCTGAGCAATACAAATCGTCGACCGACCTCGATCGCGCTCCCGTGATCGAACCGGGCCACACTTTCGGCACGGTCACGGAAAAAATCAGCGCCATTGTGCTGACACGTCCTGCGTCCAACGGATGGTTCATCGGTTTCGGCGTCTGCTTCATGCTGACGATGATGATGCTGTTTGCCATCGGATACCTCGTCCTCAAGGGCATCGGCATCTGGGGCGTCACCATCCCCATCGGATGGGGCTTCGCCATCGTTAACTTCGTCTGGTGGATCGGCATCGGTCACGCCGGCACACTGATTTCCGCCATCCTCTTATTGCTGCGTCAATCGTGGCGCAATTCCATCAACCGTTTCGCCGAAGCCATGACGCTGTTCGCCGTGGCCTGCGCCGGAATTTTCCCCGCCATTCACGTCGGCCGCCCCTGGCTCGCCTACTGGCTCTTTCCCTATCCCAACACCATGCGGGTATGGCCGCAATTCCGCAGCCCACTGATGTGGGACGTTTTTGCCGTCTCGACCTATGCCACCATTTCCGCCCTGTTCTGGTTCATCGGACTGATCCCCGATCTCGCCACGCTGCGCGATCGCACCGACAACAAGGCGCTGAAAATCGTCTACGGCATGCTTTCGTTCGGATGGCGCGGATCCGCCCGCCACTGGCATCGCTACGAGACCGCGTACCTGCTCCTCGCCGGGCTAGCCACGCCGCTCGTGCTCTCCGTCCACACCGTCGTCAGCTTCGATTTCGCGGTCGGCATTGTCCCCGGATGGCACACCACCATCTTCCCGCCCTACTTCGTCGCTGGCGCCATCTATTCCGGCTTCGCCATGGTGCTGATGCTGGCCATCCCCATCCGCAAAATTTACGGCCTGGAAGATTTCATCACCGAGCGTCACTTGCAGAACTCGGCGAAGGTCATGCTGGCCACTGGCCTCATCGTCGCGTACGGATACGGTATTGAAGCGTTCATGGGGTGGTATGGCGGCGATCGCTACGATGCCTTCACGCTCTGGAACCGCTTGCACGGCCCTTACGCCGTTCCCTATTACATGCTGCTGGCCTGCAACATTTTTATTCCGCAACTGCTCTGGATCAAGAAACTGCGAACCAGTCCAGTTGCCCTGTTCTTCATCTCCGGCGTGATCCTCGTCGGCATGTGGCTGGAGCGCTTTATCATCGTAGTCGTCAGCCTGAGTCGGGACTTCCTGAATTCCTCGTGGGGCATGTATTACCCGACGCGCTGGGACTGGATGACGTATATCGGCACCCTCGGCATGTTCCTCATGCTCATGTTCCTGTTCCTGCGCATTCTGCCGGCGATTTCGATCTTCGAAATGCGCACCCTCCTGCCTGAATCGGAGGTGAAAGAATAATGGCCAAGCGCGATCCCATCTACGGCATCATGGCCGAGTTCGATTCGGCTCAGGCTCTGGTCGACGCCGCCAAGAAGACGCACGAGGCCGGCTACAAGAAGATCGACGCCTACAGCCCGTTTCCTATCGAAGGCCTGGCTGAAGAAATCGGATTCCATCACGACGAAGTTCCCTTGGTTGTGCTGATCGGCGGCATCATCGGCGGCACCACGGGCTACCTGATGCAGTACTGGATGTCGGCCGTCGACTACCCGCTCAACATCGGCGGCAAGCCATACCATTCGTGGCCGGCCTTTATTGTCATTACTTTTGAAATGACGATTCTTTTCGCCGGGATCTCGGCGGTCTTTGGCATGCTCGCCCTCAACGGCCTGCCCATGCCGTATCACCCGGTTTTCAACGTACCCCGTTTTTCATCGGCATCGAAAGATCGCTTTTTCCTGATCGTATTCTCGTCCGATAAGAAGTACGAGCCAGTCAGCACACGCCGATTCCTCGAAGCGCTTTCCCCGCGCTCCGTCGAGGAGGTGCCAAGCTAAATGAGCACCGTTCGGCGATTTTCGAAAGGCAGCGGTGGCAGTGTCCATGTGGGGACGGACGCATTCGTCCGTCCAGTCGAACAACGCTCGACTGCGCTTTCCGCTGCAGCTCTCCTGATGTTGATCACCCTCACCTCCGCCTGCCGCATCGACATGCACGTGCAGCCTCGTGAGAATCCCCTTTCGCGTAGCGATTTCTATTCCGACCATCGCTCCGCCCGGCCCCCGGTCGAAGGCACGGTCGCCCGCGGCCAGTTGCACGAAGACGCCTATTTTTATACCGGCAAGATCGGCAACAATCCCGGCGAGGCGATGCCCTTTCCCGTGACCAAAGAAGTTCTGGCTCGCGGCCAGGAGCGTTTCAACATCTTCTGTGCCCCGTGCCATTCGCGCGTCGGCGACGGCAACGGGTTCGTTCCCTCCCGCGGATTCGCCCGCAAGCCTCCGTCGTTCCACATCGTGCGCTTGCAAAAGGCTCCCGTCGGATATTTCTTCGACGTCATCACCGAAGGCTTCGGAATCATGCCCGACTATGCCTCGCAGATTCCGCCGCAGGATCGCTGGGACATCGTGGCCTACGTGCGCGCTCTGCAGTTGAGTCAGAATGCGACCATGGCCGATGTGCCCAAGGATCAGCAGATTCCCTCGGCGCCGCCGAACTTCCGTGAGCCCGGTTCCGGAGCCACCGCGCCGATCGTCATGCCCGACACCAAATCTGAATCGAAGGAAAAGGAACAATGAGCGCGGCGCCCCATCTCGATCTCACGGCCCCGCCGGTGGTGAAAACCATCGGGCAGCGGTCGTTGATTGTCGGCGTCGTGTTCGCCGTGATCGCCGTCGTTGTGGCATTCGTCACTCCGAACGGCCGCGAGGAATTCTTTCGCGCCTACCTGCTCGGCTTCCTGTGCTGGCTCGGCGTTGCCCTGGGTTCGATGGCGATTCTCATGATTCGCCATCTCACCGGCGGTGGCTGGGGCATGGTCATCCGCCGCATCCTCGGCGCCGC
Source organism: uncultured Acidobacteriota bacterium (assembly GCA_963765015.1). Classification (GTDB taxonomy): domain Bacteria; phylum Acidobacteriota; class Terriglobia; order Terriglobales; family Acidobacteriaceae; genus Sulfotelmatobacter. The sequence continues at coordinate 95,487 of CAVXVD010000015.1, read as the reverse complement.
CATGCGTACGGTGCCACTGCTGGCGATCCTGTTCATCCCAATGATCGTCGCGGTCTTGCAGCACCAGGTCTACATCTGGGCCAAGCCTCTGGATCAAATCGCCGACAAGCACTTGAGAGAGCATCTCCAGGACATCACCAAAACCTATCTCACGACCAACGGCTTCATTATCCGTGCCATTATTTACTTCGCGATCTGGAATCTTCTCTCGTATCTGCTCTCACACTGGTCGAAACAAACCGATCGCGCCGGTGCCCCGGATAATACGGAGCGTTTCAAAGCCGTCGCTGGACCCGGCCTGATTCTTTATGGGTTCACGATTTCTTTCGCCGCCATTGACTGGGTTATGTCGCTCGACCCCAGCTGGATTTCCACCATCTTCGGTCTCGTCATCCTGATTGGTGAAGTGCTGGCCGCCATGTGTTTTGCCGTGGTTGTCGAGCGCATTCTCTACAACTACAAGCCGATGTCGGAGATGTTGAAGCCCGATTTCGTCCACGACCACGGGAAGTGGATGCTCGCCTTCATCATGGTCTGGGCCTATTTCAACTTCTCGCAGTGGCTCATCATCTGGGCCGGCAACCTGCCTACCGAAATCACCTATTATCTGCGGCGTTTGAACGGCGGATGGGGATGCGTTGGTCTCTTCCTCGTCTTCTTCCACTTCGCCATCCCCTTCGCGATGCTTTTGTCGCGGCCTTTCAAGCGCGACATCCGCAAGTTGGTCTGGCTCGCTGTGTGGATGATGCTGATGCGCTACGTCGATTTGTTCTGGGTAATCGAGCCGAATTTTTCCAGGACTTTCAGCGTCACTATCGCGGACATTGTTGTGCCCATAGCCATTGGCGGATTCTGGCTGTGGTACTTCTTCCGTAATCTCGCTGCGCTTCCGCTCCTTCCGGCCTATGATCCGTCTGCCGGGGAGGTGCTTGAAGTGCATCCTCATCACCAACTCGGAGTTCCGGATAACGCATGAGTAACCACCCCAATCCCGCGAATTCCAACGGCCACGGCGACTACGAGCGCCAGGACATCGGCGTTGCCGGCGTCCTTTATTTCCTTGCTGGCCTCGCCGTCGCCGGCTTGCTCGTCTATTTCATCGTGATGGGCTTGTATGCTTTCCTTGAAAAGCGCAACGAAGCCGAGCAAGCTCCCGTGAGCCCGCTGGTCACCAACGCCGAGAAAGATACGCGCCACTTGCCGCCCGACTACAAAACCGATTCTACGGGCGCCGACTACGAGAAGTACCTGGAAAAGAATTTCCCTGCCCCTCAATTGGAGACGAACGAGCGCACCGAACTGAACAAAATCCGCCTCCGTGAAGAAGACATACTCAGCACCTACGATTACACCGACAAGAATGCCGGCACGGTTCGTATCCCGATCGATCGCGCTATGGACCTGATCGCCCAGCGGGGCTTGCCCACGCGCGTAGAAGCCACCGGACCCGCAGCCGCGCCGCAGCCGCAATCGCAACGTCAGAAGTCGCAGCCGGGGAGGAAGGGAAGCAAGAAGTGAGCAGTCGGAATCAAAATTCGATGTCCACAACGAGCCATGTGGGGGCAGCCGCCCGCGGCTGTCCGGTCGAGCGGGGCTCGACAGTGCACTCCGTCGGCGCCGCCGGAACGCGTCCCGCGAGTATTCTGCTGTCGCTAGTAATCCTCACGGCTGCCGCGTTCGGCCAGGCCATGACCACCGGCATCATGTCGCCTCCGGCCAACGTCCGCCCGCCGTACTTGCAGAACGTCGGTATCGAGCAGCACCTCGACGCCCAGGTTCCCGCGGATCTCGCCTTCACAGACGACACCGGCCGGCCCGTCAAGCTTGGTGACTACTTCGGCAAGAAGCCGTTAATTCTTAACCTCGTCTACTACAACTGCACCATGCTCTGCGGCGAAGCCCTGGCCGGGTTGAGCGGCTCCATGAAGATGATTAAGTTCAACGTGGGCGACGAATTCGAGGTCGTCACGGTCAGCTTCAATCCCAAAGAAACGCCTCAAATCGCCGCGGCCAAGAAGGCCGAATACCTCAAGCGTTACGGACGCCCCGGCGCCGCCGCAGGCTGGCACTTTCTGACGGGCCCTGCCGACTCCATCAACGCGCTAACCAAGGCCGTCGGCTTCCAGTATCAGTACGACGAAGCTCACAATCAATATGCGCACGCCACCGCCATTATGGTGCTGACGCCGCAAGGCCGCATTTCGCGTTACTTCTATGGCGTGGATTTTCCGCCAAAAGATCTGCGCATGGGACTGGTCGAAGCCTCGCAGGGCAAGATCGGCAACGCTGTCGATGCGGTGCTGCTCTACTGCTATCACTACGATCCCGCCACCGGAAAATACGGCGCGATCGTGAGCAATATCCTGAAGCTCGGAGGCGGGGTTACGATTCTGTTTCTTGCCGGCCTTATCCTGGTTCTCCTACGTCTGGAGCGCATCGCCCCGCGCAGTGGCTGGGATCCGGATAAATCGGGGCAGGCAACACTGAGTCACACGAAATATGTTCGATAATTTTCCATTATGGCCCGATCGGGCCTCCACCGCGGCGGGAAACGTCGATGCCCTGTTCATCTTCCTGCTCATCGTCTCGGGATTGATGACGGCACTCATCTTTACCGCGGTCATCTACTTTTCTGCGCGCTACCGCCGACGGCGCGGTGTGCTCGCAGAGCAGATCGAAGGTTCCACCCCCCTCGAATTAACCTGGTCGATCATTCCGCTGTTCGTCTTCATGGCAATCTTCGCTTGGGGCGCCTTTGTTTACTTCAAAAGCCGCACACCTCCGCGGGACTCGACGGAAGTTTACGTCGTCGCGAAGCAATGGATGTGGAAGCTGGAACACGCCGAGGGCCAGCGAGAGATTAACGAACTGCATGTCCCCGTCGGCCGCGACGTCAAGCTGATCATGACATCGCAGGACGTCATCCACAGCTTCTTTGTCCCTGCATTCCGCATGAAGCAGGACGTGCTGCCAGGTCGCTATACGGTCGCGTGGTTCCGCGCCACTAAACCGGGCACCTATCATCTTTTCTGCACCCAATATTGCGGCACCCAGCACTCGGGCATGATCGGCTCGATCATCGTGCAGGAACCCGCGCAGTACGAAGCCTGGATGAGTGGTGGCTCGACTGGACCGCTCTCCGCCACTGGAGAAAAGATCTTTGCCGAACTCGGCTGCGTCACCTGTCACCGTACCGACTCTCAGGGCCGGGGCCCGAATCTCATAGGAGTTTTCGGCAAGCCTGTGCAACTTGAAGACGGACGTATCGTCACGGCAGACGAAAATTACATTCGCGAATCGATCCTCGATCCCGGGGCGAAAATCGTGAAGGGTTTCAAGCCCGTCATGCCCACTTTCCAGGGATTAGTCAGTGAAGAACAACTGAACGCACTGGTGGCATATGTGAAATCGCTTTCGCAGCCCGTTCCGGCCGGGGCAAAGATCAACGTCGTCATGGCGTTGCCGCAAGGCGAAGCCCCCAAGGGCCCAAGCCAGGGAAGTCAGGTGCAATGAGTATGGCAACCGCAACCGTTCAACCCGTAGAGCGCGAGAACTATCTCAACAAGGAGTACGGTGTCGGCTCGTGGCTCTTCACCACCGACCACAAGCGGATCGCCCTGCTCTACCTGCTCTCGATCACCTTCTTCTTTTTCATCGGCGGATTCTTCGCCTTGCTCATCCGTCTCGAGTTGCTCACTCCCGCCGGCGACCTCGTCCAGGCCGACACCTACAACAAGCTCTTTACCCAGCACGGCCAGGTGATGGTCTTCTTCTTTCTCATCCCCTCGATTCCCGCCGTGCTTGGCAACTTCCTGGTGCCCATGATGATCGGCGCCAAAGATCTGGCCTTCCCGCGCATCAACCTGCTCAGTTGGTATCTCTACATCATCGGCGGGCTCATGATGCTGCACTGCATGCTCACCGGCGGCGTCGATACCGGCTGGACCTTCTACGTTCCCTTCAGCACCGCCTTCAGCAATACCAAGGTGATCGAAGCCGGACTCGCGATTTTTGTCGCCGGATTCTCCTCCATTCTCACCGGACTGAACTTCATCGTCACTATCCACCGCATGCGCGCGCCCGGCATGACCTGGTCGCGCCTGCCTCTGTTCATTTGGGCACATTACGCCACCAGTATTATCCAGGTTCTCGGGACCCCCGTCGTCGCGATCACTCTCGTTCTGGTCGTCGCCGAACGTGCCTTGCATCTCGGCATCTTCGATCCCAAACTGGGCGGCGATCCGCTTCTGTTCCAGCACCTGTTCTGGTTCTATTCCCATCCTGCCGTCTACATCATGATTCTGCCGTCGATGGGTGTCGTCACCGAAATCATCGCCTGCTTTTCGCGCAAGCGCATCTTCGGATACGGCTTCGTTGCGTTCTCGTCGATCGCGATTGCCGTCTTCGGATTCCTGGTCTGGGCGCACCACATGTTCGTCGCCGGAATTTCCGTCTATGCCGCTCTCGTATTTTCGATACTGAGCTATGCCGTAGCCGTGCCTTCTGCCGTCAAGGTTTTCAACTGGACGGCCACGCTCTATAAGGGTTCGATCCGCTACGACGCACCCATGCTTTACGCCTTCGGATTTCTCGGGCTGTTTACCATCGGCGGATTGACGGGCCTCTTCCTCGCCTGTCTCGGTATTGACATGCACGTCCATGACACCTATTTCGTCATCGCGCACTTCCACTACATCATGGTCGGCGGGGCGCTGATGGGATATCTCGGCGGCATGCATTTCTGGTGGCCGAAAATTTCCGGCAAGCTCTACCCCGAGGGCTGGGCTCGTCTCGCTGCCCTCATCGTATTCATCGGTTTTAACCTGACGTTCTTCCCGCAGTTCATTCTCGGCTACCTCGGCATGCCGCGCCGCTACTATCAGTATCCGCCGGAGTTCCAGGTGCTGAATGTGCTCTCGACCGCCGGCGCGACCGTGCTTGGCATTGGTTATTTGCTCCCGATGATCTATTTCCTGTGGTCGATGCGTTATGGCAAGCCCGCGCCGGACAATCCGTGGAATGCGGCCGGCCTGGAGTGGCAGACTCAATCTCCGCCCACGACGTTCAACTTTGACCACGAGCCGGTTGTGACTTGGGAAGCCTACAACTACGATGAGTTGGACGCGCCTCACAAAGAGGAGGTTCCCGTTGCACGATAGTTCCACAGCCGTTCACGGAAACGTCCACGGGGAAGCTCACGGCGCCGCGCACAATCCGGCCCTGTTGCACCACTTCGCCACCGCCGAGCAGCAGAAAGACTCCTCCAACTTCGGCATGTGGATCTTCCTCGCCACTGAAGTCATGTTTTTCGGTGGCCTCTTCTGCGCGTACTTGATCTATCGCGGCTGGTACTTCGGCGATTTCGCCGCCGCCAGCACATCCATCGATGCTCGTCTTGGCGGAATCAACACAGCCGTCCTGATCTGCAGCAGTTTGACCGTCGTGCTCGCCATCTGGGCCGCGCAAACTTCGCGTCGCGGACTTGCTGCTTCTCATGCTCGCTCTCACCATGATCTTCGGTGTGCGTTTTTCTAGGGATCAAGGGGATCGAGTATCACAGACAAATTTCGATGAGCACCATGTTCCCGGCGCGTCTTTCAGCTTCGATCACGTCGGAAATCCCCGGCCATCCCGGTCAGTACGCCAATCCCGAAGCACGCCGAAATTTTCTTCGCGCTGTACTTCATCATGACCGGGCTGCACGCCCTGCATATGATTATCGGCCTCGGTATTTTTACCTGGCTTTTCTGGATGGCATGGAAAGGCCGGTTCACCCCCGAATATGACACGCCACTCGAAATCGGCGGCCTCTACTGGCACTTCGTCGACATCGTGTGGATTTACCTGTTTCCTTTGCTCTATTTGATCGACCGGCACAAATAAGGCGGATGAGTTTGAAGTTCACAAGAGATCTAATTCGACGCCATCCTGAGCGGAGCCGCGTTTCAGGCGGAGCGAAGGATCTCAATCGCTACCGCACCGAGGCTTTCCATGTCTGACCATTCCACCGGCCACTCCAAATCGCCGCTCCCCACCTACTTTGCCGTCTGGGGCGCTCTTCTTCTCGGCACCTTCCTCACTTACGAGGTCGCCAAGCTGGATCTCGGTAGTTACAACGCCGCCGTCGCACTGATCATCGCCACCACCAAGGCTCTGCTGGTCGTATTGTTTTTTATGCACCTCAAAGGCGCCGGCGAAAAATTGTTGAAGCTGGTTGTCATCTCTACTGTCTTCTTCCTTTTGCTCCTAATGGTCCTCTCCATGGCAGACTACGGCACCCGCGGCTGGAGTTAGTTCCGAGAGACGTTCATGTGTGGGAAATTCATGCGACGGACAGCGCTCGCGGCCGTCTGCAGAGCGAACCTCCGCCTGCGGATTCAAGCCGCGTCGTTCAGCCGCTGCGGGAATCTGCTTCGTACTTCAATTTTTGCGGTATACTCGCGCGTCGAGCTGAAATCTCAGATGGCCTCGAGGTGACTTATGGCATTCTGCAATTCTTGCGGCGCTAGCCTCAACGATGGCACAAAATTCTGCAACAAATGCGGCGCTGCCACCGGTGTAGCGGCTGCCCCCGGAACTCCCATTTCCGCTCCACGCCCGGTCCCGCCTGCAGCCCCCAGCAGCGGAGGCAGCAGCAGTGCCCTCAAGATTATTCTCATCATCGTCGCGGTAATCGTCTTCATTGGAATTCTCGGTATGGTCACCTGCGGTATCGTTGTTCATCGCATCGCCAAGAGCGCTCACGTGTCCCAGAACGGCGACAGCGTGAAGGTGGAATCCCCCTTCGGCAACATCGAGACTTCCAGCGATCCCGCCAAGGTCGCCAAGGATCTCGGTGTTGACATCTATCCGGGAGCCGAACTCCAGAAGAACGGAACTGCCACTGTCACCTTCGGCAGCATTCACACCGTCACTGCCAGCTTCACGAGCAGCGACTCCCTCGACAAAGTCTGCGACTTTTACCGGTCACGTTTCGCGAATGCCATGACGTCCTCCAGCGATTCCAACCATTGCAACTTCGTCTCTAACGACCAAAAAAATATGATCACGGTTAACGTTCAATCCAGCAGCGATGGGACGAAAGTGCAAATCAGCAACGTCACCAAGAAGGCGAACAACTAAGAATTTCGGCCCATGCCCGACGACATCTCTGCGCCCTCGCCAGCCCCGAACTCCTCGACGACCGATGCTTCGGGACTGGCCGGAGCCCTGCGCTCGCAACTTCGTGGCGAAGTCCGCTTCGATCCCAGCAGTCGTGCCCTGTACTCGACCGACGGCTCCAACTACCGCCAGGTTCCGATCGGCGTCGTTCTTCCCCATGATGCCGAGGACGTTCTCGCCGCCATTGCCACCTGCCGCGAATTCGCCACTCCGGTTCTGTGCCGCGGCGGCGGAACATCGCTCGCCGGACAATGCTGCAACGTCGCCGTCGTCCTCGATTTCACCAAGTACATGGGAAAGATTCTCGAGATCGATCCTGCCCGCCGCATCGCCCGGGTCCAGCCCGGAGTCGTACTCGACCATCTTCGCAACGCCGCCGAAAAATACCACCTAACCTTTGCTCCCGATCCCGCCAGCCACGACCGCTGCACCATCGGCGGCATGATCGGCAACAACTCCTGCGGCGTCCACTCCGTCATGGCCGGCAAAACCGACGACAACATCGAGGCCCTCGATGTAGTCCTTTACGACGGCACGCGTCTGAGAGTCGGTGCGAACGAAATTGAACCATGGGAGGATGGTAGAGACCATGTGGGGACGGACGCATTCGCCCGTCCGAGCGGCCCAGGTTCATCGGGCCGCAGCGCATTCCCCGATGCCGCCCAAACCCGCGCCGCTAAACTGCACACATCACTGAAACAAATCGCCGACCAATACGGCGACCTGATCCGCCGCCAATTCCCCAACATCCCTCGCCGCGTCTCCGGCTACAATCTGAACTACCTTCTCCCCGAAAACGGTTTTCATATTGCCCGTGCTCTCGTCGGCACCGAGGGCACTTGCGCCACGGTCCTCGAAGCCACCTGCCGCTTGGTCGAAAGTCCGCCACAGCGAGTGCTGCTGGTCATCGCGTATCCCGATATCTATCAGTGCGCCGACCACGTCCCCGAGATCCTGGAGCACCATCCCATCGGTCTCGAAGGCTTCGACGATCTTCTCGTCTACTACGAGCGCGTGAAGGGCATCAACTCCGAAGGCTTGTCTCTGCTTCCCGAAGGTGGCGGATGGCTGATGGTCGAATTCGGTGGCCACACCCTGTCCGAAGCCGAGTCGCAAGCCCTGCGTCTCATCGACGCCCTCAGCCACAGCTCGACTCCGCCCAACGTACAGCTTTATTCCGGCGCGCAAGCCAAGCGCGTCTGGGAAGTGCGCGAGTCCAGTCTCGGCGCAACTTCCCACGTTCCCGGCGAGCCTCTGAATTGGGAAGGCTGGGAAGACGCCGCCGTCTCCCCCGAAAAGCTCGGTTCCTATCTTCGCGACCTTCGCAAGATGATGGCCGACTTCAATTACAAAGGCTCGCTCTACGGACACTTCGGCCACGCCTGCGTGCACACCCGCCTCAATTTCGACCTGCAATCGAAAGACGGAATCGCCAAGTTCCGCAAGTTCGTCGAAGAGGCTGCCGACCTCGTCGTTAGTTATGGCGGATCGCTCTCCGGCGAACACGGCGACGGGCAAGCTCGTGGCGAACTCCTCCCCAAAATGTTCGGCCCCGAACTCATGGAGGCTTTCCGCAAATTCAAAACCGCATGGGATCCCGACTGGAAGATGAACCCGGGCAAGCTCATCGGACCTTCGGACCGCGGTCCCAACAAGCTCGACGCCAACCTCCGCCTTGGTCCGAACTATGCTCCTTGGGATCCCGAGACCCGTTTCCAGTTTCCTCTCGATCACGGCAGCCTTTCGCACGCCGCCCTGCGCTGCGTCGGAGTCGGCAAATGCCGCCGCGAAGAAGGCGGCGTCATGTGCCCCAGCTGGCGCGCGACTCACGAAGAAGAACATTCCACGCGCGGCCGCGCTCACCTCTTGTGGGAAATGACGCAAGGGGAAGTCATTCGCGACGGATGGCGCAGTCCGGAAGTGAAAGAATCGCTCGATCTCTGCCTCGCCTGCAAAGGATGCAAGAGCGACTGCCCCGTCGGCGTCGACGTAGCCACCTACAAAGCCGAATTCCTCTCGCACTATTACGAAGGCCGCCTGCGCCCGCTCAGTGCTTATGCCTTCGGCAACATCGACTTCTGGGCGCGCCTCGCTTCCATCGCTCCCGGAGTGGTGAATCTCACCACGCAACTCCCTTTCCTGCGCGATATTGCAAAGAAAGTCGCAGGCATCCCGCGCCAGCGCTCGATCCCGCCCTTCGCCCCGGAAACCTTCAAACAATGGTTCTATCGCACAGGCTCGTGTAGGGGCGGACGCATTCGGCCGCCCCGCGAAGCGGAGCGAGCGTGGGGCCGCGTGCAGTCCAACGACATTCCCGAGCAACTGTGGAAGAGCGCCGCTTCAGGGCCGCGTCAGCGAGAAGAAGATACTGGGGCTTTAGCCCCCGACGCCGTACGCCCCGCCCGTCCTTCTCTGGGCCGACACCTTCAACAACTACTTCCTCCCCGCCACCGCCCGCGCCGCTGTCGAGGTCCTCGAGACCGCCGGATACCGCGTCATCGTCCCCCAGGCCAACCTCTGCTGTGGACGCCCCCTCTACGACTTCGGCATGCTCGACCGTGCGCAAGCCTTGCTGCTCCAAATCCTCGACGAACTCGCCCCTGAAATCGAAGCCGGAATCCCCGTGGTTGGACTCGAACCCTCCTGCGTCGCTGTCTTCCGCGATGAACTCACCAACCTCTTCCCCAACGACGCCCGTGCCCAGGCCCTGAGCAAGCAGACCTTCCTGCTCAGTGAGTTCCTGGAACGAAACTCCGGCAATGCTCCTCTGCCGCAACTTCCGCGCAAAGCTCTGCTCCACGGCCACTGCCATCACAAGTCGATCATGAAGATGACCGACGAGGAATCGCTGCTCCGCCGCCTCGGAATCGACTTCACGTCGCCCGCTCCCGGATGCTGCGGGATGGCCGGATCCTTCGGCTTCCACGACCAGCATTACGAAATCTCCGCCGCCATCGGCGAACTCGAACTCCTACCCGCCGTCCGCCGCGCCCCCGACGACTGGCTCATCATTGCCGACGGCTTCAGCTGCCGCGAGCAGATCGCCCAGGGCACCGGCCGTCACGCCCTGCATCTTGCCGAAGTCCTGCAGATGGCTCTCCAGCCCTCTGCCTTGGACCGGGATAATCCGTACCCCGAATCGCAATCGGTCCGCGAGCGTGAGCAGGAAATCACCGCCTCGATGAAGCGCGCCGCCCTCGGCTTAGGAGCCGTAGCGGCCGGCAGCCTGCTGGTATGGGCCGCGAGCTCGTAAGCGATAATCGCTAGGCCTTCCACGCTCCAGGAGTCGCGATTCCCTTGCGGCGGCCGCCGCACAAGACCGAAGCACCTCGCTCCCAGCCGCGAAGCGGCGAAAGAATGCAGCCCACGGCGCAAGCCGTGGGTAGGAGGCCGGGAGCCGAACAGCCCCGAAGGGGCGAAAGAGACGCCATAACCTTCTCATATCAATGGTTTAACCGTTCCTATCCCATTCCTTGCTCCTCCTGAGATAATATCCACAGTATATTCTGCATGCGCTTCGTCTCACGCCTCGAACTCAAAATGGACCGCGAACTCACAACCATGGTTAGCACCGACTTGGCCCTAGCCCCGTCGACTCAGGTCCAGCCATCCCCCAAGGCTGAGGGCCCGCTTCGCGGCGCCGTCCTGGTGTTGATCCAGTTCGACGTCTGCGAAGAGATCCGCCTCGACGTCCTCCGCAACATTTTTGGGGCGCGCACGGCCGAGGCCAGCTTCAAAAAGGCCCCATCCTATGTTCGATACCAGCGGCCTCCGGTCGAAGAAACGCTCGAGCCGCTGATCCTCGAATCCGGCGAGCGCCTTGCCGGTGAGATCAAGTACTACGATTACGGCGTCGTCAGCCTTGAGTTCTCCCTGCCGTTTTCCGGTGGCTGGGATACCCTCGTCGAACTCTCCTGCCGCTGGACCTCCGACACCAACTTCGAAAAGCTCGCCCTGCGCATCGTGCGCCAGAAGCTTGAGCGCGCCGCGCCGGCGCTGATCAAGCCCTACGCCACTCAGGAAGGCGGAGCTGACTTCCTGCAAGAGGATTACTTCATCTTCCACGTGCGCGAGATCGATGGCGCTCCCACGGCCGACGAACTGCTCGCCGCCAGCCGCGATCAGATCGCCCAGGTTGTCCGCGGAGAGATGGCCACGCTCTCCGAGGGCGAACGCCAGGAGATTCTCCAGTCCCGCATCTCGTACTATCCGAACGATCTCGCGGTCATCGGATGGAATGCCGCCTTCATCTACGACACCGCCGCCGGAGCCGAGACCGCGATCCAGCTTCTGCAATACGCCAACTCGCAGCTGCTCGAGTTCCGCCACTACGACGAGCTCATGACGCGCGAACTGGAAAACGTCTACGACTTTCTCGAAGCCGGAGGCACTGGGCTCTGGTCGCGATGGCGCACCGCCCGCGCCGCCGCCAAGCTGCACACCGTGCTGCTCGACGTGAACGAACTCACCGAGCGCGCCGACAACGCCATCAAGTTCCTGAGCGACATGTTCTCCGCGCGACTGTACAAACTCTGCGCCCAGAAAGTCGGCGTCCCCGATTACAAAGACCTGGTCAAAGAAAAGCTCCAGACCGCCGAAGACCTCTACAAATTCATGGTCGAGCAATTCAACCAGTCGCGAGCCTTCATCCTCGAACTGATGGTGGTCGTCATCCTGATCATCGAGCTCATCTACTTCTTCAAGGGCAGACCCATCTAGTCGATTGAGTCATTGAGTGATTGAGTCGTTGGGCGATTGAAGACCCTTCGCGCTCTTGATTTGTCATCCTGAGCGAAGTGCGTTGGAGAGCAAAGCGAGCGGACGCGTGCGGCCGTCCCGCCTATTTTGCCCTGACATTAGCCGCGCGGGTTATGCCCCTGAGCCCCTGCCGGGGACTCCACTCGTTTCCGCCGACCGCGCTGGCCGAACCATCCATCGCGGGCTGCTACATCTGAGATTGGGACGATGCGACCTGAAACGGCCTGCCTTAGTGATGTTTCAGCCGCAGCTACCATAAACCCGGGGTATTTGAGCGGGTTAGCCGTGATGAGATCAGCCAACTCACTGGCCAGGGGGGGATTCAGACGGCGGAACCCCATGTGAAATCTACTTTTGTCGAAAAGCAAGCCCGCGAGATAGGCCTTTGAAACGAGCTTAACACCGGAGGCACTCCGATTCACGAAGGTCGACTCTAGGACACGCTCTGCGCAGAACTCGAGAATTGTCGCGTCCTTGCCCGAATAGTTCCCGAGATGCTCTTGGAAGATAGCCTGCCTCTGAGATGGGTTTGCTCGCAATGCTACAGCTGTGGTGAACCGCGCCGACCCATTGCCGATTGTCGCGGGCAGTTGGCTACTGCGACGCTCTGGTCTACCGTAGACTACGCCTATCCGGATGCTATGGGCGAGTCTTCGCCAGTCGGACTCTGGCAACCGATCCAGTATACGAGACAGCACCGGAGCGAGTTCGTCTATCGTGCTGGCGCTCGCCCAAGTGAGTGCGACGAGAGCCGCGAAGCACTGCTGGCCTATGTCAGCCGCACGCAAAAACTGGCGAACCCACCAGGGAGCGGTACCAGCCCGTAACCGCGCGTATCGGACTCGTCTGCACAGAGGTATGTCGATATCCAAGAGATCCTGGGCCTCGGTGCAGCTGTCCCCTGTCGACCGTATCCCGGCTGCAACGTTAGCCAAGACGAAGAGCTGCCATCGATCCCCAAACAGCGACCTAACTTTCTCGACAAGATCATTCCAAGGACCTATTTCCGTAGACCACTCTAGTAGCGTTTTCTCGCTAACGAGCTTGAACGTCTCAATCACTTTCAGACACTTGCCCAGCGTTACCGATTCTCCCCCTCCCATGTCGGCACTCGATAACTGCTTAGTCGCAGATTCCCAGAGATCTGCGACCGATGCCTCGCGAGGGGCGTTTGGTTCGATGTACCGTTCAGGCTGCAGTGCGAAAGTGAAGAACTCCAAAACCGAGGGCCCCTGGCGTCCTCGGATACTTCCCAGTAGGATGAGGTCTGCGACCACCCGCATCCGTTCCTCTGAACTCTCAATGAAACCGAAGTGCCGCGCTCGATGGATGAGTTCGAGCCGCTGCGGATCAAGGGGTGAGTCTGACATCAAATGCTCCAACACGGCTGGCGTAACTAGCGCCAAGACCCCCATGTGAAAACCATAGTCGAACCACCTAAACCTGTTACCGACTGCTGCTCGTTCGATCTCCCCGCTCCACATCTCGAGAGCCTCAGCCGGAGACGAGTTAGCCTTTATCACCTCAATAACGTCTGACGCGAAGTCCCGTGGCGGATTTGACCGCAAAATTGAGAAACATTTTCCTACGAGTTCTTCATTACCGTTCCGTTTCGGCAGGACGAGGGCGGGCCCGGACCCTATTCTGCGAGCGGGAGATGGCACCATGGAGCGTAGACCTAAACTGTCGGCTGCCAGTGCCACGACTTCAGCGACCGACTTCGGATATTGGCTGAACACCCAGTCAGATAGCAAAATCGCGGCGAGGGTGCGAGGGTGGCTTAGTCTCCCGAAATCCGCATCCTTCGCCAAATCCTGCAGGCGGTCGACCAGGGATGCCAATTCCCCCTTGCTAAAGCAGCCCGCGTAAAATCGGCAAACATTCAGCCAGTAGAAGTTCCGCGATATCGCGTCAAACCGGTCCGGTTTGGTCCCCTTACGCTCGTCGCCTGGGGGAGAATACGGCGCCGTTTCGTACAGATAGCGCGCCGCAAAGTATTCGCGTAGCGGCTGGACTTCGAACTCAAGAGTACCTTGCACACGAGAAACGAGCGCGATGACCCTCTCAACCATTCCGTGGAAAAGCTCCTGTACAAGCGACGTGTCGTGGCCCTCGGACTTCAAATACTCAGTCAGGACACGCTGCAAGCGCTCCACGCTGATGCTTCCCGTATGTGTCCCGCCTTTTTCGGACTCCGTGTGTAACAACCAGGCAACGTACCGATGTAAGTCGATCAAGAGTTCCCGGTGTTCTCGGACCGTCGCGCTTTTTTCAGCCTCCCTACTAAAGAAAAGGTCGATATAGTTGTCGTAGAGTGCGGTTCGCTTGTCCGGTAGTGACGATCCGCGACGGTGGATCAGGCTCAGTAAGATTGCAAGCTGCATCGGATTTCGCGCAAGGTCCCGCAGGTGAGGCTGGTCCATCTTCTCCTTAAGGATCCGTCTTACTTCTGCGCTCTCTCGACCGTACAGTCTACGAGCCTTTAGCCATTTATCAGCGTACTGCTGAATAAGGAGCGGGGTGACAGAGTCCAAATGAAAATGATGAAAGGCACCCTCGGGAAGTCCCGGAGAATTGGCGAAAGCGGCTGGTCTGCTGGTCACAACGGCTTGAACGGAAGCTGCGTTCTCTTCTATTCGACTCACCGCCCTCACGATTTCCGCGACTACTTCCTGCCTACGCGAGATGTCTGCCACTTCGTCGAGTCCATCGAAGACCAGCAACAGTGCACTGAGTTTGGATACTGCAAGCAGGTCGTCGACCGAGAAGTCAGTTCCCCCGGAATGGTGCCGCACTTGAGCCGCCAAGAACGATTCTAGATTCTTGCTCCATTGCGCCGGAACACCTCCCGCCTCGTCGGCTGCGAAAGGATCTATTTTGTTTAGCCAGGCCGAGAGATCCCGGAGGTCGATCTTAAAAGGTAATCGAATCGGAGAGGCGCTATGCTGCGGGGCAACCTGAGAGAGGTCGAAGCTCTTGTTGAGCAAGCGCATCCTGTGCACCTGACATACATATTGCCCGATCGTAGACTTCCCTTGCCCCGGCGCACCCTCAATTACTACCTTCCGAACGCGACGCTGGGTTATAGGATGCAACAAAAAAGTTGCTGCTCCTGTAGTCCGCTCTTCGCGACCAGCGCTAATATGTGGCTCGAAGAGAGACTCCTGTTCGGCGGGGGTGGCGCTGTCGTGCAAAATAGAACGCCACGAGCGCGAAAAGGCCATTAACTGCTTTCTGTTGGTGAAGTGCTCCCTTGGGGAAACTGGAACGTCAATGAAAAGGTCCAACAGCTTGTTCTGCAACTCGACCTGCTTAAACCGGACCTCCTGATCGCGTTCGTATTGATCCCTCAGAAATGCTTTTATCGCCGCGGAACGTCGCTCGTGATGCTCCTTTGCTCCCGCTTCAACTACTGCCCGAATCAGGTCCGGCCCCCTCATGAGTTCCGGGTAGGTCCATTTAAGATCCCATGCCGCATCCAGTCGTCGATCAAGGTCGTCCCTCCACCATGCCTGCGATGGAACTGGAATCAGATCCGTGAGTGCCGCATTCAGCTCATCGATCGACCCGGATTCAGGGAATGCCGTTCCCCGGACGTTAGTAATGAAGTGAAAATGTGAGGCGCCTCTCGGTATTAGGGACCTAACCTTCGGGACCTCCTCGCTCACGACCCTAGCCAACCACTCATGCGGATCGAACCCTGCGGACTGATTGCGGACAAATTTGACCTGAAAAACACAGAACGATTTTCCGGGATCAAGAACCCTCGAGATGGCGTCCCGACCGCCGTCGCGCTGTCCGACGGGAAAGCACTGGATGTTTGGGAATTCAAGAACCAACAAGGCTTGACAGAATTGCTGAAAGCGCTCCGGGTCGAGATCCTCATACGGATACATTCAGGCGTTCTCCCTTCGCAGAAGAGTTCCTCGGGACGGGGCATTATATCTCCGACTTGGTCTTGCCCCGCGCCTTCGCGCTCAGATCTAGGAAATACGAACTTCGGCGGCGGTGAGTTTGAGGGGCTGCCCATGATTCGCGATTTTCGAAGCATAAGCACCCCAAATCGGGGGCACGCCTCCGAGGGAAGCTTCCTGAATCGGGTTATCCTAGACAGACCCGGCCCTCCATGACCTCCGCCACCATCGGCATCGATTTCGGCACCACCAACAGCTCGATCGCGCTGGCGACCGGCTCGGGGCACGTCGAACTCGCACACTTCTCCGAACTCGGCACGGCCACCGACTCCTACCGCTCGCTGCTTTATCTCGAGCAAGTCAAAGAGCGCGGGACCAATACGCTCAAGTCGTGGAGCGGGCCCGAGGGCATTGAGCACTACCTCTCCGCCGACGGCGCTGGACGCCTGATGCAGTCGCTGAAGTCCTTCCTCAGCAGCCGCACCCTGGTCACCACCGAAGTTTTCGGACGCCGGCACACGCTGGTCTCGCTCATTGCCCGCATCCTCGAAGACCTGCGCCGGAATGCCGAAGCGCAATTCGGACTGCGTATCCACTCCGCCGTCGTCGGACGCCCCGTGCAATTCGTCGGCGCCGAAAAAGACGACGACAATGCCTATGCCGAGAAGCGCCTGTCGGAAGCGCTGCACGCCGCGGGATTCGAATCGGTCGAGTTTGAACTGGAGCCCGTCGCCGCCGCGCGCTACTACGAATCCACGCTCGACCGCGACCAGCTCATTCTGATTGGAGACTTCGGCGGCGGCACCAGCGACTTCTCGCTGCTGCGAGTTGGTCCTACGATTCTGCGCCGCGGCCGCACCGCCGCTGACCTGCTGGGCAATGCCGGCCTCGGCCTCGCCGGAGATGCCTTCGACGCCAAGATCGTCCGCCATCTGGTCGCCCCCGCGCTCGGCGCCGGATCGCAGATGCGCTCGCTCGATAAAATCCTCACCGTCCCTGGCTGGGTCTACGCCAAGCTCGAACGCTGGCACTATCTCTCGTTCCTGAAAGCCCGCGACACCATGGAAATGCTGCGCGGCGTGCAGGGCCATGCGCTCGAGCCCGAAAAGATCAAAGCCCTGATTCACCTGATCAAAGAGGATCTCGGATTCCGCCTGCATCGCGCGGTGCAGACGGTGAAATGCAAGTTGTCGCACGATCCGGCGGCCACTTTCCAGTTCGACGATGGCGCGGTCGAGATCGATGCCGTGCTCGAGCGTTCCGTCTTCGAAAGCTGGATCGCCGAAGAACTGGATCAGATCGCCACCTGCGTTGACGCGCTGCTGGCGCGGTCCGGCGCGCGTTCAGCCGATGTCGACGCCGTCTTTCTCACCGGAGGATCGTCGTTCGTCCCCGCCGTCCGGCGGATTTTCGAAACGCGATTCGGAGCGGAAAAAATTCGCGCGGGAAACGAGTTCACCTCGGTCGCCCACGGCTTGGCGCTGACCCCAGCCAAATCCTCCCGCCCGTCCACCAAGTCGACGACCCCATCCGGAAAGAAAAAACAACCCCAAGTCTCCGACCCGCCAGCGCATCTGGATTTGCCGTCGTGAGCGAGGCGCCTCCGCCGCGTTTGAGATAATCCTTACATCCGTCACTCGGGAGGGTCCTTGAAAGTTCTGCTGCTGGAGAACATCAGTGCGGTTGCAGTGCAGGTATTTCGCGACGCGGGATACGACGTGGAATCGCTGAAGCCGGCGCTCGACGAGCGTGAGTTGATCTCGAAAATCCGCGACGCGTCGATTGTAGGCGTGCGCTCGAAGACTCACATCACCGCCGCCGTGCTCGCGGCCGCACCCAAACTGGCCGCGGTGGGCGCGTTCTGCATTGGCGTGGATAAGGTTGATACCAAGGCGGCGAGCGAGCGCGGCATCGCGGTGTTCAACGATCCGCACTCGAACTCGCGTTCGGTGGCCGAATTGGCGATGGGCGAAGTCATCCTGCTGCTACGCCGGACGTTTGCGGTGTCGACGCAGATGCACGCGGGCGTGTGGAACAAGTCGGCGGCAGGCGCGCATGAGGTCCGCGGCCTGACGCTCGGGATTGTGGGCTATGGAAAGATTGGCTCGCAGTTGTCCGATCTGGCCGAAGCCATGGGAATGCGGGTGGTGTTCTACGACAGCGCGCACGTGCTGGCGCGCGGGAATGCGCGCGGCATTCCATTCCGCGAGCTGCTTGAGGTCGCGGACGTGGTCACGCTGCACGTCGATGGCAAGCCGACGAATCAAAATCTGTTTGGCAAGGAAGAGTTCGCGGCGATGAAAGAGGGGGCGTGCTTCCTGAATCTGAGCCGCGGGTTTGTGGTGGATCATGACGCGCTGGCGGCGTGTCTGAAGTCGGGCAAGGTTGCAGGCGCTGCCGTCGACGTGTTTCCCGTCGAGCCCGAATCGGGCGGCGAGTTTGTGAGCCCGCTGCGCGCACTGCCGAATGTGATCCTCACGCCGCACGTCGGGGGCAGCACGGAGGAAGCGCAGCAGAACATCGGCTCGTTCGTGTCGGCCAAGCTGCTGGATTATCTGAAGACGGGCGACTCGACGCTGAGCGTTAATTTTCCCCAGTGCCATCTGGAGTACGAAGAGGGCTCGTACCGGCTGATGCACATTCATCACAACGTGCCGGGAATCTTGCGGGCGATCAACGATATTCTGGCGGATCAGGAAATCAATATTGAGCGCCAGGTGCTGTCGACGCGCGGCAATCTGGGCTACGCGATCTATGACATCAATCGCGCATGTGATGACGAGTTGATGCGCCAGTTGAAAGCGGTGCCGCATACGATCGGAGTGCGGGCGGCAGGCTGCTGATTCTTTAAGTTCTGATTGCGTAGGGGCGAGCGAATGCGTCGGCGCTAAAGTTTTGATTTGCGGGATTTGCGCAGCGTTTCGCTGGGAAGTTCTCCGAAGAGGGCGCGATATTCCTGCGAGAAGCGCCCGAAATGCAGGAAGCCCCAGCGGGCGGCTTCCCCGCTGACGCTCGTCATATTGGTTGGGCCCAGAAGTCCCTGGCGGACTTCTTCCATTCGAATATTCCTCAAGAATTCCATGGGCGTGCAGCCGCGTTTTGTGCGGAAGGCGTGTTGCAGAGTTCGTGCGTTGACGCCGGCACTGTGGCAGATGTCACCGAGCGAGAGCGGCAGATGGGCGTTGGCCCGCATGTATTGCTCAGCGGCATGGAGCTGGCGCGATCCGGCATCGTGGCGGCGGTTGAGCAATCTTGTGTAATTGTGGGGATGCGCCTGAAGCAACAGAGCGACGAGATCATCCTCGAGCTTGCGCAGGGCAAGGGATTCTCCTACGCGATCCTGGTCAGTACTGCAGAGAATCCGGCGCAGTTCCCCGCACAGTTCCCGAAGGCTTTGTCCGGCCGCGCTTCGCAGGCGGAAGTCGGGAGCGAACACCAAGTCCGCATGTACTTGGCGGTCGAGCATTCGCTGGAGCTCATCGTGCAGCAAGGTACGTGGCAATCGAAGAAAGAGAGCGCCATAACCTGGCGGAGTGATTACCTCCACCTCTTGCAACGGCGACTGGATGAAAGCATGTTCGGAATCGACAGGGATGCTCTCTTGTTCAATGCGATGCACCCCCAGTCCGTTGCCTAGATCGAGGACAATCGCGAAGGAATCCTCAGGCAAACGAGACTTCACTCGCAACCTGCCCGTAGTCACGACGCGGGAGAGGCTGATTCGAGGAGCGTTAGTCAGAAAGATCTTGGTGGAGAAGGCCGGAGAGCCGGGCAGAAGTTCAGAAGCGTATGGGATCGCCGCGTCGCTCAGGAGCGAGGCGGCCTCTTCCAGGTCTTTGGTCTGCAGGACAAATCCGTGTGGCAACGAGCCCGACTGAATCAATACGCCCCCGTACCCGCGCTTGCTTCGGTTGGAGCGCGCTTCGGTAAGGGCGCGCATCCAGAACAAAAACTCGCAACATTCTAGCAACGAGAACCCAGACGCAGAAATTAATTTGTCACGCGGTAGTTACTGCTGAGGCTATTAAATCGGTTTACTTTCATCTCGGGCGAAGTGAGCGGGCGGCCAATTGCGCAAAGTGGACAATCCAAAGACAATGCGGGCAGCTGTCGCGAGTTTGCAAAATCGTTATTGCCGAAAGGTCATGGCACCTTAGTTACGCGCCATCAGGCGCAATTGCGCGGAATGGATTGACCCTGAGAGGAAAGTACGAAAAAGTAACCGTGGGACGCTGCTTTTCTGAGAAGGGCGGCAAGGGAGATCGGGATGCCGAAAAGAAACCAGCGTCGCTGGGAACGCTATGACGTCAGAATCGACGTGAACGTCACGTTGGTCGAACACGGAAAACGAACCAGTTTTACGGGGCAAGCGTGTGACGTCAGCAAGGGCGGACTGCGTTTGTTTGTAACCCGCCCGATTGAGCCTGGCAGCAGCGTCACCTTGGAGTTTCTGCTTCCATATTATTCGACGGAATTGGTGGTACGCGGCGTGGTCCGCAACCGTGACGGCTTCACGCACGGAGTTGAATTCATCAGCCCGACGGCGTATCAGCAGCAGATTATCGAGCGGACCTGTGATGTGTTTGCACTGCTGCGCTGAAGCTGGAGGATATACGAGCGGGTGGCGTGCTCCTGGCTCACTACTGCACTCGCTTCCCCTAAAGTTGTGATTCGCAGAACTCCATCCGTACTTTCTTCATTACTTCATTCTAGCCATTGGGCTTCCCCGTCGTTATCCTGAAGGGCTTATCCTGAGAGAGCTTCACATCTTGGATGGCGGTTGGGAACTGCCGAGTTGCGCTTCGGCAGACAGGAGACTTTATGCGAGGGCTCAGGGACAAACGGGTTCTGATTACCGGCGGAGCATCGGGCATTGGAGCAGCGACTGCGGCGAGGTTTCTAGAAGAAGGAGCCCGTGTGTGCGTGCTGGATCGGGATGCTGTAGCGGGTGCACGGATCAAGCATGAGTTGCCTGACCTGGGCGAAGCCATCATCGCCGACGTCACCGACCTGATGCAGGTGGAAGCGGCCTTTGCGGAGGCGATCCGGTTGATGGATGGAGTCGATGTGCTGGTGAACAATGCGGGCATTTCCATCCGGCACAAATTTTTGGACATCACTCCGGAGGAGTGGGAGCGCGTGATCGCGGTGAATCTGACGGGAGTATTTTACGTCGCGCAGACCGCGGCGCGGCATATGTGGGAGAACGGCAGTGGAGTGATCTTGCAGACGGCGTCGACGAACGGAGTCATGGGATATCCCTATTACGCGGACTACAACGCGACCAAGGCGGGAGTAATCGAGCTGACGAGGTCGATGGCCTTGGAGTTGGCGCCGCGCGTACGAGCGTGCGCTGTGGCTCCTGGGTATGTGCTGACGCCGATGCAGCGGGCGGAGTATTCGGACGCGATGCTGGCGGAAGTGAATGGGAAGATTCCGTTGGGAAGGCATGCTACGCCACAGGAGATCGCGGGGCTGTTCGCGTATCTGGCATCCGATGATGCGGCGTTCGCGACGGGGCATGTGTTTACGATGGATGGCGGCGAGACAGCGGGCGGGCTGGCCAGCCGGTGAAGAAAGAGACAAGCCGAGCTTCGCTCGGCCGGACAGCCGAGGGCGGCTGTCCCCACATAGGCGGAAGAGGCAACAACGCACGGCCTTCGATTTTGCACGGCGAGCAGAAATCCGTATGACGGCAGTGACAGATGAAGTGGTTACATTTCTGGGTGGGGGGCGAATCACGGGCGCGCTGGCAGCCGGGCTCCGGCTGGCGGGGGATCGAAGATCGATCGTCGTCTATGATCGCAACCTGGAGAAGCTGCGCGCGCTGCGGCGCGAATCTCACGTGGAGATGGCGCGCGATCTGAGGACTGCGGTGGAGAGGGCGGAGATGCTCGTCATTGCAGTGCGGCCCGGGTCGGTGCATGAAATGCTCGACGAAGTCGCGTCCAGCGGTATAAAGCCGCCACGATTGTGTGTGAGCCTTGCGGCGGGAATTCCGTTGCGGAATTTGCGGAAATGGCTGGGGCCTCCTGAGCGATGGGCGCGCGCGATGCCGAGTCCGGTCTGCCGAATCGGACGAGGACTAACATCGGTGAGCTTCCACCTCGAGGTTACGAAGAGCGAGCGGGCCCGCGTTCGAAAGCTCTTTGCTCTCGTCGGCCCGGTGATGGAGGTTCCCGAGAAGCAGTTGGATGCGCTTACCGCAGCCTATTCGTGTACACACGGATATCAGGCGCTCGCGACGCTGGCCAAGGCCGCGCAAAAAGCCGGACTGGACCACAAGAGCGCCTTAACGGCGGCGGCTCATGCGTTGAGCGACGGGATCGCGTACTGGCGACAGAGTGGAGAAGAATTGGAGGAACTGCTCGCCGAAGCGGCCACGCCGGGAGGGGTCGCCGCGGCGACGATGGCCGCGATGGACCGCGCAGGGTACGGGCGAAGCGTGGAGCGTGGGATTCGCGCGGGAATAAAACGAGCGCAGAGGAACGCGAAGGGGTGAGGTCACTGGCAGCAGACGGAACCCTTCATGCATAGGTCACAAACAAGATTCGGAACGTCGGGCCGCTCGCCTTCAGCGTAGCGGGAAGGGCGTGGTTGCCGTCGCCACACGAGTTACTTTTGTCACCATCCTGACTCTTGTGAATCTGCCACAATGGGGGACCGGGATCGGGAAGTTCCCGCATCAGGATTCGTGGTTTTCAACATGGAAGTTCAAACTCCGAAAGCGATTCGGCGAAGTACGCGGCTGCGGGTGGAGATTCCGGTCAGCGTGGTTAGCCTCGACCGGATGCGTCCGTTTGCCGAGAAGTGCCTGGTGATGATTGTGAGCGCGCAAGGATGCGGCTTTCGCAGCACACGGGCGGTGCAGATGGAGACGCCGATCATGATCAGCGACCTTCCGGGAGGGCGCAGCGTGACGGCGCGCGTGGCGAACTGCTTGCCGTTGGGGACTGACGGGAAATATTTTCTGATTGGGGCATCCCTTTATACACATGGCAATGTTTGGGGAATCGCGGACGCGCCGGAGGATTGGAGCATCGCGTCGAAGGACGATCCAGTGGCGGCGGTTGCTAATAACAAGGCGAAAGCCGCGGCAGCGGGCGGACCGATGGTGAAGGCGCAGAAACAGGCGTGGCCGTTCAACCTTTTCGCCGAGGGGGCGGAAGTGCATCCGGGACGCAAGTAAGGCGGCGTCGCGTTCCGCTCGTCGGCCGTAGGAGGCCGTCCTCACACGACCCGTTCCCGCACTAATCGTTCCAGCCCATCTTTCTTAAACTCTCCACATCATCTTCCACGCCAGTCAGCTTTCTTATCTGTCTTTTCCCATCCAACTTCGCGGTCTTGTTCTTTGGTAACTTCGCCAACAGTTTGGACGCTGCGATACTTTCATCAGCGTATGTCGGAACCGAGTGACTCGATGGTGCCAGTTGTGTCAGCGAATGAGAAACAAGTCGTGGATCGCCCATTCCGTGTAAAGTTGCGCGGCTCAGTGTTGGTGCTGGTTCGCTTGCCGAATAAGCGTGCACTGCGGGCGGCGTTTCATCAGCTCTCGATCTCCGGTGGAGTCATTCATCTGGAAAAGCCGCTGGACGAGAAGCTGGAAGTGGAATTGATCTTTCACATTCGCGAGACCACGATTCGTAGCAAGGCGCAGATGCTGTTTCCCATGTGGGCCACACAAGGGTGGATGCAGCCGTTCCGCTTTGTGGATTTGGCCGAAGAGAACCGGGAAATTCTGGATTCGAGTTTGAAGTCATTTCTCGGCGGGAATGCCAAGGGCGCGGCGGCGGGACAGTAGGCGAAAGACTTCCGCTTGATTCAATGTCTGAAGTGACATCCTGAGACGTTTTTCCTTTCGGCCTCTTCCCGACCGGGCTCAAGTCAAGAGACGACCACCCGGGCTAAATCCCTATCATGTTGCGCCTTACGAGGCCCTCAAAGGACCGCTCTGACTCCCACTTGCTCTTCCGCGGTACTCAACCCGCTCCGCTAAGGGAACTCCAAGGCTTTCCTTCCCAATGGTTACCCTAGTTACATTGGTTCGGAGAATGGATCGGCCTATGATCCGGCTTAGAGTCCCTTAATGCTCGGGAAACGAGTCCTGTCATGAAACGCCTTAGTTTTCTAGTTTCGCTCACCAATAACGATAACGATTACCAGCAGGAGCAGGCTGCGGCGGCGGAAAAAGCAGGGCGCCGGCTGGGAGTAGACGTAAAGATCCTTCACGCGAACAACGACGCTCTGGCACAGAGCCAGCAGTTGCTGCATTACGTGCAGGATTCGTCGGTGGCGCGTCCGGATGCGATCATGTTCGAACCGGCGGGCGGTACCGCGTTTCCGCAGGTAGCACGGGCGGCAGCGGCGGCGGGCATTGGATGGGTCGTGCTGAATCATGAAGTCGACTACATCATGGAGTTGCGGCGTCAGTTCAAGGTTCCGGTGTTTGCGATCAGTTCCGATCACGAAACGGTAGGGAGAATTCAAGGACAACAATTTGCGGCGCTTCTGCCGAATGGGGGGGCGATACTTTATATCGAGGGGCCGGCGAACAGTTCCGCGGCAAAAGAGCGAACGACGGGAATGATGAAGACCAAGCCGGCGAACATCCAGGTAAAGACGATGCGCGCGAACTGGACGGAAGAGAGTTCGTATCGGACGGTCAGTTCGTGGCTGCGCTTGCGGACGTCGCAGGAAAGCCGGATTGATCTGGTGGGAGCGCAGGACGACAGCATGGCGATGGGAGCCCGGAAGGCGTTCAGCGAGATTACAGAGAGCGAGCGGGCGCGGTGGATGAAGATCCCGATCACCGGCTGCGACGGTATGCCGAAGACCGGGCAAGCCTGGGTGCGCAACGGGACGCTGGCCGCGACGATTTTTATTCGTCCGAATACGGATCTGGCGATTGAGATGTTGGTCGAGGCCTTCAAGGGTGCGGCGATGCCGGAAAAGAAAGTGACGGAGCCGGAGTCGGTGCCGTCAATGGCAGAATTGGGAGCGATGGGCGGAAGGATGGCGAAGTCGGCCAAGGTGTAGCAGGGACAGGTTTCAAGGTAGTTTCAAAGTTTCAAGGATTGATTTCTAGTGGGGATTGAGTGATTGAGGCATTCAGTCATTGAGTCTTGGGCGTCCCTGGCGGGGCGCCTTTTGTTTTTTGACGCGCGACGAAAAATCACCCGCTTGCCTTCGGCTTCGCTCAGGCAGGCTCTAGCGTCGGCAATATGCGCGGCGTTCGAATGAGACACCCGCTTCATCGCATCCCGCACCGCTCGCCTTCGGCTTCGCGGGGACGGACGAACGCGTCCGTCCCTCCACGAGCGATTTAGCCTTCCATGGTGCTGACGTCTCCGGCGTCGACGCCAGCTTCTTTGGCCTTGAGGAAACGGCGGAGGATTTTGCCGCTCCGCGTTTTGGGCAAGCTGGCTACGAATTCCAGGCTCGACGGCGTCGCGATGGGGCCCAGTTCTCGTCTCACGTGATCGATCAGAGCAGCGGCCAGTGCGTCGGAGGGAACGTGACCGGCGCGGACTTGCACGAACGCCTTGATGGCTTCTCCTTTGAGAGCATCGGGAACACCGATCGCGGCCGCTTCCGCCACGGCTGGATGAGAAACCAACGCGCTCTCGACTTCAGCGGTGCCGATGCGATGTCCGGCGACGTTGAGAACGTCATCCGAGCGGCCAAGGATCGCGATGTATCCGTCTTTGTCTTTCATGGCCACATCTCCCGTGACGTAGCAGCCCGGGAAGAACTTCCAGTCTCGCTCGTAGCGAGCGGGATCGCGCCACACCGTGCGCAGCATGCAGGGGAAAGGGCGCTTGAGGACGAGACGTCCTCCAACACCGGGAGGCGCGGACTTGCCATCCTCATCGAGGACGTCGGCCTCGGCCCCCGGTACCGCGATGCCCACTTTGCCCGGACGCATGGCCATGGAGGGCGGGGTGCCCAGAGTAGGTCCGCCGAGTTCCGTTTGCCACCAGTTGTCGATGACGTATCCCCATTTGCCGTCGCCGGCGAGATGGGTTTGCGCCCAGCGCCAGGCTTCGGGATTCAGCGGCTCGCCGGCGCAGGCGATGACTCGCAGTGTCGTGAGATCGTGCGCGGCGGGATAGCTTTCGCCATAGCGCATGAACATGCGGAGAGCGGTGGGCGCGGTAAACATCTTGGTCACGCCGTAGCGCTCGACGATTTCCCAGGCAGTGCCGGGATCGGGGAAGTCTATGGCACCTTCGCGGAAGAGCGTGGTGACGCCGGCGCAGAGCGGGGCATAGACGATGTACGAGTGGCCGACCACCCATCCGATGTCGGAGGTGCACCAGAACACGTCGCGCTCGCCGACGTCGAAGAAACTTTCCAGATGATAGGTGGTGCCGACCATGTAGCCGCCGTGCACGTGGAGCACGCCCTTGGGCTTGCCGGTTGAGCCCGAGGTATAGAGCAGGAAAAGAGGATCTTCAGAGTCCATTTCTTCGGCGGGACAGTCGGGAGGAAATTGGAGGAGATCGTTGAAGTCGATTTCGCGAGGGGAGCGGATTTCGGTTTTCGCGCGGGAGTAGACGATCACCTTTTCGATGCAGTCGAGGGTCTCGAGAGCCTCGTCGACGATGGCTTTGAGGGCAATGGTCTTTCCGCGGCGATAACCGACGTCTCCGGCGATGACGATTTTGGCCTGCGCGTCGGTAATGCGGTCGCGAAGCGCGGTGTGGCCGAGTCCCGCGTAAACCACCGAATGGATGGCGCCGATGCGAGCACAGGCCAGCATGGCGACGGCGCCCTCAATGGTCAGAGGCATGTAGATGATGACGCGATCCCCCTTAACCACGCCGAGCGATTTCAGGCCGTTGGCGAAACGGCAGACGAGGCGATAGAGCTGACGATAGGTGACGATGCGTTCCGCGCCATCTTCGCCAAGCCAGATGAATGCGGCACGATTCGCACGCTCGGAGTTAGCGTGACGATCGAGAGCGTTGATGGTGATATTGGTCTTCGCACCGGTGAACCATTTGTGGTGCACCCCGTCCCAGTCGAGAACCCGATCCCACGGCTGTGACCATTCAAAGCGGCGCGCGTATGCGGCCCAAAATCTCTCCGGATCTTTAGACGCTTGCTCGCAGGCCGCATTCCAATTTTTTTCGAGAACGTTGTCGGCGACGATCGCGGGCGATGGATATTCCTGATCCAAGTTGAGGAGATGGGAGATGTTTTCGGGTTTCGACGGGGAGAGCGCGCTCATGCAGACCTCCAGGCGAACTGTTGACAGCCTATAGGATGACGGGATTCTGAGGCGAGCGCGAATGGTGCACAGTGATTGGAATCACAGCAGGGCGTGTTTTTGCGCGGGGTGGAGGAAGGCCGACCGTGGATCCGACGGAACTGCAGCTTGCGTTTCGACCAGGCGGACGTGTGGTCCGAACCCACAAAGGGCGGCCGAGGCGAAAGTGCTATCCGGCGCGCCTTGATCGATCGAACGATCGTTCGATTCTATGGTGCGTGATATGAATCACGTTAGACGGTGCGTACCCGCACATCCCTCCTGATCGTTCCAGCCTAGTGTGGCATCCCATTGCGTCCCAACTGGACGAAATTCTCAGGGTCCCGAAACTGGGACGACGGCTGCGCGACAGATCGACCCGCAAGCCCCGCGCGCCGGATGCAGAATCGCCAAACGAAAACGGGCTCGTGTCCTGATCGATAAGAAGTACTCCCGGTGAAGGAGGAGAGATCAACCATGAAGTTGAATCGCCTGATTTGCAGTTTCTTACTCGCAGCCGTATCGGCCGCCCCCGTCCTGGCAGGGACTAAGGACGCCACTGACGCAAAAACCGCCGAGACGCCGGCAAACCCATCTGCGCAGCCGCCAGCGGCTGCGAATCCGAACATAACCCCGGCCTCGGGAAATGCCAACGTGACGGCACTGCTGGGGGTGCTGGTGAAGAAAGGAGTGCTGGCACCGAGCGAAGCCAATGCAATTCGGACTGCGGCTCCGGAGGCGGAGTTCCAGATGCTCGTGGACCTGCTGGCGCGAAAGGGAGTGGTCAGCGCGGCAGATTTGTCGGAGGCATCTACGCCTGCTCCCGCGGCACAGCCAGTGGCGTCGACTGCACCGGCACCAACTCCTGCCCCGGCGCCACGTGCGGTTGCAGTCGCGGCGGCGCAGGCACCCGCCGCAAAAGAGACCAAACCGGCCGGGCCCGCATTTGTGTCGGCGGTCGCTCCTCTACGAGTGTTACCGATTGATGCTCCGGTGAAGGACGGATTGATCCCGGGCTTCAAAGTTGGAGCCGTGAAGGTGACGCCATACGGATTCATCAAGGCGACCGCCGTGCGCGACTCCAGCGACCCAGACGGCGACGACTTTCCATATCCGGGAATCTTCCTCCAATCGAGCAATGCGTTGAGCACCGGGCCTACCAACGATCCTTCGTTCCACATCAAGGCCCGTTCTTCGCGCTTCGGATCTAACTTCGAGTGGCCCGACATTTCGCCGAAGCTTACGCTCACTGGCAAGGTGGAAGGCGATTTCGAGGGTGGATACACGGAAGTCGACAATGCCGATGTTTCCTCGATTCGCAATCCGCAGCCTCGCTTGCGCCTTGCGTATGTACGGCTCGACTATGCAGCGACCGACAGGACTGACGTGTTCTTCGAGGGCGGGCAAGACTGGTCGTTATT
Organism: uncultured Acidobacteriota bacterium; assembly: GCA_963765015.1. Classification (GTDB taxonomy): domain Bacteria; phylum Acidobacteriota; class Terriglobia; order Terriglobales; family Acidobacteriaceae; genus Sulfotelmatobacter. Next base: position 66,982 of record CAVXVD010000015.1, on the reverse strand, counting down.
TGGATCAAGCGCTGTTGCCAATCTTCTGGAGACCACATTCTTTGGTGCATACTCCGGCAACATTTGGGAGCGCAGTCCGCAGTTCCGTTTCGGCATGGTACAGAAACTGGGGAACAGTGATCGCAATTTCAAGTTCTCTCCTGAGTTTGCCATCATGATGCCCAGTACGGGCGAGATCATGAAGCTGAACAGTGTCAATTCCGTGGGAGGCTTCGAGGCGCAAATTGGCGAAGCCGAACGACAGGGCGCGGATTCCGGACGTCCGGAAATCGAAGGCCGAGCCGTGTTGCAGTTCCAACTCGACAAGGCCCCTGGAGTAGCTCCGGCGCAAGTGCTGTGGTCCGGATACCAGGGCCGCCGAACTTCGATCACGCCCAACTCTGCGCTTACGGGTGACCTGTTGGCGCAGTATCGAGCCGGCTTTACCAACAGCAGCAGCCTGTACGGCAATCAGATCGCAGTGCAGTTGCCGACACGCTGGGCAACATTGGTAGCCAGCGCTTATCGGGGCGCAGACATGCGCTTCATGCTGGGCGGCCAGCTGAATACCTACTACACCGATACCACCGGTCTGTATAACGTGCAGACGGTGCAGACGCTGGACAACGTCAACGAAGCTGCCGGCGGAATGCAGGTCGGTTGCACCGTGGCAATCACGGCGGGGACTTGCAGCGGGTCGGGCGGAAGCTGGCGAATTGCCCCTCAGCGTCCGATCGGGGCTTTTGGCGGGTTCATCAATCTGGGACTGCCTTTGTCGCGGTGGTTCCACGCCGATCCCAAGGGACACAACGCCGGTTGGCAACTCCTGCTGAACGCCAGCAAGGATCAAGTCGTGCGCAGCGATCAGCAACGCTCGCTCGGCATTGGCTGCGGGAGCGCGGATGGAGCGACCGCCTGCAATGGCGGGCTCCCGCTCGGACAGTCGCGGCTACTGGCAGCGACGGTTTATTACAAGCTGAACAATTGGGCCACGTTCGCGTTCGAACAATCACAGTATCAGACCACTCTGATGGACGGCCTTCCGCCGCTCTACCAGATTGCGGGTCAACCGTCGCACAAGTGGAAAGATCAGCGCACCGAGTTCGGGCCGATCTTTACGTTCTAGACGTTGCTGGAATGAGCCCTACGGAGTGGCGTGCAGAAGGTGCACGCCACTCCGAGGCAGAAGACGGTTTTGGTCACTGGAACTTGACATGCGGGAGTAAGCTGTCGGTCAGTTCCGATTCCGGTTCCGGTCCGGTAGCCAATCACGAACCAAAGAGGTTCGCACCTCATCCCCGAAGAAGAGGAGTTTATGGCAAACGCGGCGAAAGATATGGCAGTCGTTCCAACGAAGCAGTATCAGGCATCTCAGCCCACCTGGGACAAGATTGCCGAGAGCAGGGAATTCCAGGATCTGATGGCGACGAAGAAGATGTTCATCGTGCCGGCCTTCATATTCTTTGTGGTGTATTACTTTGCGCTGCCGGTGTTGGTGGGATACGCGCCGGCTTTCATGGCGACCAAGGTAGGGTATGTGAACTTGGCCTACCTGTTTGCCCTGTCCCAATTCTTTGTGGCGTGGCTGATTGCGGGTCTCTACGTGAAAGCGGCCAACGACTTCGACCGGCTGGCAAAAGACATTCTGGACAAGGCAGAAGACGCCAAGGGAGGCAAGTAAGCCATGAATATTCCACTGACGATGTTCCTGGTCTTCATCGCAATCACGCTGGGGATTACTTACTGGGCCTCGAGGCGCTCGGCGGGAGCAAGCGCGTATTTTGCGGCGAGCCGGCAGATCAAAGGCTGGCAAAATGGGATTGCGGTGGCCGGTGATTACATGAGCGCGGCGTCGTTCCTGGGAATTGCCGGCATTATCGCATTCCAGGGTTATGACGGATTCCTGTTCTCGGTCGGCTGGCTGGTCGCGTATCTGACGGTGCTGCTGGTAATAGCCGAACCGCTGCGGAACGCGGGCAAATATACGATGGCCGACGTGCTGGCTTACCGGTTGAAGCCGCGCCCGGTACGGGCGATGGCCTCGCTGAGCACACTGACCGTCAGCACGTTTTACATGATCGCGCAGATGGTGGGCGCGGGCGCGCTGGTGAAACTGCTACTCGGCGGAATGGTGACGTACAACCAGGCGGTGATCGGCGTAGGACTCCTGATGATCGTATACGTGGTGTTCGGCGGCATGTTGGCGACCACGTGGGTGCAGATCGTGAAAGCGGTCCTCCTGATGGCCGGTACGTTCCTGCTGAGCATCCTGGTGATGGCGCATTTTCACTTTAGCTTTGCGCAATTTTTCGCCGCGATCTCGCAGGTGACCTATCACGATGCCAAGGGCGCGGTGGTCGTGAAAGATTTTCTGCAGCCCGGCCTTCGTTTCAAGCCGCCCTATGGACCGCTGGATCTGATCTCGCTGGGGCTGGCTCTGATTTTCGGGACGGCAGGATTACCGCACATCCTGGTGCGGTTCTATACCGTTCCAGATGCCAAGACGGCGCGTCACAGCGTAGTTTGGGCGATGGTGTTGATCGGCAGCTTCTACATCATGACCACATTCCTCGGATTCGGGGCGGCGACGATTGTTGGCCCCGACTTCATCAGGACGCATGGGGGAACGAACATGAGTGCGCCGCTGCTGGCGAATGCTCTGGCTGGGTCTGTCTTCTTTGCATTCATCTCGGCGATCGCGTTTGCCACGATTCTGGCGGTAGTAGCGGGACTGACGATCAGCGCAACGACCTCGTTCTCGCACGACTTCTGGACCAACGTAATCCACAGCGGAGTCGAGCGGAAACCGGGCGAGGAAGTACTGGTAGCGCGAATCTCGGCGTTTGCAGTCGGTGCGCTGGCGATCGCATTGGCCATCGTGCTGCAGACGTGGAATGTGGCGTTTCTGGTGGCGCTGGCATTTGCGGTGGCGGCGTCGGCGAACTTGCCGGTGATTGTGCTGTCGATTTTCTGGCGGCGATTCAACACCTTGGGCGCGGTTTCGGGGCTGGCGGTGGGACTGCTGGCGTCGATCGGGTTGATCATCATTGGTCCTAGCATCATGGGGATCGATCCGCCAACGGTGACCGGCGCGGCGCGGCACCTAATTCAAGCGAAGGCGCTGTTCCCGCTGGAGAACCCAGGCATATTGAGCATTCCGTTGGGATTCATCGGGGCGATTGTGGGGACATTGATCAGCCACGAACCTACGTCGCAAGAGAAGTTCAACGAGTTGCTGGTGCGGTCGAATACCGGGTTGGGCGCGGAAAAGGCTACGGCACACTAAAATCGGGCTTCGGGCCTCGGCCTCCGTAACACTCAGCCCTTTGAATTGGGCTGCGGTCCGGACATCCGAGGCCTGTTGCTTTTCTGGTTCGATTCAGTTTGTTACTGACTCGCATCTCTAACAAGATTATGCAGGGCGGTTGGGAGTTCGACTTTTCCGTCAAGGTACGGTAACCAGTCACGTTCGATTGCCACCCGCATCTTGTCCCAACCGGTGGTGCTATAGAGATTGACGCGATACGCATAGGGTTTGTAGGTGGGGTCGTTTTGCTTGTTGAGTTCTCGCCTGACAATTTCTCCAGTTGTATAGAAGATTAAAACGTGCCAAAGCTCGTCAGGAGGTTTGACGTGCTGCCTGGCAGCTTCGGCGTCGAGCGTCTGTATGAGGTGGGAGTCGACGACGTGGGATGCTTCGTGAAAGATGATTTCGAAGTTCATGTCAGGATCAGAGAGCTTTGACGCAGCCATTACGGTGTGACCAGCCATTCCGGTTGGCCCGGCGGTCGTGTAGGCTTCATGGGGACCACTTTCCGAGGAAAGATCAACCAGGATCGGCTCAACGGGCCAACTCACTTGGTATGCGGCTGCCAGTGCCTTGGTGACCGAGGCGGCGTGCTGACGCACCTGGGGAGCGAATTTCGTAATCCATTCTTCGTTGGCTCGTCGATGCTGCTCCCACATGTGAGCGCGATAAACGGGTGCAGCCGCTATTCAGCGCTGCAACAATGGCGGGCTCAACCGCATCCGGCGGCAAGGTCGCAACGTCTCCGGTCTGGGCCAAGGTGTTGTTAATCCGGATCAGGCGTTCGTCGAAGATGAGATTCAGTTTGGCAAGTTCCGTGTAGGAATCGAGCGCAGCATTCCATGCCTTCTGCTCGTCAGCGGAAAGTGCCGACGTCGGCATTAGCTGAAGGGAACTGACTGTTCGCCGCCGTGCTTCGGCCCGAAGGAAAAGGTGAAGGTTCACCCAAAAATTGTTTTGAAACTTGAATTGGGAAGCAGCGCTGGCAGGCGATTGGGAAACCGCGAACGAAGGCAGAACAAGAACGATCGCCGCGAGACGCGTGAAGAAGCCGTATCGCCGAATGAACATGCGATATGTTAGCCCGGCTCCGCATCGAGACGCGAATGCGAGCCACTGGATTGAGTAAGACGGTGGCTGAGCAGAACCGATGACGCCTGAACGGAGAATGGATATGCTAGATTGAGTTCGTGGGCCTATAGCTCAACGGTTAGAGCAGCAGACTCATAATCTGTTGGTTCCAGGTTCAAATCCTGGTGGGCCCACCAAACCAGGCGTTGTTTCTTTCCCGATTTTTTTTCCAACGGTCCGGATTTCATCCTTCTTCCAATCTTCAAACGGCAGGCTAGGCGATAGTTGCTCATTGGCTTCCTTTCGGGGCACGGGCTGCAAAACCGCTCAAGTTACCACGGTGGGACATCGGCCGTCTGGTCGTTGACAGTGCCTGTTACCGCAAGTAGAGTTGCGGCTGGTCTGGAAAAAAACCAACGAAAATTGGTGGGGAGGCAAGCCATGGGGGCGAAGCTATTGTGGGCTGGAGTTGTTGTGTGTCTGGCAACAGCGTGTGCGCTGGGCCAGGATCCAACGAAGGTAGAACCAAAGCATTACAAACTGGATTTTGAAAATGACCGGGTGCGGGTGGTATCGGTGACCTATGGGCCGCACGAGAAGAGCGCGCTGCACGATCATCCGGGTGGAGTGGGCGTGAGCATCACGGAAGCGCACCTGCGATTTACCGATGAGAACGGCAAGGTTCGGGAGGTGTATTCGAAGGCCGGAGAGGCGCGCTGGTATCCTCCATTCAAACACCGGGTCGAGAATCTGGGCGACACGACGTATCAAGGGATCTATATCGAAGTGAAGGGCAAAGGGGGAGCGGCGTCGAACGGCGCGGCTGGACCGACGACGGCGATGGACGAAGAAACGAAGAAAATTGTAGCGGCGTTGCTGCTGGCGTCGTCGAAGCCGTAGACTGAATCGGGCAAGGCGGCTGCGTGGAAGATCCCTTCGCCATGCAGCCGGGCGGGCTGTTCGCTCCGCCGGAAAGGCGGCTTCGCTCAGGATTGACGCCACTCTTTCCCCGAGTCACTCTCTCGAGTTACCGAAGAAGTCAGTCGGAAGAACTAATGGCAGCCCCTCTGGCGAATCGTTCCTCTCATTCCTTGCATTGGAAGAGCGCGTTGCTGCTGGGATGCGTCACCTTCTTTTCATTCAGTTACTTCTACGAAGGTGGTGGGTGGAATCAGAACTCGCGATTCGATCTGCTGCGCGCGATCGTGGAGCGAGGGACGCTCCAGATCGATGCCTACCAGGAAAACACCGAAGATAAAGTTCCCTTCAACGGACATTTCTACTCTGACAAAGCGCCGGGGCTGGTGTTCTTAGCCGTGCCCGTGGCGTTGGTGGTGAGGCCTGTGTTGCGAGCGGCGGGATTTGACCTGCAATCACCTCGGGGAGTGTTGTGGTTCTCGTATGCGGTGAGTGCAGGTGCGGTGGCGCTGCCGACGGCGCTGGCGGGAATCTGGCTGTACTTTCTTGGGCTGCGGTTGGGAAGTAGTTCCACGGGCGCTGCATTTGCGACCATGGTGATGTGCCTGGGAAGTCCGATATGGGCTTGGGCCAGTTTGTTCTGGGCGCATGCGCTGGTGGGAGCGTGCCTGGTGTTCGCACTTGCCGCGGCGTTGAGGCTGCGGGAGAACAACCGTCCGCGCGCGGACATAGTTTGGGCTTTGGCGGTCGGCTTTGCGGCAGGATGGGCGACCGTTACAGAGTATCCGGCGGCTCCGGCGTCGGCGATGCTGGCGTTTCTGGCGTTGTCGCAGGTGTGGCCTCGCGGTCGAGGGGCGCGATGGAGAGTGGTAGCAGGAGTAGGGGTTGGAGCGGTGATTTGTGTGGCCGTGCTGCTGGGATACCTGCATGCCGTGTTCGGGGCCTTTCGCCCGAGTTATTCCTATTACGATCCGAATTCGTTTTCGTTCATGAAACAGCAGGGGTATATGGGACTGACGTATCCGCATCCGGACCGGCTGCTGAAATTGTTGTTTGGATGTTCGCGAGGCCTGTTGATTGCGTCTCCCGTGATGGCGGCGGCTCCGTTCGGACTGTGGTGGCTTTGGAAGGGGAAACGTTTTTCGGCCGCAGCGCTAGTGGCCGCCGCGATCGTGGCCTATTACTTCCTATTCAACGCTTCCTTTTACTGGTGGAAGGCGGGGCTAACGTTTGGTCCGCGATACGCGGGGGCGTGCACTCCGTTGTTTTGCCTGGGACTCGCGGTGACCTGGTCGAGAGCGACACTGACGTGGCGGCGTGTGCTGATTGGGCTGGCAGTGTGCAGCGTTGCGCTGACGTTGATGGTGGTTTCGACCACGTCGCAATTGGCGATGCAGGATAGCTGTCCGCTGGTGCATTCGGTATGGCCGGCGTTCTTGGCGGGGAAGATGGCGAGCAATCCTATGTCGATGTTGACGGTGACCGAGTCAGGGTCGAGCGGGAATTATGGGGCCTTCAACCTTGGACAGGTGATGGGGTTGCGCGGGCTAGCCAGTCTGTTGCCCTTGCTGGTGGTGTGGGCAGTCGCGGCGGTGGCCTGGTGGCGGATAGAAGTTGCTGGTGTTGAGGCCAGATAGGGTGAATAGATCACGCTTACGCGGCATTGGCGTCGATCCTATTTTGTCCGTGTAAGATAATTGTTCGGGGTTATGACGCACGATCCGAACATCGCGACGGAAGTCGAGTTGCTCCGCCTGGTGTATGGCGCGTTTAACCGGCGGGAAATTGAGACCGTGCTCGCCAGGCTGCACGCCGATGTGGATTGGCCCAATGGCATGGAAGGCGGCCGTGTTCACGGTAGGACTGCGGTGCGGGAGTATTGGACACGCCAGTTTAAAGTGGTTTCGTCCCAGGTTGAGCCGCAGAGTTTTCGAAGGGAAGCCGATGGCCGGATCGCGGTGGACGTGCATCAAGTGGTACACGATTTAAGTGGAAAGATGCTGGCGGATCAGATGGTGCAGCATATCTATCAAATTCGTGACGGACTGATCCAGAGCATGGAGATTCGTTAATTCATCAGCGAGGGAATTTATGGCGCACATGGTTTATTGCGTGAAGTTTCAGAAAGAGATGCCCGGGTTGGAAGAGCCTCCGTTTGACAATGACCTGGGAAAGAAAGTGTATGACAACGTCTCGCAGGAAGCATGGCGGATGTGGACCGAGCACTGCAAGATGCTGTTGAACGAGTACCGGCTAAATCCGGCGCGGCGCGAGGATCAGGAAGTCATCGTGAAACAGCTGGAGCAGTTCTTCTTCGGTGAAGGATCGGCTAAGCCGAAGGAATATGTGCCGCCGGCGAAGTAGGATGATCTCGGACCTCGGGCGTCAGACCTCAGCCTGTCAGGCCGGTAGCAGATGGCGTTCTTTTCTCAGGAACGGTGCTGCGCCGACGAGTGAAGCGAATCCGGGGAGCACAACCCAGTTGAAGACGGTGAAGGCGAAGTAGCCGAGGGGAACCATATGGCGGTCGATCGCGATGCTGAAGGGAAGGATCAGCGCGAACGATCCGAGCATCGCGAGAGCGGGTGCAAGCGCCGATATCAATCGCCCCATTGAACTCGAGTGGGCGCGTTGCGCCAGATAAGCTCCGAGAGCTCCGAAGACCGGCAAGGCACAGAGCCAGGGTAGATAAATCACCATTGCCATGGGTCCCATGCCCATGTCTTTCGTCCAAAGGACGCGGGGTTGAACGCCGGATTTCTGCAGAAGCATCAGGAATAGCGCGGCTCCCGTGAGATTTGCAATCGCCGGTAACCATACAGTCTTCGTTCGGTCGTTCATCGGTGTCTCCTTGGATTTGGCGCGGCGGATTTCCGCGGATAGAACGCGCCAATCGGTCACTTCTCGCATGGCGATGCTCATGGCTCTTGCTTCGTCTGGATTGAGCGAGCGAGCCTCCTCGTAAATCTCTTCAAGATGCGCCGCCAGTTCGGCGATGACCTCTTCCTTCAGAGTGCAAGGTGCGTTGGGAGCGGACATGCGTTCGCGAACAATTTTGTTCCACTCCGGTCGGTTCCAATCAGGCATGGCTGACTCCGGCGAGGGCGTCGAGCGCCTGGAAAAATGAGCGCCACTCTTCGCGCAGCGGAGCCAGTTGGCGTTTGCCGGCGGGGGTGAGGCGATAGTAGCGGCGGTCGCGTCCGGCCTGGTTGGCTTGCCAGCGGCCTTCCACCCAGCCGCGCTTTTCCATTTCGTAAAGCAGCGGGTAAAGCGAGGCGAGGGTGAATTTGAGGGCTCCGCCGGTTCTCTCGCCGATTTGTTTCGAGATTTCGAAGCCGTAGAGCGGTTGTTCGGCGAGCAGGGAAAGGATGGCGATCTCGCCGCTTCCCCGGGTGATTTTGGAGCGAATGCGTTTGATCATGGGCGGTTCGGATTCGCAGTATAGGAATCCTATGTTGTGAGTATAGGAAGCCTATATAGGCGGGTCAACATTACGGAGGTACCATCGCGCTGCCAGGGACGTCTCTTTCGCCCCTGCGGGGCTTCGTTGATTCTGGCGTGCTCCACCCACGGCTTGCGCCGTGGGCTGCATTCTTCCGCCGCTTTGCGGCTACTCACCGGGGTCGAGTAAGGGGCGACGGCGGATGCTGCGACGAGCTTTGCTCCGGCGGACGGCCGTCCCCACACGGGCTTTCTCTGCTTGTGGATTCTGCATCTGCGCATGAAGGCGGTTACTACGGTAGTTACCTATGCACCAAAATTGATGCACATTTCATCAACCCGTAACATTCGACTGCTAGAACAGGAATATGGATCTGCCCGTGTACAACACGCTGATCCTTTCCGACCTGCACCTAGGTGCAGAGACGAGTCATGCGCGCGAGGCCACGCGCGTGCTGAAGGACCACCGCTTTGAGCGGCTGATTCTGCTGGGCGACATCTTCGCCGATCTCAATTTTGCCCGCCTGACCAAGGATCACTGGAAGTTCCTGGGATACATCCGGAAGCTGTCCAATCCCAAGCGGAAGATTGAAGTGGTGTGGGTGGAAGGAAATCACGACCACGGGCTGGCGAACATCATGTCGCACCTCGTCGGCGTCCGCGTGTACCAGGATTACACGTGGGAGTATCGGGGTCGGCAGCACGTTGCAATTCACGGGCACCAGTTCGACGGATTTCAGGTGAACCGGGTGCGGCTCAGCCAGTGGGGAACCTCGCTGTATCTGCAATTGCAGAAGCTGGATTTCAAGAACAAGCCGATTGTGCGGCTGATCGACCGGCTGAACACTCGCTGGCTGCGCATGTCGCCAAAGGTTGCGACGGGAGCGCTGGCGTATGCGCGGCATCATGGGGCAGAGCGGATTTTCTGCGGGCATACGCACGAAGCGGCGCACGTGGAACAAGCCGGGATTCACTATTACAACTCTGGAGGGTGGGTCGACTCGCGGCTCACGTACTTGACGATCGATGAACAGGGGGTTCAGATCCATGAATACAACGAACGACAATTCGGGGAACGAACTAACGATCGTGATTCCGGCGAAGAACGAGGCGAAGCTGATTCCTCGGCTGCTGACTTCGCTGACGAAACAGGATTACTCGAAGATGTCGAGTACGAGAGTGTTGGTGGCTGACGCGAACTCGACGGATGGAACCCCGGAAATCGTGATGAGCTTCCGCGACCGGCTGAACGTGAGCGTGATTCGGGGCGGGATGCCCTCGGTCGGACGAAATCAGGGTGCTGCGCAGGCCGACACGCCCTTCCTGCTGTTTCTGGATGCAGACGTTGAGCTGGCGGACCCGTCGTTGATCCGCCGCTGTGTGGAGAAAGCGCAGCGCAAGGGGCTGCACTGCGTGACCACAAACATTGTGTGCAAGGAAGGCAGCTGGCTCGACAAGGTGTTTTATGCGGGGAACGATTTCTTTCAGTACCTGTCGTACCTGCACCGTCCATTTGCCACCGGGATGTTCATGTTCTTTGACCGGAAGAAGTTCTGGGAACTGGGTGGGTTTCACGAGCAGATCCTGTTTGCCGAGGATTACCGCTTGAGCCAGCAGGTGCAGGGGAAGCGCTTCGCCATTGTGCGGGGCGGGGTCTATACGACGAACCGGCGATTCCAGAAGATGGGGCATTTGCGAGTGGGGTGGCTGTTCCTGTGGACGATGATGAATTTCTGGAACGAGAAATACTTTCTGCGTGACCATAAATACTGGGCCACGGAGCCAGATGGCGTGCCGCGATAGCCGTGCGGCTTTGATGTTTTGCTACGCGAGGTATGTCCGTGGCGACAAGGAACAGGATTCAGCCAACCAGCTGAATCCTGTTTTTGCGTTTGGCAGGATCGGCGCGACCGGAATCGCACGATTAGAAGTGAAGAACGATTCCGGTCGATAAGCGGAAGTTGTTCTGGTGCGTGTCGAAGAACCGGGTCTGGACGTAATCTCCCTGGAAACGCCAGGCTACGAGACGAATCAGCCGATAGTCGAGACCGCCTCCGATGGCGGTGGCGAAAGAAGTATCCGAGCCGAGAGAATTGGCATTCAGGTGTCCAGCGCCGAACAAAGCCTCCGCGAAGGGCCGAAATTTCCCGACCGATACCGACACGCGTGGACCAAAAAGATAGTTCTGCTCTGAAATATTTTGGGTGACCGTGGGGCAAGTCTGGCCCGAAGGGCAGAGGATGGCATAGCTTTGGGAGCCGTAGTAGGAGCTGACATCGCCGACGAATCCGAGGAACGGAATGATTTTCCCTTCCACGGAGCCGTTCCAGCCATTCATGCCGGAGCCGCTGATGGGCAGGCCCGAGCTGTAGTTTGTATTGAGGTAAGAGTATCCGAAAAATACGTTGCCAGAAGTGGGTATCTGAGCCGATGCCAGGCCGGCAAAGACAGTGCAAAGAAATGCGAGAATGAGCAATTTGCGCACGAGTATCCTCCTCTTTCTAAGTCCCAACCCACAGAGACGAATAAAGTTGTTGGATGCGCGAGGAGAAGAATCGGATTTTCGGAGATCGAAAAAATGCGCCTTCAGAACCGCCAGACGATCCCGGTCGAGGCGCGGTAATCGTTCTGCGTGGTACTGGCGTAATTGGTATGCATGTAGTCGCCCTGAAAGCGCCAGGAGAAATTCTTGAAGAAGAGTTTGTAATCGAGCCCGCCACCCACGTCAATCTCGATTGGGTTATAGACGAAGCCGCTGGACGTCAGGTGGCGGATGCCGGCCATGGCATGAACAAAGGGGCGGAATTTCCCGTAATTGGCAGAAATCCGCGGACCCCCCAGAAAATTATATTGGGTCACGCCGCTGGCCCGGTAGAAGCCGCTGGCATCGCCTACCAAGCCAAGGTGCTTATAGCGGGTGAAGGGAAGGGCCTCGAAGGAGCCATTCCACCCGTGATAGCTCTGCTGATTAATGACGTTGGTGAGCTGAGCGTAGGAAACTCCGGCGTAGACGTTCCCGTTGGGGAGCAGTGCACTAAACTGTGCCGACATCGGGACAGAGAGCAAGAGCAATCCCACGAATGCCAGCACGGCAGCAGCGGTTTTCGACACGAATTATTCCTCCCCGGCGAGCGCGCCGGCAAAAAAGGCTATTTAGTCAACGAAATCTGTTAGATGCAGTGTACCGGATGGCCAAGATGTCCCGGTCGACAAAATTTGTGCGAGCCGCCGGCCTGGCCGGAAAGGCCCGCTCTTGAAAATTTACCAGATTTTTATGGTGCCGAAAGCCATCGATTCTCGTCTATCTACTAACATGCAAACTATAGAGACCAATTGGCAAACGTGGGAGCGGGCTCTGGGGCCGGCTGCCTTGGAGACAAAAAAGGAGTTGAAGTTGAAGCTGAGTCTGGAAACGCGCAATCATAGCGATGTCATCATCGTGCACTGCCAGGGCCGCATCGTGTACCGCGATGAAGCTGCCGCCCTGTCGAGTGTGGTGGGGGAGATGCTGCAGAGGGGAAGCCGCGTGATTCTCGATTTGAGCGGAGTGAGCGCAATGGACAGCGCTGGAATCGGCGATCTGGCGCTCCTCCAAAGCTGGGCACGGGATCGAGACGCGGAGCTGAAGTGTGCGGGGCCGAATTCGATGATCCGCACGCTGCTGGGACTCACGAACCTGGATTCCGTATTGGAGATTTATCCGAGCATCGAGGCGGCGATGGAATCATTCCGCGAACAACAGGTTTGTGCGGACTGTTGAGCCTTGTGGGGTTTCGTCAGCGACGCCGGGCTTAGGCCCGGCGTTTTCAGTTTTCCCGATGAAAGCGGTAGCGGCCTTTGCGGCTGACAGCCACGGCTTCGACTACCTTCAAGAACGCGCGGGCGGCGTGGGAGAGGTTTGAGTCCTTGCGGTAGATGAGTCGCAGCTTGCGTTTTAGCTGCAGCTCGCGGACCGGAATCCGCACCAGTTCACCGCGCGCAATTTCGGTCTCCACGCTGATTTCGGGGACGAACGCGACGCCATTTCCCATCGCTACGAATTGCTTGATGGCCTGGAGAGTAGGCAGTTCCAGGTCCATGTGCAGGGGCGTTTTGTGGCTCTTGAAGAGCTGAATCACCTTTTCCCGATAAGGCGACGAGACAATATGGGCGACGAAGGATTCAGCTCCGAGCTGGCGAATGCTGACCTGCGGGGCGGAGGCGAGCGGGTGGCTTGGGGGAACGACGAAAACGAGTTCGTCGAGGAATACGACGACCGAGTGAAGGTTCTTTTCCTGCGGCTCGTAGGAAAGAACGCCAAACTCCACGCTGTAGCGGAGTACGTCGTCGGGGATGTGGCTGCCGAGAGCGCGTTCGACAGTAATCTTGATCATGGGATGGAGGCGGCGGAACTCGGCCAGGACAGGCAACAGATACAGAACGGTAAATTCGTTGGCCGCAATGACCAGCTTGCCCTTTTGCAGTTCGCGCAGCTCGGAAAGAGATTCGGCGGCTTCGGTGCGCAGATTAATCAACTTCTCGGCGTATTCGAAGAGTACCTTCCCGGCGTCGGTGAGCACGCCCTCGCGGGAAGAGCGATCGAATAAAGCTTCGCCGAGCTCGTCTTCGAGCTTGCGGATGGTCTGGCTGACGGCCGACTGGGTGCGGAAGAGCTTCTCGGCGGCACGGGAGAAACGGTGCTCGCGGGCTACCGCGAGGAAAACTTCCAGCTGGGAGAGATCCATGGAACTCCTTCGAGTTGGGGAAAATCGCAGGCCGTGTATTCCGGGGCGCGCGACATCTTGCTGTTAATGGTTGTAGCGGGTGCCATTACAAATACTAATAGTACAACGATCTCTAATGATTAGTGAAGAAATATAAGTTTTGCTTCTAGTCGATTTTTCTTTAACATGATGGGTGGTTTGCCGTGGGCTGGATAGCCCCCGGCGATACGAGGGGATCGTTCCAATGAGCCAAGCCCGCATCATCGTTTTCGATACCACGCTCCGCGATGGGGAGCAGTCGCCCGGTTGCAGCATGAACCAGCAGGAAAAACTGCGTCTGGCGCACCAACTCGACCGCTTGGGAGTGGACGTGATCGAGGCCGGGTTCCCGATCGCCTCGGACGGAGATTTCGCGTCGGTGCAGGCGATTGCTTCGGTTGTGCGGCGGCCGATCATTGCAGGGCTGGCGAGGGCCTGCCGCCCGGATATCGAGCGGGCGTGGGAAGCGTTGAAGGATGCGGCGCACCCGCGGATTCACGTGTTTCTCGCGACCTCTGACATTCACCTGCAATACAAGCTGCGGATGACGCGCGACCAGTGCGTGGCACAGGCGAGGGAAGCGATCCAGTTCGCCAAGTCGTTGTGCGAAGATGTGGAATTTTCGCCCGAAGATGCGACCCGCACCGATCCGGAGTTTTTGTGTCACGTGCTCGATGCTGTGGTAGAGGCGGGAGCAACCACATTGAACATCCCAGACACGGTTGGGTTCACGGTGCCGGCGGAGTTTGGAGAGTTAATTACGACGATCCGGCGGCGGGTGCGGGGAATTGAGAATGTGACGATTTCCGCGCACTGCCACAACGATCTCGGCATGGCGGTGGCGAACGCGCTGGCGGCGGTCGCCGCGGGAGCGCGGCAGGTGGAGTGCACGATCAACGGGATCGGGGAGCGGGCAGGGAATGCGTCGCTGGAAGAAATCGTGATGGCGATGCGGGTTCGTCCCGACCGGTATCCGTATGAGACGGGCGTGATCAGCGAGCAGATTTTCGCGGCAAGCCAGATGCTGAGCGAGATCACGGGGATTCCGGTGCAACCGAATAAAGCGATTACCGGTCGCAATGCGTTTGCGCACGAAGCAGGGATTCATCAGGATGGAGTGCTGAAGAATCCGCTGACGTACGAAATCATGACACCGAAGTCGGTGGGAGTGCCGGATTCGAAGCTGGTGCTGGGCAAGCATTCGGGGCGCCATGCGCTAAGCATGCGGTGCGAACAGCTTGGTTATGAGTTTGACCGCCGGGCGCTCGATGATATCTATCGGCGATTCGTGCGGCTGGCGGACAAGATCAAGCATGTGGAAGATCATCACTTGCTGGAACTGATTCGCGATACGCACAAGCCTTCGGGCTCGGCGACGCCGCTGATTGAGCCGATTGCTCCGGCGACCTCGGCCGCGGTGGTGAATGCTCCGGCTGGAGAGCCCGAGAAGCCGTTTCCGATGGTGCCGCAGACCAATGCATTTGGATTGCCGCTGCCTGTGTCCGCAGAGTCGCATCATGAGCAGACGCAGCAGGAAGATTATCTTTGGGGCGTGTAGGGATCGAGTCATTGAGTGATTTGGCGATTGAGTGATTTGGCCGCCCATAGTGGCGGCTTTATTTTTTCCCGAATAGAATTGCCCGTTACCATATTCCTAAGAGATCAAACGAAAAATGATTCTGAATATCACCGTGGTTGCTGGCGACGGCATTGGTCCAGAAGTTACGGATCAGGGCCTGCTTGTCCTGGAAGCGGTGGCTTCGCGTTTTGGCCATCAGACCCAACTGCAGCACAAGCTGATTGGCGGGGCTGCGCTGAGCGCCGTCAATGATCCGCTGCCGGCGGAGACGATCGCGGCTTGTCGGGCTTCGTCGGCCGTATTGCTGGGTGCGGTGGGAAGTCCGGCATTCGATAAGAACCCCGGGCATTTGCGGCCCGAGGCCGGCCTGCTACGGATCCGGCGGGAGCTGGGTGCGTACGCGAATCTGCGTCCGGCAGTGTTTTTCCCGGCACTGGAGGATTGCTCTCCGCTGCGGCCGGAAATTGCGCGCGGGACCGACATCATGATCGTGCGTGAGTTGCTGGGTGGAGCTTATTTCGGGACGCCGCGCTCAATTGAAGGCGAGCCTGGAGCGCGTGTCGCTGTGAACACGATGCGTTACGCCGAGCATGAAGTCGAGCGCATTGCCCGCGTCGCGTTTGATCTGGCAATGAAGCGTAAGAAGAAAGTTCTGTCGGTGGATAAGGCGAACGTGCTCGAGTGTTCGCGACTGTGGCGGGATGTGGTGACGCGCATCGGGAAGGAGTATCCCGAGGTGAAGCTGGGACATCAGTATGTGGATTCGGCAGCGATGCTGCTGGTGCAGCGACCGGCGGAGGTGGATGTCCTGCTCACCGAGAACATGTTTGGAGATATTTTGTCGGACGAGGCGGGTGGCATTGTCGGATCGCTGGGACTGCTGGCGTCGGCGAGTATCGGCGGGCCGGTCGGATTGTATGAGCCGGTGCACGGCTCGGCTCCGGATATCGCGGGGAAGGGGATTGCCAATCCGCTGGGAGCGATTTTGACGGTGGCGATGATGTTGCGGCATTCGTTCCATCTCGAGGCGGAAGCGGCGAAGGTCGAGAAAGCAGTGTCCGCTGTGCTCGCAAAAGGCGCACGGACGGCGGATCTGGCGGGGAAGGGACATGCTGC
This sequence comes from uncultured Acidobacteriota bacterium, assembly GCA_963765015.1. Classification (GTDB taxonomy): domain Bacteria; phylum Acidobacteriota; class Terriglobia; order Terriglobales; family Acidobacteriaceae; genus Sulfotelmatobacter. The sequence goes on along the minus strand of CAVXVD010000015.1, from coordinate 50,829 downwards.
GATTTCGACCGTGGAGATGGGGCGGAGGGTGGTGGAGGCGGTGAACGCCGCGTAAGTCGAGTCAATCCTTTTGTGCAGGCGTTCGTGGTTACCACGCTAGCCGCAAAGGGCGCGGCTGGGATGGGGCATCCCCGGTATTGATGGCGCCAGCGAAATCGCACCTTAGACGAGTTAATTCTGAGGGCGGCTGCCGGGATGGACTTTCGCAGCTGGCACGGGGGGCGCACCCTCGGCATCGTATTTTCCGGTCAAGTCATTCCAGCGGATGTGTAGCATCTCCTGCACCATGCGGGAGCCGTCGATCAGTGGATTGATGCTGGTGCCTTCGCGGTGTGCCCAAGCGACGGGGACTTCTTTCACCTTGAAGCCGAACTTTCGGGCGAGAAAGAGAATTTCGGGATCGAATCCCCAGCGCTCGATTTTCTGGCGGAGGAAGATGGCTTCGATGGCGGGGCGTCTGAAGGCTTTGAAGCCGCATTGCGTGTCGGCGAAGTGAAGCCCGAGGGTGAGACGCAGGATCAGGTTGAAGATGCGCCCGAAGAGCTGTCGGTGCAAGGGCTGGCGCTGGGTTTGGGTTTCGGCGCGCAGCCAGCGGGAACCGATGGCAATGTCGGCGCCTGCGTCCAACGCGTGAAAGAGTTTTGGGGCCTCTTCAATGGGCGAGGACAGGTCCGCGTCAGTGAAGAGAATGACGCGACCGCGCGCGTTGAGCATGCCGTTGCGAACGCTGTATCCTTTGCCGCGATTGCCGGGATTTTCCACGAGCCGCAAAGCCGGGTCTTTTTCCGCGAATGATTTCACAATGTCAGCCGTGTTGTCGCGCGATCCGTCGTTGACGACGATGACCTCCGCGTCCCACTGCTTGGAGTGGACATAGGCGAGCACCTTCCCGAGCGTGGCGCCCAGGCGTGCGCTCTCGTTGTAGGCGGGAATGACGATGCTGTAAGTGGGCTCCAAAAATAGTTCTCAGTTTTCGGGTTCTCAGTTCTCAGCCGGACGAACCGCTGACCAAGTCTATCCCGTTGAAAGCAGGAACGCAGCCTCGTGCTGAAAGGTGATCCTAAACGAGGGACGGTTTCTACGCCACCTGCCGCTTGCGCTCGAGCATGTCGAAATACTCGGCAACCAGTTCCCGGTCCCAAAGGCCGCGACTGGCTTCTTCCCGCATGGTTTCAGCGGCCTGCTCGTGGCCAAGAGCCGGTTTGTAGGAGCGAGCCGTACGGAGTGCGTCGTAGACGTCGACCACTTGCAGGACGCGGGGCAGCACTGGAATCTCCGAGGCAGTGAGGCCGTCGGGATAGCCAGATCCGTCGGAATGCTCATGATGGTGGCGGATGATGGGTAACACCAACCGGAGTGAGTGCAGCGGACGGCAGATGTTCTCGCCGGTGATGGGATGAAGTTTCATGACCTCCCATTCGGCGGGCGTGAGGTCGCTGCCCTTTTTTAGGATCTCGTCGGGCACAGCAATCTTACCGAGGTCATGCAGATATCCGCCGCGCTTCAGGGCAAGGATCGAATCTTCATCCATGCCGAGGTGGCGTCCGAGGTCGGCGGCATGAACGGACAGCCGCTCGCAGTGCCCCTCGGTGTAGGGGTCGCGGCCTTCAACGATCAGTCCGAGTGTGCACAGGACTGAGTCTGCGTTCTCGAGCTCGTCGGTGAATTCCTTGAGGCGGAGCAGAGAGCGCACGCGGGCGATAAGTTCCTCGGCGAGCACGGGCTTGTTCAGGAAGTCGTCGGCGCCCGCTTCAATGCCGCGTACTTTGTCGGTGCTGTCGCTGAGCCCGGTGATCAGGACAAAGGGGATGAGGCGGGTCGCGGGGTTTTCCTTCAGCGTGCGACAGAACTCATATCCCGACTTGCCGGGCATCATCACGTCGGAAAGGATGAGGTCGGGAAGGTGTTTGCGAACTTCCGCTTCGCCCTGTTCGGCATTGGAAGCAGTGACCACGTCGTATCCGCGAATGGTCAGCAGTTGGCTCATCAACCCGGCGATGCTGGGCTGATCGTCGACGACCAGTATCCGCGGGGCTCGACGCCTTGGTAGAAGATCACCCATAGCTGTTAAGAAGCGGCGATTCCCCTCGAAGTTGTCCGCGTTGAGGGTGGGCAGGAAGAGCGCGTGATCGTCATTTGGGGGAGTCGCTTAAAACCTGATTCTAACGCCATTCCGTGGATTGCGCGGGAGTGGCGATCAGATTTTTGGAACAGTACCACCTTTTGACAGGTAGGTCCATTCCCACTTCGGTACATCCAAGTTCAAATTGTGACGGAAAGCCTTGTCCGGGAGATGTTTGCTGCCTAGCCTCTAGATATGAATCGGAGTATGGGATGGAGACGAAAGTCTCGTTTGGTGGGATTGCTGATGATGCGAGTGCTGGTTTGGAGCTTTTTGCTGATGACAACGGCAAGTGCAGCCACGAAAGTGCATGTCATTGCCTTTGGAAAATGGACGGCTGTGCAATGGGAGCCGGAATCGGGCACTGCCGCCGTGACGGTGAAGATCCGCGCGCTCCTGGTGGACGGTGGAGTCAAGGAGTATGTGCTTGGCGTGCCCCATGAAGTGACCGACCGGATGTTTGTGGTACGCCGGGTGTTTCGGGTGAACGATGGACTTCCGGGAGATTCCGGACCGCGATGGCAGTGGGAGCGCGGCGGATGGCTGCTGGTAAGCCGGACGACCGGGAAAGTGTCGCCGATCACCTTGCCCGAGTTTGACAGCTTCTACTCCGCCGCGAGCTGGTACCGCGATTACGTGGCGTATTGCGGAGTTGGCGACGATGGGAAGAAGACGTACGCGATGGTGGCGCAGATCGGCCGGCGAAAGCCAATGCTGAAGAAGTCTCTACCGGAGGGGCTGGCCGAGGATGGAGGGCCAGACTCGGCTTGTCCTCTACCGGCCTGGCAACGAGGACCGATGCGGGTGACTTTTGAGATGTCTGGAGCGGCGAAGCAGACGTTCGCGATTCGGGGGCATGTGGTGGACCTGGTGAACGACTCGGAGGAGGAAGAGGAAGGATCGAAGTAGATCGAACTAGCGCCCGCCGTTCAGTTTTCCCGCTTTCTCCGCCGCATCTTTTGATTCCGGTTCCATGCCTTTGGATTTGTAAACCTCGGCCAGTGCGGTAGCTGCTTCCGGGTATTTCGGATTTAATCGCAGAGCTTCCTGGAACTCGAGGATCGCGCCGTCGGCATTCTCAGTGGTCGCATAGGCAACGCCTAATAAGTAATGAGCCTCGGCCGATTTTGGATTCAACTGAACCAGCTTCTGGCCAGGCGACACCGCATCGCTATAGTCCTTACGGCGGAAGGCGTCCATCACCTTTCCATACTCGTCGATGTACTCAGACGGGTGCGCAATCGCAGTCAGTTCCTGGTGTTGGTGGCGAACGTAACCCATGCCGATGCCGAGAAGAAGCACACTCAACACAAGGGCGTAAGTACGCCATTGATGGCGAACCTCGGCAGGTTGAATGAGGTGCGTGGAAAGAAACGCGCCGAGCGCGAGTCCCGAGACTAGCCCACCAATATGAGCGGCATTATCGATGCCCCTGGTTAATCCAAAGAACAAATTGTAGGCCGCGAAGAGGAGCAAACTCTTCATCGTGGATTGGATGGCTTCCTTGGGAATGGGCAGCTTGCCCAGGTAGAGGGCCGCAATCAAGGCGCCGGCGAGTCCGAAAATGGCGCCCGAAGCTCCTGCTCCGACCACGGTCGGATGCCAGGCGAGACTGGCAATGCTTCCCGCGATTCCCGTCGCCGTGTAGATCAAGAGATAGGTCCAGCGATCAAAGATGCGTTGCGCCAGTGCGCCCAGGTTGAGCAGGCACCACATGTTGAATCCAATGTGGATGATTCCGATGTGAACATAGTTCGAGGTCAAGATGCGCCAGGGCTGAGTGGTCAGCGAAAGCGGACCCCAATTGGCTCCCCATGTCAGCAGTTGGGCGCTGCTCGGAGAGATGAAAGATACGCCGGTCGCAGTCATCAGCACGAAGACGGCTACGTTAATTCCAACCAGAATGTGCGTGAGCGAAATGGCGGAAGTTTCGGATCGCACGACCGAAGGGATCGGTGGTGCAGCGTTCTCCGTTGCCTGACATTCACGGCACATCGTACTGAGCCGGCCGGTAGAAAACGCCGGTAGTTCCCGTCCGCAACTGGTGCAGTTCGCCATTCGGTTTCCTATTCAGTCTCCCGCCGCTTCCACGGCAGGTAGTTCCTCCGCAACTGTTTTCTCTTTCACCTTCGCGCTGGTGACCAATATTACTGACAAGACCACGATCGCGCTTCCGGCAAGAATGAAGCGGTCCACGGGCTCGTGAAGGACCAGCCAGCCGAGGAAGACGGCTACCACAGGATTCACGTAGGCGTAGGTGGAAACTTTCGACGTGGGGACGTGCTCCAGAAGCCAGATGTAGGCTGTGTAGCCGATCCATGAGCCGCAGACTACCAGGTAGATCACGGCGCTGAGCCCGCGAGCGGTCCAGGTCACGTGAGAAAAATCTCCGGCAAGAAGTGCGAAGACAAAGTTGCCGGCGCCCGCGGCCGTGACTTGCCAGCCGGTGGCGCTAAAGACATCCATGCCGGATTGCCAGCGCTTGGAAAGCACCGAACCCAAGGCCCAACTGAAGGATCCTCCAATCAGGCTCAGGGAAGCCCAGAACTCGCGATGACCGATGGTGCCCGCCTGCAACTGCGGCCAGAACAGGACGAATAGTCCGAGGATGCCCAGCACGAGTCCGGCTTTGCCGCGCCTTGAAATGTGATGGTCCCCCAGCAAGAGAGAATCGAGCACCAGGAACCAGAGGGGTGTGATCGCGATAATCAGCGCGGCCAGTCCGGAAGAGACGGCAAGTTCGGCGTAGGAGAGCGTGAGGTTACCGCCCATCAGGAGAAGAAGTCCGACAATGGCCGAGAGCGCGATCTGGCGAGGAGAGTAGAAGATTTTGCGTCCACTCGCGGCGCAGACCGCGAGCATGACGACGCCAGCGACCGAAAAGCGCAGCCCGCACATCAGGGCCGGTGGAATCGTCTGCACGGCGATGTCGATGGCGAGATACGTTGAACCCCAGAACAGGTAGACGAGTCCGAAGGCGAGAAGGACCATCCACCGGGCTGGGCGTTGAGCGGAGTGCATTGTCGTGAGAAACCGGGGGAAGCTAAAAGATATCAGACGCGCACGCCGGAAGCGCGGATTCTAAAGTTGGCAGCGCTGGTGCGATGTCGCGACCAAATCGCCGGCCAAAAACTTGCCCCACCCCGGGCGTTGCAACAACGAGCAAGACAGCGGGGTGGGGCGTTCGGAGAATCGAAGGGAACTATTGGTTCCCCTCGCCTTCCTTCTTTTCCTCGATATGGTCTTTGATGGCTCCGACACCTTCGTACCCGGCGATCGCAGCCGCGCCTTCGGTCAATATCGAAGCGTTGGGATCTACCTTCTTCACGCCTTCCACCGCTACCACGGCGCCCGCGATTTTTTCCACATCGTCCAACAATCCCATCACGAATCTCCTTCACAGCACAGATTAATTTCACCCAGATTGGGAGCCAAGGATACCACGCGAAACAGCGGATAGGAAAAGAGTGCAGGCCCAAGTCCTTGGGCGCACTTTTGATACGACTCGACCTCATACTACTTCAGCTTTTCGTATTCAGCTTTCGCAGTGATCAGGATTGGGAGGCTAGGATCGGCATCTTTCCAGGCGGCAAAGAAATCCTGGTAGGTTGACTTCGCTTTGGCACTATCGCCTTGCAGCACATAAGCGCGGGCGAGGTTCAAACGCGCCAGCGGATATTCTGCAGAGAAGCCTACAGCGCCCCGATGATCGAGGATGCGCTGGAATTCGGCCGCGGCTTTTGCGCCGTCGTGCATCTTAAGGTAAGCGATGCCGCGCCAATAAACCGGAGTCGCGCCGATGGCGCGAGGACCGGTCCCGAATTCGTAGGGGCGAAGGGCTTCAAGCAGGGTGATGGCCGCGGCCGGCTGGTTCTTCTGGATTTGTTGGATGGCTCGCACTTGCGAAACGATAAGATCCTGGATGAACTTGTTTTCTGGAGCGTCACGCTGCACGCCGGTAAGAAGGGGTACTGACCTCTGTTCGTCTCCGAGCGTTGCAAACACCATCGCGGCGCCCCAGCGAGTGTCAGAATCGTTTGAAATTCCGAGCGCGTGCGCGACGTCTTGCCGGGCTTCACTTTGAAGTCCGAACAAGGCATCGTCATAAGCTTCCAATGTCAGCACGTTGGCGCCGAAATCTTTGGCGCCGGAATTGATGGCGGACTGGCTCGCACTCTGCCACAGTTCATGCGATGACTTGATCCTTCCCTCAGCATTTTGCCAGGCAGCGTTGAAAAAGATCATGAATGGCTCGAGGCTGGTACCTTTCATGGCCTGCAGTTGCCGGTCCGCGGCAGCGTGGTCGCCGCGAATGTACGCTAAGTCGGTGAGAGCGAAGTGCACGCTGGCTCCGTCGAATTTCTTGGCGAGGGCTTCTTCAGAGATGCTCTTGGCCTCATCGAACCGGTTCAGGGCCTCGTAGGCGGCGGCCATGTTGTCGTAGGCATAGCGATCCTGGGGGTCGAGGCGGTGTGCCCGGCTGGCGAAATCGAGCGCTTTCTGGGGCTGTGCCAGCGACGAGCAAACCAGAGCTGCATTGACATACGGAGTTAGATCGCGAGGATAGGTGTCTCTCCACTGAGCATAGGCAGCAAGAGTCTTTTCCCCATCCATCGTGACCTCGTCGTAATAGTGGGCCTCGATGTAAAACTTTTCGCGCTCGCTGGCTCGGTCTCGAAGATCATAAGCCTTCTTGAGCGCCTGAGTGCCCTCGGTACCTCGACCCAGATTGGTGAGCGAGACGCCCAAGGTGGCCCAGGCCATGGCGAAGTTCGGATCTAACTCCACCGCTTTCTGGAGATGGGGCAGCGCTGCATCATCTCGCATTTTCTGATGTTCATCGTGGCCGAGGGTAAATGCCTGCAGCGCTTCAAGCGAAGACGTGGTGGCCTGCTCCAGCGGGGTGGCGAACTGTTGGACCGAGGCCAAAGACTCGCCCATTTTCTGGCGAAGGTCGGACGCGGCTTTGTCGAGGGATTTCAGCACCTGTTCTTTGCTGTCCACTTCGACTTGTTGACTGGCCAGCACATCACCAGTAGAGCCGTTCAGGGCGGCGAGAGTGATCACGTAATGATTGCCAAGACTGGAGATGGTGCCCGTCAGCAGGGCCTTGATGCCCTGACGCTGGCAGATTTCGCGGGAGATATCGGTGGTCAGGCGCTCATCCGGAGGTTTGCCCATGAGGCGCAGTGCGCCGTGGATCTTGGATTCCGGAACAATGTTGAGATACGGTGACTGCTCGAGTTGGACGGCCAGCGCCTGCTTTAATGTGCCGTCAAACACAGGATCGCCGGTGGTGTTGACGAAGTCGGCGAGCAGGACGCTGTCTTTTTCCGTGAGCTTCGTGGATTGCTTCGAATGTAAGTAGAGGCCGGCGATGACGAGTGCGACGACCAGCACGGCGGCGCCGGCGATCAGCTTCCACGGCGTGCTTCGAGTAGCCGGAGGGCTCACGGCTGATGCAGATGCCGCGATGGGTTGGGATCCGGCTGACGGTGCCGCGGGGCGCGATGCCGACGCGAACGCGGATGCGGGCGAAGGACTCGGCGCTACTGGAACAGCCTCTGCGGCCACGGTTACGGAGCCGGAACTGTGGGCGACGGCGCGTCCGCTGTCGGTGTCGCGCTTCAGGCGCTGGATGTCGGCGCGGATATCGGCGGCGCTCTGGTAGCGCAGGTTCCGATCTTTCTCCAGAGCTTTGTTGATGATGTCTTCGAGCTTCGGAGGCAGGTCGGGATTCAGGCGAATCGGAGAAACCGGAGCGCGATCGAGGATTGCTTGGAAGATCAGCGCGGAGGTTTCGCCACGAAAGGGGAGCGTTCCCGTGGCCATCTCGTAAAGCACGACGCCGAAGGAAAACAGATCCGTACGCGGATCCAGTTCCTTGCCCTTGGCCTGCTCCGGAGACATATAGGCGACCGTACCGAGAGTGGAACCGGGGCTGGTGAGATGTTCTTCGACGGCAATGGCAGTGGGCGCGGTGACGTCGGGGATTTCAGCGGAATCGCGTGAACCGGCTTTCACCTTGGCGAGGCCGAAGTCGAGAATCTTGGCGTGTCCGCGCTTGGTGACGAAAATGTTAGCAGGCTTGATGTCGCGGTGGACAATGCCTCCGGCATGGGCTGCGTCGAGGGCATCGGCGATCTCGATACCGAGCGAGAGGATGGTTTCCAACTCCATCGCGCGATTACCGATGACGTGCTTAAGGGTGACGCCGTCGAGGTATTCCATGACGAGGAAGGTGCGGCCGGCGTCCTCGCCGATGTCATAGATAGTGCAGATGTTGGGGTGGTTCAGGGCGGAGGCGGCCTTGGCTTCGCGGCGAAATCGCTCGAGCGATTGGCGGTCCTGGGCGAGTTCTTCAGGCAGGAATTTCAGGGCAACGAAGCGACCGAGACGGGTGTCCTCGGCCTTGTAGACGACGCCCATGCCGCCGCCGCCCAGCTTTTCGATGATGCGGTAGTGAGAGATGGTCTGGTCGAGCAAAGGAGCGTCCCCACGCCATTGGTGAGCAATGCTAAGACGGGTGGGGCGGGAAGTCAAAAAGAGCCGTCGAGCTTTGCTCGACTAGACATGCCGAGGGCGGCTATCCCCACATAAATCATCGATCAAAACATGCTTTTCCGAGGCTCCATGCCCACGTTACTTTGGGGGTTACGCCGCGCACTGGCTCCGGCTATAATCAATCAGTGATGTCGCTGGGTTCCGATGCTGCGCAAACAGTCCAATTCGCGGGTTCCAGGGGTACAGTCTGCCGAGTGCTGGCTCCACTGCCTGGTGTGTCCGCGGCGGTTTCGGGCGAATCTGCCTTCTCGTTTGCGTCCTTCCTTGTTCGGTAGCGATTAATTCCCTCATCCTCCTTCTGATTCGCTTTGGACTGCGTGCGTCCGAACCAGGGCTCCCGTGTTCCAGGGCTGCATTTCCTGATAACTGGCAGTCTGACTACTGACAACTGCTCACGGAGGATTTCCAGATGACTACCAAAACCATGACCGCAACCATTGGTCCCAAGATCAAGACCGCCCTACCCGGGCCGAACGCGAAGCGCGTGCTCGAGGGCGATGAGAAATATATTTCGCCGTCTTATACGCGTTCCTATCCGATGGTCGCCAAGAGCGGACGCGGGATCGTCGTGACCGATGTGGACGGCAACGAGTTCTTTGATTTTTCCGCCGGCATTGCCGTGACTTCGACCGGCCACTGCCATCCGGATGTGGTGGCCGCCATTCAGAAGCAGGCGGGCGAACTGATCCACATGTCGGGAACGGATTTTTATTACGAGAACATGGTGGAACTGGCGGCGCGGCTGTCGAAGATTGCGCCGATGGCCGGCCCGCACCGCGTGTACTACGGCAATTCGGGCGCGGAGGCGATTGAGTGCGCGCTGAAGCTGGCGAGGTATCACACCAAGCGGCAGAACGTGATTGCCTTTTTCGGGGCATTCCACGGGCGCACGATGGGCGCCTTGTCGCTGACCGCGTCGAAGCCGCAACAGAAGCGGCGGTTTGCTCCGTTGGTGCCGGGCGTGACCCACGTGCGATATCCGGATGTATACCGCGGTTGTGTGGGCGGAACGCAGGACGCGGAGAAGTTCGCGCTGGGTTGCGCGCGCTTCATCGAAGAAAAGCTGTTCAAGACCATACTTGCCCCGGAAGAAGTGGCGGCGATTTTCGTCGAGCCGGTGCAGGGCGAAGGCGGGTACGTGGTGGCTCCGAAGATCTTCATGCAGGAGCTGCGGCGGATTTGCGATCGTCACGGCATCATGCTGGTCGTGGACGAAGTGCAGAGCGGGATTGGACGCACGGGAAAATGGTTTGCCGTGGAGCATACCGGTGTCGAGCCGGACATGGTTTGCATGGCGAAGGGCATTGCCTCGGGCATGCCGCTCGGCGTCACGATGACCAAGGCGGAGATCATGGATTGGGTTCCCGGATCGCACGCGTCGACATTCGGAGGCAATCCGGTTGCAGTGGCGGCGGCGCTGGCCACGCTGGATGTGATCGAGAGGGAGCATCTGCTGGAGAATTCCGCCAGCGTGGGCGCGCACATGATGAAGCGGATGGCCGATTGGCCTGCGAAGTTGAAGCTAGTGGGCGACGTCCGCGGGCGCGGGCTGATGATCGGCGTGGAGATCGTGAAAGACAAGGTCACCAAGGAATACGGGGCCGCGGAGCGCGATCGCATTGTCGAGGCAGCGTTTGAGCGCGGCGTGCTGTTCCTTGGGTGTGGGCCGAGCACGGTCCGGATCTGCCCGGCGCTGGTCGTCACGAAGGAAGAAGCGGATGTTGCCATGGACGTGCTGGAAGAGTGCATCAAGCACGTGGGCGCTTAGTCGAAAGCTTTGCCACGGATTTGCACGGATTTACACGGATCTCAAACACGTTTTGATCCGTGGAAATCGGTGCCCGTCCGTGGCTTTTTCCATTTAGGGAGCGCGGTCAAGAAAATCAGCCCCGGTGTGAGTCGTGTCACATCGCAGAATTGGGCCGCTTGGGTAGGCTGAGTGGGTCGTTATGCTTCCTGCTGGTTTTACGCGAACCATCATCAGAGGACTGGATTGGCTCGCCTTGCACTCGCTCCCTGCCGACAAAAGGCCTGCGCACCAGAGGACGGGTGCGCGTGGGGAGGAAGATGCGTACTTTCACCTGCGGAAGGCTGGATATGCGATGGTGGCGCGCAATTTCCGGTCGCCGCGCTGCCGGGGTGAGATCGACCTGATCGGGTGGGACGCGGATGTCCTTTGTTTCGTGGAGGTTAAGACTCGCACGTCGCGCGACGTGAAGAGTGCCGAGGCCGCCGTTGACCGCCACAAGCGGCGAGAAGTGGCGGAGGTGGCGCGGGAGTATCTCAGGAAGATGCCACCGTCGTGCCAGTGGAGATTCGATATTGTGAGCGTATACTATGACGGTCGTAACTCCCGCCCGCAGATCGAAGTGTTTCGGAACGCAAGCCTGGCGTCATAAAATTGGAGTTTGCGCACTCGTTTTGAAAGGATTCAAGTAAGTGCCGGAGCTCAGAAAAGATCCGATTGTTGGCCGCTGGGTGATTATTTCGACGGACCGGGCGAAGCGCCCCACTGATTTTGTCCGCGAAAACATGAAAATCAAGGGCGGTTTCTGTCCCTTTTGCTACGGGAATGAGGGCAAGACGCCTCCCGAGATTCAGGCATACCGCCCGAGTCCGAACGGCGGCCCGCCGCCGCAGCGCGACACACCCGGATGGACGGTGCGGGTGGTGCCCAACAAATTCCCGGCCTTGGGAATCGAAGGAACCTTGAACCGCCAGGCCGAAGGCATGTTTGACCGCATGAACGGCATCGGGGCGCATGAGGTGATCGTGGAGACGCCGGATCACAGCGCCAGCCTCGCGACTTTGCCGCCCAAGCGCATCGAAGATGTGTTGTGGACATTCCGGGACCGCATCCTCGATCTGAAGAAGGATCGCCGGTTCAAGTACATCCTGATCTTCAAGAATCACGGGGAAGCGGCCGGCGCGTCGCTCGAACATGCTCACTCGCAATTGATTGCGTTGCCCATTCTTCCGATTAACGTGGTACAGGAGCTTGAAGGGGCGAAGCAGTACTTCCTGTACAAGGAACGCTGCGTATTCTGCGACATTATCCGGCAGGAGATGGACAGCGGGACGCGCGTGGTGTCGGAAAACGAGAACTTCCTGACCCTGGCGCCGTACGCACCGCGCTTTCCGTTTGAGACCTGGATTCTGCCCAAGCAACATGAATCGGCCTTCGAAAACTCATCGTCGCACATGTTTGAGAATCTGGCGCGGGCATTAAAAGACCTGCTGGGCCGGGCCGACCGAGTGCTCGACAATCCTCCCTATAACCTGGTGATCCATACGTCGCCGGCGCAGGATCCGACGAATGATCACTATCACTGGCACATTGAATTCATGCCGAAACTGACAAAGACGGCGGGATTCGAGTGGGGCACGGGTTTCTATATCAATCCGACCCCGCCGGAAGAAGCAGCGAAGTTCCTGCGCGAAGCGAACGTGGAGGAAGTGGCCCCGGTTACAGTCGGGTAAATCGCAGTGGAAAAGTCAAAAAAATGAGGGCACGGCGTGGAGCCGTGCCCTTCTTAGTTGGGCGTGAGAGAGAAGAGCCTTCTCGGCCCTTGTGAGAGCAGGATACCCGGATCGAAGGCCGGCATTTGTCAGAAATTTGTAAAAAAGCTCTGCGGATGGCCGCATTGCGGCGGCAGCTGGGTCAGCCTTGAGTGCGGTCCTGTACTTCTTCGTGCCAGGCCATCTGGATGGCTTCGAGTTTGCCTTCGTTCGAGGCTTTTGGATCTCCGGCGAAGTCGGGCAACTCCATCACGTAGCGATGCAGGTCGGTGAAACGAACGGTCAGCGGATCGAGTTCCGGATGAGTCTCGGAAAGCAGGATGCCGAGGTCCTCAGCGTTTTCCCAGGTCAATTGCTTGGGCATCTTTCGTGCTCCTCTGACAGATCAGGTTTCAAAGTTTCTGAGTTTCAAGGTTTCAAAGTCAAAACCGCCGGACCCGTTCATCTCGTGAAACTTTGGAACCTGCAACCTTGAAACCTTGCAACCTTGCAACCTTGTGTCTTAGTGATGCTCTTCCGAGATGTAGTTCCGGTTCCAGGCCGGGATTTCTACGACGACTTTGCCCGGCTTGGTGATTTGCGCCTGGCAACCGAGACGCGAGTTTAACTGGAGATCGGCTGCCATGTCCAACCGGTCGGCCTCGTCGTCCTCCATCGGAGAAAGATTCTCAGCACCTTCTTTGACCCAGATATGACACGTGGTGCAGGCGTTGTTGCCGCCGCAGGCGTGATCGAGCGGGATGTGGTTGTTCAACGCGACATCGAGGATCGACTCTTCCTTGCCGTGATATTCGTAAGGCAACTTGCCGTGCTCAAACTGCACCGTGTTGCCTTCGGGCAGAAAGGTGACCTGGACCGTGTTCTCGCCGGGCGCATCTTCGGTAGCGGTGCCGGCTCCGTGTGGTTTTTCTTCTGACATTTTCAACCTCAATCTGTTGTCATCCTGAGCGAAGCGAAGGACCTGTGCACTTCTAGCCAGTTGCGTGGGTCCTTCGCGGCAAAAGAACGCCGCTCAGGATGACAGCACAAAAATTCATTCAAATTCTGCTTTCGCCATGGGATGCGGGGCCGTGGGGCCTTCGCCCATGTCCGTCTCGTTCATGTTCTTGCCCTTCAGGGCTGAGGACACCGCAGTGTCCATCATCAGTTCCGCCAGGCGCATGGTGCCGTGATTCAGAGCCTCGATCGCCTTGCGGATCGCCTGGTAATCGTCTTCCGCGGCCACCGCGTTCAGCGCCTTCTCCAGCTTGGTGATCTGCTTCTTCTCGTCGGTGGTGAGTTGGCCCCAGGCCGCGCTCTTTTTGCCTTTTTCCAGAGCGGCGAGGATGGTGCCAACCTCGTTGCGGGCCTCGATTACCTGGCGACGGCGAAAGTCTTCTTCGGCGTTGTCGAAGGAGTCGAGAATCATGCCTTCGACCTGCTCGTCGGTCAGGCCGTAGCTGGGCTGGACCTGGATCTCCGCTTCTTTGCCGCTGCGTTGCTCACGCGCGGAGACGTGCAGGATGCCATTGGCGTCGATCAGGAACTTTACCTCGACGCGCGGGATGCCGGCTGCCATTGGTGGAATGCCCTTGAGGTCGAAGCGCGCCAGCGAGCGGCAATCCTTGGCGAGTTCTCGCTCGCCTTGCAGGACGTGGATCGCGACGTTCGCCTGGCCGTCGATCTGGGTCGTATAGAACTGCGTGGCAGAGGCCGGGATGGTCGAATTCCGCAGGATGATTTTGTCGGTGACGCCGCCCGCCACTTCGATGCCGAGCGAAAGCGGGGTCACATCGAGCAACAGCATGTTCTCCGTGGCTTGCGAACCTCCGCCGAGAATGTTGGCCTGCACGGCCGCGCCGAGCGCCACGACTTCATCGGGATTGAGACCGGTGTGCGGCTCGCGGTGGAACAATTCTTTGACCAGAGCGCGAACCTTCGGAATGCGCGTCGAGCCTCCAACCAGCACGACTTCGTCGATCTGTTCGGGTTTGAGGTTCGCGTCCTTCATGGCCTGTTTACAAGGGCCGATAGTGCGGTCGATGACCGGCTGGATCAGTTGTTCGTATTGCTCGCGGGAAATCTCGCGCCGGTAGCGCTTGCCGCCAGGCAATTCGATATCGAGCTTTACGGAAGGCTGCGAGGACAGCGCGATCTTGGCTTCGATCACGGCCTTGCGAATAGCCTGCACCGCTTCGGCATTCCGGCGAAGATCGAGGCCCATATCGCCACGGATGTCATCGAGCGCGATCGTAATCAGCAGGTTGTCGATATCGTCGCCACCGAGGTGCGTGTCGCCATTGGTCGCGATCACCTCGAAAATTCCGTCGTGCAACTTGAGGATCGATATGTCGAAGGTGCCGCCGCCGAGATCGTAGACGGCGACGATGCCGTTTTGTTTCTTGTCGAGACCGTAGGCCAGCGACGCGGCGGTAGGCTCGTTGACGAGGCGCAGAACCTCAAGGCCGGCAATGCGGCCGGCGTCTTTCGTCGCCTGGCGCTGGGCGTCATTGAAGTAGGCGGGAACGGTGATCACCGCCTTGTTAACCGGGCCGCCGAAAAAACGTTCCGCACTGCGCTTGAGCTGGCGAAGAATCAGCGCCGAGATTTCCGGCGGCGTAAAAGTCTTGTCGCCGAGCCGGATGCGAAGAACCTCTCCAGGCTGCAGGTCGTCGGCGAGGCGAAACGGGAAGAGCTTTAGCTCTTCCTGAATGTCTTCCATGCCGCGTCCCATAAGGCGCTTAATGGAGTAAACCGCGCGCTCCGGCGTTTCGATCAGCGAATTGCGGGCTGCGGTGCCGACGACAGGATCGTTATTTCTGTCGAGCGCTACGACCGAGGGGACCAGGTTGAGGCCGTCCTCGCCCGGGATGACGACGGGCGTCTCCCCCTGCATGAAGGCCACGAGGGAGTTCGTGGTTCCGAGGTCGATGCCGACGATGCGATCCGATGCCATCTGTTGTTGGCTACTCCTCCAGCGTGGCATTCACATCCCTCACCAAATTGCGGATGTAATTGCGGCGATTCAATACATCGACCATCTTGTCTCGAACGCGCGCCCGTTCTTCGGCCGCCGCGGGGTTTCCATCTTGGCCGCGGTCGATAAGGCCGTCCCACGCTGTCCATTGCGTTTGCAACTCGTGCAGCAGTTCTTCGTGCTTGGCTTCGAGCGCGACCTTCTGCTTTCCGATTTCCGCGATC
Organism: uncultured Acidobacteriota bacterium; assembly: GCA_963765015.1. Classification (GTDB taxonomy): domain Bacteria; phylum Acidobacteriota; class Terriglobia; order Terriglobales; family Acidobacteriaceae; genus Sulfotelmatobacter. The sequence continues at coordinate 35,444 of CAVXVD010000015.1, read as the reverse complement.
AGCGCGGGATCCTCCTCGCCCATCTTCCGGTTCATGCGGAGTTCCTCGAGTTGCAGGTTCAGTTCGAAGACCTCTTCGAGTAAGTCCGCCGGAACAATCTGCTTCTTTACTTCTCCGGTCGTGCGAGCCTGCTCCGTGGCGCTCTTGGACTGCTCTTCGAGTTCTACGCCTTCCAAGTGCAACAGGTATTGCGTGCGCTTGATGGGATCCCGCAACGTCCGGTAGGCATCGTTCAGCAGGGAACTCTGTTCCAAACTCCATTGCTGCTCCTGGCTTCCGGCGCGTGCGTTAAGATCCGGATGAAGGCGGCGGCTCAATTCGTAGAAGCTCTTTTCCAGGGTTGCGACATCGAGATTCAGCTTCGGAGAAAGGCCGAAGAATGAGAAATAATCGACCGGAGCCGGAGGCTGCACCTTGCCGCAGGATTCACAGAAGTGTGCGGCGCGCATGGAACCGCAGGACCAGCAGGAATGAGTCTCCTCTGGTAGCGGTTTGGCGCCGATCACGGTCAGGGTCGATTTCGTCATCACGTTTTATTTCCTTAGAAACATCACACGCGCAGCGCTTAGCATCTGTTCGCGCACAGGTTGTTGGTGGCGCAGGCAGACGCGGACAGGAGTGTCCGCCCCACACGATCATCTCGCATCAAGCGGAGAATGAAGTTCCGCAGCCGCAGGATTTCGTGGCCTGGGGATTCACGAAGACGAAGCCTTGCTGCATCAGCGTTTCCTGATAGTCAAGGATCATGCCATGCAGATAGATGAACGACTTCGGATCCACGAAGACGCGGATGTCGCCGAACTGGAAGATCCGGTCGCGCTCACGCGGTTGCGTATCGAAGCGGACGTTGTAGCTCAGGCCCGAACAGCCGCCACCTTGCACGCCCAGGCGCAAGCCGCCCTGCTCGGGCGAAATCCCTTCCTTCGCCATTGCGGTGCGAACTTTCGCGAGCGCCTTCTCAGTCACCACGATTCCTTTCGCGGTGGCTTGCGGCGTCGCATTTTCCGTTGCTGTCGTCATGTTCGTCTAGCGTCCCTCAGCGGCTGAACCCGCCAAGCATGGGCCGAGATGCCGGCACGACTGGAAGTCGTGCCCTTCCCGTTCGTGCCCAGCTAAAGCTCACTTCGCTTGGGCAGTGACTGGCTTCGTGCTTTCCTGCTTCTTCTTCCAGTCCCCGATGGCGGCGCGGATGGCGTCTTCGGCCAGCACCGAACAGTGGATCTTAACGGGAGGAAGCGACAGTTCCTTCACGATGTCCATGTTCTTGATGGCGAGGGCTTCGTCCACCGTCTTGCCCTTGACCCATTCGGTCGCAAGCGAAGACGAGGCGATGGCCGAGCCGCAGCCGAAGGTCTTGAACTTCGCGTCTTCAATGACGTTGGTTTCAGGATTGACCTTGATCTGCAGTTTCATGACGTCGCCGCACTCGGGCGCGCCGACCAGGCCCGTGCCCACGTCGGCGCTCTGCTTATCCATGGAGCCGACGTTGCGCGGGTTGTTGTAGTGATCGATGACTTTATCGCTATAGGACATTTCACTCTCCTGAACTCTGATTTCGCAGGGGCTAAAGCCCCGCTCAACTCGTGCTCTTACGGCACGGCTAAAGCCGTGCCCTCCCAACTTAGTGTGCTTCTCCGGCCCACTTCACATCTTTCAGATTGATGCCTTCTTTCGCCATTTCATAGAGCGGAGAAAGCTCGCGCAGGCGCTCCACGGTATCGATCACCCGGTCGGCGACGTAGTCGACTTCGGCCTCGGTGTTAAATCGTCCGATGCCAAAGCGAATCGAGCTGTGAGCCAGGTCGTCTCCGGTGCCGAGAGCCTTCAATACGTAAGATGGCTCCAGCGTGGCCGAGGTGCAAGCCGATCCGCTCGAGACTGCGATATCGTTGATGCCCATCAGGAGCGACTCGCCTTCCACATAGGCAAAGCTGATATTCAGGTTGCCGGGCAGACGGTGCTCGGTCGAACCGTTGATGTAAGTTTCGTCCAGCCGGTTCATGATGCGGTCGCGCAAACGGTTGCGCAGGCCAGCGAGCCGGCAGGATTCCTGCGGCATTTCTTCCTGCGCGATTGCGCAGGCCTTCCCCAGGCCGACAATTCCGGGGACGTTCAACGTGCCGGAACGCATGCCGCGCTCGTGGCCGCCGCCATCGATCAAAGCGGAAAGCTGCACGCGCGGATTCTTCCGGCGAACATACAACGCGCCAACGCCCTTGGGGCCGTAGAGCTTGTGTCCCGTAATCGACATGACATCGATGTTCTGCTTGTTTACGTCCACGGGAATCTTGCCGATGGCCTGGACTGCGTCCGTATGGAAGATCACACCGCGCTCGTGACACAGCTTGCCGATTTCGGCGACCGGCTGCAGCACGCCGATCTCGTTGTTGGCCGCCATGATCGTGACCAGAATGGTCTTGTCGTCTATGGCTCGCTTCAGGTCGTCGAGATCGATCAGACCGTCCTTTTGGACGGGCATGTACGTGACGCGATAGCCGTACTTCTCCAGGCGCTTGCAGGTATCGAGCACGGCCTTGTGCTCGGTCACGGCGGTGATGATGTGGTTGCCCTTCTCGCGGTACATCTCGGCGACACCCTTGATCGCGAGGTTGTCACTTTCCGTAGCACCGGAGGTGAAGATGATCTCCTTCGTGGTGGCGCCAACCAGTTTGGCGATGCGTTCGCGCGCCGTCTCGACGCCTTCCTCAGCGGCCCATCCGAAAGAATGGTTGCGGCTGGCCGAGTTGCCGAACTTCTCAATGAAGTAGGGCAGCATCTCTTCCAGCACCCGCGGATCCATCTGGGTGGTGGCATGGTTATCCATGTAAATGGGGAGCTTCACGCCCTTGGCGTCGGGGTGATGGGCCTGCGTCTGTGCCTGGGGGATCTTAACGTCGGTGCTCATTGATTGCCTCTCTACTTTAGATGAATCTCGTATTCTGAACGGCTCAGGTGATGGTCACCAGTTCGGCCGTTTTCACTGCGCTGGTGCCGGTTTCTTCCGGCTCTTCCCGCATGTGCGAAATCTTGATGCGCTTCAAAACGGCTTCAATACTTTCATTTACTTTGCGCAGCGGCTCGCGGATGTTGCAGCGGTCGCTCTGATCGCATTCGCCGCGCACGGTCACGCAGGAAGTGATGAACAGCGGACCATCGATCGCCTGGATCACCTCGAACGCTGAAATCGTATGGGAGGCTCTGGCCAGTGTGTATCCGCCATTGGTCCCATGCTGCGACTGAAGCAGTCCTGCCTTGGCCAAGCGCTGCAAAATTTTCGCCAACGCCTCGGGCGGAATGCCGTAGGCGTCGGAGACATCTTTGGCGCTACGCGAGCCTTCGCTCGAGTGCTCGGCGAGATGCTTCATCGCCATGAGCGCGTAGTCGGCTTTTTTGGTCAGCTTTAGCATTCAGGAAATCCGACTGATAAAGACGGATATAACTCCGACCTTTTTCGTCGGACTTAATTCTACGTTACGCGGGCGCTTTCGGGCAAGTCAGAGCAGGCAACCGCTGGAATCATGAGCTTAACGGTAAGTATTGAAGAGTGAATGGCTTACAATAGTACGACTGAAATCGTCGGAATTTCGTAAAATAGACTATTTGGAGGGTCGAGAGGGGTGCCGCATGAATTCACGATCGTGTAACACGTCAGGACTTGACAAGCGGTAAAGGAGTTCTAAAATACCGGGAAATTCCGGCGACACTCGCCCCTCAGCCAAAGTTCGTTGGGCGACCATCCGGATCTATGACCTCCAAGTCATCCGCTCCTCCGCAGCCCGTCGACACAAAGCAGCCGTGTAAGCATCCGCGCGTGCAAATCGTAAGCCGCGATGAAGAGTCGGAATTCGTCGAATGCAAAGAATGCGGCGAGATTTTTGAGTCCAGCGAATTCAAGGACATGAAAATCGAGGAAAGCACGCCGGACACGGAGATCTAATCTCACCCGAACGGTTTAGCGTCTGTTTAGCCGCTTGTTTTAGCGAAGAACCATCCCAGCCTCGGCGGAAAAATCCATCGGAGCAAAATCCTTCGCTAGAAATTTGGGATAGGCTGCGGCGGCGATCATGGCCGCATTGTCGGTGGAAAGCGGGCGCGACGGGAAATAGACCGGCAGTCCCTGCTTCGCACCTTCGCGTTCAAAGGTCTGCCGTAGTTCCTGGTTGGCGGCGACGCCTCCGGTGACGAAGAGTGTTGCCACGTCGTACGCTCGGGCTGCCGTCAGAGTCTTGTGGACGAGATCTTCCACGATCGCCCGCTGGAAGGAAGCAACTAGATCGAGCGTCATCTTGTCGCAGTGGGTAAGGTAATCCTCCAGCTTCGGCTTTGGAATATTCACGAGCGCTTTGTGGCGGGCATCGACGGCGCTGCGCAGATCGTGGGCTTCGACGTAGCGCAAGATCGCCGTCTTGATGCCGCTGTAGGAAAAATCGAAGCGCGGGCGGGCATCGTCGGGATCGACTGCTTTGCCATCGCTCCGGCCTCGACGATCGCGGTGCTTGATCTGCGCCGGGGGAAACTTCACAGTTTTGGGCTCGCCGTGAGGCGCGAGGCGATCGATTACTGGACCGCCGGGATATCCCAGACCGAGCAGCTTGGCGACTTTGTCGAAGGCTTCTCCAGCGGCGTCGTCGCGAGTGTGACCGATGTTCTCGTATGTCCACGAAGTGCCGTTTTGCGCAGCCAAATAGAGATGCGTGTGGCCGCCAGAGACGACCAGGGCCAAGATCGGAAACTGCAAGTCGCGGTTTCCCTTTTGCCGTTCCTCAAGCAGCACTGCATGGATGTGACCTTCGAGGTGGTTGACGGCAATCAGAGGCTTGTCGAGCGCGAAGGCCAGCGCCTTTGCATAGCTGATGCCGACAAGCAAAGCACCAGCTAAGCCAGGTCCCTGTGTGACTGCGATAGCGTCGACAGATTCGTAAGTGTGCTTGGCCTCGGCGAGTGCCTGGCGTACGACGGGGACGATGGCGCGCAGATGTTCGCGCGAAGCCAGTTCCGGAACAACACCGCCGTAAGGCTGGTGAGTCGCGATTTGCGAGGCCACGACATTAGAGATGAGTTGTTCGCCGGAACGGACCACGGCCGCGGCCGTCTCGTCGCACGAACTCTCGATGCCGAGGATGAAGGCGTCGGGCATGTTCCTATATTATTCGAATTCCTATGGCGGACCTGCTACAGCATGTGCGGGAGTCAAACTTTCCTTACGCGGATCGGCTGATCCACCTGTTTGTGGGCGGCTCGGAACTGCATGGTGCCAAGGTTCATGGAACCGACGACCTTGATATCTATGGCGTCTATATTGAGCCGCCTGAGCTGGTGCTCGGGCTGGAGTCGATGCCGCACTTTGTGTGGTCCACGGCTGGGAACGACCGGCGCAACGGGCCGCATGATGTCGACATCACGCTCTACTCGCTGAAGAAATGGGCTGGCCTGGCGTGCAAAGGATCCGACGGCGTTGCACTTCCTGTTCGCGGATGGCGTTCTTCGCAGTGCGATTTGGAAAGAAGTTGTGCGCAGCCGGAACGTCTTTCTCTCGCGGATTTTTGTGAAGCCCTTCCTCGGATTCGCCGACGACCAACTCAAGCGGATGGCCGGAACGAAAGGGCGAGGCAAGAAGGGGCAACGGCCTGAGATCGAAGCAAAATTCGGCTACGACGTAAAGGCAGCCATGCATACCCTGCGGTTGCTTTACGAATGCAAAGAACTTCTGTCCCAGGGAACGATTACTTTGCCTTGTCCCGAAAGGGATTTCTTGATTCGCGTGCGGACCGGTAAGTATTCGATGGACAAGGTCGTCGCCATGGCGCAGAAGCTGTTTGTCGAATGTAAGGAAACAGCCGAAGTATCGCCGCTTCCGGAGCGAGTGGATCGGACCGCCATTTCGATACTTCTCACAAACGCTTATCGAAGAGCGTGGGACACAGCCTGAGAGCCACAACGTTTTTCAAGCGGTATGATGGGATCGGATTCTCAAGGCTGACCACGATGTTGAAATCATTCGCCACCTCGATTGTGCAAACCCTGCGCCAGCACGGGTTCCATGCCTATCTGGTCGGCGGATGTGTTCGCGATCTTCTGCTCGGCCGCGAGCCTAAGGATTACGACGTGGCGACGAGCGCCACCCCGCAACAGGTGATGGGCATCTTCCCCGAGACCTATGCCGTGGGGGCACAGTTCGGGGTGGTATTAGTGCCTCCGCCCGACAGAAACTTGAATCATGGCGTTGGAGAGGAAGCATCGTCCAAATCGCATGCGATCGAAGTGGCAACGTTTCGCAGCGATATTGGCTATTCCGACGGTCGCCATCCGGATGAAGTGCGCTTCAGCCGCGAAGCCAGCGAGGACGTCGCTCGCCGTGATTTCACCATCAATGGGATGCTGCTGGATCCCGTAAGCGGTGAGGTGCTCGACTTTGTAGGCGGCCGCCAAGACTTAAGAGACGGAATCATCCGCACGATCGGCGATCCCGAGCGGCGCTTCGGCGAGGACAAGTTGCGGATGCTGCGCGCCGTGCGCTTCGCCGCGCGATTTGAATACTCGATCGAGCCCGGCACATTCGCCGCCATCCAGAAACTGGCCGATCAGATTCAGGTTGTGTCGCGGGAGCGGGTGCGCGATGAACTCACTCGCATGTTGACCGAAGGACATGCGCGCCGCGCGTTTCTCCTGCTCGACGAGAGTGGGCTGCTGGAGCACACGTTGCCGGAGATCGCGGCCATGAAAGGCGTCCACCAGCCGCCGGAATTCCATCCCGAAGGCGATGTGTTTGTGCACACGCTGCTGCTGCTGGAGAATCTGCCGCGGCCTTGCCCGCTTACATTGGCGTGGGGAGCGTTGTTGCACGATGTTGGAAAGCCCGCTACATTCCGCGTTGCGCCGGATCGAATCCGCTTCGACGGTCACGTGGAGGTGGGTGTGAAGATGGCAGAGGAAATCTGCCGGCGTTTGCGTTTTTCCAACGACGATACCGAGCAGATTCTTGCGCTCGTCGATAACCACATGCGCTTCGGACAGGCTACGCGAATGAAGGAGTCGACTCTGAAGAGGTTTCTCCGGCTGCCCGGATTCGATGAGCATTTAGCCCTGCATCGGGCAGACTGCCTGGCTAGCCACCGCAATTTGAGCACCTATGAATTCGTCGAGCGCAAGCGCTCTGAGATCCCCCCCGAGAAGATCCGCCCAGTGCCACTGGTGACTGGAGACGATCTGATTGCTGCGGGACACGCGCCGGGTCCGAAGTTTCGCGAGATCCTGAACGCCGTGGAAGATGCTCAACTGGAAGGGCGCCTGCCTTCGCGGGATGCGGCTCTTGAGTTCGTGCGCCGCGAATATCCGGTTTGAATTCGCCGGCGCCCCGAGTGTAAAACGGGAGTGTTAAAATCAAGGTTTCTCGCGGGAGTGGCGATGCCTGCTGAGACGAGGTCTGTACGTTGGAGCAGGCGGGATCGCATCTCGAAAAAATCGTGGCCCAGTCGTTGCGACAAGTGCCGCCGGCGGAAACGCCATTGATAGCGTGGCCCGTCGTCTGCGGGTCGGCCGTGGCGGAGCGTACGCAGGCATTAGCTTTTAACGACGGAATTCTGCGCGTCGGAGTCGCAGACATGGGCTGGAAGCTGGAACTGCAAGCCCTGGCGCCGCGTTATCTGGCGGCGATCAACAGGTACACAACCGAAATCGTTCGCCGGATCGATTTCGTAGTTACGAGTCAGGACAACCAGAGCAAGAGCCCGCGCTAAACGGCCATACCCATGAAAGTCACCGAAAAAGACGTCGCGTACGTTGCCGATCTTGCCAACCTGGATCTCACCGACGACGAGCGCGCCGGTATGTTGCGCGACTTGAATTCGATTCTCGAATACATTGACCGGCTGAATGAGTTGGACACAACCAATGTGCCGCCAATGGCGCAGGTTTCCGATCGCTACGGAGTCGACCAGTCCAAGCAGGGAAGCGAACGATTCGCCTATGCCAGCCGGGAAGATGTGCTCGAGGGACTGCGCAAGTCTCTGCCACATGACCAGGCCCTCGCGAACGCACCGGATGCGGATGAAGATTTCTTCCGCGTCCCCAAAGTGATTGAAAGGTAGTTGAAGGCTTCGACCGAAACCGCCCAATGGATTTGAGCTCACTCACGATTGACGCCGCTCGTTCCGCGGTGCAAGAGCGCAAGACGACAGCCCTGGCGCTGTCCGAGGCGCACTACGCCCGCATCCAGCAAGAAGACGGACAGATCGGGGCGTTCCTCACCTTGTGCAAGGAACGCGCGCTGGAGCAGGCGGACCGCATCGATCGCATGGCGGCCGAGGGCAAGCCGTTGCCGCCGCTCGGGGGCGTGCCCGTAGGTATCAAGGACGTGATGAGTACCCGCGGCGTGCGGACCACGGCAGGCTCGAAGATCCTCGAGAAATATATTCCACCCTATGACTGCACTGCGGTCGCACGAATGGAGGCCGCCGGAGCTGTCGTTTTGGGCAAGATGAACTGCGACGAGTTCGCGATGGGATCGTCGAATGAAAACTCCGCGTATCGTCCGGTGCGCAATCCGCACGATCTCAGCCGCGTGCCGGGAGGATCGTCTGGCGGTTCGGCCGCCGCGGTGGCAGCGGACATGGCGGTGGTTACGCTGGGTTCCGACACGGGTGGCTCGATCCGCCAGCCCGCGTCGTTCTGCGGTGTTGTAGGGCTGGTACCCACGTACGGGCGCGTGTCGCGTTATGGATTGATCGCATTCGCGTCGTCACTCGACCACATCGGGCCGCTGGCAAAAACGGTGAAGGATGCTGCAATCATCCTCCGCACGATCGCGGGACGTGATCCCATGGACTCGACTTCGGCTGAAGTTCCAGTGCCGGACTACGTAGCCGAACTCGACAAGCCCGTGCGTGGATTAAAGTTGGGAATCGCCAAGGAATATTTTGGGGAGGGCCTGGACGACGAAGTCCGCCAATCCGTCGAAGCGGCCATCGACAAGCTGAAAACCCTAGGCTGCGAGATTATTCCGGTTTCTCTGCCTCATACTCCCTACGCCATCCCGACGTATTACTTGATCGCGACTGCGGAAGCATCGGCGAACCTCGCGCGTTTTGACGGCGTCCGCTACGGGCACCGGGCGCGCGGGATAAGGACCTTGTCGGAGATGTACCGCCGCAGCCGCGATGAGGGGTTTGGAGCGGAAGTGAAGCGCCGCATCGTGCTCGGAACCTATGCGCTGAGCGCCGGATATTACGACGCTTACTACCTGAAAGCGCAGAAGGTTCGGACCCTGCTGACGCGCGATTTTGATGAAGCATTTCAAAAAGTGGACGCGATCGTGACGCCGACTTGTCCCACGGCCGCATTCCGCTTGGGAGAGAAGTCGAACGATCCGCTGGCGATGTATCTTGCCGACATTTACACGGTCACGGCAGACTTGGCAGGAATCCCGGGGATTTCAGTGCCCTGCGGTGAGACGCGGGAAAAACTGCCGATTGGATTGCAGATTCTGGGCAAACACTTCGGCGAGAGCACGATCTTGAGAGTAGCGCACGCGTACGAACAGGCCGCATAAAGCTTAGGAAGCGGTGTAGTAACTTTCTCCAGCGCAACCGCGACACAACACCTTTCCATTGCGCCGCACTTCTCGTTCAAAGTTAATTCCTTCACCGCACAGTGTGCATGTGATGCGCTCGCCTTTGTATCCCGGAAATTCTTCGGGCGGCAGTTCGACCTTGACCCACTCGGTCGTGAATAAGTCGTCGTCCGACATTTCCCGGTAAGCCAGCATCTGCTGCTGATTCTTATTCTCAATTTCGGCATGCATGGATCGCGCCAGCGCCTTCGACGATTCTTTGGCGGCGATGCGGATGCCGCGATAACAGTGCCCGTTCTCGGGGCCCAGGCGTGTGGCTAAATCCACAAACGTCGCGGCCATCTTGCCCCAGTCGCGAAACTTCAGAGCTCGTTTGCCCAGGCGGCATCCGGTGACGACGGCTACGGCGTCAGTGGCGCAGCGGTCGATTTCCACGAAGGTAACGAGGCGCTTGCGGTCTTTCCCATGGGGATCGTCAATGCCGAGCTCTTGCAGTCCCAACATCGCGAGGCGCACACCGAGCACCTGCCCGGCGCAAAGATGTCCGTGGGCTTGTTCGGCGTCGCGAAGATATTCGTCAAGGGATTTCAAGAAAACGCTGCCCCACGCAGCGGCTAAGTTTCAGCTTAACATCAGATGAGGAGCGCCTCTCGCGAGCCGCATCATTTCCGCCGCCAGCGGATCCCGTCTTTGGTGATCTCGACCAGGATTCCGGCCTCGGCGAGTTCGGCGCGGAGTGCGTCGGACTTCTTGAAATCGCGAGCGCTGCGGGCGGCCTTCATTTCGTCGATCTTATGTTCGATGTCGGCATCGGAACTTTGCGCCGACTGAAGCGCTTCCCGCAACTCCGGACTAATGTCGTTTTCTCGGCCCTCAGCGATCGCCCAATCGAGCACCCGCTTCATCTTTGCGCCATCATCGTCATCGAGCACGGCGAAGATCTCGTCGAATTTCGCCAAAGCTGCCAGCAGGGGTGCGACATCGCCGCTTTTCACGCCACCCGTATCGAACGCTGTGTTGGCTTGGCGCACCATGTCGAAGATCGCTGCTTGCGCCTGTGCCGTATTGAGGTCATCATCGAGAGCGGCGCGCATACGGTCGACAGTGGTGGAGGCGAGAGCTTGCATCTCGGGAGTTTCACCCGCCGGGAAAGTGCCTGAGCTCAGCCGCAACCGGAAATTCCGCAAACGCTCCACCGATACGGCCGCCTGCTTGAGGCCGTCAAAGGTGAAGTTCAGTTGATTGCGATAAGGGACCGACGTGAGCAGGTAGCGAAGCGAAGAAGGCTTGTGCCCCTTGAGAACCAGATCGCGGAGCGTGAAAAAATTGCCCAGGCTCTTCGACATCTTCTCGCCTTCGACCAGCAGGAAGCGCGCATGGAACCAGAAGTGCGCGAACGGCTTGCCGGTGAGGGACTCCGATTGCGCGATCTCATTTTCATGGTGCGGAAAAATGAGATCTTCTCCACCGGCGTGCAAGTCGAAGCTTTCGCCCAGTTCCTCCATCGACATGACGGAGCACTCGAGGTGCCAGCCGGGACGTCCCGGGCCGATTGACGTGTCCCACGAAGCTTCGCCCGGCTTTGGCGCCTTCCACAGCGCGAAGTCGCGCGCGCTGTCTTTGTCGTATTCGTCCACATCAACGCGAGCCCCGTCGAGCATGCCGCTGAAGTCGCGTTTCGAAAGCTTGCCATACGAGGGGAACTTTGCGATGTGAAAGTAATAGGACCCGTCGTCGGTACGATAAGCGATGCCTTTGTCGACCAGCTTCGAAACAAAATCGGCCATCTCCGGTATGTGCTGGGTCGCGCGTACCAGAACCGGCTGCTCGATGCCGATCATCGCGGCGTCTTCAAGAAAAGCTTTTTCGTATTTTGCCGTGTACTGCTGCACCGTCACGCCATCACGCGCCGAGTTGCGGATGATCTTGTCGTCGACATCGGTGATGTTCATGACGTGGCGGACGGTGTAACCGCTCTGCCGGAAATATCGGCGGAGCAGGTCGACGGCCACAAAAGTGCGAAAGTTTCCGATGTGTCCGTAATCGTATACGGTCGGCCCGCAGGCGTACATGCGGACTTCGGAGTCGCGAAGAGGGCGAAACTCCTCGACTTGCGACGACATCGTATTAAATAGGCGAAGGGCCATAGATGAATTCAGTAACTGATAGGCGAACCTAAGATTCTAGGGGTCGGTGAAAGGTCGGTCAAATGGTCACGGGGCCGAAGGCCGCGCTGGTGGCAGGGCGTGCGTGTGTTGACGCAAACGTTGCTGCACCAGGATCACATAGTGCAAAGCGGACACGATGGTGAAGATAAAGGTTGCGCGCAGGAAAACGGTACGCGCTATCCAGATCCAGCGCAGCTGGCGAACTTCGAGCAACAGTACGAAGAATACCGCGCTAATCTGAGAAAACGTATTGGCTTTGCCAAAGATGCTAGGGCTAAAGTTCCGCAGCCCCGCAATCGCGAACAGAACGGCGCTGGCGGCAAGAATCGAAATATCGCGACTAAAGACCAGCACAGTAAATTTCCAGGGAATCTTGTGCAGGATGGAAAGTACGAGAAACATCGTGCTCAGCAGAAGCTTGTCCGCGATCGGATCAAGGTATTGTCCCAGCAGGGTCTGCTGATGGAGCGTGCGGGCGAGCAAGCCATCGAGGCCGTCGCTGAAGCCGGCGATCACAAAAACCACGAGTGCCCAGAGATAGCGCCCTTCCACCAGGTGAATCACGATAAATGGAACGAAAATCATTCGCAGTAAAGTGAGTTGGTTGGGAGCGGTAAAGATCTGGGATAGCTTCACGCGCGCTCCTTCGAAGCTGGCGAGAGGGATGGGGTTCGATTCGACGTTTCGGAATCACGGTTCGCGGGGGCGAGCGCAGCCGAGGGCTCCAGCCCGGTTTTTGCAAGAAAGCGCTGCGACAGAGAAGGCAAATTCCCATCAGCGAGGTCGAGTTCGACGCGCTCGATCCGATGCATGGGGAAGAACACAACGGCGGGAGTAAACGGCTCGCCATCTCGTACCATCACGGTCAGATCTTCGAAGGACGCGAGTTCGGCTCCGCTCAAGCTGAGCCCTTCGGGCGCCAGGGAGAGAATCATCCCCCAGAATTTCTCGCGCGGATTGCACAGCGTTGCAATGACCACCGCGCCCGGCAGGAAGGGCTGGCTCCGTTTCGAGTTTTCGATCTGATTACCGACGATGGAGTGTTGCGCCATGTCTCGATTGTCGCCGGGAGAAGCGTGCATTGCAAATCCCAGCGTCTGCCAGCCATTGTCTGCTGAAAGAGAACCGGCAGGACCGGTCGGTTTTGGACGCGCCGTAGAACTCCGGTATGCTGGGCGGAGATGCAACCTGGGAAGCCAATTCCGGCCATTGAATTTCGGGATGTCTCCTATCGCGTGGCCGATACGCAGGTTCTATCGGGACTGAGTCTGCAGGTCGCGCGCGGGGAGACGCTCATTCTGCTGGGGCGCAGTGGCTCCGGAAAGACAACATCTCTCAAACTGGTGAATCGACTGGTGTCGCCAACCTCGGGCGAGATTCGCGTTAACGACGTGCCCAACGACCAAGTGGACGTGATCGGCTTGCGCCGAGGTATCGGCTACGTCATCCAGGATGTCGGACTGTTTCCTCATTTCACCGTCGAGCGAAATATCGGCCTGGTTCCGAAGATTGAAGGATGGCCGGAAGAGCGCATTCACTCGCGCACGCAGGAACTCTTGCAACTCGTGGGACTAGCGCCAGAACTGGCTTCGCGTTATCCCCATCAGCTTTCTGGCGGACAGCGGCAGCGAGTTGGAGTGGCTCGTGCGCTGGCAGCGGATCCTGAAATTCTGTTGATGGACGAGCCCTTCGGAGCGCTCGATCCGCTGACGCGCGACGAACTGCAGTGCGAATTTCTCCAATTGCAGCAGAGACTTCATAAAACGGTGCTGTTTGTGACGCACGATTTGCGCGAGGCTCTGCGGCTCGGCTCGCGAATCGCTCTCATGGAGGCTGGAAAGCTGGTCACGGTATTGCCGCCGGGTGAATTTCTGAAGTCGGACGATCGCTGGGCATCGGCTTATGTCAGGGCTTTTGGGAATGGTCTCGAGCCGGCTGCGAATCGAGGAGCACCATGAACGTTATTCGCTTTCTGTTGCAGCATCACACGGAAGTATGGGACCAGACCATGGAACATCTTCGGCTGGTCGGGCTATCGACGGCGTTCGCCATGCTGATCGGGATCCCGCTGGGAATTGTGATTGCCCACCGGCCGAGATGGAATAGGCCGGTGCTGGCGAGCGCGAATATCATCCAGACGATTCCAAGCCTGGCGCTGTTTGGATTTCTGCTGCCGGTGCCGTGGCTGGGGGCGCGTTCCGACCGGCTGGCAATCCTCGCGCTCGCCTTGTACGCGCTGCTGCCAATCATTCGAAACACGTACACCGGGATTTGCGGCGTCGATCCAGCAGTGGTGGAGGCGGGACGAGGAATGGGGCTCACGGAGGCTCAGTTGCTGTTTCATGTGGAGTTACCCCTGTCGATGAGCGTGATTTTGTCCGGGGTACGAGTCGCCGTCGTGATTTCCGTTGGGCTGGCCACGATTGCTGCTTTCATCGGTGCGGGCGGCTTGGGCGAATTTATCTTTCGCGGAGTCGCAATGGTGGATGATCGCCTCATTCTGGCTGGCGCAATTCCCGCTGCGGTGCTGGCTCTCACCGCCGATCTCGCCGTGGGGTGGCTGGAAAGGCGACTGCGCGCGCGATGAAGCGACGACTCGGTTGCTATGTACTCGTTATCTTTGCGTGGGCGGGACTGCTGCTGTCTTGCGCGCCGTCTCACGCCAATCGAGTCGTGATCGGGTCAAAGAATTTTACCGAATCGTTCATCCTCGGTGAGCTCATCGCGCAAGAAATTGAGGCGCATACCAGCCTGAAAGTAGAGCGGCGCTTTTACCTGGCGGGGACCTACATCTGTCAGCAAGCCATGCTGTCCGGACGAATCGATATCTATCCGGAATACACAGGAACCGCGCTTACGGCGATCCTCAAACAAACAGCCAGTGGCGACAAAGGGCACGTCTACGAGCGAGTCAAGAGCGAGTATGAACAGCGGTTTGGCCTCACGCTCGGTCCCGCGTTTGGTGTCAATGACACATTTGCCATGGAGATTCGCGGCGAGGACGCTCGGCGGCTTGGAATCAAGACTCTATCGGAAGCGGCCCAATACACTCCGCAGTGGCATGCCGGGTTCGGCTATGAGTTCATGGAAAGGCCCGACGGTTATCGCGGGCTCGCTGCAACATACGGATTACGCTTCCATGAACAGCCGCGCATCATGGATTTAGGTTTGCTCGCTCGGGCGTTGAAGGATCATCAAATCGACATAGCTGCGGGGAATGCGACGGACGGGCTCATTCCCGCACTGGATCTGTTCGTTCTCGAGGACGATAAACATTACTTCCCGCCTTACGAAGCGGTTCCGGTAATTCGGGAGCAGACTTTGCGAGAGCATCCCGAAGTCCGCCAAGCGCTTGATGTCCTGGCCGAGAAAATCACGGATAACGAAATGCAGCAGATGAATTATGCCGTCGATGGTCAGCACCGCGACACGCAAGAAGTCGTACGGGAGTTTCTCCAAAGGAAAAAATTGGTGCCTTGACTTCGCTCGACCGTCAATTCCAAGTTCGCGATTTCACCCGTTCGAGATCAGATCGTCAGAAACCCCTGCAAGACCAATAAGGCTTTTCCTTTGAGCAGGACTCGCGTCCCAGACAACTCGCACGACAGTTGACCGCCCCGCTCCGAGAATTGGTGCGCGTGGAGGCAGCTCTTGCCAAGACGCTTTGCCCAGTATGGCGTCAGCACACAATGGGCTGATCCCGTGACCGGATCCTCGGGGATCCCGTAACCCGGAGCAAAATACCTCGATACAAAATCTACTGCTTTGCCCGGAGCCGTGATGGAGACCGCATAAGGGTGAAGCTGCTCGAGCAGTGCGGAAACAGGTCTGATGCTTTTGATCGCATCCTCATCTTCGAATACACAGACGTAGATGTCATTTACCTCAAGCACTTCAGACGGACGCGCTCCCAGAGCCCGAACGAGGGCCTCGGGGATTTCCTGACACGGTTGTGGAAACAGAGCAGGGAAATCCATCACAAGGAAATCTTGTTCCTCTCGAACAATCAGCGTTCCTCTGAAACGTGTCCGGAATTGCACGGTCCCGAGCCCAACCGAGAGCAATTTTAAGACCACATGGGCTGATGCCAAGGTGGCGTGGCCGCATAATTGCACCTCGCAGCGGGGAGTAAACCACCGCAGTTCATACTTTCCTCCCCCAGGTACCAGGAACGCGGTCGCAGAAAGATTATTTTCAGCAGCGACCTTGAGCAGCGACGCGTCATCTAACCACGAGTTTAGAAGGCAGACCGCGGCTGGGTTGCCGGCGAAGGGTTGGTCTGTAAAGGCATCGAGGTGGAACAGCGGAACGCGCATTGTCCTGATTCTACTCAATTGCCTGGCCGACTTGGATGGTGGCTACCGTTTGCGAGGATCGCGAGGCGGTGATAGTCTTTGACACCTGCTTTGGGCGAATGTCCCGTTCCGCACGGCTTGGGGGTCGTTTCGCGGAGGGATTCTGTGGCCGCGCGCTGCTCGTTGCACAGTTGCGATACTTCGTTGAATGGGGAACGAAGGAGTCCTGAATGCCAATCGCTCAAAAGGAAGTTCCAGTCGGCCACTCTCTTCTGGAGCGCATTGCCGATGCCCGCCGGAGAAGTGACGCCCTCTTTGCCATTGTCCAACCCGGATCGATCTTCGAACGGCCGATTCCAGAACGTCATCGCATCATTTTCTACATCGGCCACCTCGAAGCGTTTGACTGGAATCTGCTCCATGAAAATGTCTTCGGACTGAAAAGCTTTCACCCCGGATTCGACCGTCTGTTTGCCTTCGGTATTGATCCGGTTGGAGGGGGCTTGCCTTCAGACCAGCCATCAGATTGGCCTGCTTACGATGCAGTTAAGGAATATGTGCGCACCATCCGGGCGGCGCTGGATGAGAAATTGACCGCCGGAGTTCTGAAACCGGAGGAACTCCAGCGCGATGGCTTTCCACTCGATACGCTGCTGAACGTTGCCATCGAGCATCGGCTGATGCACGTCGAGACTTTGGCCTACATGTTTCACCAGCTGCCGCTTGACCACAAAGTTCGGCAACACATCGCTCCTGTCTCGGCGAGTTCCACAGTCGATGATCAGATGGTTGCAATTCCGGCGGGAGTGGCGACTCTTGGGCTCTCGCGCAGCGCGGGCGACTTTGGATGGGACAACGAGTTCGAACTCTGCCGCAGCCATGTGCCAGCGTTTGAGATTGATCGTTACATGGTCAGCAATCGGCAGTTCCTCGAATTCCTGTCGGCTGGCGGATACGAAACGCGCGAGTTCTGGACGGAGGACGGTTGGACTTGGAAGTCGGCGCAAAGTGTCGCTCATCCTGTGTTCTGGAGGAAAGCAAGCGACGGATGGCTTTATCGCACGATGTTCGAGGAGATTCCACTGCCGCTGGAATGGCCTGTCTACGTGAGTCAAGCGGAAGCGGTCGCTTATGCGCGCTGGGCGGGTAAGGCACTTCCGACCGAGCAGCAGTGGCACCGCGCGGCTTATGGCACGCCCGAAGCGACGGAGAGGCTTTATCCCTGGGGCAATGCGGAGCCGAGTTCGAAGCTCGGCAATTTTGATTTCAACCGCTGGGATCCCGCACCCGTGAATGCGTTCCCGCTGGGAAATAGCGCATTCGGCGTGGAGGGCATGCTCGGGAACGGATGGGAGTGGACCTCCACGGCGTTCGGACCGTTGCCCGGGTTTGAGCCATTTCCTTTCTACCGCGGTTACTCTGCCGATTTCTTCGATGGAAAGCACTTCGTCATGAAGGGCGGTTCGTCGCGCACTGCCGCCTGCATGTTGCGTCGTTCGTTCCGCAACTGGTTTCAGCCGCACTACCAGTACGTATATGCCGGATTCCGCTGTGTGAATTCCTGAAGTGAGGAGTAGTCATGCTGGTTCATGCGATCCCCGCCAATGCCACCTACGAATTTGCCGCCGACGTGCACGCCGGCCTTACCCGGCTAGGTCAGAAAGAGTTGCCCTCCAAGTACCTTTACGATGATGTAGGCTCGGCTCTGTTTGAAGTAATCAGCCATTTACCCCAATACGGCCTGACCCGAGCTGACGAGCGTTTGTTGCGTCGCCACGCGAAAGAAATCGTAGACCGCGTAGCCGGACCCGTTGCCGTCGCGGAACTCGGAAGCGGGAGCGGAAGGAAAACGCGCTGGCTGCTCGAAGCATTTTGCCGGAGGCAGCGGACCTCGTATTATCCGGTCGAGATCTCGCACTCCGCGCTGGTGATGTGCGAGAGGGAACTCAGCGATATCGATTCGATCAGCATTGTCGGTTTCGAGCGTGAATATCTCGATGGCCTGCTCGAGGTGGCTGCGTATCGCAAGGCCGGCCAGCATCTTTGCGTGCTGTTCCTGGGCAGCACGATTGGGAATTTTGATCGCGCGGCGGGGGTGAAGTTCCTCTCGGATGTGCGCTGCATTCTTGAGCCCGGGGACTCTCTGCTGCTAGGCACCGACCTCGAAAAGCCCGCTTCCCAGCTTCTGGGAGCCTATGACGACGAGCTCGGGGTGACGGCGGCATTCAATCTCAACTTGCTGGCACGGGTGAACCGGGAACTCGGAGCCGATTTTGATCTCACTCACTTCAGGCATCTGGCAAAGATCAACCACGAATCCCGGAGCGTCGAGATGCACCTGGAGTCCAGGCGCCAGCAGATCGTGAGCATCCCGGCAGCGGAGGTCGTGGTCGAACTGCAGGAAGGAGAAACGATTTGGACCGAAAGCAGTCACAAATATGCGGCCGACGAAATCTTCGCGACCGCTCGAGCGGCCGGATTCCGTTGCGATGTCCAATGGGTCGACGACCAGTGGCCATTCGCAGAGAACCTGCTCGTAGCCGAATGACTGCTCGCAAATGCAGACCACCGCAATCCGAGGGCTCAGGCAGCCTAGTAAGATCTTGGCCTGCGCCAGGCTCGTAGGTTGACGGCACTGATCACGAAGCAGAAGACGTTGGCAGGAATGAATCCGAGTTGTTCCGTGCGCATCCCGATGACACACATGATTACGCTATTCACTCCGGCCAATGCCCAACCTTCCCAGCACCGTCGACCCACAAGAATCGTGGAGGCGATGGTTAAGACGCACGAAAGATAATCAAGACGAAGCACGAATGATGAACCTCCAAAACAATATTTTGAGTGATGAGCATGTGTTTTTGCTGTGATTGTGGCCTTTCGTCACGTGACGGCGGTCACTTGACGGGAAACGAACCGGAATTCCGGAGGAGCCGATGCCGACTGAATGCACCCACCTCGATCAGATCAAAATCAAACAAACCAGCAAGCACGTCTGCGAGGAATGCGTGAAGATGGGCGATACGTGGGTCCACTTGCGGCTGTGTCTGACCTGCGGGCATGTGGGATGCTGCGACTCGTCGAAGAACAAGCACGCCACAAAACATTTCCACAAGGAGAAACATCCGCTGATTCGTTCCATCGAGCCTGGGGAGTCCTGGGTGTGGTGCTACATCGATCAGATCGAAGCCGGGGAACTCTAGGCCGGTTCACGTCAACGATCGCCCGTGAACTGGCCCGGCCGTGGTCTTCTGGCGAACGCCATTAGAGGCGAGTTGAAGATTGATGCGACCAGATACCCGTCTTGAGTATCTAACCTGCTTGCTCGCGTTCCGGGCCCGAGACTAACTTCCTTATTAGCTTAGAGTAGCCATGGCAAAACCCATTTTGTTGACCGTCGACGACGATCCCGATGTATTGCGGGCGGTCGAACGCGACCTCCGATCGCAGTACGGGGCGCAGTACCGGGTGATCAGCAGCGACTCTCCGGAAACCGCGCTGGATCTGCTCAAGGGATTGAAGGTCCGCAATGACGGAGTCGCCTTGCTGCTTGCCGATCAGCGCATGCCGCGCATGGACGGGGTCGGCTTCTTGCAAGCGGCGAGACAGATATTCCCTGAGGCAAAGCGGGCCTTGCTGACCGCCTATGCCGACACTAGCGCTGCGATCAGCGCGATTAACGAGGCGGGTATCGATTACTTTTTCATGAAGCCATGGGATCCTCCGAGTGAGCATCTGTATCCTCAGCTCGATGATCTGTTGGGCGACTGGCTCGCGAATTACCGTCCGCCTTTTCAAGGGATTCGAGTGTTGGGAACGCGATGGTCTCCGCGCTGCTACGAGTTGCGCGATTTTCTGGCTCGCAGCCACGTGCCCTATCAGTGGATCGACGTTGAGTATTCGGCCAATGACCCCGAGACAAAACTGCTCCTCGAGGCGCTCGGGCCCGATGCGGCCGAACTCCCGGTCGTGTTATTTCCTGACGGGGCGAAGCTGCTTAATGGCGCACCGCCCGAAGTCGCCCAGAAGGTCGGATTGAAGACGCGGGCAGATACCAGTTTTTACGACTTGGCCATCATTGGCGGAGGTCCCGCTGGATTGGCCGCCGCGGTCTATGGAGCCTCGGAAGGGTTGCATACTGTAATGGTCGAGCGCGAAGCTCCCGGCGGGCAGGCGGGGATGAGTTCGCGCATCGAAAATTATCTTGGATTTCCCAGCGGACTCAGCGGAGGCGACCTGGCTCGCCGAGCCGTTGTGCAGGCCCGGCGCTTCGGAGTGGAAATTCTCGCACCGCAGGAAGCCGTCAACATGCGGTCGGAAGGACCGTACCGGATTGTGAAACTAGCCGACGGCAACGAGATTTCCTGCCACGCTTTGATGATTGCTACCGGAGTGCAGTGGCGTCGGCTCGACGCACCCGGGATCGACCGATTGCAGGGTGCGGGCGTTTATTACGGCGGCGGAGCGACCGAGGCGCTGGCCTGCAAAGGCGAGATGGTCTACATTGTCGGCGGCGCGAATTCAGCTGGTCAGGCTGCCATGAATTTTGCCAAGTACGCGGAGAAAGTCGTCATTCTCGTCCGGGGCGACTCGCTGTCCAGCACTATGTCACAATACCTGATCGATCAGATCAAAGAGACTGCCAACATTCAGTTATGGACCCATGCCAGCGTGGCCGAAGTGCACGGGGACACGCACCTGAAAGAGATTTCGGTGCTCTGCTCCGATACCAAGAAAATCGAGCGGGTGCCAGCGAGTTCGATGTTCATTTTCATCGGAGCTTTACCGCGTACGGATTGGCTTGGCGACGCAATCGAGCGGGACGAGCGTGGATTCATTTTGACCGGTCCGGACCTCATGCATGGCGGAGAGCGCCCTAAGAACTGGGCCGTCGATCGCGATCCCTTCCTGCTGGAAACTAATGTACCGGGTGTTTTTGCGGTTGGTGATGTGCGGCACGGCTCGGTCAAACGAGTCGCTTCCGGCGTGGGCGAAGGATCGGTAGCGGTGCAATTCATCCATCAATACTTGAGCAAGGTCTGATGGCCGAAGTTCTCGAACTGCTGCGCAAATCACCGGTCTTCGCCGATATACCCGACGATCAGATCGCCTGGTTCCTTGCCCAATCACAAGAAATGAACCTGCGCGCGGGCGAGAACTATGCGCCGCAAGGGGCACCCGCCGACGGGATGTTCGTGCTGTTGGAAGGCAAGTTCCAGTGGCGCGGCGAGTTTTCCGGCGAGACGTTCATGCGCGATCTGGAAACCGGAGACGTCACCGGCGTGCTGCCTTTTTCCAGAATGAAGCAGTACACGTTGAACGGACGCGCGGTGACTGCGGGCCGCGTATTGCGCTTCCCGGCCTCGCTTTTTCCCCAGCTCGTGCAGAGAATGCCGGAGCTGGCCACACGGCTGGTCGGACTCATGTCCGACCGGATCCGCGAGGCTACGCGCACCGAACAGCAGCGCGACCGTTTGGCGGGACTGGGAAAGCTTTCGGCCGGGCTCGCACACGAACTCAATAACCCTGCGTCTGCGGCACAACGGGCAACCAGCCAGCTGCGCGACTTGCTGAAGCGTGTCCGCGATGCCAGTCATGAACTGGGCCGGCGCGATCTGACGGCGGCGCAGCGGTCCGAGATCGAGAAACTGGAGGCCTCGTTCACGCAAGCGGATGGTCCCCCGCCAGACCCTCTGACTGCCAGCGATCTCGAAGAGCAGATCGATTCTTTGCTGCGAAGTCACGGGCAGGACGATCTTTGGCAACTTGCCGCGGATCTGGCTCGAAGGAACTTAAAGCCCGAAGCTCTCGATCAGCTATTCGACACGCTCGATGCGGGAACCGCGCGCGCGGCGCTGCTGAGGATTTCCACATCGCTCGAAATCGCCGGCGTCCTCGATGAAATCGAGAGCAGCACGTCGCGAATCTCCGACTTGGTGAAAGCGATCAAGGAATACACGTTCATGGACCAGTCTCCCGTCCAGAATGTTGATATCGTCAAGACCCTGGAGACTACCCTGACCATCATGAACCACAAGCTGAAGCGCGGAGTTTCCGTGTCGCGCGACTACCAGCGCGTGCCGCTTTTGGTGAATTCCTTTGGCAGTGAACTGAACCAGGTCTGGACCAACCTCATCGATAACGCGATCGACGCTATGGGAGGGAAGGGTGAATTGCGAGTGCGGACGTATAGAGACGATGATTGCGTCGTGGTCGAGATCGGCGACAACGGTCCGGGTATCTCGCCGGAAGTCCAGCCGCATATTTTCGAACCGTTCTTTACGACCAAAGGCGTGGGCGAGGGAACGGGACTGGGACTGGATACCGTGCAGCGAATTGTGAAAAAACATCGGGGGAATATTCAGGTCCATTCCAAACCTGGAGATACCACCTTTCAGGTTTGGCTGCCCCTGGTGGACTCGTCCGGCGGTTCATAACATCGGCAAGCCGTTGCTAAATCCTATTCTGGAGGTCTACCCATGAATATTGAACTGCCACTTCTGCTAGCCTTCGGCATCGGAGTAGTCGCAGGTCTACGCTCGCTTACCGCTCCTGCTGTGGTGGCATGGGCGGCGCATATTGGCTGGATCAATCTCTCCGGGTCTCACCTGGCTTTCATGGCATCGACGTGGGCGGTGGGATTGTTCACGGTTCTTGCACTTGGAGAATTGGTTGCCGACCAACTTCCCAACACTCCTTCGCGGACTGCTCCGCTGGGACTGGGAGCGCGAATCGTCACCGGCGCTCTGAGCGGCGGATGCCTGGCGTTGGCCGGAAACAGCACATTTTGGCTGGGCGCTCTGGCAGGTGCCGTCGGAGGAATTGCCGGGGCATTTGGGGGATATCGGGCACGCGTCGGACTGGTCCGCTCGCTGAAGGTCCCGGATTTCGCTATTGCCATCCCGGAAGATCTCATCGCCATCGGACTCGGATTATTTCTGGTCTCTCGATTCTGAAACAGCCAGTTTCCGCCTATCTGGTACCTGATATTGTTCTTGGAGACCTGCCTATGAGTGCTTCCCAGCAGCTGGATGCCGTCGTGATCGGTGCAGGCCAGGGTGGGTCTCCGCTCTCCGCGGCCCTTGCCCGGGCAGGCATGCGAACCGCTCTTATCGAGAGAAAACATATCGGTGGCACTTGCATCAACGAGGGATGTACTCCAACGAAAACCATGGTGGCAAGCGGACGCGTTGCCTATCTTGCGCGTCGCGGCGCGGACTATGGCGTGCGAACTGGCGCGATCAGCATTGATCTCCAAAAGGTTCGTCAGCGCAAGCGCGACATCGTCGAGAGCTTTCGAAATGGAAGCACGGCTCGCCTGGAGAAGACTGCGAACCTTGAAATCATCTACGGAGATGCGAGTTTTCAAGACAGCAATACCATCTTTGTGAAGCTGCGAGATGGAGGCCAGCGCACTATATCTGCCAAGCACATCTTCATCAATGCGGGTACTCGTGCCTCGCGTCCGGAGTTGCCGGGACTCGACAGCGTGCCGTATCTCGATAACGCGTCGATCATGGAACTGGGCGACGTGCCGGATCATTTGTTGATCCTGGGCGGCGGCTATATCGGACTTGAGTTCGGGCAGCTTTTCCGGCGCTTCGGCAGTCGCGTCACCATTGTGCAATCGGCTGGCCAGTTGCTGACGCGCGAAGACCCGGACGTTGCCGAAGAGGTTACGAAAATCCTCCGGCAGGACGGAGTTGACATCCTGCTCAATGCGGAAGCAACTCGCGTCGATCACTCGGAGGGAAGCATCCGGCTGGCAGTCAAATCGCAGTCGAATCCTGTCGTTGGCTCGCACCTGCTGATTGCGACCGGGCGAGTGCCGAATTCCGATACGCTCAATCTCTCCGCGGCTGGAGTTCAAACCGACGCGCACGGGTTTATTCAAGTGAACGATCGGCTGGAGACTACCGCCGAAGACATCTACGCTCTGGGCGACATCAAGGGCGGTCCTGCGTTCACGCATATCTCGTACGATGACTACCGGATCATCCGCTCGAATGTGATCGAAAACCGGCCGGCCTCGACGAAGGGTCGCCAGGTCCCGTACTGCGTTTTCATCGATCCACAACTGGGGCGCGTCGGACTGACAGAGACGGAGGCCCGTGCGCAGAGCCGCAACATTCGCATCGCGAGGCTTCCCATGACTTCCGTCGCTCGCGCCCTCGAAATGGACGAAACCCGCGGCTTCATGAAAGCGATTGTGGATGCGGAAACCGGACAAATCCTGGGCGCGGCCGTGCTCGGCATCGAAGGTGGAGAGGTCATGTCCGTCCTGGAAACGGCCATGATGGGAAAGCTGTCCTACCAGGCCCTGCGGGACGCTACTTACGCACACCCAACTCTCTCGGAGTCGCTGAATAATCTCTTCATGGCGATGGACAATGTTTGATCCCGCGGAATCGGGTAATATCGCGAGCCAACCGATCGGAGATTCGTGGACATTTATCTGATTGACGGTACCTACGAATTGTTCCGGCACTTCTTCGCCGTGCCCTCTACGAAGGATGCGAATGGCCAGGAAATTGGCGCCGTTCGTGGCGTGCTCACGTCGGTTCTTTCGATGATCGAGAATGGCGCAACCCACCTCGGGGTTGCAACCGACCACGTGGTCGAGTCATTTCGCAACGATCTATACCTCGGATATAAAACGAGCGAAGGCGTGGATCCGGAGTTGCTGTCGCAGTTCCCGATTCTCGAAGAGGCGTTGCAGGCCATGGGCGTGCTGGTGTGGCCGATGGTTGAGTTCGAGGCGGATGATGCGCTTGCCTCCGCCGCCGCGAAGTCTGCCCGCGATGAACGCGTGGGAAAGATTTTCATTTGCACCCCTGACAAAGATCTCGGCCAGTGCGTCGTTGGAACCCGGGTGGTGCAACTGGACCGCCGCCGCAACCTTCTGCGCGATGAGGCTGGCGTGGAAGCCAAGTTCGGCGTCAAGCCGCATTCGATCCCCGATTACCTGGCCGTGGTGGGCGACAGCGCTGACGGCCTCCCCGGCGTCCGCGGATGGGGCGAGAAGGCCGCTGCCCTCGTTCTGTCGCAGTATCCTCATCTCGAGGATATTCCGAAGGATTGGCATCGCTGGCATCCTTCGATCAAGCGTGCGCGTCCTCTAGCCGAATCGCTCTTCAGCACCTGGAATGATGCGCTTTTATTTCGGACGCTCGCCACCCTGCGAACGGATGCGCCCGTGTTCGAGAAGGTCGACGCTCTTGAATGGAATGGGCCGCGGCCAAACTTCGAAGCGTATTGCCAGCGACTCAAAGCGACGGACTTGTTTCGTCGTGTCTCAGCCGCCGCTCGTCGTTTGATCAGTCAATCCCAAGGCGAGGTCGGGAATTAGAGGCCGCTTGATCACCGGAAGATCATTGTTTTGAAGCTGCTGGTTTTACGCTTTCATCCCGCTTGTCGGTACGATCACGCCGAGACCCGGCGCAATGGTTCGTGCTTCAGGTAGGAACGCCCAACTTGGGCAGAAGCCATTGCGTGAGCACAATGTACCCCACCAGAAATGCCACTGCCCAAACCCACTGAGCCATGTTCAGCTTCCTCTCGTTCTCCTGACAACCTAGTTTACTCCGCACTGTCTTCGCGGCCACGTTCAGTGGGTTTCGATGAAGGTTCATTCCTTGCGGATCCTTCACGAAGAATTGATAATGCAAAGAGACCTCAAATGAAGACTTGCAGGCTTGGCACGACTCTGCTCGCGCTTTTCGTTTCGATCATGATGGTGTCCGTGGGTTTCGCGTACCAGGCCACCCTTATTCCGACCTCGCGATGGATCAAGCCGGAGGAGCTCGTCAAAGTGCTGCAAGCCTCCAAGGGCGAGAAGCCGGTGATGATGCAGGTTGGCTCGCATGTGCTCTTTTCGCAGGCGCACATTCCCGGCTCGGAGTACATCGGACCAGCGTCTGCCGAGAGCGGGCTGCAGCAACTGCGCGGCCGCGTCAGCTCGTTGCCTCGGACCAAGTCGATCATCCTCTATTGCGGATGTTGCCCCTGGAGCCATTGTCCTAACGTGAAGCCCGCCGATGACGCGTTGCGCGCGATGGGCTTTACCAACGTGAAGATTCTGTACATCGCCAATAATTTCGGCACCGACTGGGTCGATAAGGGCTATCCCGTCGCCAAAGGCGACTGAATCGGATTTCTCTCGTGAAGAAGACACTTCTGCTCGGCATGGTGACCGTTGCAGTTGTATTCGGAATCCTTGTGTTGGAGCATCATTCTCGGTCTGGCCAGCCGCGTCGGGCCGTCGCGGAGCATCCCGCGGCACCGGCTTTTTCCCTGCCGGATTTGACGGGCCAGTCCGTCAGCCTCACATCCTTCGGCGGGAAGGTAATTCTCTTGGACTTTTGGGCTACCTGGTGCGAGCCGTGCCGGGAAGAAATCCCGCATTTCGTGGAACTGCAAAATAAATACGGGGATCAGGGATTGCAGATCATTGGCGTTTCCATGGACGACGGGCCGGAACCGGTGCGTGAGTTCTACCAGCGATTCAAGATGAACTATCCGGTAGTGATGGGCAACGCGAAGACCGGTGAAAGCTACGGAGGAGTCCTCGGGCTGCCGATCGCCTTCGTCATCGGGCGAGACCGGCGGATCTATGCCAAGCATCGGGGAGCAACGGAAATTCCGGTCTTCGAAAAAGAAATTGTGAACCTGTTGCAGATTCCGCTTGACCTGCGAAATCGCGGTCGACCTAACGGTCGTACATCGTGGTGAGCAATCGGAGCCTCGCGCTCAAGTCGTCGGTCAGTGCTCCAGGACGACAGCGCCACTTCCAATTTCCGCTGACGCTGCCGGGAAGATTCATGCGGGCCTCCGTGCCCAATCCGAGCACGTCCTGTAGAGGAACGATGGCAACGTCGGCGACCGATGCGAGGACGGCCCTGATCATAGCCCAGTTAATTTCGGTGTCGTCTTCCAGGTTGAGATAGGCACGGGCGAATTCACGTTCCTTCCTGACGTCCTCTGGAGTGCGCGTGCTGTCGTTGGCGCCAGAACTCGTCCACCACCCTACGGTGGTGTCGTTGTCGTGCCCGCCCGTATACGCCACCAGATCGCGAGCATAGTTGTGCGGACGGAATGAAGGTCCTTGCGGGTCGTTGCCAAAGGCGAACTGCAGCAAACTCATTCCCGGCAATCGGAATTCATGCCTGAGCCTCTCGACTTCGGGAGTAATTACTCCGAGATTCTCAGCAACAATGGGGAGTTCACCGAAGGTGTTTTGCAACGTCGAAAGAAAATCCTCACCCGGCCCTTTCACCCACCGCCCGTGAATCGCCGTTGTTTCCCCTCCCGGAACCTCCCAGTAAGCTTCAAACCCGCGGAAGTGGTCGAGTCGCACCATATCAACCAAGGCTAGAACCGCCCGGAATCTCTCGATCCACCACTGGTAGCCATCCGCCGCCAGCAGATCCCAGTGATAAATCGGATTTCCCCAGAGTTGGCCGGTCGCGCTGAAATAATCTGGCGGCACTCCCGACACAACTGTGGGTGCACCTTTCTCATCGAGACGAAACAGTTCGGGATGAGCCCAGACGTCGGCGCTGTCATGGGCCACGTAAATGGGAAGATCACCCATGAAGCGAATGCTGCGGTGTCGGCAGTAGTCCTTGAGGGCGGCCCACTGCCGAAAAAACTCGAACTGCCAGAATTTGAGCGCCTCCACTTCGGGTGCCAGTTTTGCGGCCCATTGCCGCAAAGCCGCAGGATCCCGGCGGCGTAGTGGCGCCTCCCACTTGGTCCACATTGCCCCGCGGTGATAATCCTTCAGCGCCATGAACAGCGCGTAGTCATCAAGCCACGAACCCGCCCCGGCACAGAAGTGTTCGAAGGCGCCCCGCTCGATGCGGGATGCATCCGCGAGGAAGACTTGTGCAGCGCTGCGCAAGACTCCGAGCTTGAAATCGATGACCGCCCCATAGTTCACGCGATCTTCGGGAAACGCCGGGGCCCCCTCGAGATCCGAAGCGGCCAGCACGCCGGCATCGCGCAATCGCTCCAGGCTCAGCAGCAGCGGATTTCCGGCGAAGGCAGAGAAGCACTGATACGGGGAATCGCCGTAGCCAGTCGGATTCAGCGGTAAGACCTGCCACAACTTCTGACCAGCGGCGGCAAGGAAGTCGGCAAATTCGTAGGCGCTAGCGCCCACATCTCCTATGCCAAAGCGAGCCGGCAACGAGGTAATGTGCAGAAGGATTCCACTACATCGGGGGAACTTCACAACGTTACGATACGCAGATCACAGCTGTTGGACAATACCCGGCGCAGGGGTCCGCCGGTGCAGCATTCGGAAGAGTTTTCGTCGTAAAGTAGTTAGCAAAAGGAATGGAAATAAGGACGTCTACGAGTACGGGAAGCTTCGGCTGGCTAAGGCCTGAGAGGGACCGAAATTGTTGAAATGGTAGGCCCGAATGGACTCGAACCATCGACCTCCTCCGTGTCAGGGAGGCGCTCTAACCAACTGAGCTACGGGCCTACAAGCGATCGGTTCTGATTTCAATTCTACGGGCAGCGGGCGATTAGGGCAACGTCATCTCTCCAAGTTAAAAATCAACGCGCGCGGCAATGGCTTGTGCACCATGCCCAGGAGTTTGCACGGTTTAATCCGTGGGACGGTCGATCCTCCAGAAGGCAGTTGGAATTTCGACCATCAATCTCGCGGGTAATCGTCGGCACGTGCGGGCAAACCCTCGCCTTTGTCGAGCACATTGAAATATTGCGGGCGGGCTTTCTCCCACTCCACCATGCTGAGCCCGGAAGGATCGAACAAAATGCGGCCGGCGCGAATCGTCATACGAGCCGTCAGTTTTGCGTTCCCGTCGAATCTGGCAACGCCGCAATCGATGTAACTGAAATGTCCCTTCTCTAGCTCGAGGACCGCGATATCGGCGTCCTTGCCCACCGTCAGAGTACCCAATTCAGGCCGACGAATCTCGGCCGCAGGATTGACGGTTGACCGCCGAATGATGTCTTCCAAAGACACACCCATGGCCAGGAATTTTGACATCACGTTGGTCATGCTGACTTCGTTGTAGTTGCCGGTATGTAAGTCGGTGGACATGGAATCAGGAATGAATCCTTGTTTCGCGGCAGGAACCGCGTTGCGAAACCAGAAGCTGCCGGATCCATGTCCAACGTCAAAGATCACGCCACGGGCGCGCGCTTCCGCCAGCGCGGGATTGAGTTTGCCATCGGCGAGAATGATGGGGAATTGTTGGGCAAAGACGTGAGTGTGAATATCCCCGGGCCGCATCTTCTTCAGCAGCAGATCTTCGTAAGTTCTATCGACACGAGGCCAGAAGTCATACATGACCGGAACATTCGCCAGCGTCGCACATTCAATCGCACGATCGACCGCGCCCCATGGCACGTGCTCCGCATCCCAAGGCTCTTTCGTCCAATAATGCGCAGTCTTTACTCCCACGAGAATGTCCCGATATTTCGCAATGGTGGCGGCGCAAAGTTTGGGATCCATCTCGTCCAGACTTTGTTCGAGGCCGCCCTGCATCCCGTTCCCGACAATATTCAGGAAAGCCAGAACGCGCACTTTGGAGCGGTCGATGACCTCCTCCTTCTCCTGCACGAAGGTTTCCGCGCCCGCCGTACCCGCATCGACGATGGTGGTCACGCCAGATTGCAGTGCCATATCGGCCGGGATGCCCAGCGGGAGAGCGTGCGCTCGGGCTTCCGGAGTGAACCAGTTGAGTGGCGCGCCGCCGTGACCAACGTGAAAGTGAATATCGATAAGTCCCGGCGTGATGAAAAGGTCCTTTACATTCACGACCTTTCCGGCCTGGTCGGCAGGAATATCCTTTTCGACCGCTGCGATCTTGCCCTGGAATACGGCAACGTCGCGCACTTCGTCGATGTGATTGGCGGGATCGATAACGTGGCCGCCTTTTAACAGCAGATCATAACGTGGCGGAGTTTGCGCAAATGTGATGAGAGGGAATCCGATGAGGATTGCGAGTGCTGTGATGATTGCAAGTGATATTTTCATCTGCCTCGGCCTGTCTCTGTGGTTTATATGGTGAAGCGAAAGTGTATCCACAAGAGAGAAGATTGTCATCCTGGATCAGGAGTGCGGCTCGGGACGGGTTGTAAACCAAAGACGCGCTGGCGTAATCTGATCGGTCCCCTCGATGTTCGGTCTGGCAGAATTGGAGCGAGCGATCGGGAAGCATCCGGAAGGAACCATGGATCGTCGCACCTTTGTAAAGGCTGGTTGCATCGGAAGCGCTTCGCTGCTCATCCAGGGTCTGGATCCGACGGCGCGGGCCGAGTCGCTTCCTTCCCTCCCGCCCATTGAACTTCACGGTCTGCCCGAATCCCTCCCGTCCCCGTTGGGAATGCCGGGATTGTTTCCCGGGAGAGTGGTCGAAACCCGCGAACCCAACGCAATCGCAGGAAATCGAGTCGTCCAGCCGATCGTGCGACGTCTGCTGGAACGGGCGATGACCGAACTGACAGGCGAGAAATCAGCTCGGGACGCCTGGGCCAAATTCATCGATTCGAAAGACGTCGTCGGCATCAAGATCAATCCGTCGGGCGCACCCGCTTGTTGTTCCTCTCCGGAGATCATACGAGAGATCATTGACGGGGTTCGTTCGGCTGGAGTGCCGTTGCGAAACATCATCGTCTACGACCGATATTCGTACGAAATTGACATCGGCAGCTATCAGGCGCTGCTGCCGACGGGAGTTCGTATCGTGGGCATCCAGGACGCCTTCACCAGCGGCGTAGACGGCTACGAGCCGAAGGCTTATTGCGATGCCAATTTCTTCGGCGAGTGGGAAACCCGATCCTACATGGCAAGGATTGTGGCCCACGAACTGACCAAGATTATCAACGTGCCCACCATGAAGGACCACTCGGCATCCGGCGTCACTGGAGCTCTCAAAAACCTGGCATACGGTACGTTCAATAACGTTGCGCGTACCCACCAGGCGCCGCATTCCTTTACCAATCCTCTGATCGGATTGCTGTGTACGGTTGAGCCGCTGCGCTCGAAAGCCGTGCTGCATATCATGGACGGAATGCGCCAGGTGTGGCACGGGGGACCGCTCACGCAGGTGCAGAAATTTATCGAGCAGCCGGGGATTCTAATGGTGGCCACTGACCCGGTGGCGATGGATACCGTTGAACTGGAGGCGATCGAGAAGAAACGACACGAACACGGTGCTCCATCCGTCTGGGATCATGAGTCGAGCAGCATAACTTCCAACATGGACCTGTTCTTTCACGACGCCAGCAAGAATCTGTTCTTCCGGCAGCCGGGACATATTGCAGCGGCGGGAAAACTTGGACTCGGAATCTCCGATATCAAGCAGATCGATCATCGTCTTATCTCAGCCTGATGACGAGGATGGAAAAAGCTACGCCTGAATCTGCACGCCACGACTGGCCGACCCTGCTGGGGGATAATGCCCGTACGGGTGGCCAGGGACAAATCAAACTACATTTTCCGGAGAAGGCATCGTGGCAGTATCGTGCTGGCAGCGCGGTGCGGTCCGCTCCAGTGCTTCGAGATGGAGTTCTGTACGTCGCGTCGGTCAGCGGCGTGATGCACGCAATCGACGCCGGCACCGGAGCATCCAGCTGGAAGTTTCGGGCAGCAGGTCAGGTGCATTCCACGCCTTCACTTTCCGGAAACACAGTTCTTTTTGGTTGCGACGACGGCAAAATCTATGCGCTGGACCGTCATTCGGGAAAGAAACTATGGGAAGCGGTAAGCCAGGCTGAGGTGTGGTCATCGCCGGTCGTCCGCGATGGAGTCGTTTACTTTGGGAGTGCGGACGGGAGCGTCTATGCGGTCGACGCCGGCAGTGGTCACGAAAAATGGTCCAAGAGTCTTGATGGAAGGATTTATTCCACGCCCTACGCCGCGGAACATGAGCTTTACGTCGGTTGCGGAGATGGAAAGGTTTACTGTCTAGCAGTCGATTCCGGGAAGACACTGTGGGAAACGCCTACGGGCAATGGCATTGATTCCTCTCCTGCAGTGGCCAATGGCCTCGTCGTTATCGGTTCCGAGGACTTTTATGTTTACGCGCTGAACGCGAGCACCGGAGAAGTGCGCTGGAAATTTGAAACAGCTCTTGGCATCGTTTCTTCCCCAGCGGTATCGGAAGATCTCTTGGCAATCGGCAGCAAAGATGGATTTCTGTACGTCCTAGATGTTCAAACAGGCCAGTTGCGCTGGAAGACCGAGGTAGGAGAGGTGGTAACAGCATCCCCTGTGATCGCTGACGGTCAGATCTTTATTCAGGCGGGAGGCTTGTTTGCCCTGGATCGGGCCAACGGAAAAATTGTTTGGAGAGCTGGCCTGGGGACGTCAATCCAGTCCGTTCCCGTCCTGACGGCCGAAGGTATTTACATAGCGAGTTTGAGTGGTGAGATTTATGCGCTTCGATAAACGATGGGCCGCGGCCGTTGTCGTAGCTGTTCTGTCTGTCGGTTCGAGCGCGCAGAGCTCAGATAAGCCATTTCTTGTTTACAAAGAGAAGTACATTATGGGCACGGTCTTCGAGATCGCTGCCTATGCCGAATCCTCCGAGCAGGGTTCCGTAGCGATTGACAAGGCGTTGCAAGAAATCGTCCGCATGGACGATCTGATGAGCAACTACAAGCCTGAGAGTTCATTGAGCAGGCTGAACCGTTCCGCCCATTTCCAGGCTCAGAAGGTTCCTCCCGACCTTTATCGCGTCATTGAACTAGCGGTGCACTTTTCCAGACTCTCGGGCGGGAAGTTTGACATTACGGTGGCTCCCCTCGTGAATTTGTGGAAAGCTGCCTTGTCGGGTGATTCAATACCTTCGCTTTTACAGCGGCAACAAGCCGAGGAATGTGTCGGTTACCAGAAGATCGAGTTGACTCCGCCAGATCAAATCACATTTCGATCTTCCTGTATGCAGTTGGATTTGGGAGCGGTCGGCAAAGGGTACGCCGTTGACCGCGCCGGCGAAATACTGCATTCCTACGGTATTCGCAATGCGTTGATTAATTCGGGAGGAAGTTCGATTTTGGCCATGGGATCGCCTCCCGGACAGCCCGGCTGGCTTGTGCACCTGCGCGACCCGTCTCGCAAGATTGATCCCTACGTGGTGCTTAAGGATCAAAGCGTTTCGACGTCAGAGCAAACGCCGGGTTCTTTGCTTGGTCCCGAGTCCGCCGGCCATATTATTGACCCAATAACCGGAAGCCCCATCGATACGCGATTCGCGGTCAGCGTCATCACCTCTTCTGGAACTCCTTCCGATGGGCTTTCCACCACGTTGCTGCTTCTGGGCCCGAAGGCGGGGAAGCCTGTGGTCGAGGGCATGAGCCAAGTTTCTGCCATCTGGCTTTCTCCGAAGGCAGAAATCGAAACAGTGATGAATGGCCCGCAGATTTTCTTCGGGAAGCAGATGTGAGTACTCAGGGCCTAGGAACGGATCGCATGGGTATCAAGAAAATATCTGTATTGTGCTTCTGCTTAATATTTTCCTCGTCTGCATGGAGTACGGTTTTCGTACAGTGGAACGAGGGCACGCTGCCTCCGGCGAGTTCGCTCGGGGTGAGCGAGATCGTGATTGCCTGGGACCGCGGTGCATCGAACGAGCTGTTGGTGAATGCACGCAGGCAGGGATATCGGGTTTACGTTGAGACCCTGATGAGTCAGGCGATAGCAGCGGGGAAAGCATGCTCGGAAAGCAGATGCACAGGAATTATTCTGAATGTTCTGGAGTCGAAAACCGCGGAGACTGAGAAATCCATTGCCAGTCTGCATTCGGCATACCCGAAACTGCGAGTTCTGGTGCTCAGTCCCACCGGCAAGCAGCCCAAGATGCGCGGCAGCCTCATCGTCAAGCGCGATTCCGTACTCGAAGTTTCAAGCCCCACCGCGCAGCCATGGATTGATTCGAATCTCGCATTAATCAAAATAGAACAGCGCTCTCAGCGTCCGCAAACTCCGCTCTATATGTTTCCGTGGGCCGATCAAGATCCGCAAACGACCCTGACGGCGGACGATTATTCTCTGGCAGTCGCCGAGGCCGGCGCATTTCATGCCGACTTGCTTCTGCAGCTGGACGATCATCTGCAGCAGGGCCTGAACCGGCATGAGAGGGAGGCTTGGGCGCTTTGGAATCAAGTGCGGTCGACATTGAAGTTTTCTGCCGGTGCTACTGAAGACCGATTGGAACCCGCGGCCAACGTGGCTGTTATCGTCGATCGCCTTGATCCAAGCGATGAAGTTGCGAATCTGCTGAGCCGCCACAATATTCCATTCCAAGTATTTATCGCCGCGGATTTGACGACAGAGGAACTCAAGGGCTTCGACATCGTCATCATTTTTGCAAAACCGGACGCCGAGACGGCAGATCGGATCAAGAAGTTGGCAGAGGGCGGCGCTACCGTAGTTGCGGTTGATACGCACGGCAAATACTCGTGGCAGAACGGTTCGCCAGTCCAGTTGAACGAGCGTACGACGTCGTACGTAGTAGGAAACGGAACGGTGCTCGAATTGGCCGAACCTGTGTCAGACCCCGAGACTTTCGCGCAGGATATTCGTCGGCTTCTAGGCAAGCGGAATGCCCTGCTGAGCCTGTGGAACGGACTGACCACTATCGCTGTCCCTTACAAAGACCGCGGTGGGAAGACGACGCTGCTGGAATTGGTGAATTATGCCGGTGATCCGCTTCGTTTGCAGGTGCAAGTGAAGGGATCGTTCGTGGCTATCCGTTACGAGACGCCCGAACATGGTTGTTGCGAGTCGCTTGAGCCCGTAAGACATGACGGATTTACCGAATTCGTAATTCCGGAAATACGCATCGCGGGACGGATACACCTGGAATCGAAATGAAGTCTGGTTTGTTTACCTGGTTTGAGGAAGAAGTGCCGCTGTCGGAACCTGTGGATAAATAGCGTTGCGGCGGTGTAGTGAGTAGTGTCCAGATCCGTGCCTGGTCCCACTCGCTGTATAATTTGCCGTTTCCAATCCTGGACTCGTTTGGGACAAGGTCGATGCTACTTCGAGTATTCAACGACAAAACTACCCTGGGGCTGGCGGCCGCTGAGCAAGCCGCGGCTGCCATCCGGCGCGCCATTTCTGAGAAGGGAAAAGCCCGGATTATCGCCGCCACTGCCGCTTCTCAACTCGAATTTCTGCAAGCACTGACCCAGGCGCCGGGAATCGATTGGACTCGGGTTGAGGCCTTTCATCTCGATGAATACGTCGGTTTGCCGATCACTCACCCCGGCAGCTTTCGCAAGATGCTGATGGCCGAGTTGGTCAATAAGACGGGAATCACGCAGTATCACTTGCTTGAGGGCGATGCTCCCGATCCGTCCGCGGCGGTGCGCAAGGTAAGCGAGCAACTCGCTTCGGCACCGATCGATGTGGCGTTCCTTGGCATCGGC
>CAVXVD010000014.1:0-13562 GCA_963765015.1 uncultured Acidobacteriota bacterium | reverse complement strand
GATGTCGAGTGAGGGTAAATTGAGATCCTTGCTCCATTGTGGATCGACCGTAAAACTTTGGCTGGGAGTGATCGAACCGCCGCCCGGAACTTCACTGCCCAGAATCGTTAGCAGAACATTGCCACTGGACGTGCCCGCGATCGCGTTGGGCGTGGTCTCTGCGCTATCGGTTTCAGCCGTGACCGTCGCGTCCATCACCGACACGTACTGGCCCCACAGCACTGCATAGGCGTTGAAATCAGAATTGAACTGAGTTGTGTTTTGGTCGGTTCCGGCGACCACTGCCGGCGTCAAAATGCCATTGAAAAACCACCCTACGTTCCAGTTGCCGCCGCTATTCACAGAGTTTTCAGCGCTGAAGTTCATGGTATTGCTCGACGAATCCTCCGGCGTGAGCGACGCGCGTTTCACCGCTTGATTCGCTGTGCTGGTGCTTTGAGCCAGCGCAAACGCGGGCGTGGGCGTGACAATCCAGTTAGGGCTCGGGTTGAAGTTGATCACCTGCTGGGTATAACCGTCCATGATTTGATTCGCCTCAGCCACCTGATTCGCACAGCTGGCGGAGGTCGTCACCACCTTGCCGGGCACGGGCGCGGGAACGCACGTATCCGCATCGCCCCAGAACGTCGGCATCGGCGGCAGCAGGCTCGCTCCGGTCAGATCCCCCATCGGATTCATGGCGAGCTGGGCGCGAATTTCCTGCGTCGCATCGCCGCCGGTAATTCCCAGTTGAACCCAATTGGAGTTCACCAGGTCGCCCGCCTCAAATCCATTGCTGCAACTCTGCAGTATGTAGGAGTGCCCGGTGGAGTCTGTCGCATCCGGAGCGTAGGTGCAGGTAAGTGCCGCCGTGCCATCTAACCCGAGTTGCAGTTGCACAGTGGTTGAGCCGGCACTACCCAGCTTCAGATGAAAGCCGCTCGGAATCTGCGTCGGCCCAAGACTGGAGGTTTGCGTCACCGGCGCGTTTCCGAATACGTCGAAGTTGACTGAGCCGCCATAGCCCGGCGGAGGCGGTGTGCCCGTAGGCGTCTGCACCAGTGTGACGGAGTGCACCCGCAGGTTATCGAATAGATAAGTACCGGTAGTCTCGGAAGAACTCAGGTCGAACTCAAACGTGAGATCACTGAAGGTGGCGCCACCACCCAGCGCCGAGCTGACTTCATCGGGGATGCTGAAGCTGATGGTGTTGTAAATGCCTGCGCGGTAACGGCTGAGGTCGACTTGACCCAGTGAAACATTTTTCAAGCCGCGCGAAGGCGAGCTGACCTGCGCGGTAATCGATCCCGAGCTCTCCGCGGGAATTTGAATGTCGACCTGCAGTAGCGCTCCGGTATTCCCGATGCCCGCCAGCGCAGGCGCCGAAGACGCGACCGGCTCGCTGACGAGTTTCACCATTGCCGGCGGATTCGCTACCGAATAGGCCGCCGTCCCCTGGGTCCGGTCCGTGGTGCTCGTGACCGTGAAACCTTGTTGGGCTGTCCCTGTAACCTGCCACGTACCCAGGTTTTCAAAGCCCATGATGGCATCGGGTGCTATCTCTTCTTCCGCCTGAATCGTGAGGTAGCTTCCCGCATTGCCCATAATGATCACCAGAAGCGAATTGTTCTCGATCATCGCAACCGGGGCTTGCAGTTTGTAGGGTGGTTGCATCAGCGCGCCCCAGTCAGCCAGCGGCACTCCGTTGATCTCAATCAGCAGATCCTCCACCAGGTGGTGACCCTTCCCGTCCCCGTTCTGGATGATCACCGTGCCGTTCTCCGCAACCGCGCTAAAACTATCGGTAAAAACGTCGACGCTGGCGGTCGTTCGCAAGTATTGCTTTGGTCCAAACACCGTGACCTCGTCGCCCTGACCAAAGCACGCTGCCGGAAGCAGGGCCAGCCCCAAGAAAATCGAGAGTAATGCCAGCCAAAGAATACTTCGCATTCCCCTAAGCTTCATTTCCAACATAATGGATGCTCCTTTTCCACGACGTTCCTGATCAAGACACTGGTGGGGGATTGGCTCGGTCGCCTCAGGGGGTGTGCGTCTCGACAGCACAGGAGGTGCTCTTCGGAGGGGCGAAAAAACGACACGACATTCTCAACACAAGTCTGAGAATGTGTCAGTGACGGGAATCACCTATATTTACGGGGTTTGCAGCGGGCGAAAAATTCCCTCCTGCCGTCGCATCGATGCCGCCGCACCTTAACTCTACACTTCGGCAGCGCGGCCCTTCTCGGCATCCCATCGCATTCGCTTGCCGCTGCGATACGACAAGTTCACCATGTGCCCCGCCGCTGCGGCGTGGTGTCCAACCTCAGCCGACTCATAGCTTGGCTTCCGGGTGCGCACCGCATCGATGAAGTTCGCCAGATGCAAAACCGTCGCATCCGTCTTGCCCGCGAAATCCAGATTCTCTGGTGCCGGTTTCGTCCCCGTGCCCTGCGATTCCGCTCGGTGATTGTCCTGGTTGAGAAACTCTTCCTGCATCGCCTTGGGCCAGCTGTCGATCGAGTACTCGTAGCCTTCGCGCTTGTACTCGGCCTGCTCCACCATACCCGCGCCCAGCAGAACGGAGAGCGATCCCTCCGTCCCCAGGAATTGAATCCCCTGGCCCGCCGTGCTTGCGCTGTTGAAAGTCCCGGCCATGTTGACGCAGAAATTGCCGTAGTCGAACAGCGCGTCGAGCGTATCCGGCACCTCGCGCCCATCGTTCCGGTAGAGAATCCCGCCGCCCGCCGCTACGCTCTTCGGCATTTCCGCGCCCATGACGAACTGAATCGAAGTTATGAGGTGAACGAACAGGTCCGTCGATATCCCGCCGGAATAGTCCCAATATTTTCGATAGCGAAACACGCGCTCCGGACTGTAGCCGACCTGGGGCGCGGGGCCGAGCCATTCCTTCCAATCGAAATTGACGCCATCCTTCAGGTCCGCAGGAATCGGATAGTTCCACGCCCCCGTCGAACTGTTGCGGTTGTAAGACGCGGTCACCTTGGTGACTTTGCCGAGTTTTCCCGACATCACAATTTCCCGCGCCATCTTGTGCTGGTCGGATGACACCCACTGGCTCCCGGCCTGCACGATGCGTTTGTGTTCCCGCGCCGCCTCGATCATCGCCGGGCCATCTTCAATTCTGTGCGTCATCGGTTTTTCGATGTAGACGTCCTTGCCCGCGCTCAGCGCATCAAGCACGATGCGCTTGTGCCAGTGATCCGGTGTCGCCACCACCACGGCATCGATGTCTTTCCGGTCGAGCAGCTTCTTGTACTGCGCGAAATTCGTCGCGATCTTCCCGTCGGTGCGCTCCTTCGCGCGGTCCAGATGTCCCTGGTAGCAATCACAGACCTCCACCAGGTTCGCCTGCCCGGTTTGTTTCGCGGACTCGAGCAATATGTTTCCGCGAATCCCGAAACCGATAAATCCAAGGCTCACCCGGTCATTCGGCCCCGCCGCCTCCGGCAACAGCGAAGCAGGAACATGGATCAGCTTTCCATTCAGCACGAGCCCAAGGCTCGCCGCCTGACTCGCACTGCGCAGGATGAATTGACGTCTCGTGGATTTCGACATGTTGGGTCACCGTTGATGAAGTGCACAGCGCGAACACGAAAGCTTAGCGCAAACCATGCTGCCGCTGTAGTCAATTGGCGCAAAATCGCGACCGGACCTTTCTTTGAAACTGATCCCGGAAGGAGCTATCTTTACTTTGAGGATCGATCGTATGACCGACTGGTTCGCGCGTCCCGTTCTGCACGTGAAAGATGTCGAAGCCTCGCTCCGGTTTTACCGGGACCAGCTTGGCTTCACGAGCCCCTGGCGCTACGACGAAGACGGCAGGGCGAGCGTCGCACAGGTCGATCGTCAGGGCTGCGCACTGATCCTGTGCAACCATTGGCCGGAGAAGGTTGGCAAGGGGCTGATGTTCATCTCCCTGAACGTCGAGCCAGCGACGCACGAGGACGCGGTCGCCGCCTTGGACGCGCTGCGCCTCGAACTCGAGGCCAAGGGTGCCCCCGTCAAAGACGGTTCCTGGGGCTACCGGCTCCTGGTGGTCGATGATCCCGACGGCAAC
Organism: uncultured Acidobacteriota bacterium; assembly: GCA_963765015.1. GTDB lineage: Bacteria > Acidobacteriota > Terriglobia > Terriglobales > Acidobacteriaceae > Sulfotelmatobacter. Next base: position 9,505 of record CAVXVD010000014.1, on the reverse strand, counting down.
CAGCTCTTCTTCAACTATCCCGCCGAGACGGTCAGCAGCAAAATCGTTAGAGAGCAAACGTCTGCTCGTTGACGTCCTCCCCTACGCATACCGAAACGGCCGCTCCTCATGACTTCTCCAGAAAAACGCGAGGATGATCACACTCGCGATCGCTGCGTACGCACACCACAGCGACGTGAACGCGTACCGCTTGACCTCCATCACCACCAGCAATATCGCCAGGTTCGCCGCGCCGAACACCACCATCATCCTGATCTTCGAAAAAAACAGCGAGCCGCACGTGGCAATCACATAGAACACCGCCACCACTGTATTGTTGGTCGCCTGATTAATGTAGACGATGCTGTTTCCCCGGATGTATAACTCCAGGGGAAATGCCGTCAGCGCCCATAAGATGTAGAGCGTCGTCAGTCCGCCCAGAACGACGAACGGCACCATCTGCCTGCGGCTCTTCCCGTTCGGCTCGAACTGCAGCACGCTGAGCGGCAGCAAAAAAGGCAGCAGTCCCTGCGCATACAGCATGAACGCCGCTCCCATGTCATGCGCCACCGTCGGCGAAAGTATCCCATCCAGTCCCAGCCAGACAAATCCCTCGGTGAATTGATGGATGGCGAACAGCACGGGAAGTGCCGCGAAAAGCAATTCGCGCCGGTGCTTCACCCTGGTCAGTGTGACCGCGCCGACGGCGCCCAGAACTCCACTCCCCACGAAGTTCGCTGTGGCTGAAAAGCACATAGCCGATTTTCTCCCTGCGAAACTTTACACTGATCATCTCGGAACGCAAAACGTCCTCTCTCAGCGCGAGACCGAAGCGTAAAACAATCTGCCAACTTCCTGCCTGTCTCCATATTTCCCCACGGGAACAGACCAATTCCATCGCAGTGATTCTCCTCACTGACGCCGCTCGCCCCGTCCATTATGCTCAGCCCGCTTTGGTTGTACTCCCGAGGAGGCTTTCATGTTGCGTCTTAGAAGTATGCTGCCGCTACTGCTGGCCGGCTTGACGCTTCCCGGATGCGGGAAGGGTGGGCAAAGCACGATTGTGCAGATCACCAACAAGATCACCAGCCTGCCGGCTGGACAAACCTATCAATTCACAGCCAACGTGCAACATGACCAGAAAATGGGGGTCACGTTGTCACTCACCGGAGCAGGCACGCTGGTACTCACCGGTACCACGGCAACTTACCTGGCTCCGCCCGCGCCGCCAACACCGAATTCCGTGACCGTAACGGTTACTGCCTCGAACGGTTCCGGAGCTTCTGATTCCGACACTTTTTCAATCGCTCCAGCTGCCGGCCCCGTGGTCAGCATCACTCCGGCTACACCCACAGCCATCGCCGGAGGCGCTGCCGTAACCCTGAATATCGCAGTGACCACGGATGACGCCAGCGACACCCTGTTCCCCGACGTCACGAGCTCATCTGTTTGTAGTGGAGGAATCTGCGGGACGTTTGGGTCGATTGACGGTACACCGGGCAGTGGTACTTATACCGTGCTGTACTATCCGCCAAGTTCGGTAACCGCGTCTACGCTGCAGACGATTACTGTTGCCTCGAGCCTGGAAAACTCCACGATGGGAAGTGCATTTGTGACGATTAACTGAAAAGCGGGAAAAACCAAACCAAATAAAAGCCGGGGACAGACGGGACGCGCCCCATTTTCTGAGTCGTCCCGCTCCCAACAAAAATGGTGAACTTCCTGTCTGTCTCCAATATTTCTTCCACTCGGGGATTCATCTCACTCTGGGACGCCGTCCTCTTCGATCACGCCTTTGAGCAGTCGTTGTGGCTCCGATCCGAGGGCAAGCCGGATTCCGAATTCCCGCGCCCCCGCGCTCCCGGACCCTACTCTTCTAGCTCGCTCTCTTCCGGCGCATCGGTCGGACTCGAAAACTCAATGCGGTACCCGTCCGGATCGGTGAGCGGTACCACCCAGAGACGGTTTCCTACCGACGGACGATTCCGCATCTGAATGCCGCGAGATTTGAACTCGCGATACAGAGCCAGCGCGTCTTCGCACTGGAAACACACATTGACTCCGGTCCCCAGCGTTTCTTTCGGCCTGCTTCCCGGCCGGAACTCCTGCAGCATGATCGCGGCGGCGCCCAGCTCAAGCCAGCACCAGCGAATCCTCCCATCCGGATGGTCTTCGGTCCGGTCGGGAATCCAGTAGTTCTTCATTTTGAACCCGAGCCCGTCAACGTAGAACCGCAGCGAAGACTCCATGCTCGTGACGCCGAAAAACGGTACCGCCTGTTTCACGTTCACGTTCGGGACGGTCGTAACGGCCATAATTCACCTCAGAACCACCTTCTTATGGTAGCAATCGCAGACAATTGACAAAACCTCCGGCTCCACTTCCTGATCCCTGAAAAATTTCTTGAGTGTCTGGCTGGCTGCCACCCCTGCTCACCAAAATTGCGCTTGACTCCTCATTGCTTTGTAATGCAAAGTAATTCGCATGAAAATGCCAGTCAGTCTTTTGACACCTGCGGGAATCGGACTGATGGCCGGCGCCGCAGTTGCTGCCGTCGATAACTTCGCCTTCGGCGGAGAGGTCAGCCCAATCGTGGTGGTAGGGATGCTTCTCCTTTTTGCCGCTGCCGCCGGAATGTTCTGGGGCGTTCGCGCAGCCGTTGCAGTGGCCCTCGCCTGGGTCTGGTTGCCCATGGCGCACGTGATCAAACACCGGATGCGGCTGCCAGACACCCTCCACCCGAACACTTATGTTTCGATTCTCAAGCTCGCGGCCTTCAGTTTCGTCATTGCCGCAGTCGGGCTGGGACTGGGACTGGCATTTCGCCGGCTCTTCACCGGGCGCGAACCTCGAAAGATCGGGTCAACACCTTAGCAACCCCGGATTCTGCGAAACGGTCTAACCGTGCCGGAGATGACATTATGCCGACACGCAAGGCTCTTTCTCTTTCCCTCGGATTGGCCCTAGCCACCGCTCTTTTGTTTGTTCCCAATTCGGTCGCCCAGATTCAATCAACCATTACTTGCCAGTCCGGAAATTGGGACGTGCTGAGCCTGATGATGATGGATCCCACCTTGACCCCTGGTTACCATATGGAAGGCGACTATACGGGCGATCTCCCCGGATCCTATATGTACACAGCCTGGTCGCAGAGTGACACCAAGGTTTGGTATATCAAGAACCCTCAAGGCAATCCCTGGGACATCAATCTCTACGATACTCAGCCCGGCATCGCATCCCAGGGCTATGTCTACCAATGGGTGACTGAGGTCGACAACTGGCCCAATCCAAATTCTCCCAGCTACTGGAATGACCCGAAGAGCTGCAAGAAATTCAATAATGGATTTGACAACTCCGATAAGCACGATTCCGACGAGTCCTTTCGCTGGGCACCCCGCTGCGGAGTTCCGGACGGTGCTAACAGTTCTTACTGGAATCAAACACCCACACCGCAGCCTCCGCCTGACTACAACAGCAATTACTACGTCTACATCGACCAGGTGTTGCAGAGTAATAGTTACAACCTTAAGAATGCGCTCGTTGAACTGAAGGGGCCCGGCACCATCGCGATTTATTGGGGAGGAAGTAATAGCACGGAAACCTGGACGGCCAACACCATCTCGGTGCAGTACACCTACACCTGCTCCCAGCAAAACGTGAATTACTGTACCGATCGGGAGGTCTTCGATTATGCCTATGATGTCAACCCCAACCCGCAAGACGGGTTGAAGCACGCGTACGGCTGGGTACAATGGCGGCATTACAAGAACAGCAGTTCACCGGGCGATCCCGCAAATTGGGGGACGCCGGTGGCTCAAAACTTATTCAACCATGTGGTATCTGGCCAGACTACCGCGAACTTCCAATGTTTCTGACATCCTTGCGACCTTTGTCCTGTGACCAGTCGTCAGGCCTTAGTCCGATTTGACTTACCCCCGGCGGTGTTTTCCTCCGAGATGAAATGCCCACAGATCGGAGCTGTGAGCTTCGGGTGAAACACCGCCATTCCACCCTGACCAATCGTCGTCCTGATCCCCGGCTTGGACGCTCACTGGAGTCGTGCTCGACTCCGCTATGCTTTGTACTGCACCGGAATTCACCTGAAAATTGCTAGCCGGTATTTCGTTGGACGGTAACCCCTGCTCGTGACAGCTGCGCGGCGAATGATTATTTGGGATAATATTCCGCGTAGGCATCCCCGAACTCACGCCCTGCGTTCTAAGGGGCAGGAGGTCTGCAATGAGAAAGTACGGCCCTTCCGTTTTCTTCCTTGCTGTTCTCTCGATCGCGATTACCTTGGCATGTGGCTCGTCCCCGACTCGTGCCTTAAAGTCGGTGAGCCTTACCCCCCAGACCGCAGATGCCGACGGTAGCCCAGTCCAGTTCACGGCCATGGGTTACTTCAACGACCAACCCTTGACCGCGAAACTGGTTTCGGCCAATTGGGGCGCTTGCTATCAGAAACAACCAACTACCGCCGTCTCAGTGAGCACCAACGGATTAGCCCAGTGCGCCGCCGGTGCGGTTGGCACCTACACCGTTTGGGCCTGGGCCGAGAGCGCTGCCGGTTCCTGCGGCGGCAACAACGGCGAAGTTCCTGCGGACCTTTGCGGCGGGGTCATCCCCTGCCAGCCGACAGGTACCGCGCAACTGACCTGTCCATAAATCTTCGGAGCAGGAATTTCCGGGAACCAAGCCGCGGGCTTTGGTGCCGACTCACTGGTTTTGCGCCGGGCACTTGAGTGTTATAGCGTGCTTTCAACAGTCCCGGAGAGGCACGCCTATGCTCAGTTCCTCGAACTCGCTCGAGACGAGGCACACAACCCGTCATTTGATGCCAAATCGCGATTACGCTTACTGAATGATAACGTCACTTCTGCGGCGAGCGGGACGGCGCTACTACCCAGACGTATTCAAGGGATTGCGTCCCGTTGTTCGTGACGTTATGCCTTGTCGCTGGTGGAATATACGCAAGCATCTTTTCCATGAGCGGCACATCGGGATGTCCCTCGATCTGGGCGAGGCCACTCCCGTGCAGTATCACCAAGGCTTCCTCATTCCCCGATGTCGAATGCCAGCCTACGCTCTGCCCCGGCTGGAGCTTTACAGAGCCACCGCGCATGCCGCTTGTCTGCGGTGCTCCCGTGAGCAGTGGGCAATCCCCCCCGGCACAGTCCAAGGCAAACGTCATCGGTTCACGCTTTGCGTTCTCCCCTGCCGCTATGACACCGATCGTGAGGGCGACACAGACCACTGCCAGGCTGATGTTCGTCATGGCTATTATGAGACCTCCAAGCGACGCGCATGAAATGCTAGCCTCTGCGGACCCCAGATTCCAAATCGCGCAATGGAAGATGGGCTATATAACTGCCAGTCGGCGAAACATCTCGCTTACACTCCGAATCCCACTTTGCCGCTCAAAGCGTGTAATCGCCTGATTTCGCCAGTTGACATTCTTGTGTCCGAACGAGATGACACGCGACTTTATTGAAGGCCTCGAAGACCCGCACCGGGATCGATTGAGATACCTTTCCTATCACACTCAAGCGCTCGCTTAGCGTCGTCGTTGCCGTGAGCAGCGGCTTGCTGAAACAAGTCGTGAGCTTGAACTCGATCCTGCGGCACACCGCGTCCGTAGTAATACATCCAGCCTAAGTCGTATTGAGCCTGCGGATAGCCTTGTTCAGCGGATTTGCGGTACCAGCGTACAGCCTCTGCATCATCCGCTAGCACGCCTTCGCCTTGCCGATAGATGATGCCTAGAGCGTCCTGAGCGAGAGCGTTGCCCTGTTCGGCAGCTTTTCGGCACCAGCGTGCGGCCTCTGAATCATCCTGCGGCACACCTTTGCCTTCGTGATACATGTGAGCCAGTGAATACTCGCCATTGGGATCTCCCTGCTCAGCGGATTTACGATACCAGCGCACAGCCTCAAAATAGTCCTTGGGAACTCCCTTACCGTAGTAATACATCGCGCCCAGCGCCCACTGAGATTTCGCATTTCCCCGCTCTGCTCGTGTGCGGTACACTGCCGCCCACTTCGCGAATCGACGATTATTACGCTCAGTGCGGACTAGGATACCCGCGCCGATCAGAGCCATGCCGGTAACCGCCACGATCACCCAACGGCGCGTCATCGAGCACCTCCGTGAACAGCGGAAAGATTACACCACATCCGGCCCCAGTCGCCATGACAGGCATCACTTGAGTAGATTGGCGTAACATCCCCATATCACTCACAATCCCCTTCGCCGCTCAAAGCGTGGAATCGCCTGTTTACGACAGCCCTGCGTTGCGGTCCCTTTTAACAATGTTCTTTTTCGGAAATGAGCAATCCAATACAGCCATCACTATGCGGGATAAGGCATTCTAGGGGAAGTCATCGCAGTAGAAGGCTCATTTATGTCCCCCGAAGAAACAAGTACATCCCATAGAGTGCTGGTTGTGGATGATGACGAAGCCGTTCTGGAAGTTACCATCCGCCAGTTAGTGCGCAAAGGATTTCGAGTTGTCGCCGCAGTCAGTGTGACCGAAGCACTTCGTCTCATCACCAGTGAAAGTTTCGATGTGCTGATCACGGACCTTAACATGCCGAACGCGGGCGATGGGTTCACAGTGCTCACAGCAATGCGTCATTCCCAACCAAATGCCCTCATACTGCTGGTAAGTGGTTATCCCGATGTGGAGCGCGCACTGGCCACAATTGCCTTAGAACCTGACGAGATCATCGTAAAACCATTCGAAATCGCAACACTTACCGACCTTATCGTTGAGAAAACGCGCTCTCGCAAACCAGCACCCCGCGCCGATAAACAGAGAGTGGGTGTCATATTGCACCGGTGCTTGGCTTCGATCCTCGCAGATTGGTTGGCACGCGCGAAGTTAAGTCCAGAACTCAATCACCTTCATCTTCCCGATGACGAACGTACAGGGTATTTGTCCAAACTGATTGAAGACGTGGTGAGGCGTCTGAGCGAGCCACATCGTTCTCTGCCCGGGGATGCGCTCTACTCCGCTTCAGCCGCGGAGCATGGAAGAATGCGCCATCGCCAAGGCTATACTTCTTCAATGCTAGTGCATGAGTCTCGACTACTCCAAGTGACGCTTTTTGAGACATTGCAAAACAACCTGAAACTTCTGGATTTCAGTTTATTGCTGCCGGATGTCATGAAGATTGCGGACGAGGTCGATGCGCAGTTGACCCAAGCGATGCTCAGTTTCACGGAAGCCAATCGCGGTGAAGTCGCGGCCTAGAGGTTCGTCGCTTGTTCATTCCCCCCCAAAGAAAGTGTGCACTATTGAGCAGACTGCTAGGAACCGCACCCATTATGCTGACCTTACTACTTAAGAAACGAACACGGTCATGAGTTAGCGACGGTAGGTCATTCGACTCTCACGATCGGTTTAAGATTTCTGGCTGGACTCACCCCTGAGTCCGGCCTTTTTTGCTTTGGGACGGACTCGACTTGTTCCTTCTTTGGCGAGGGGGCCGAATGCAATCTGTCCCTTCTGAACTTCCTCGGCGACCAACTTCTGCTTTTGTTCTTCGATCCAAGCGTCGATTTGTTTCAACACACCGCTGTCCGTGCATTTGTCACGGGCGTTTTGAAGTCGTTCGATTTCAGCCCGGATGACAGCCACATCTGTGCGCGAGATCATGGCAGAAGTGTACGCCACCGCACGGACAAATCTGTGATTCCGGTCACCGCGACGAACTAAAGATTGTCGAAAAATCCCCATATCACTCAAAATCCCCTTCGCCGCTCAAAGCGTGGAATCGCCTGTTTACACCAGTCGCCACCAAGTGTCGTGTTGATCCGGGATCAAGGCTCGTGGGAATCGTTTAACGATGCGACGAGCCTCAGTCCGTTAGAGCTGTAGTCTAAATTTGAAGCGGGTCAGCACGATGGTTATTGCAAGAACCAGGGCTGCAAATAGCAGTGCCCGCTCCACTCCATACCAGCCCTCCGTGCCATCGGCAGTAAGACGAAACAGGGTCGGGTTGAAGTAAGCGACGTAGGCCAGCATGTACGCAAGAAGTGCGTTCGCTCCCACCACTTGGAAGAACCTGCTCCCCGTTGTCGCCGAGCTGGTATCGGCAATCCAGTAGAGGAACAGCAACACGAGGGTGTTTGCCGCCGCGCAGTAAAGACACCATGCCGGTGTGTCTCGAAGTTTGGAGATTCCCAGGGGAGTAAGAAACCACGCGGCTCCTGCAAGAATCGATGCATAGCCCGCGGCCCAGAGAACCTTGGCTCGAAAATCACGAGCAATCTTTCCTTCTATGATGATCAGGCAAGCAATCAATCCGGCCATGGTGATCGAGCTGAGACCGGCTTCAAAGGGCTGAGCGTAAGGTGGAAGGCGTCGCAGCCATCCCAGCCAGCCCAATATGGAAACGGCATTCAGCGCGCTCAGGATTACAAGGGAAGCGGTGAGCGCCACCAGGCTCTTCTTGAGCAGCAGATACAGAGAACTCACGAACAGGTATGCCCATCCCAGCAGGCCAAGAATCTCCCAGTCTGAAAAATCGAGCCAGGCTACTTGCCCGCCCGGGGTAATTCTTCTGAATGCGACAAACAGGCCTGCGAGAATCAATATGCCCGCGTACTTCATGACCCGGTCAAGCCGTTTGTCCACCGAGCGCGAATGGTGGACACCCCAGAACAAAGCGATTCCGGCAAACCCGAGGATCGCCCACCAGACAGGACCGATGCCCGCATGTTGGCGGTCGACTTGCGGAGCATTAGCAATAAACAACCCAAGCACCACCAGGCTCAGCGAACGCCCCACGTTGTGCAGCCACACTCTGCCATAAGAGTCGCCTGCAGACACTCTGCGCTCCACGGCTAGCGGGATCGACACTCCCATCACGAATAAGAAAGCCGGGAAGACCATATCCACGTAGGTCATCCCGTTGCTTCCCAAGGGCATGTGGTGTGTCCACCACGGAAGCCCTTTGACAAAACCCAGATTATCGACAAACACCATTACCAGAACTGTCAGTCCACGAAAGATATCGATGGATGCAATACGGTCGGTGGCAATTGCATGGCTCACTGGCGCCTGCATCGTGAACGTTTCGGGAATGCTCATGGCGGGCTTCATTCTAGAACAACACACTCATGGACCTTCCCCCGGATGAGGTCTTGAGCGCTTTCGCCTCTCTACCACTGTTTAGCGAACGGTGCTGTGCCCACTTGCCATACCCTTCTCGCTGGCCGTTTCCCTCAGGCTTCAACCAATAAACCCTTAATTCCACAGTTTCTCCACAACATTCCTGCTTCGGTATATTCAACCCAGCAGCTTTCTGGCTCACAATTCCTTCGGAGCAGTCTGCCCCAAATGGCGAACCCCGGCGATTTCGCGTACACGGTCAAGCAGCAGGCGGACATCGTCCGCATCATCGGCGACTACATCAAGCTGAAAAAAGCCGGCGCCCAGAACTACTCTGGCCTCTGCCCCTTCCACGGCGAAAAGACGCCATCCTTTTCCGTCCACGCCACCCGCCAGTTCTCGCAATTGGGC
>CAVXVD010000013.1:0-4972 GCA_963765015.1 uncultured Acidobacteriota bacterium | reverse complement strand
TCGTCGGCGGAGTCTACTTCGGTCTCGGCCAGGAAGCCTGCTCCTGTGCTTCCGCCTACGCCCTCGACAAGGACGACTGGTTCGCGCCCATGATCCGCAACCAGGGTGCGCTGCTCGTCCGCGGATTCGCCGCCCGCGACACCATGATGCAGTACATGGCCAAGGCCGACTCCCCCACGAGGGGCCGCGATGGCACCTCCCACTTCGGCGACATCGAAAAGCGCAATATGGTTTCACCGATCTCGATGCTCGGCGATTTGATCCCCGTGCTCTCCGGCGTTGCGCTGGGCGCGCGTCTCCAGGGCCGCAACGTCGCCGCCATGACTTACATCGGAGACGGAGGCCAATCCACCGGCGTCACCTACGAAGGCATCAACTTCGCCGCCGTACAAAACTTGGGCCTCGTGCTCTTCGTCGAGTCGAATCTCTGGGCCTACTCCACGCCCTCCGAAATGCAATACCGCTGCAAAGACCTCGCCGAACGCGCCATCGGATACGGCATCCCCGGCGTGATCGTCGATGGCACCGACGCCTGCCAGGTCTACGATGCCTCCCACGAAGCCGTCGAACGCGCCCACGCCGGCGAAGGCCCCACCCTGATCGAAGCCAAAATGATGCGCATGAAAGGCCACGCCATCCACGATGCCGCCAGCTACGTTCCGAAAGAAATGTTCGATTTCTGGAAGAAGCGCGACCCGATCACCCGCTTCGAAAACTACCTGGTGAAAGAAAAGAAGTGGCTGACGCCGAAAGAGAACGAAGCGCTGATTAAAGAAGTAGAAGTGATCATCGAAGCCGAGCGGGAAATCGCGGTGAACTCCCCAATGCCCACGCCGGAATCCGCCGAAGGCGGCGTCTTCTGCGAAAACGGCTGCCACGAAATCAAGCCAAAATACGGCATGCCCAAAGTAAAAAAGGGGACCGAGTGCCTACAAAGAGACTGAAGCGGCCGTCCATTTGAAATAGAACGTTGAGTCAGAAGCCGAAGATGTAAGGTGGACACGCAAGATGCTCCAGCCACGAAGGGGCCGGAATGTGATAGCCCAGGGCGTGAGCCCTGGGTAACGACAGGAACGAGGAACAGCCCCGTCGGGGCGACAGAGAAAAATGTTAGACCTGAGTAGCCCGCGCTGGAAGGAACTCGGTCACGCCTACGGAAGTGGCGCCGATATTCCGAATCTTTTGTGTCAGCTCGAGACCGCCCTGGCCCAAGAAAACTACAAATCGGAGCCCTGGTATTCCATTTGGAGTGCGCTCTGTCATCAGGGAGATGTCTATACGGCCACCTATGCTGCGATGCCCCATATAATCGATATGGCACGCCGGAAGCGTGCCCGCGAACAATTTGACTGCTTGAGTTTTGTCGCCTACGCCGAAGCTTGCCGGCATCGCAAAGGTGCGCCGCCTATCCCCGCGGATCTGAAAGACGATTACCTCGCATCTATCGAGGCTGCTCAGGAAATATTTCTCGCTAGCCTGAAACAGAAATGGGACGAAGAAGAAACTAAGACTTTGCTGGGAGGTTTCGCGGCCGCAAAGGGATACCCCAAGCTTGGAGACGTGATCATCAGGCTGGATTCGACCCTCACCTGTCTTGAATGCGAAGCGGATCTCTCCAGCGGCAAATACTGATTTTGTTTTCAAACAATCCGCGTTGATCCGCGAAAATCCGCGGCGAAAGATTTTGACCTTATGCAACTTACCTACCTCGAAGCCATCCGCCAGGGAATCTGGGAAGAAATGGACCGCGACCCCTCCGTCTTCTGCCTGGGCGAAGACATCGGCATCTACGGCGGCGCCTTCAAAGTCACCGACGGATTCATCGACCGCTTCGGCCCCGAGCGCGTCATCGATACGCCCATCGCCGAATCCGCCATCGTGGGCGCCGCCTTCGGAGCCTCGCTCACCGGCATGCGTCCCGTCGCCGAGTTTCAGTTCATGGACTTCATCGGCTGCGCCTTCAACCAGATCAGCAACATGGTCGCCAAAACTCACTATCTCTGGGGCGCGCCCGCTCCGCTCGTTCTGCGCGGCCCCAGCGGCGGATACGTCCACGGCGGTCCTTTCCACTCGCAGAATCCGGAGATGTGGTTCGTCCACAATCCCGGCCTCAAAGTCATCTGCCCCGCCACGCCCTACGACGCCAAGGGCCTCATCAAAGCCGCCATCCGCGACAACAACCCCTGCATCTTCTTCGAGCACAAATATCTCTACCGCCGCATCAAAGGCGAAGTCCCCGCGGAAGACTACGTCGTTCCCATCGGCAAGGCGAACATCGTCCGCGAAGGCCGCGACCTCAGCATCATTACTTATGCGGCCATGGTCCACACCGCGCTCGAAGCCGCCGAGATCTTAAGCAAAGAAGGGATCGACATAGAAATCCTCGACCTGCGCACCGTCTCCCCGTTAGATCGCGAAGCGATCGCAGCAACAGTCAAGAAGACGAACAAAGTCATCATCCTCCACGAGCACTCTCGCACGGGAGGCCTCGCCGGAGAAATCGCCGCCATCATCAACGAAGAAGCCTTCGACGACCTCGATGGCCCCATCGTCCGCATCGCCGGCCTCGACTCTGCCGTCCCGTTTTCTCCACCCCAAGAGCATCACTACCTGCCGAAAGTGGAAGACGTAGTCCGCGAATCCCGCCGCCTGAAAGCGTACTAACTCGTGTAGGGGCGGACGCATTCGTCCGCCCGTCGAGCGAAGCTCGACCTTTCCTGGAGCAGTGAATCCCCTCCCCCGTGCTGCTAAGATCTCAGTTCATGACCGCGCCAACCTCGCAGAGCGCCCCTGACAGCCTCACTCGTGCGATCCATTCGTTGCAGGGCCTGAGTTGCGGCGATGCTTTCGGTGAACGCTTCTTTTTGCATCCAGAACTTGCGCAATCTCTGATTGCGCAGCGAGCACTTCCGTCCGCGCCCTGGCGCTACACGGACGATACAGCTATGGCGATTGCAATTACAGAAAACCTGGAGGAGTTTGGCGAGATTCACCCGGAACGACTGGCAGAGAGTTTCGGCAAGCACTTCCTCGCTGATTCTCATCGAGGTTACGGAGCCGCCATGCACTCGCTGCTCCCCACACTGGCGGAGGATCCCGAGCATTGGAATCAGCTCGCACGACAACTGTTCAAAGGAAAGGGCTCCTTTGGCAACGGCGCCGCAATGCGCGTCGCTCCCGTCGGCGCTTACTTCGCGCAGGATATTGAGGCTCTAGTCAAGCACGCAGAGCTGTCCGCCTTGATCACGCATAGCCATCCCGAAGGAGTCGCAGGTGCGATAGCGGTCGCGTTGGCGGCAGGTCTCGCCTCCCGAAGCAGGGAGTCTCCAACGACGGCCCGACAATTTCTCGACGGCATACATCAGCGCACACCCTCGAGTGAAGTTCGGGTCGGAATTGCCAAAGCGCGTGATTTCGAGGAGGGCACGACAGTGGAAGAGGCTGTTGAAGTTCTTGGCAATGGCGCTGAGGTCAGTGCTCAAGACACTGTCCCGTTTTCCCTCTGGGTCGCGGCCCAACATCTCGGCAACTACGAAAACGCTCTATGGACCGCCGTCTCCGGCCTAGGCGACCGCGACACAACCTGCGCCATCGTCGGAGGAATTGTTGTCATGTCCGCGGGAATCGAGAACGTTCCAAAGGCATGGCTTGACTCGCGTGAGCCGCTCCCTCTGTGGTTTCTGGATCAGGAGAACGCTCACAGCTAGCGCCCCAACCCGCCCTTCTGCCACAATATCCTCATGGGCAAATTCCTTCTCGGTGTAATCGTTACCCTCCTCATCCTCATCCTCGCCGCCCTCGGCTTCGCCACCCTCGGCCTGTTTCCCACCCCCGCCAACGTCGAACCTCCACACTTCGAGCGTCATCTAGCAATGAGCGCTGTCGACGCATCTATGGAGCGTCACGCCCCCCGCATCAGCAACCCTCTGACCCCCACCGATCAGAATCTCGAGGACGGCATGAAGCTTTACACCATGAATTGCGCCCTCTGCCACGGAGGCCTCGATCGCAAGCCGTCCACTCTCGCGACCTCGTTTTACCCGCCTCCACCGAATCTGATCTCTGATCCTCCCGACGACCCCGAGTGGCACATCTACTACACCATCCGCACCGGCGTTCGTTACACCGGCATGCCTGCTTGGGATAAAACTCTCGAGTCTCAGGACATGTGGAAGATTACGATGTTTCTCTCCCACATGGACAAACTCCCGCCCGCTGTCCAGGAATATTGGAAGACCAGCTTCAACGCTGCCCCCGCTGCCGAAGAAAATAAGCCAGACGAAAAGAAGGAAGGCAAAGAAAAGCACGACCATCACTGATCTGGATCCCGGGCAAGAACGGGAACGGCTTAACTTCCACTCGTGCCGAAAGTGTCTCCGGAGTCAGGCTCAGTTTTATCCGCCGAAGTGGGCTCTGAGTGGGGATTTCAAGCAATCGCCAAGAACCGTTGCTGCACCGTGCTACGAACCACTTGCGTCGCCGTACCACGGGCCATTGCGGTGCCGTGGAAGAGCGGCCCTTTTAGGGTCGCGAGATGGTCGAAATAAACAACCGGGCTTTAGCCCCTGTGTGCCCACCCGCTATAATATCCGTTTGCGCCCAGCCCGCTTTGGGGGCTGGCCGGTCATAGGAAGGAAATCATGCCGACTGACATCATCATGCCCCAGATGGGCGAATCCATCGTGGAAGGCACTATTACCAAGTGGCTCAAGAAGCCTGGCGACAAAGTCCAGCGCGACGAGCCCCTTTTCGAGATCTCCACCGACAAAGTCGACGCCGAGATTCCCGCTCCCGCCTCCGGCGTGTTGCAGGAAATTAAAGTCGCCGAAGGCACCACGGTTGGAGTCAACACCGTCGTCGGAACCATTGCCGTCGAAGGCGAAGCCGCGTCCACACCCAAGCCTGCCCCCGAAAGACCCGCCGCTAAATCCGGAGAAAAGACCGAGGAAAAAAAATCCGTCTCTACTCCGCC
>CAVXVD010000012.1:0-80039 GCA_963765015.1 uncultured Acidobacteriota bacterium | reverse complement strand
TGTCCTATTCTTCTTCGTTTCAGACCGTATTGCTATTTGAAGCCGTCCGCGCCGCGAGGGCCGTAGTCGAACAAAAGCTGAACATTCTGATCTATGTGGAAGGCAAGCGCTCATTCGACGGCAAGCTCCTGCCGTTCAAGAAGGGGCCGTTCTATCTGGCCGTCGAGTGCGGCGTCCCGGTGATTCCCGTGACCATCGTAGGCACGCACTACACCATGCCCAAAGCGAGATTCGCGATCAAACCGGGGCTGGTGAAGGTAATTTTCCACGATCCGATCGAGCCCAAGGATTTCGGCAGCCGCGATTGTCTGATGGAAAAAGTCCGTTCCGCTATCGAAAGCGGCCTGCCGGAACAGTACCGGCATGAAACGCCTACGGCGGTTGGCGGGGATGGCACTAAGATGCAAACGAATTCATGAGCGTTGCAGAATGTAACGCTTAACTTCTTCGTGGAAGAAGCCGCTAGCATTCTTCGGGTAACCGTAGTTCCAGAAGTCGTAATCGCTCTTTCTCAATTGGTGCCAGTGCTTGATATGAGTTGCCGTCAGCGTTGCGGCGAACCGCTTATCGATCTCCGCAACCTGGTTGTCACAACCGATGTCGTGGATCAGTTCTCGGGTGTCCAAATCGTTCCAGTACTCCTCAATTACGCAGTTTGGACAGTATCCTCGTTCAGCTTCTGTGACGAAGCGTTCCCAATTCTGTACAAGGTGGTCGGAGCCACCTCGCCACACCGTCTCCGGGCAACCGCGGTTTCTTAGATATTCTTGGATCTGATCTTCGGTCATCTTTGGCTAATCTTTTTTGTTCTTCGCCCGGACCGCGCGCACCAATTCTGGCAGCCGCGGCAGTATCGCCGAATACTTAAGCCACGCCTTGTGATCGACTGCCGGAGCTCCGCTCACCAGCGCTCCCGGCGCAATGTCATTCGCGACTCCGCTCTGCGGCGTAACAATCGCGTCGTCCCCCACCGTACAGTGCCCAACCACGCCGACTTGTCCCGTCAGGATGACGCGATTGCCAACCACCGTCGATCCTGCAAGGCCCACTTGCGAACACAGCAGCGCGTCTTCGCCCACATGCGTTCCGTGACCGACTTGCACCAGATTGTCGATCTTCACGCCGCGGCCAATCCGCGTCTCGCCCACGCTCGCCCGATCGATGCAGGAATTCGCCTGTACCTCCACATCGTCCCCAATCACGACGCGCGCCGGCTGCGGAATCTTGTGCCACCGTCCCTCTGCCGTTTTGGCAAATCCAAAACCATCCGCTCCAATTACGACGCCATTTTGCAGAAGGACGTTGTTGCCAATCTGGCAGTTTTCACGCACCACCGCGCCCGAGTGGGCAAAGAAGTTGTCGCCAATCTCCACTCCCCGATAAATCACCACATGCGCCAGCAGTACCGCATTCGCACCGATGGTCACATTCTCGTCGATGGCAACGTACGGCCCAACGTGCGTCCCGGCTCCAATACGCGCACTCGCATGTACCACCGCCGTCGGATGGATCCCCGGCGCATACCGCGGTTTCTCGTGAAACAACTCCAACGCTCGGGCAAACGCCAGATACGGATCCTTCGCCCGCAGCATCGCCGCCGGAGTAGCAGGGAAGTCTTCGCCGACAATCACGGCCGAGGCCCGCGTGGTTTTTGCCGCCGCCGAATATTTGGGATTGGAGACAAACGTCAACTCGCCCGGCCCCGCCTCGTCGATCCCATTCAGTCCATGGATCTCCATATCCGGAGACCCGTTCTCCAGACGCGTATGCAATGCCGCAGCAATTTCAGAAAGTTTCATGGATGTGGACGGCGCCATAACCACGCCGTGCGAATAAATCGTACACCACCACATCAGTTTCACTCGTCTAGGCAGCCAACGGAAAACGGGGACGGCGCCCGCCATCCCCGTTTCGAGCGAAAGTATGGAGTGGAGTCGTCCTACTGCACGACCAACAAGAAGGTGGTGTTGTGCGACAGGGTTCCGCTGCTCGCCGTCACGCTCACGGTATAGTTGCCAATGGCCGTCCCCGGATCGTGATTCCCACCTCCTCCACCTCCGCCACCGCATGCCGGAAGTAGCAACAGCAAACCAAGCGCGACCAGCAACATCAGAAACAGTGCGCGCCGCTTTCGTGGAACCGCGATCACAAAGAACGCCACTAGCGGAGGTCCACTCCAAAGTGCCAGATAATATTCCCGGTGCGTGCCCTGCATCATCGCATGCGGAGCAGTGGTCATTACGGTCATCGAACCCGTAGTCTGTCCGCTGGCAATCGTTCCCTGAGTGCAAGTCGTCTCGCTCGGCAAGTTGGCAGAAACGCAAGTGAACGTAACGGCGCCACTAAAGCCGGCAACTGGAGTCAGACTGAGACTTACCGTGCCATTTCCGCCGGGCGAGGTCACCGTGACCGTGCCGAGCCCACCCGAAGGCAAAGTGAAGTCCGGCGTTCCACCCACGCTGACGACCGCGGCCGCCGACGAAGGCGACACGGCGTAGTTGGAGTCTCCGCTATAGACAGCCGTTATGCTGTCCTGCCCGTTCGGCAGTGCTGTCGTAATAAGAGCAGCCGCGCCCGTCGTGAGGGTGTAGGCTCCGCTCAGAAGATTGCCGGAGCCGGCAGTTCCGGTCACAGCTTGCGGCGTGCCCACCAAGGTGCCATTCGAATAAAACGAAACCGTCCCCGTGGGAGCATTGCCGAAGCTCGGCAATGCCGCCGTCCCCAAGGTCAAGTTGGCAGTCAAGGTTATGCTGCCGCCCGACGCAACGCTCGAAGCACTAGGAGTAACAACGACCGTCGTCTGCGTCGGCACAATTGAAAACGCTAAGGCAGACGATGTGCTCGCCTTGAAGCTGTAATCGCTGCTATACGAGGCGGTAATGGAATGCGCGCCAACGGGCAGGCTAAACAATCCATCGGGAGTTACGGTCGACCCGTCGCTGCTCAGCGGATACGAGTTGGGAATCGCCGGATTGTCGTTAAAAACGATGTTCCCGGTCGGCGTTCCTTGACCGGATGCTCCCGTCACCATCGCATGTAAATACACCATGTCTCCGTACGGGATAGTGCCGCCTGCGCCGAGTGGAGCAAAATTGCCGTTGGCATCGAAGGTGGAGGCGGTCAGGGTCGTGGTGCTCTTCTCGGGTAAGACAGTGACGGACGGCCCGTTGCCCAGGCTGGGAGCATAGGTCGCGTCCCCCGCATATCGTGCGTAGATGGTATAAGTTCCGCCGGGCAGATCAGAAACGGTCCCAGTCGCCGTGCCGTTGGAAAGGGTAAACGTGCCTACGGGGAAATTGTCCACGGGGCCCACATCGTTCGCCACCGACACATCGCCCGTTGGCACACCGGTTCCGCTGTTTGGTGTCACCGCGATGTTTACGGTCACCGGCGAGCCATGGGTAATGTTTTGCGTTTGTCCCGTTGCCGTCAGAGTCGTGCTCGTCGGATTGAATGTCACCGAGTTCCACTGGCTGATGAGATTCGTGATATTGACTGAACCCAACCCCGTGGCCCGGTCATAGCCGGTTCCTGTCTGATAATCAGCCGTCGACAGGCCGTAGTTCACTTCACCCGGCACCGCGTTGCTGCCCACTGTGACGTCATTAAAGATGCATGTGCTCGCTGGCAGGGCCGAGTTGCTGGAGCCGTTGCATTTTGACAGCGTGCCATTCTCCGTCTGCGCGAGGCGATAGAGAACATAGTTCGCCAGACCCTGGCGCTCTCCATTCTGTTGTTCCACCAACGCCATCACGCCAGCAAATGAAGGAGCAGAAGCCGAGGTTCCCCAAACAAAGTAAATATAGAACTGTCCCTGGCCGTCCGGTACGCACGATCCTTCCAGACACAACAGATACGGATCGTGGCTTGCCGCTGACAACGACACATCCGGCACATCGCGGGCTCCATCATTCGGGACACCGGTCACGGATGTCGATTGCCACGAGGGCTTCGATACCAGTGTGCTGACACCCCCGCTGGCAGCCCAAATGTTGGCGCTGCTGCCGCAGGTGCTCTGTGGACAGCTGTCGTTCCAGACGTCTTCTGGAATGTAAGAAACTGCGCTCTCAAATGTCGAAGTGTTCGAAGAACTCCAGTAGGTCGTTTTCCCATTCTCGTTAAAGACAGTTCCTCCCACAGCGACGTTGAACGCGGTCGAAGCCAATCCGCTCACCGAAATTGGGCCGCTTGCCACCGTTTCGGTGTCCTGGTCGTCACACCCCTCAGCTCCGTCGTCGCCACTGGATACAAAATACGTAATCCCCTGTGCTGCCGCTTGCTCCGCCAAGGCGGAAATCCCAGCCGCTTCCGTGCTGCTCATGTCGGCTTCGCAACTGCCAAAGCTCTCGCTCATGATCGGATATTGGTTGTTTTCGATGATGTAAACTTCCGACAAATCCACACCATCGGTCGTGTCGGTCGAGGCGGAAACGATAAGGCTGACGCCGGCTCCCGGCGCCACCGCTCCGGCCCATGTAGTGTCCAGCGTCGCCTCAGCCTCCTCGCCTCCGCCCAAGTCTCCGGGATCCGGCCCATTGAGGATGACTTGCGGGCCCCCGCAGCACAGGTTGAAAATAGTGCTGCGGAAGTCCTCCACATCACTGACTCCCTGGTAAAGATTGCTGCGCCCGACAATCCCGATCGGCACCGTCCCGCTGATCGATCCACCGAAGGCCGGGCTGTTATAAATCGTCGCGTAATCATACGGGCCCAATCCGTGCGTTCCGTCGCTGAAGTTCATTTCGGGTTTCTTGCCCGGCCCAATTTTTCCGCTGATTCGCTGCGTGGACCAGTGAACGTGCGATTTCTTCAGAAAGTTATGCAGCGTCAGGACTCCCGCCACTGCCGGAGTTAGCGCTGTGGGAATCGATGGGTCGTTTGCGTTTGCCCAGTGCTGCTCACCGTTCACGATGTATTTGTGGACGGTAGTATGAAACGCCTCCTGGACCTGGCTGGCCGAGCCGGAGAACTCGAGCACGGTCCGTCCCTTCGTCGATCCCACCTGAAATCCGTGGGACTGCAGCCACGCGGTAATCGTCTGCATGTCAGCGTCACTCGGGCCGAATTGCCGCCCGTATTGTTCCGGCGTCATCCACCTGTGGTAGTTAGTCGAGTGCTTGTCCTGCTGGTCATCCAGTAACTTCCGCAGCGCAAACTCCTGCTCTGGACTGCGCTTCAGCACCAGCAGCATGCGCTCCATCGGCAGGCTCGCTGGAGCCGTCCCTAAGTCAAATTGCGGGCGCGCCAGCGGATGCGTATTGCCTTTCAGGGTTGTCAATTGCGTCTCATCCACGGCCTCGGTCATCAACGGGCGCATACCCGTCGCAGCCACCTGCGCCGATTCCTGCGCCCGGGCCGTAAGAGTCAGAGCCGCAACAAATATGGCCAGAGAAATTGCACGGACAACCGAAGTGGATTTGGCGGAAGAAACCTGGGACACCCGCATGGCAAGACTCTCCTCGAATGCATAACGCCCACTGAGATCGAACCGGACAAGGAGGAAGGAGGGAAAGTCCGCTCGTCTCTTCAGGCTCGTAGCCCGTGGACAACACACACTACATGAACCCTTCCAGCTTTTTCAACGGCTTTCCCCTGCGCCATATTGTCGTCCTCGGAACGAGGGATCCCCATTCCAGCTTGCTCCTGCAGCGATGCATGGAAATCCTCCGACTGTCGGTTTTTTGTCGTGTGTACTACCGGGACTTCGTATATCTTCTCCCGAATGGCATACTGGCGGCACACTAAAACCCTGGGGGCAATCCATGAATAGCCGGCTTTGGATTCGATTGGCATTGCTTTGCATGTCGTCCACTCTGGCGGCCGCGCAGACCTATACGATCACGGATCTCGGCGTTTTGAAGGGTGACAACGAAAGCAGCGGCTTCTGGATCAACAACCTCGGCGATGTGGTTGGTTGCTCTGACACCGAAACGGCCGAAGGCTATCCCTGCACCGGCCTGGTGGCCGGGCAGCACGCTTTCTACTGGAGCAAAGGCGGCGGCATGAAAGATCTTGGCACGCTGTCTGGCGCAACCATCAGCGGCGCCATCGGACTTAACGACTCCGGTATCGTCGTCGGCTACTCCAACGTGAAGGATCAGCCCGCCACCAACTTCGTCGCCGTGAAGTGGTCCCCCGGAGGTGTGATCACCAGTCTTGGGACTCTCAGTGGCGGTTCTTCCAGCGCAGCCTTCCAAATCAACTCCGCCAAAGAGATCGCTGGAGATTCCTTTCTCAGCAACGGCGTCGTCGATGCCACCAACTGGACCAGCAGCAAAATCAATAATCTCGGCGCGCTGCCAAACGCGATCTTTACCGCCGGCACGGGCATCAACGAGAACGGAGAAATCGTCGGCGAGTCCGTTTTCAGCTATGGACCGCCCTTTACCTCGCACGGCTTTCTCTGGAACGGTTCCACCATGAAGGATCTCGGGACTCTTCCCGGCGGAGTTACCAGCGCCGCCAGCGCGATTAACCTTGACGGGGTCGCCGTCGGACAATCCGATGGCACCAGTACCTCTGGCCACTGGCATGCCGTTCTCTGGAGTGCTTCCGGCAAAATTCAAGATCTCGGAGTTCTCAAGGGCGGCACCTACAGCATCGCATTCGGCGTGAATGATTCCAGTGAGGTCGTCGGTTACGGCAACATCTCTAACAACGCTCCACACGCCATGATCTGGACCTCCGCTGGCGGAATGAAAGACCTCAATTCGCTCATCCCCGTGAACTCCGGATGGACTCTCATCAACGCTAATGCTATTAACAACGTCGGTCAGATTACCGGCTACGGGCAAAAAGGCCTGTACAACCATGCCTTCCTTCTCACCCCCGTAGATTAACGGGTGAGGCAGATGAAAGTTTCGCTGTGAAGCGTCCAACTAAGGCGTTGAGTTGATAGGGAAACTTTCAAAGGATCCATGGCCCGAGCTAATGGATACGCCTCTGCAAGCCTCGTCCGATCAATCGGTTACCTCCTGACAATCACTTGAGCCGCTGTGCATTGTGGTTGCCCCCCGCCGCATGAGAGAACTGCCTCGCTATCTGGAGGACCCAATGTGGCGAAGCATCCTGGCAATGATATTGCTCCCCGCTCTCACCGCTGCCCAAACCCCGCAGCCTGCGCCACAACCAGCAGCGCAGCCACACCACATCACGCCCCCAACCTTTCGCGGTTACACTTTCTACGACAAGCTTCGCAGCGGTAGGGAAGAAGAAGCCGCTATCGAATTGCAAGTCTCCGGCTCGGTGACGACACCCAAATCGCCGGTTGCTGGGATCACTCCGATCAAGCTCGAATTGCAACCCAACAACGGTATTACCATCGCCACGATTCGCTATCCTAAGGCTTGCTCCCTGAAGAGCAGCATCCGCCCCGCTCCGTTGCCACTCGTCCCATTTCCGACTATTGTCTTCAAAATCCGCGCTGATAAAAGCGCTCCTCTCGGAGTGCACACGCTCACCGGGAAACTCTCCTTCCAGGTTGTCCCTCATGACGGGTCGGCCCCGGGGCCGGTACAGCAACTCGACGTCCAGATCCCCATTACCGTCGTCGAGCACGATGCCCAAGTACGGAAAGCCAGCTGGCCCGTTCCCCATACGCCGGTTGCACTCCTTGTGGCGATCATCCTCCTCGCGCCTCTTCTGATCGCGATTATGGTTCCAGTCTATTTAATCTGCGCTGCCGAAGGTCAGCCCGGCTGTGGCTAGGCAATGTAGTTGTAAGGATATTGGAAGAACTCGTTGTGAGGGAGTATTTCGGTTGGGATGACATGCCAAAACGATCACGAGTCCTGCGGGGACGACACCAATGACTGCGAAACGCTACTCCTCAAACAACGTCACTTGCCGCTGATCCTCAGCTTCGCGCCGCTGCCGCCGCGTTGCCCCGATCACTGCCAATACGGTAAGCGACTCCAGAGCCGTCCGCGGCACAAAAATCCGTTGCGTATTCGATCGCTGGTCGGGAGGATTCACCAGAAATCCTTCAGGCGTCGTCTGGGTTAAATCCGCGGGCATCAACCCTTCGAGGATCTCGCTGTCCTTAAACCGAAGTCGCACCCACAATCCCTCGGAGCGGGGCCGCGACGTGAACGTCTTCCGCGTCAGCGATTCCGCCTCACCGAATTCCCGCACGAAATAGACACCCTTGATCTCTCGGAGGTCCATCGAGATCACGGTCCCCGATGTGTTTAGCAGCTCCAGCTTTCCCTCGTTGACAAACTGCGCGGGAGACACGTATCCCGACACCGAATCCCGGTCCATCTTCCGGACAATCACTTTCTTGTGGGTCGAAGGCATAAAAAGCACTGGCTAGTGGTCAGTGGCCAGCGATCGGCAAGACCTGATCGGTCACTAGCAATTCTAAGGTTTTGATTCTTGAGCACTGGCCACCGATCACCAGCCATTGCTTCTCGATTCTCGCACCTTTTTCCCACAAACTGCCGGAATCCGCCTTGGCAGTAGCCAAAATGTAAACGTTGTGTTATTTTCTTGTTCTTGCCGCAAAGATTCCACTTCGTATAAGTACTTTGTATCTAGCCACTTGCATTCGTGTGGCCTAGAACTCGGTGAAGTAGCGGTTTAAGGCTGTGGAAATCTTGTGGAAAGCACGGTGTGCCCGGCCCGCAACTCCTGCCCGGTTCACCGCTTGAAAGCGAATGGCTGATTACATTTACACGATGGAAATCCGGTTGACGCCGGACCAACTCAAAGGCGTCGGCCTCGTGCAAGACGTGACCCGCGCCGCGGGCATGAATCTCTACCTTACGGGTGGCGCCATCCGTGACATCATCAGCGGCTTCGCCATCCGCGACCTTGATTTCACCGTCCAGGGCAATCCCCTCAAACTTCAAAAAGAATTCGAGAAGGCCGGCGCCAAAATTACCGCCGTCGAAGAGGACGTTCGCACCATCTTCCTCTCGCTGCCGGGCAACGCGCGCGCCGAAGTCAGCATGGCGCGCACCGAGAAGTTCGAGAAGACCGGCAAGCCGCCTATAGTCATGCCGGCCACCATCCACGAGGACCTGCGCCGCCGCGACTTCACCGTCAACGCTATGGCGCTCTCGCTCAACGAGGGATCACGTGGGCTGTTGCTCGATCCTTTCAACGGGGTTGCCGATCTCGAAACCAAGACGATCCGCATTCTGCACAACTATTCGTTCCTCGAAGATCCTTCGCGCCTGATCCGCGCCACGCGTTTCGCTGCCCGCTTTCACTGGCCGCTTGAAGAGCGCACCCAGGCCCGTTACGACGCTGCTAAAGAAGGAAAGTACATCGATCACATTCTGCGCAGTTCGATCGGCCACGAGATCGCAGCACTGGCCCATGAAGACGATCCTTTGAACGTCGTAAAGATGCTGGAGAAGGAAGGCTGGCTCCAGATCCTGCACGATCACTGGACCGTCGCGAAGGTCGACGCTAACGGCCTGAGCACGCTGATGAAAACGCGTCAGCAGATGGTCGATCTCGGCTATACGCCCGATGCCGGACCGGCCGTCATGTACTTCCTGACTTCGCACTTTTCCGACAAAGAAGTCGCCGACATCCAGAAATTGATTCCGCGTAGGGATCTGGTTGAAGCCTGGCGTGATATTGAGGACCATGCCAAGGAATTAGCGAAGCGCTTGATGGGCAAAGAAGCCGCCACTCCCTCGCGCACCTGGCAATTGCTCTCTTCAGCACGCCCGGAGATGGTGCTGTTCTTGGCTGTGACTGCGAAGCAACAATCGGTCGAACAAAAGATCAAGAACTATCTGACCAAGTGGCGTCAAGTACAGCAGAAGCTGCCATTGCCTGAAATGACGGAACTGCTGATTACGCCGCAGTTGCCCATCTATCCCAAGCTCGCGAATGACGTATTTTTGCTCCTGCTCGACGGAAAGCTTCGCTCGCGCACCGAAACGTTGAAATACCTGAAGCCCTTTGCACCGCCGCCTCCGCCGCCTCCGCCAGTTCCACGTCGTGGACGCGCCGCCAAAGCAGCCGCCGAAGCTGCAGCTGCCACCGCTGCAGCAGCCGTAGCCGCTTCCGCCAAGCCCGGCCCGAAAGGGAAGAAGGGGAAGCCCGCTGCCGCAGTGGCAGCTCCACCCGCGCCTCCCGCACCAGCGAAGCCAGAGCCCAAAACCAAAGCGCCCGAGAAATCGAAGCACGCCAAGCCTGCGCCCAAGCCGCCAAAGCCTGCCGCGAAGCCGGCGCAGAAGCATGTCTCCAGCCCCCAAGCGAAGCACGCCAAGGGAAAGAAAAAGAAGTAATCAGAAGCTCGGTCTTTCTGACTGATCCCCTGTATGAGATTCTCTGCCGGCTATGTGTGTCCGCGCGCGGACAGCGAGTTTCGGAATCCGGACGGTCTTGCCATCTCCTGTCTCCCTATAGATCGCCAATAGACATCAAGGAAACAATCACTTAGGCAGAAAGCGGTAATTGGACGCTCGGATGCTTCCGAAGCGACAACGCTGTCCGTTCCCAGGTGCCTATGCCTTTCCATGACCTCCGGATTGCCGTTCGCCATTTGCGGAAATCGCCAGGCTTTACAGCCACGGCCCTGCTGATGCTTGCCCTCGGAGTCGGTGCCACCACCGCGATCTTTTCCATCGTGGAAGGCGTGCTGCTGCGGCCGCTACCGTTTCCCAATTCCGAGAGGCTGGTACAAATCGGCGACATTTTGCAGGGGGTAGACGTAGGTGGAAATGGGGAGGCTGGGGTCACGGCTCCGGACGTTCAGGCCTACACGCGCGGTACGCATAGCTTCGAGAATCTGGGAGGGTATGCTCCCTCTGGATACGAACTGTCCGGCATTGGCGACCCGGCGCAGGTGACAGCGGCTCGCATGACCAGCGGCGTGTTCCCAACTCTTGAGGTCGCGCCTCTGCTGGGGCGGTTCTTTACGAGGCAAGAAGACGAACAAAATCAGCCCGTCGCAGTGGTCAGCTATTCCCTGTGGAAGAACCGGCTGCACGGCAACCCCGACGTTCTGGGAACGAAGATTTTGCTGGACCGCAAACCTTACGAAGTGATCGGTGTAATGCCGCGCAATTTTGAATTTCCACTTATCTCAGGACACCTGAACAGCATCGAGTTGTGGATTCCGATGAGTTTCCAGCCACAAGAACTCGAAGGAGGAGGAGCCTCAAACTTTAGTTTCCGAATGGTCGGACGGCTCAAGCCCGGAATCACCGTGCAGCAGTCGGAAAGCGACGCCGGCCGGGTAGCCGAGGAGACCATGCGCAATTACCCGGCGTCCATGGCGAGCTTGAAGATTCGTGCTGTGGTGCGGTCGTTGCACGAAGAAACCATCGCGGAGGCACGCCAACTGGTGCGCACGCTGTTCATGGCGATTGTGGTGGTGTTTTTGATCGCGTGCGCCAACTTGGCCGGGTTGCTCTTGGTGCGCGCCATCCGGCGCCGCCGCGAAATCGCAGTGCGTCAGGCGCTGGGAGCGCGTTCCGGAGTTCTGCTGCGCCAGGCCGTTCTGGAGAGCCTGGTCCTGAGCGTGAGCGGAGGCGTACTCGGGCTCGGTCTGGCATCGATTGGTCTGCGCCTCGGAGTGAGCCGGCTTCCTGAAACCTTGCCCCGGATCAATGAGATCAGTCTCGATTGGCAGGTCATAGCGTTCGCCATTATGCTGGCCGTGTTGACGGGCCTAATTTGTGGAATCGCTCCCGCATTCGCGGCGCTGCGCACCAACGTCAATGAAACTCTTAAGGAAGGCGGGCGCACGGGAACGGCTGGAGGCGGACATGCGCGGCTGCGCTCCGCGCTGGTGGTCGGCGAGATTGCTATCGCGCTGGTGTTACTGGTTGCGTCCGGCCTGCTGCTGCGAAGTTTTGAGAAGATGCGGGCCGTCAATCCCGGATTCCGTCCCGATCATGTGCTATCTGCCGCCTACTCGCTGCCGCAGAAACAATACGCAACCCAGGCATCCACGGATACCTTCAATGAAGAACTGGTTCGCCGGTTACAGCAGCTTCCCGGTGTGGAGTCTGCGGGAGTTGCCTCATTCCTGCCCGCTTCGGGCTATACCGGCGGCACGGCTGTGATCGCCGAAGGATTCGTACCGCCGCAGGGCGCAGGATTGAACATTACGACGCCGGTGACCGTGCAGGGCGACTATTTTCAGGCGATGGGCATTCCTTTGCTGAGCGGGCGTTTCTTTACCGCGGGCGACGGACCGAACCGGCAGCTCGTCGCCATCGTGAATCGTAAACTTGCCCTACATTACTGGCCGGGTGCGGACCCAATAGGGAAGCGCCTGCGTATTGGCACTGCAGAAATGCAAACGCCGTGGATGACAATTGTCGGGGAGGTTGGAGATGTGAAGGAGGATTCGCCCGATAGCCCGGACAGGGAGCAGTTCTATCAGCCGATCGACCAGTCTGAGGAGTCGCTAGGCACGCTGGGATCGGCTGCTGACCCTCCGAGGGGAAACGGCGGCTATATTGCGATTCGTACAGCGATGGCACCGGAGCAGATGGCGAACGCTCTCCGCACTGCCGTCCACGCCATCGATCCGCTGCTGGCCCTGGATCAGGTCCAAAGCATGGAGCGAGCCGTCTCCGACAGCGAAGCGCCCCGCCGCTTCAATACCATCCTGATCTCCGCTTTTGCCGCTGCGGCCGTGTTGCTGGCGGCGCTTGGGATCTACAGCGTCATCGCGTTCTCGGCCGCCCTTCGCATGCAGGAGATGGCCATTCGCATTGCGTTAGGATCGCAAAGGCGTGGAATTCTGAAGCTCATCTTTACTTCGGCATTCAAACTGGCGCTCGCAGGTTGCGCCGTCGGGTTGCTAGGCGCCGCAGCCGCTTCTCAAGTAATGCAGTCGTTCCTGTTCGGTGTCAGCCCGTTCGACCCCGTGGTTCTGATTCTTGCGGCAGTGTTCGTATTGTTTCTCGCTTTGGTAGCCGCCTTCCTGCCGGCGCACCGGGCAGCCTCCATCGATCCCATAATTGCGCTGCGCGCGGATTGAACGTCGGTCGCGATTGATACTGGGAAAGGAGCGGTCCAGCCGCTCGAAGACTGATCGAATGTGAACGTTCTTGCAGCATTGACAGCCGCGTACGGATCGCCTAATCTTTGCCGCAGATTGTTCTTCCCCGGTGTAGATAATTCGTAACCGGCCCGTTTCGACCCAAGATTTGGATCTGATTTAGTCAACCGTGTCTGCAAGTGCACGCCGAGGAGATCACGATGCGCACGAAGGGTTCCGTGTTTGCCAACATTCTGATGGTCCTGCTGGGGGCCGCGCTACTGTCAAGCATTCCCGGCGCATTTGCTTCCGGACCAACCGAGCAGTTGCTGACCAGCTTTGTTTATTCAACCGGGGATCAACCGGATGGCGGCTTGGTCGCAGACAAAGCCGGCAACCTGTACGGTACGACGCCTTGGGGCGGGGCTTATTTTGCCGGAATGGTGTTCGAGTTGAGCCCGCCGGCGGCTGGCGGTGAAATCTGGACGCAGACCGTTATTTACTCTTTTCAAGGTGGGGCGGTTGATGGATCTGGACCGTACGGCACGTTAACCTTTGACGCTCGCGGAAACCTCTACGGCACAACTACCGATGGCGGCACGAACAACAATGGAACCGTCTTCGAACTGTCTCCGCCCACCGCGCCCGGCGGCAACTGGACAGAGTCTGTTCTTTTCTTCTTTCCGACCAATGGCAGTAAGGGAACATGGCCGTTCGGCAAACTGGAGTTCGATTCCCTCGGCAATCTCTACGGAACGACTTTGTTCGGAGGAAGCGGCACCGGGAACGTTTGCCCAGTGGGAGGATGCGGAACCGTGTTCAAGCTGTCTCCGCCTGCCGCAGGAGAACAGTCCTGGAGGGCACAAGTGCTTTACAGCTTTGGCTCGTCTCCCAATGACGGACTGGAGCCCGGTCGCGGATTGCTGATCCACAACGGAGCGATTTACGGCACGACACAAGAGGGCGCCGGAAATTGTGGCACGGTTTTTCAACTTGTGCCCGGCAATGGAGCGTGGACGGAAAATGTTCTATTCACGTTCGGGACGACTGCCTGTGGCGCTATGGGTGGCCTGATTATGGATCCATCCGGCAATCTGTACGGCACCGCTCGGGTTGGCGGCACTTACGACGACGGCATCGTGTTTGAACTTTCTCCTCCGCCAGCAGGCGAAGTTTCGTGGACGGAGAATACCCTTTATGTGTTTACGGGACATCGAGATGGCGCGCAACCGTACGGCACATTGGTTCGTGATAGCCGAGGCAATCTCTATGGAACAACCAGCGCGGGCGGAATAAAGAGTGTTAATGGCGGAACTGTATTTCGTTTGAGTCCGCCGGTTCCAGGCTCCGGCGGAGCGTGGAAGGAAGTTATCTTGCATGCGTTCGCCGGAGGATCCGACGACGGCATGCTTCCACAAGGCGACTTACTTTTACGAGGCGGTAGTCTCTACGGCACGACGGTTGGAGGTGGAAATCCCGGTCCTGGCACGGTCTTCATGGTCACGCCGTAAGGTCACCGCGGAGCCAAGGCCCTGCAGACAAGGGCTTTGGGGGTGCGTGTAATCGAATGTAAAAGTCGTCTCATCCGTGGGAAGCGGGCTTATAATGGCTATCATGCGTCGCCTGTCGGTGATCGCGCTGTCCATGCTCTTCCTGATTGTGCCGGTTTGGGCACAGCATGGCGGAGGTCACGGAGGAGGCGGACACTCCGGTGGCTTCTCCGGGCATTCCGCCATCAGCAGCGGCTCCCATTTCTTTGGCGGTGGCATGCGCTCTGCCCCCAGCGCCTCGCACAGTTACTCGCACGCTCCTTCTTTTTCTCAACGGAGTTTTTCCCAGCGCGGATTCTCTCAACGCGCCTTGAATCGTCCTTTTCTCCATGACGGATTTCGCGGCTCCCGCTATAGAAACTACGGCTTCCGCAACACCTGCTACGGCTATCCCTGCCGTGGCGGCTATGGCTACCCTTGGGCCTATAGCGGCTTTTACGATCCTTACTGGTGGTGGGATTCCGGTTCATCCTACGACGATGACTACAACAACAATCTCGCCATCGCCAATGACATGAACGAGCAAAGCCTCGAAGAGCAGCAGATGCTGCGGCAGGAAGAAGCGGATCGCGATCAGGACGTATACGCACGATCATCCCGCATGGCTGATCCACCGGCCACCGCCCAGCAGGGAAGTCCGATCCTGCCGCCGACCATCCTCATCTACCGCGACCAGCATCGGCAGGAAGTTCAAAACTACGCCATCGTCGGCCAGACTCTGTGGAACTTCACGGCCCACCGCACGGAGAAAATCCCGCTCGGGAATCTGGATCTTGCCGCGACCGCCAAGGCGAATGACGAGCAGGGCGTTACCTTCCGGATTCCCGCCACGGGCGAAGCCCAGTAGCAACCCCCGATTTAACCCCACTCGCCGCACCCTATACCCATTCGCTGCATCCAACTGGGTATTCGCCCCAACGTCATTTGCATTTGGCTGCGAAGCTAGTACAGTTAAATCAAGCATTTAGGTCATGTTGTCCGAGCGGTGGGGAACCTGCGGAAGTACGGGTGTCAAGCAGGGAAGAGCCTTGCCCGAATGGTAAAATAAAGAAATCCAGAATATGCCTCTAAAAACACTTTTTCTCAATCCTCCATCCTTTGAAAATTTCGACGGGGGCGCTGGCTCTCGTTGGCCCGCAACCCGCGAAATCGAGAGTTTCTGGTACCCGGTTTGGCTGGCTTATCCCACTGGAATGCTGGAGGGCGCGCGTTTGTTGGACGCACCTTCGCACCACGTCTCGGGCGAGGAGACCATTCAGATCGCGAAGGGGTACGAGTTCCTGGTACTGTTCACGTCGACTCCGGGATTCCCCGGTGACATCTTGTTGGCACAAGCCATCAAGCAGGTGAACCCAAAGATCAAGATTGCCTTCGTCGGTCCTCACGTTACTGTATTGCCGGAAAAGTCGTTGCGCGATTGCCCGGCCATCGACTTCATCTGCCGCAAAGAATTTGATTACGCCGTCGTGGACTACGCCAAGGGCAAGCCCCTGGCGGACATTCCGGGTGTTTCGTTTCTCAAGGACGGCAAGCTGGTGCACAATCCCGACTCGCCGCAACTGCAGGATCTCGATTCACTGCCGCACGTCACCGAAGTCTATAAACGCGATCTTGACATCCGGAATTACAACGTTCCGTTCCTGCTTCATCCCTATGTCTCGCTCTATACCACCCGCGGATGCCCGGCGCAGTGTACCTTCTGCCTGTGGCCGCAGACGTTGAGCGGCCATCCGTGGCGTAAGCGTTCCACCGATGACGTCGCTGCTGAAATGAAGAAGGCCAAAGAGCTTTGGCCCGAAGTGAAAGAATTCTTTTTCGACGACGATACCTTCAATATTCAGAAAGCACGCACGGTCGAGCTCTGCGCCAAGCTGAAGCCGCTGGGCTTGACCTGGTCCTGCACCTCGCGCGTCACCACCGACTACGAGACGCTCAAGGCGATGAAAGAAGCCGGATGCCGCCTCCTGATCGTTGGCTACGAATCTGGCGATGCTCAGATCCTGAAGAATATCAAGAAGGGCGCCACCGTCGAGCGCGCTCGCCAATTCACCAAGGATTGCCACAAACTTGGCCTCGTCGTTCACGGAGACTTCATCCTGGGCTTGCCCGGCGAAACGCACGAGACTATCAACAACACCATCGCTTTCGCCAAGGAACTGGATGTGGAAACCATTCAGGTTTCGGTGGCGCACGCATATCCCGGAACCGAGCTGTACGACTACGCGGTGAAGAACGGCTTCATGGTTGGCGACAATAAGATGGTCGACGAGGGCGGACATCAGCTCGCACAGATTCAGTATCCCGGGCTGCCTGCCGACGACATCATGTCAGCCGTGCACCGCTTCTACGACGAATATTATTTTCGTCCCAAAGCCGTTTTCCGCATCTTGAAAAGAGCGGCCTTTGACAGCAACGATCGCAAGCGCCTGTACAAAGAGGCCAAGAGCTTCCTGAAGCTGCGTTCCGCCCGCAACAAGATGGTCAAGAAGCATCAGAACGAGGCTGCCGCAGCCGCTACCGCGCCCATGAAGGCGTGATCAGTCAAGGTTTCAGTGTTTCGCGGTTTCAACCTTCTCGAAAACCGTCAAGCTGCGACACTTCGAGGCCTTGAAACGTTGAAACCTTAACCCGTTGAAACTTGTTTCCCCGTGACCTTTCGCAAGTATCTGGTGCTGGCTGGTGTCACCGTCTTTGCAGCGGCTGGCGATTCCATGCTTTCGCATGGGATGAAGCAGACCGGCAACATTTCCCTCCATCATCTGCAAGGCGTGATCCTGGCCGTAGCCAATCCCTGGGTCGCCATCGGAATTCTTTTCCTCCTCGCCTTTTTCGCCGCTTACATGAATGCGCTTTCGTGGGCTGATCTGACCTACGTCCTGCCCGCCACATCGCTGGGATATGTCCTGCTCGCGCTCGTCGCCAAGTTCGCCCTGCACGAGCAGGTCAGTCCCATGCGCTGGATCGGCATCGCGCTGATCTCCGGCGGAGTCGGTTTCGTCGCCGGAGGTCCTGCGCTGACCTCGCAACCACACGACCATTCCACGCCCAGCACAGAACTACCCGAGGATGCGGCCGCACTCTCGAGCCCAACAAAGATTGGGATGGAGCGATGACCCATCTCTACACCTGGTCCGGAATCGTTGTCGTCGTCTTCTTCTCGGTCGTCGGGGACATCGTCCTCGCTCGCGCCATGAAGCAAGTCGGAGACGTGCACGCCCTCTGGCGGCGCTCCGGCCTGGGCACCGTGATTGTTCGCGTGCTTTCCAACCCGAACTTTTTTCTCGGCGTCTCGGCTATGGCCGCTGCCTTCTTTAGCCTGCTCTTCGCGCTTTCCTGGGGAGACGTCAGCCTCGTCGCTCCAGCCGCTGCGTCGCTCACATTCATCGGCAATGCCTTCGCCGCTAAGATATTCCTGCACGAGAAAGTGGACCGCCGGCGCTGGATCGCCGCCACGTTAGTAGCGGCCGGCGTAGCGCTTTTGGCCGGATAACGGCGAGAGCACGCATCCGCTAGAATGAACAGAGCGGAAGGGAATCGAGCAGGGAGATGAGCTGCCCCATGTTCCCGCGTGTCCCCTGTGGTGAAAAGGTGCTAAGAAAGCGAGAATGACTATCGGAGTCCTGGCGCTCCAGGGAGATTTCGACGCGCACCGCCGCCGGCTCGAAGAGCTCGGCGCGAAAGTAGTGCTCGTCAAAAAACCCGAACAACTCGATCACATCGACGGCCTCGTCATCCCCGGAGGCGAATCCGGCACATTCCTCAAACTCCTCGGCGATGCCGGTTTCGAAAAGCTGAAGCAATTCGTCCAATCGAAGCCCACCTTCGGAACTTGCGCTGGAGCCATCCTGCTGGCCAAGGAAGTAGATAATCCCGCGCAGGCAGGACTCGGCGCCCTCAACATCCGCATTCGCCGCAACGCCTACGGCCGCCAGATCGACAGCTCGATCCGAGAAGGCAAATTTCGCGCCGCCGATCACATCGAATCTCCGCTCGAGATGGTCTTCATCCGCGCCCCCAAAATCTCCCACGTGGGCAAAGGCGTCGAAGTCCTCGCGACGGAGGGCTCCGACCCGGTCGCCGTCCGCCAGGGCAGAGCCATGGCCGCCACTTTTCATCCGGAACTCTCAGATGACCCAAGGATCCATCAGGCGTTCCTCAATTTATGTAAGGCGGAGGGATAAATGGAAACGATCGAGCGGGCGGACGACAGGGCTTCGCTCATCGAATCAATGTCCGATAACAGGTATTATGTCAACTAGATCGGGAACCCTATAAGAATCCGACGATTTTGGGGATTTCCTGCCAGTCGGTGGCCTAAGAGTAGAACCGCCGGCCTACATCTTGTACTTTCCCAGATCCTCGTCGTTCAGCCCTTCCAGCCACTTCCGCAACTCTTCCGTCGTTACCGGGTCGGCCTTGTTGGCCGCCAGCTTCGAAGTCTTCAGAACTACATCCTCGACGAAAATCGGACAATCCACCCGCAGCGCCAGCGCCAGCGCATCCGACGGCCGCGAATCAATGCTGATCACCTCGCCGCCCCGCTCCAGCCAGATCACCGCATAGAACGTGTCTTCTTTCAGTTCCGTTACCACGACCTTGTGCACCTGCGTCTCAAGGCCCGTGAGTACATTCTTGATCAGGTCATGTGTCATGGGACGCGGCGGGTTCACCTTCTCCATCTCCAGCGCAATCGCATTCGCCTCGTAAACCCCCACCCAGATCGGCAAAACCGTCTCCCCACCCACATCTTTCAAGATGACGATCGGCATATTTGAAACGGGATCCATGAGCAAACCGCGGACTGTCATCTCGACTTCCATGGGAACCTCCAAAACATTTTCCTTATACCACCAATTCGCCAAGCAACGAGTTGGGAAAACTTCCCGTCACCAGAACCGGAGCGTAGCTACCTGGCTTGGGGTCCACACTGGGCGGAGCGCTGAAATTCAGTGTCTTGTTGTGCGTGGTGCGCCCCATCCATTGAGCTCGGGCAGTATTATGACCTTCAACCATTACTTCACATCTTGTCCCGACATATTTCTTGTAACGCGTGATCTGGATCTCTCGCTGATGCTGCATCAAGACCTCTAGCCGCCTTGATTTCTCTTCTTCCGGAATCGCGTCGTCCATGCTCAAAGACGGAGTATTCGGACGCGGCGAGTACTTGAAGGCGAAGACCGCGTCGAATCCCACTTCATCGAGCAGGCTCAATGTCTGCTCAAAATCGGCTTCGGTCTCGCCCGGGAATCCCACAATCACATCCGTTGTGATGCTGATTTCGCGCTTCGCGGCCTTCATCCATGCAATCCGCTCGAGATATTGTTCGCGGTTATAAAGCCGCTGCATGGCGTCGAGCACGGCCGTCGAGCCGCTCTGTACTGGCAAATGGACGTGATCGCACAGCGTCGGAACGGCATCGATTGCCTCGACAATATCGCGTCCGAAATCCCTTGGATGCGAGGTGGTGAAGCGCACGCGTCTGATGCCCGGCACCGCGCCCACGGCAGCCAGCAATTCGGCAAAGGTCTTTTTGCGCTTCACTTCAACGGTCGAGTCTTTATACGAATTCACATTCTGCCCCAGCAGTTGAATCTCGGTATAGCCGAGATCGGCCATCTGGCGGGCTTCGGCGAGCACCGACGCGGAAGTCCGGCTGCGCTCCTTGCCGCGCGTGTAGGGCACTACGCAGTAAGCGCAAAACTTGTCGCAGCCTTCGATAATGGTGATGTAACCGCGATGCGGATTGGTACGGGCGGCAAATTCCGTTTCAAAACAGGCGTCCGTCTCGCGGTCGTCGAGTCCAGTGATGCGCACCAGATTTTCGGCTTCGGGCTTTCGGCTTGCGGACTTCCCTGCTTCGATCGTGGCGCTTTCCAACTGTGCCAGCATCTGCGGCAGTTTGCTGTACGACGCCGATCCGGCCACCAGCGAAACGTACGGCGCGCGCTCGAAAATCTTTTCGCCTTCCTGCTGCGCGACGCACCCCAGCACTCCAAAGACTTTGCCTTGCTTTTTGTATTTCTTGTAATCGGAGAGGCGATTGAATACTTTCTGCTCCGCCTTATCCCGGATCGAGCATGTGTTGTAGAGCACCAGATCGGCCTCTTCAACGGTCTCGACCTGCCGGTACCCTTCCTGAACGAGCGTTCCCACAACCTTTTCCGAGTCGTGCACATTCATCTGGCAACCAAAGGTTTCCAGATAAAACGTCTTTTGCGGATCCTGCTGTGGAACCCCAGCCATACTGCCAGTATAACCCGTCAGTCCGACCGAATTCCTGGCTTGTCATCCTGAGGCCCGCGTCTTTTGCGGGCCGAAGGACCTATGCAACTGGCCGGAGTGCATAGGTCCGTCGGTTCACTCGGCGGAAATCGGTAGCCGGATTATTTGCCGCTGACCGCGCCGCTCTCCACGAAGGCTTCGAGCCATCCCAGGACACGCTTCCAGCCTTCGCCGTGGCTCGTCGCGTTCGGTCCGTCACCGGCAAATCCTTCCTGGCGCACTCGCACCAGTGTTCCGGTGCCCGACTTTTTCGGACCGCTCGGATGCAATCCGTGAACGCTGTGCGGCTCCAGTTCCCAGCGCACGACGGTCGTAAGCGGGCCGCTGTAACTTCCCTTCCAGGTATGCACGAGCAAGCGTGGTGGATCGACTTCGAGGTATTCGCCTTCCACATAAAAAGTCTGGCCGTCGGCGCCGACTCCGTCGCTGCGCCATTTGCCGCCGGGTCGCACGTCCATGGTTGATTTCGTCACGTGATAGAGGTCGGATTGTCCCCACCACTTGGGAAGCTGCGTCGGATCACTGATGGCCTGAAAGACGCGGGCCGGAGGCGCAGCAATAAAGATCTCAGCGATAACGGCGTTTTGATCGGGCGTTATGGTTGCGGTAGCCATGGCTCTCCTTTGTCGGTGGCTGATTACTCTTATTGCTCTACAAACTTCTTCAACGACGCGACCACGCCGGGCCAGCCGCCGCTGTAGTCCTTGCGGGCGATGGGCAGCGACGCAAGACCGCTATGCGTGACTTTCACCTGCGTGCCACCCTGTGTGGGCGCGAGCTCCCAGCGGACGATCGTCGGCCGCGCCGCGTCATCGTGCCAGTTCGCGATCCATGTATAGACGAGCAGGCGCGGAGGATCGCACTCGATAATCTCCCCGTGGCACTCGAACTCCCTCACCTGGTTGACCGCGACGCTTCCCTTCTCGGTGGCGTAACGATACCGGCCGCCGGGGCGGGCGTCCATCTCCCAGCGCTTGACGGGACACTCGGGGTTGGTGAACCAGCGTTGCAGCTCTCCTGCTTCGGTTAGCGCCCGAAACACACGTTCCGGCGGAACGGCGATGTGGATCTCGCTCACGACGGCGTCTTGATTTGGAGCAGCAGTAACGATCGTTGCGCTCATGGTGTGAAAACCTCCGCGGCTGCGGCCGCAAACTCTTGAGACTGGGAGGGCACGTCTCTAAGTCGCGCCCTTCCCTATCGTTAACCCTTATCCTTTGCGATGGAGGTCGAAGAATTCCCTCATCTCTTTGCCGTGATCCAGAAACGTCCAGTCTTCCGTGTGATGGTTTTCATCGAACACGGTCAGGACCATTTTCTGCATATGACCAGCGTCAGGCGAGGCCAGGTTCGTGGCGTCCACGTAGGTAAACGTGAAGGTCTTTCCGTCGGGGGAAGTGCTAGCCACCATCCGCGGCTGGTTCCCTGCTCCGCAATAGTGAGTCATCATGAGTTTATTGGGGCCGTCGAGGTGGAACATGGTGATCATATCTTCGGGGCCCATGCCCATAATTTCGCTCATCACGGCAGAGCCGCCGGAGACGACTTTATAGGTCACTTCGAGCGTCTGGCCATCAGCGCGTTTTTGCTCCCAGGTGCCGGGAAGGTTCTTAATGGCGTTGAAGGCCTTCTGCGCATCGGTCTGCGCTAAGGCGGTGGCCGTCAGGGCTAGCGTTGCAATAATCAGCGCGAGGAGAGTGCGGGGCGATTTCTTCATCAGAGCTTTCCTTTCTGCGTGGCTTTTCGGTGTTCTTGCGATTTGTGTGCAGAAGCAGCTTCGGTTTCGCGGGCGTGCTCGGCTTCCACGAAGGCTTTCAGGTTATTCAAGCTTGAGGCCCAGAAGACGCGGTATTGCTCAATCCAGGAGTCGACAGCACGCAGCGGCTCGGGGTTCAATTCGTAGACGCGATTGCGCCCCTCGCGGTGCTCACGGACAAGATGAGCCCGCCGCAGCAGTCGCAAATGTTTTGAGATCGCAGGACGCGACACGGGAAAAGCGGTGGCAATCTGTCCGGCGGGCTGGCTGCCACGGCGGAGCAGATCGAGGACGGCACGGCGAGTCGGATCCGCCAACGCCTGAAAGGTGACCTCAGAGGTTTGCGGCGACGAATATGTAACCGATCGGTGACGCATAATGCGTAACCTTACAGTTACACGAATTCGATGTCAAGGAATTATTTTCTGCGTCAGAGATTGAAATCCGAACTTCAGTTATTGCATTCCCTGACTGGCAGCGTTAACTTTAATTCCTCGCCAGTTAGTAAAAACCACCCCACAGAGACAATCACATGCAGTGCTCCAGAAACGAGTTCCTGACAGCCATCGAGGGTTGGAATGGCTCTTCTTGCGCAGTCCACCTGCACACAGATGAAGTCAGCGGCGCTTTCGTGGTGACGTTTTGTTCAGCGTCGACGCGCGGTGTGCTCGAATTCTCAGCGCACCCGCTCCTCCAGCCGCTCACTGTCGACTTGTCGAATGCGGACGAGTTCGAGTTTGTCCTGCCGGAGCGTGAAATAAAGGGCTCGGATTCTGAACTGGTGAAACAGGTTGCGGATGAGATCGCCTTGGCCCGTGTGGCGGGCAAACTCGTTTTTAGCATGACACGGTTGATTGACCCATTTGCGAGGAGCCTTGTTCGGCTTCCTACCGGACCTGCTCCTCAGAGCACCACGGCTGCCTGCGCGCCCCCAATCGAGCCTGAGGATTAGCGGCGAGTTCCCGAGGTATCCACTCCACACAGCACTAGTTTGGGATGGAAGAGAGTCCCCGCTACGCGGGTGGCAATGGCAATGAGGTCGCGCTGGCCGGCGAACACCTTCACCTGGCGGGCGCGGGAGAGTTCCGGAAGGTTTACCGTGCGTCCGCTGCGAATGCGGGCAACGGTAGGTTCGTCAGCAGTGACTGACGGGAGGTTAGGCAGAAGTTTGCGCGGATGGATGAAGAAGTCCGCGAGGATTTCAGCCGTTCCCTCATCCGGCGACTGATTGGCTGTCTTCCCTGCCGCTGCAGCTAGTTCATCCAGCGTATGAGCGTCGGCCAGGGTGAACTCGGCGACCGTAGTGCGCCGGAGGGTTTCCAGATGGCCTCCGCAGCCCAGGTGCTGGCCCATTTCGTGAGCAACGGACCGCATGTACGTACCCGACGCGACCCGCGCTCGGAAGCTAATGCGGTCGGTATCTACGGAGAGGATTTCGAATTCTTTGATTTCTACCTGCACAGCCGGCAGCTCGACTTCCTGGCGCTTGCGGGCAAGCTTATACGCCGGGACCCCTTTGATCTTCTTTGCGGAAAAAGGCGGTGGAACCTGTTGAATGACCCCGCGGAATTTGGCGGCGATCGCTTCGATTTCTTCTGATTTCAGCGCGACGGACTGCGGAGCGCTGGTGGGCTCGCCTTCCGCGTCGTAGGTGTCGGTGGAGAAACCGAAGCGAACGATTCCCTCGTAGGTCTTCTCCGAGCTGACATAGAACTGTGCCAGCCGCGTGAAATTGCCAGTGACCAGAGGAAGAATGCCAGTGGCCATGGGATCGAGCGTGCCGAGATGCCCGATGGAATGGTGGCCGAGGATGCGGCGCACACGGTTGACGACGTCGTGCGACGTCAATCCGGCGGGCTTGTCGATGATGAGGACGCCATTCATGTCGGGATGGTAATTTGATAACTGCACTGGCCGGCAGGAAAGGTCCGGCGGGATAAGCGCGTGATCCCTCGTTTTCGCTGAAAGGCGGCGACGCTGAGGATGACGTCACTACTACCTTACCAAACTCGACATGCTGCCGATCAAAGACGACCAACCGACTTACAGCACGCCATTCGTGAACTGGCTTCTGATCGCGGTAAATATTCTTATTTTTCTATTCGAGTTCTCCCTCGACCAGCGCAGCCTAAAACCGCTGTTCGATCAGTTCTCCGTGATTCCGTCGCACATCACGGGATTTCTGGCGGGATCTTCCCACTACAACTTGCCTCAGGTTCTGATTCCGATGTTCACCTCGATGTTTCTGCACGAGGGATGGCAGCACGTGCTGGGCAATATGTGGTTCCTCTTCATTTTTGGTGACAACGTTGAGGACTACCTCGGGCACTTCAGCTATCTGGTGTTTTATCTGATCTCGGGATTGTTCGCCGATGCGGCACAGATTGCCATCTATCCGCACTCGCACATCGGCATGGTGGGAGCGAGCGGCGCGATCGCGGGCGTGCTGGGAGCCTACTTCCTGCTGTATCCGCGGGCCCGGGTGTTGACGTGGTTTTTTGTATTTGTCCTATATCTGCCGGCGTGGATCGTTCTGGGCGAATGGTTCGTGCTCCAGTTTCTCGCTGGGGCTCAAACTTTGTCGGCGCCTCACGTGGGGCGAGATGTGGGCGGAGTCGCGGTTTGGGCGCACGTGGGCGGATTCCTGGCAGGCATGGCGATGGTCAAGCTATTTCCCGAGCGTGCTAGACGCTCGCCTTACGCGTACCGGTAAATTTTTGCGGGACGAAAGCAGACTCCTTGGATAGGGATCGGGTTTCTCTCTCGCGAAGCCCGGCCCCCGGAAAACACCTTTTCCAGCCACTCAAAGAACTTGCTCCGCTTCCTCTTCCGAATCATTCTTCCTTTTTATTTCTTCGGACGAGACTCTGGCGGAACAAGTCCGGCTACGCGGTAGTAGACGACCAGCTGACCGTAGTGTTCGCCGCTGTGTTCGATGAAACCGTAGGCGGCGTCGTATACGCGGGTTTGCTGGTGGGCGAAGGGATCGACAATCAGATCGTTCATTCCCTTATCCCCTTTCGATTTGATGGCGGCCGCTCCATCGGCAAAGGCTTTCTTGACGAAAGCGACGACATCCGCCTTGGTTTTGTATTGCTCTCGCTTGGGGTTTTCCTCGGCGGGCGGCTTTTGCCCCATGACCAGGTTGGTAAAGAAATAGTTAGCGTTGGCCGCGTGCAGTAGTTGCTCGGCGAAAGTACGTTGGGCGGGGGTGGGCTTGAAGTCGTATTTGTCTTCGGGAAAGTCTTCCGCCATCGCAATGAGCTTGCGGCCAACCTCGTTCCAGCTGTCGAGGACAACCTTGGACGGAGGATCGGCAGGTTTGACGGCTGCGTCTTTCTTCATTGCATCTTGTGCGGGAGCCGGCAGGGATAGAGCTGCGAGCGCCAGAACCAGAAAGGCGAGAAAGGGGGAGTTTTTCATTTTTTTCTCCATTGGGTGAATTTGCGGAGGCAATTGTACTTGGAGTTAGGGTCGCCCTTCCATCTCCAATCACTGCCCGAACTATCGGCCTGAAACCAGAAATGGCATTACCTTAATACTTCGTATTCGCTCTGAACCAGGCCGCTCGGAAAGTAACGCGTCATTACGTGACGTAAGAAGATGTCGCTGAGGAGTGCGCCAAAGAGCGGGATTCCTTCTCCAATTAGCACGGGGACGCGAGTGATGATCAGCCGTTGAATCTGCCCGGCCCGAAGGAATTGTTGGATCGTGATTCCTCCGTCCACGTAGATGTGGTTGATCCCGCGAGCCGCGAGGCTGGAAATGATTTCGACTGGAGATCCGCTCATCTGCTCGACCACGCCGCCACGAACTTGGGAGAAATCCAGAGGGCGGCTGCTTAGGACGATGACCGGTTTGCTGCCATAGGGCCATTCAGGAAAGGCGAGAACAGTGTCGAAGGTCTTGCGCCCGATGACGAGCGCGTCGACGCTAGCCATGAATTCCGTGTAGCCGTGAGGTTCTCCGCCGCCGGGGGGTAGGAAGTCCAGGTCACCGTTCGGACGCGCGATGAATCCATCGACGCTGGTACCAATGAAAACGGAGGCGATCATGGGAGGCAATAATCGCCGGTTTGAGAAAAGGCGTCAAATTGACGACGGTCGATTGAAGAGGAAACGTCCAATGCGGGCACGATAGGGAAGGTTGGCGCACAGCCCATCAAAAGAATTCGGCTTAGACCACGCCGTTGGGGCGCTGCCGGATGAGCGAGAGAAACTCGCTGCGCGTTTCCTCTTCGTTGCGGAAGCAGCCCAGCATCGAACTGGTGACGGCGGCGGAGTGCTGTTTTTCGACGCCTCGCATCATCATGCAGAGATGGCGAGCCTCAATCACGACGCCGACGCCTTGAGGTTCGATCACTTTCTGAATGGTTTCAGCGATCTGCGTGGTGAGGCGCTCCTGGATCTGCAGGCGGCGCGAGAACAGCTCAATGAGGCGCGGAATTTTGCTGAGCCCGATCACGCGCCCGTTCGGGATGTAAGCTACGTGCACCTTCCCGAAGAACGGCAGCATGTGATGCTCGCAGAGGCTGAACATCTCGATGTCTTTGACGATGACCATTTCGTCGTAACTCACGGTGAAAAGCGCACCTTTGAGCAGGGCTTCGGGATCTTCCTGATATCCCTTGGTCAGGAATTTCATGGCTTTGTGGACGCGCTCGGGGGTAGCGACGAGGCCTTCGCGGGTAGGATCTTCGCCCAGGCGGACCACCATTTCGCGGATGAGATCTTCGAAGCTGGCGCTGGTT
The DNA here is from genome assembly GCA_963765015.1 of uncultured Acidobacteriota bacterium. Lineage (GTDB taxonomy): Bacteria > Acidobacteriota > Terriglobia > Terriglobales > Acidobacteriaceae > Sulfotelmatobacter. Next base: position 52,740 of record CAVXVD010000012.1, on the reverse strand, counting down.
AGCGTGAGTGCTTCCTTCGTGGGTTCAATCGAGGCTGGTTTCATGAGGTTCTTGGCCTTTTTCTTCCGCTTCGTCCATCCGCCCCTAGTTCTTCAGTTCGGCGGTGCCGGCGTACTCGAAGGAGTTCATCATCGTTTCTTCGAGTTTCACTCTTTCAAGATGCGCCTTCTGGAAGCGCCGCTGCAATATTTCGAAGATTCCGACACAAAGATTTTCCGTCGTAGGCACAGTTTCGGCGAATTCTTTCAGCGTATTCAAATTCTCCAGATCGTATCGGGAGAGCACTTCCCTTTCGATGCAGTCGTCGAGATCCGCTAAGTTGCAGACCATGCCAGTGCTCGGATCCACCGGGCCGCTGACCGCAACTTCGAGCGTGTAATTGTGGCCGTGGCCGTGCGGGTTGTTACATTTCCCGTAGGTAGATCGATTTTCGTCATCCGACATTTCCGCGCTATGCAAGCGGTGCGAGGCGGAAAAACGATAGCGGCGGGTCAAGTAAGCTTTCATGGCAATCGCAGTTTGCTGATGTTTGATGGCTGATCAAAGACCGTAGGCCAGCTCATCTTAATTCCTCTCCATAGAAATCGACGAACAGGTCCGGGGTTTCATAGACGCGGACGCGGTGCAGTTGCGCCTTGCCGAGCTTGGGCTGCAGCCGCTGCCAGACAGCGATCGCCAGATTCTCGGTCGTCGGAATCTGGGTGAAGAACTCCGGGACCTCTTTGTTCAAGAACCGATGGTCCATGGCGTCGAGTACTTCACGATGCATGATTTCCTTGAGCTGTTTCAGGTCAACCACGAAGCCGGATCGGGCATCGATCTCGCCCTTCACCGTGACTTCGAGCGTGTAGTTGTGGCCGTGACCGTTCGGGTTATTGCACTTGCCGAACAGGCGCAGATTTTCTTCCGGAGTGAAATCCGGATTGTGGTAGTAATGCGAGGCGGAAAATTCGGCTTTACGGGTCAGATACACCATAGTTGTGGTCGTACAACTTCTTTGCCCCGGATCACGCGGGTTTTCGCGGGTCCTTCTTGCAGCAACTTCAGCAGCGAATTCATTGGACTCAAATCGCCATCCCTACAATTCAGGGCTCAATTCGCTTGGCGGCTCAACCGAATACGGCGAGATCGCCTGCCACTTCGGCGAACTGGTTTTTTCCTGCTCGGGACAAAAATCCTTGTTGGGCCCGAACACGATCACTTTGTACACGTAGCGCTTATGCGTCGATGGATCGTAGGCAAAGGAAAAGGCGATGCCGCGCTTTCTATCCATCCAGAAAACTAAGGGGCGATCACCAAGGGCCGGAACCGGCGGCGTCAGGAGAACCCACGCGCGGAGATCTTTGAAGGCATGCGCGACCTTTTCCGGATGATCGAAGGTGGTGATGCCTTCCGCGGTCTGAAAGCGCGTAGTCGACGACTCGATCTGCACGACCTTGTCCTTCTTGAGGCGGATGAACAAATCTCCGCGGCCGACAGGATTGGATGTATCGACCCAGTCGATCGTCGAACCGCAGGCGTCGTCCCATTGCTGATCTTCGTCCTTCTTGGGGAACAACTCGAGGGCGCGATCGCGGGAGTCACCGAGTTTGATGGGTCCGATGCTGAGACCTGGTTCGATGGTCGTGTTGGCGATGCGCGGGGAGTGGTCGGGGTCGGGGCTCTGTGACGCGATGTCGGTGCGTAGGACCATCGCGGGCAGGCCGGGCATGTCGACCCGGACAGAGAACAACAACAGTGTCGGCAGAATCAGGATGAGGGTCGTCTTCATGAGAGTCTTCCGGCAGTTCTAGGGATGCGGGCTATGATAGTTTATCCTCGCGACGGTTCCTGCAGCGCCATAGGTCCGCCCCTTCCAACTCACTGTCCGCTGCTCTTTGCGGCCATTCTCTGGAACGCAAGCAGTAAATATGCACAACAGGGCGTGCAACGAATGCAGGTACGATCGCTCGCCAAGGAAAATTTCCATATCCTACTTGCGAGAGTAAGGCTCGTCGAAGGCGCGTATGCTGCAGCAGTTGGAAAACCTAGTCCCGTCTTTAGCGACCAGTTCCACCAGAGCCAAGGCGGCCAAATATCAGGCAGTGGCAGCTCAGCAACGCCTTGAACACGAATATGCCCAGGTATTACGATCATAAGAAAAGTACCAAATTCAGCCGCGACTGCCAACCCTCCGGTTCGGGAAACAACAACGCCAGATTCTTCGTCCAACCTTCACGGAGCTGGCGAAAGTTGCGGTACATGCGGGTGCGGACTCGAGTGGCCGCATAGCGGAATCGAATCTTGCGGCCTGACGCTTTTACCGCGCGGGCGAGAGCAACATCTTCGAGGATTTCGAAGGCGATGGCAGCGTGTCCCCCGACAGCGTCATAGGCTTCCCGCCTAATCAGAATGTATTGGCCGTTGGCGGCAGCCTCCGGGGAATTTGGGTCACTGACCTTCGAGGGAGGATATTGTCTCGCCAATTCCGCGAACACCACAGGAAGCACGGCCATCTCCCAGAAAGTGACAGCAATCTGCTCGGGAGAATACGAGAGCAAGTCAGCTTGATTCTCTCGCGCCTCGGACAATGCGGCCGCGAGCGATCCGGGCAGGTGAACAGTGTCGGCGTCAGTGAACAAGAGCCATTCGCCGCGAGCCTCACGGGCTCCCGCAGCGACAGCGTTATTCTTGCCGGTCCAACCGGCAGGAAGCGGGCCGGCTTCGATCACTCGTACTGCAGAGCGCAGACCAGAGAAGGACTGCGCGATTTCGCGCGTGCGGTCGGTCGAGTGGTCGTCGACCACAATGATTTCGAACGGGATGCCCGTCTGGGCTACGAGCGATTCGAGACAAGAGCCCAGGGACGCTTCTTCATTGCGCGCGGGGATAATGATCGAGACTTGCGGTTGACCCGGGACGATTTCCGATACGGACATAGAAGAAAACGACCGGCCGCACAAGGGACCCCTACTTGGGCGCCGAATCTACTATTATATCTGGGTGCGCCGTCTCGCTGAATCCTCGCTGCTTTTCGCCGTGACTCTGCTGTTGGTGCTTTCCGGATGCTATACCGGATCGCATCCGCCTCGGATCGGCACCAATGCTCCGGACTTCACCGTGCAGGATGTGACCCTCAGCAAATTTCACGGCCAGGTCGTGGTCCTGAATTTCTGGGCCACGTGGTGCGCGCCTTGCGTGGAAGAAGTTCCGTCGCTGGTCGAGATGCAGCGGCGCATGAAGGCCAAGGGCGTAACCGTGGTCGCGGTCAGCGTGGACGTCGATGAGAACGCCTACCGCCAGTTCGTGAAAGATCACAATGTAAACCTTTTGACGGTGCGCGACCCGAGCGGCAAGAGCAACGAGTTGTATGGCACGTTCAAATTTCCGGAGACCTACATCATCGACCGCAACGGCGTGATGCGCCGGAAATTCATCGGCGCAGTGGATTGGACCGAACCCGAGATCACCGATTTCCTGAGCAAATTGTAGGTCTGCCGCTCACCCACCAAGCTCTACCCGTCAATAGCGCGTTCGTTCCATCCCGACCGAATTTCGGGCAGAAACTTCCTTCTTAGCCTCTTGGTGCGGAGAAGCGGTGGCGGATCTTGTGCCACTCTTCGGTGGAGAAGATACGGGGCCCGACCTCGATCAGTCGAGGAGTCATGTTGAAGACTGCGATTCGAGTCCACGGCTTGCCATCCCGCATCCGAAGCCCCTTTTCGTTGAGGTCGCTGACGACTGCGGAATACGGGAAGTCCTGAACCAGCAACTCCATCATCAGCATGAGCGTACGGTTCTCGACGGGATCGATCTCCAGGCGCTGGCAATCGTCGGAGATACGCAGGCCGTACGGGATATCTTCACTGAATGCGCCCTGGGAGGGAGATTCGGACTCGGGGAGCTCGCGGCGCCACTCGATGGAGACCATTTGCCAGCCGGCGGCAGTGCGCTGCTGGATGATGTCGGGGCTGAAGGGGCCGGAAACTACATCGCGAATGCGCTCGAAGTGCGCCATGAAAGCCCTCCGTGAGTTTAATCTCAACCGAGAAGAGCAATTCACCTGCCAGGAACCCGCGTAACTGCCACTGCTCAAGTCTGTTCCCTGCACTGAAATCCTTGAGACCTGAAAGAGCCCGCTGTCCGGTTATGCACATCGGTGTTCGGTTTTGGACGGAAAGCTCTTTCGTGGACCCTGTGTTCCTCTGTGCCCCCTGTGGTGAAGGATTTCTCTGGCCGTCTTCACAGCTTCACATGTCGTAAACGCAGCGCATTAGTGATGACTGAAACGGAACTGAAACTCATGGCCGCCGCGGCCAGGATCGGACTGAGCAGTACGCCAAAGAACGGATACAACACTCCGGCAGCGATGGGAACTCCGATCGCGTTATAGACGAAGGCGAAGAAAAGATTCTGGCGGATATTGCGCATGGTGGCGCGGCTGAGGCGACGCGCTCGGAGGATTCCGGTGAGGTCTCCTTTGACGAGTGTGATTCCCCCGCTTTCCATCGCGATATCGGTGCCGGTGCCCATGGCGATACCAACATTGGCTTGCGCGAGCGCGGGAGCGTCATTGATACCGTCACCGGCCATGGCGACGACTCTCCCCTGCTGTTGGAGCTTGCGGATGATTTCGAGTTTTCCTTCGGGAAGAACTTCGGCTTCGAACTCCGAGATGTTCGCACTCCGAGCTACAGCCTCCGCTACCGATCGACGATCCCCGGTGAGCATAACGACCCTTAGTCCTTCGCTCATTATTTCATTCACGAGCCGCGGAAGACGCCACTTCAGAGGATCCCCCGCTGAAATCCAACCGGCGAAGTGATTATCGATAGCGACGTAGATTGCAGTTTCACCCGGACGAAGCCATTCTGTTGGTGGCGTTGGAGTTTCGACACCTTGATCCCTCATCAATGCCTCGTTGCCGGCAGCGATGAACTTTCCATCGACGACGCCTGTAACACCTTTTCCTGAGATGGAACAAAACTCTTCAGACTGCGTGAGATTAAGGTTATGCTCAGCAGCAGCCGCCAGGATCGAGGATGCGTAAGGGTGTTCACTACCGCGCTCCAGGCTGGCCACGACGCGTAAGAGTTCATCTTTGGACATCGAGCCGCGAGGGGCAATCTCGACTACGCGAGGCTTGCCTTCCGTCAGCGTTCCGGTTTTGTCCACCACCAACGTATCGACTTTTTCCATGGTCTCGAGCGCTTCTGCGTTCTTAATGAGGACTCCGGCGGAAGCGCCCCGGCCAGTACCGACCATGATGGCCATCGGTGTAGCGAGCCCCAAGGCGCAAGGGCACGCGATGATGAGAACGGCGACGGCGTTGACAATTGCGTTGGCCAGACGCGGCTGCGGGCCGAAGAAGAACCACATGACAAAGGTGAGCGCCGCGATGGCCACAACCGTTGGCACGAACCAGGCGGCCACGCGATCCGCGAGGCGCTGGATCGGGGCGCGGCTGCGCTGCGCCTGTCCAACGAGTTGCACGATTCGTGCAAGTAGAGTTTCGGATCCGACCCGCTCCGCCTGCATGATGAACGATCCTGTGGCGTTGATGGTGGCGCCGATGACTTTGCTTTGCGGCTCTTTTTCGACCGGGATCGATTCGCCGGTGATCATCGATTCGTCGATGGAGCTGCGGCCTTCGAGAACGATGCCGTCGACGGGAACTCTTTCTCCGGGACGGACTCGAAGATGATCGCCAGCCTTTACCTGTTCGAGCGGGATATCTTTCTCGATAGCCTCGCCAGCCGTTCCGTTCGTAATGAGGCGCGCTGTCTTGGGGCTTAGATCGAGTAATGCGCGGATGGCAGCGCTGGTTCGGCTGCGGGCGCGAAGTTCCATCACCTGTCCGAGGAGAACGAGCGAAGTGATGGCGGCCGCGGCTTCGAAATACACGTCAGGATATCCGCCCATCGTGCGGAGAGAGTCGGGGAAAATTCCCGGCGCGAATGTGGCGACCAGGCTATAGAGGTACGCAACGCCAGTCCCGAGTCCGATCAGCGTAAACATGTTCGGGCTGCGGTTGACGAGTGACGTCCAGAAACGCTGAAAGAATGGCAGGCCGCACCAGAGAACGACCGGGCTGGAGAGGATGAGCTCGATCCACGGAAGATTCAAGTGTGGATGGAGGATTGCGCCATCTACGACAAAGAAGCTCATGAACCAGTGCGGCCAGATCATGCTGGCCATAGCGATGGCGAGGAGAGGCGTGGTAAGGACCACACCGACCCAGAACCTGCGCGTCATATCGCGTAGCTCGGGATTTTCTTCAGGAGCGCCGGTTACCGTTCGCGGCTCTAGCGCCATGCCGCAGATCGGGCATGCTCCGGGCTCGGGCCGCACGATTTCGGGATGCATCGGGCAGATGTATTCGGTGCGCGTCGAAGCCTGGGGAGTTTCGGGTTCGAGTGCCATCCCGCATGATGGGCACGGAACCGGCTTCATTTCGCGAACTTCGGGGCACATCGGGCAAACGTAAACGGTGGGTTTCCCAGCTTCCCCGTTTGGCTTTTCGGGTTTTGGTCGGGTGGCAGCAGCTGCGATGACTACGGGCGGCGTGGTCTTTGGAGCCGTCATCCCGAGGGTGACCAGGCCTCCGGATTTCGGTTGGTTGAGATATCCCGCGGGATCGGCTTTGAATTTTTCCACGCACCCGCCGCAGCAGAAGTAATAGTTCTTTCCCGCGTGTTCGTGAACGTGCTTTGCAGTCGAGACATTGACGTTCATCCCGCAGACGGGGTCGCGTTCGAGCGCGGACGTTGGGTTCGAAGTCGTCATGCTTCAGGTGCCGGCTTAAAGCTTGCCGCGTTCCTGCTGGTTCTCATCTGCGCTCACCACATCGTTGAATTACCCTGTGCTCTTGGATGGTCATGCTCTATATTGGATTCATCCGGCGGTTCACGCCGGAATTTCAAATTCATCATACAGAAGGGCTGAACGAATGACCTCTCTTGACGTGGTGTTCAACTACGGCGCTCTTCCGGGGGAAAACGAACTGCGGGCAATTGACGGCATGCGCGAGGTGTATGGGATTCGGCGCGTGCAGTTTAACGCCAAGCAGCACACGGTGCGAGTGGAGTACGATGCCTCGCGGCTGAAGCAGGACGCAGTTGCCAAGCTGTTGCGGCAGGCCGGGATTGATGTCCGAGAATCTGTGGCGCTGGCTTAGATTCGATTTTTTCTGTGTGGAATCAAACAAAAGCCGCGATCAACGCGGCTTAATCTCAAAACGGCAATCAGAAATTATTTGGGGAAGGCTGACAACTCGGGCGTATAAAGCAAGGGGTGCTCACAGAAAACCTCTGGCCGAAGTTATTCTCTGAAGCACCCCGTTGCGCGCCACTTCGTCTGTTCTTACATATTGCAAGCGGAATGCCGTCCGCAAGCCGTTGAAAATACATGCTGAGGATTTTGGGAGCCCGGTAGGAATTGCCAGTCGCGGGGAAAGATTTACGTCGGCTCGTTTGACGCAAGATAAGGGCCACTGGAAAATGGCGCTGGCTTTAGAATGAGTTTCCGTTTTCCAGCAAAACAATTCTTCGTTATAATCAAAAAGCATTCTCCATCCCATCAAGATCAGCGCCCTTAGCTCAGTTGGATAGAGCGTCTGGCTACGAACCAGAAGGTCGGGAGTTCGAATCTCTCAGGGCGCACCATCCCCTAATCAAGCAATTGCAATTCAGCTATTTTCGCTCGGCGCTGAGAAATCATCCGTATTCTTGCGACGGCCATTTCCCAAGAATGGCCGATTCTCGAGGTCTGGTTGAAAAATCGGCGGATGGCTCGATCCAATTGCGCTTCGAACTACATATTTTTGTCAGAAAGAATCTTGAGCGCTCGATTCGCCTCGTTGGGGAACAGATCCGCCGGGGGAAGAGTTCCCTTTGACGCGACTAAATAGCGCGCACACGTGGTTTTGTCGCCCAAGCAATAGGCTTGCTTCATGAGGTCGGCTGTCTTTGGCATGTACGTCAGTTGATCCTGAAAAAATGCGCATTTCTTCAATCGCTCACATTCAGCCATAAGTGCTCCGACGAACTCACGATGCGGACTGTCTCTTTTAGGACGCATCGGCAGATTCGCGCGTGCACTTGAGATTAAGACAATGGGAACTTGGTTTCTCGATGTTTCGCCGGGTCAGTCGAAGGAGGGATTTACAAAGGCTTTTTCGCTGCCGTTCGAATCACGACGCATGACAGCTTCGAGTTGGCACTGGTGCTTCTTGAGGTCTTCGGCCATCGAAGCAGCCACATCGCGGATCAGAAGCAACCGCTTCAAACAGGCTGAATCTTCTGGCGCCTCTTCTTTTAGAAGTTCGCAATTTCCCAGGACGACGGTCAGTTTATTGAGCAGGTCGTGAGCTAAAAGGCAACTGGGGTGATACGTTCCGGGATCCGATTTGTCCGATGCTGCCAACACTCTTCTCCTGTTACCGCCGTGAGTTTCGCAGACCAATCCGGGCACAGATGTGATTCAGATCACACAGCTTGTGCTCCAAGGTTGTGGTACTTCCGGGGAACCTCCTTGCCCGATGATCGGCATTGAACTTCTTAACTCCCATGGTTCGGCAGAAGTTCCTCCACAAGGGTCTTTCTGCTACTCTTTCATAAGCCCTGTTTTTTCAGTTAAATCACCCGCCCGGAACGTTCTCCGGACATCGAGCAAGCGCGCATGTCGAAGGCAAGTCAGCAGCAGGATATGTCCACACTGTCGGCCACCAAGAGCGGACTGGTGTACCTTACGCCCAACGACTGGGCGCTAGTCGCGGATAAAGCCGCGCGCCGCCAATTCAAGGCTGGGGAAAAGATTGTTGAACAAGGCAAGCGAACCCACGGGCTATATCTACTCCTGAAGGGATCGGCCTCGGTGCAGATTCCGCCACCACGGGATATCGGGTCCGGCGAGGTCTGTGGAGAGATTTCATTTCTGGATGAATTGCCGGCGTCGGCCACCGTCGTGGCCAACGAAGCTGTCGAGGCCTACTACTTGGATCGGCTGACCCTGCATTCGCTATTTGAACTGTTTCCCCACCTCGGTTCTCGTTTCTACCAGTCTCTGGCCGTGATTCTGTCGCGCCGCTTGCGCGAAGTCATCGCCGCACAAACGCGGTTGAAGAAAGATTTATCCCCCAAGACTGAGAAGGCTTAGGCGGTCCCACCGCGGTTTGGAATATGCTAGCCTAACAACGCCAGTTGGTCGGCTGGCGCATCTGAATCAGGAGTTTTTCCCCGCGCGGAAGTTCTTTCTTTGTCATGATTGATCCCGTCAATCTGCGCCTGGCCCTGCTGTCGGCAGCGGTCCTTGGATTCCGGCACGGTCTCGATTACGACCACATTGCCGCAATCACCGATATCAGCAGTGTCCAGTCGAAGGCTCGCGATGCGATGAAATATGGGCTGCTCTATGTAATGGGGCACGCAACCACAATCGCGGTCCTCGGAACGGCGGCAGTGGTTTTCCGGATCGCCCTGCCTCCAGCCAGCGATCGATGGGCCGAGCGCTTGGTTGGGGTCACTTTGCTGGTTCTGGGGTTTTATGTGCTGGGGACGTTCCTGCGTCCGTCAACGCATAGCCACGCTCGTCCCCGTACCCGGATCACCCTGCTAATCAACGGCGTCCTTTGGATCTACTGGCGGCTCAGTCGGGTGTTCGGGGGCACGCGGGTAGAGGCTCCGCAAGTATTCAAAGACGGATATGGAGCCAAATCGACATTTCTGGTGGGAGTGATTCATGGACTTGGCGCGGAAACGCCCACGCAGATCCTGCTGTTCCTAATGGCGGCGAACCTGGGTGGAACAGGTGCGGGTCTGCTCGGACTTCTCATGTTTATCCTAGGCTTGATTTTGATGAATTCTTTGATGTGTGCCTCTGCCGCAGGAATCTTCTCTGCTACACTGGCGCGGCCAAGTGCCCTGAGGGCGCTGACTTTAGCGACCTCGGCCTACAGCATCGTGGTGGGGATTATTTTCCTGCTGGGGTCAGCAGCGAAGCTTCCATCCCTTACCGGATGAGGGAGTTCCAATCCCGAGGGCAAACTGGCCCGAAGTCGCAAAACGATGATTCAAGTGTGCATCTGTTTGCACTTCGGAACGTGGGGAGGGCGACCGATTCGCCCCTAAACCCAGTGATTCCAATCACTTGATTTGGCACAGCCTTTGGCACTACGGGTGCACATAGAGGGTGCTGGGACGAAGCGTCTCTGGTGCGCCCCCAACGTTCTGGAGCCTTAAAAGCACATTCGTACTCGATATTCAGGAGGAAAGTTAGATATGAAGCGAATTCTGTGGATGGTTCTGTTGACTCTGGCGTTGCCGATGGCAGCGTTCGCAAGCTCAAGCGTTGACTTCACCAACAGCGGCGGAACGCTGATGGGTAGCTCAGCCGGACTGAGCCTGACGGGCTCGGAACTGATCGCTGTAAACGGATTGAACGGCGGCGGCTTGGTCACTGGTGACCTCGGCTCCGTGGCGTTCTCAACCGGCGCGTTGACCGGCGGGAGCCTGCAGATGGGCGCGACCTTCGCGGCCGGTGGTTCCTTCGTGATTACCGGAACCGGTTCGTATGGCGTGCTCTTCAATGGTTCTTTCTCTGGCCCCGTGACTTGGACGCTGGTAACCCTGGCGAACGGGACCCACAACTACACGCTGACCGGCTCCCTGACGGGAACCTGGTACACCGGGGCGACTGTGCAAGGGGCGACTGTCCAGTTGACAATCAACACGGGCAAGGGCTTCTTTAACGGAATGACCACGATCTCCAGCGGCGACACCAACATCAGCGCGGTTCCCGAACCGGGATCACTGTCCCTTTTGGGCACAGGCCTGATCGGTCTGGCTGGCGCTCTGCGTCGCAAGTTGAAGGCGTAAACGGGACATTTGGCTCCTGAATATCAGGTCCCGCCCCAACAAGGGCGGGGCCTTTTTCTTGTCTACTAAGTCTATTAAGTTCCACGGTTCCAGTGTCCCCCCTGCCGCCCCGTTTTGCTTCTCCCTTCCTCTCGTCTCTCGGGGCGATGCAAACTCTTCCCATTACCGCAGTAATCTCGGCCAGGGGATTAGCGTTGACCCGTCCGGAGGACCTCCTTAAATTGCCAACAGGGGGTTGTATGAAAGATATCCATGAGGTCCTGCGGCAAAAGCAGGCGAAATACGCCCAACTAGGCAAACAGATCGAGATGCTCCAGCAGGCCGCAGAAAAGCTGCGGGAAGTAGCTCCGCTGCTGGCCGAGAGCGATGAGGAAGATAACGTCGTTCTGGCCGAAGTGGACGAAGCGATCGGGCAAGCCGACTCGATGGCAGCAAAAGCGGGTGCCGGTGGCAGTTCTTCTGCCTCCAAGGCGTCGCGGCCGACAGCACCACGGTGGCCGTAATCCATCGGGGCAATCGAATCGTATGAATCTTCAAGCGCTACTGGTATCAAGCGACGACTCCGCGGCAGACGTGCTAGGCAGAGTACTGTCTGGCTTCGGCCTTGCCATGGACCGGTCCAGCGATCCCGAAACCACGATGGCGCGCATCCATCAGCAGAAATTCGATGCGCTGATCGTGGATTTTGACGACCCCAAGGCTGCGGAAGAAGTCTTTCAGCAGGCGCAGAAACTTGGCACGGGGCCGTTGACGATCGCGCTGGTGGCGGATACCACAAAAGTGCGCGAGATTCTGAGCGGCGGGGCGCACTTCGTACTGTACAAACCGGTTTCCGAAGAGGCTGCCCAGGCCGGACTGAAGCCGGCCGCAGCCTTGCTGAACCGGGAGCGGCGGCGGGCAATTCGCATTCCCGTGCAGGCTGCCGTCGAAATCTCTCTGCCAGACACCCGCAAAGTCGATGGCATTTTATTGGACCTTTCTGAAACCGGCATGGACGTTCTGACGGCGGAGGCTCAGATTCCCGGAGCGCTTCTGGCCTTCCATTTTCAGCTACCGGACGGAGGAATCGACATCGAGGCCCATGGGCAGGTAGCTTGGGCGAATCCGAACGGTCAAACGGGCGTACACTTCCTCGATTTATCCGAAACGGCGCTCTCCGAACTCAAAAGCTGGCTCAAGGCGGCCGCGGCGACATCCGGTGCACCAGACGAAACGGTTCCACATTGCAAACTGACCGATCTGAGTCTCGGCGGTTGCTACGTTCAGACGAATGCACCCTTCCCGGAGCGCGCGCTGATTGACTTCTGCCTGAAGACGAATGAATTGGAAGTCCATACCGAGGGCATGGTGCGGGTAGCGCATCCCGGACATGGAATGGGCGTTGAGTTTCCATCACGAACGCCGGAGCAGCGGGCACAAGTCGGCAACCTGATCAGTTTCTTGCAGAACAGCCCCGATGCCAGTCCGGAACTGAGCATTTCGCCGCGAGCGCTGGTTGCCGATCTCACTCAATTCGAACCAGCAGACAAGAATGCCGAAGAATTGCCGGAAGAATTGGAAGATCCTCTTCTTGAACTCCTGAGGCGGGGCGCAAGTTTGCAGCAGGAAGAATTCCTCGCCGAACTCGAGCATCAGCGCCATCCCGAAGACGTCGCTTCAGCGTAGCGCCCTTCACCAGTTCCCTTTTCAAGCAATTCATTCCTCGCCCGAATTATTCCTAACCGATAAATTCCCAACCACTCGCGCGCTGAGTGACCCGGAGAAACTACTCCGCCTGAAAATGGCTTCGTTCAGAATTATGCTGGCATACAAAACAATTTCAGCTACCCGTTCTTGAACAAAAGCCTCCCGGGGCAGGTTGCGAAGCGGAAATATCGAGAAGAAATTTTGATGGGCAGTGTGGCGAGAACCAACGTTACGGGAGCGAGAGGCTTTGGGGGATGGGTTATGTCTCCGAAGAATCGAGGATTCCGAACCCCGTCTCTGGTGCGGATCCTCGATTCTCCGTGGTCTGTTCCACCCCAATGCGAGTACGTTAACGGACCGGCATTGCAGGGAGATTTCAGCAGTGTTAAATCTGGGTTAAATAAATCCGGGTTAAATGTAGACTGGGTAAGTTTTTGATTGATCCTGAGTTGATTCCTGGTCAGGCGAGGAAAATTCTGGGTAAAGCACCGACAGTGACAGTCACGTCGCGTTCGAAACCAAGGGGACGAACGAACCCGCTTTGGTGGTCGCCCCTGTTGTCGATTGGCATCGCCGCCTTCGCCGTGGAGGTTCCCTTCTTTTTTCTGGGTATGCCCTCGGGCCACGATGTCGAGTTCCATCTCTATTCGTGGCTGGAAGTTCTGGGGCAATGGAAGCAGGGGGTCTTATACCCGCGATGGGCGGCGCTGGCGCACTTCGCTTATGGCGAGCCGCGGTTTGTATTTTATCCGCCGGCCTCGTGGACGCTGGGAGCGGGGCTGAGCGCGATCTTCCCGTGGACCCTGACCGCGAGCATTTATCTGTGGATCGTACTGGTGGCGGCGGGAGCTTCGATGTTTCTGCTGGCCCGGCGGTGGCTCGGCCGGCGCGACGCGATTTTCGCGGCTGTGCTGTATGCGGTCAATCCCTATCATCTCGTGATTGTTTACTGGCGCAGCGCGTTTGCCGAGTTGCTGGCCGCGTGCCTCGTACCCTTGCTGCTCTTGCTGGTGTTGAAGGCCGTGGAAGACGGCGAGCGCAGCGTTATCCCGTTGGGATTCGTCTTGGCAGCGGCGTGGCTCACCAATGCTCCCGCTGCAGTCATGATCCATTATTCTCTGGCGCTGCTGATTTTGTATTTCGCGTGGCGCCGGCGCGCGCCGCATCTTCTACTGTTCGGAGCGGGGGCCTTCGCACTGGGTGTATGCCTGGCGGCGTTTTACCTGCTTCCTGCAATCTACGAGCAACGCTGGATTGAGATTGCCAATGCCGTTTCGGCAGGATCGCGTCCTGCGGATAACTTCCTGTTCATTCACACCACCGACGCGGATCACGACGCCTTCAACCGTCTCATCTCCTGGACCGCGACGCTGGAGATGGCGGTGATCTGCCTTGCAGCCATTGCGAACCGGTTCTGGTGCGAAACGAAACGCGAATTGTGGAGTGCGTTGCTCGTCTGGGCCGTGGCGTGCAGCGCGCTTATGTTTCCAGCCACTCTTTTGTTGTGGAATATCCTGCCTAAGCTGCAGTTCATGCAGTTTCCCTGGCGCTGGCTGCTTTGCCTGAGCGTGATCTTCACCATTTCTGTGACCATGCTGATGCAGCGCTGGTGGATGAGAATCGCCGTGTGTGCTCTCTCACTGCTGGTGATAGTGGGGGCATGGCATCGAGTGCAGGCGCCGTGGTGGGACAATGCCAGTGATCTCCGCGAGATGCAGGACAATATGGAGAGCGGCGCGGGCTATGAAGGCACGGACGAATACACGCCTCTGGGAGCGGATCCGACTGCGATCGATAAAGACGCCCGCAAAGTGACTGTCGACGGGCCCGCTCACGCCGCCATTCATGTGCTTCGCTGGGAAGCGGAATCGAAAACCTTCACGGCCGAGATGTCGGCTGCGGATCAGTTGGCCCTGCATCTATTTCGCTATCCGGCATGGAAAGCCGAAGTGAATGGACGTCCAGTCGAGACCGCTGCGCGCGCGAGCACGGGACAAATGCTCGTGCCGGTAGAGCCCGGAATGAACCGGGTCCAACTCACGTTCGTCCGAACCTGGGACCGGAGTCTTGGCGGATGGGTTTCTCTGAGCGCCGGCGTTTGTTTGTTTGCATGGATCGTGATGGGCCGCGCCAGAGCGTCGGACCTCACGCCTCGGCCGTCGCATCCAAGCCTGACGTCTGAGGTCTGATCATGCGAAGAATTCTCATCGCTACTTCAAATCCGGGGAAGCTGCGCGACTTCGCGGGCGCGGCGCAGCCACATGGCATCGAGATCGCTGGAATTCCGAATTTTGCTTCGATTCCTCTGGTCATGGAAGATGGCACATCGTTTGAGGAAAACGCGCGTAAGAAAGCGGAAGAATACAGCCTCCATGCACCCGGTGAGGTTGTGGTCGCTGATGACTCCGGCCTAGAGGTCGACGCTCTGAATGGCGCTCCTGGCGTGCATTCCGCGCGCTACGCCGCCGACCAGCCACATTTGGCTGAGGAAAATACGGATGACGAGGCCAACAACTCGAGGGTCCTTCGAGAATTAAGGCACGTTACAGCTGAGAAGCGCACCGGGCGCTTTGTGTGCGTACTAGCTGCTGCTCAGGACGGAAAGACTCTGGCCACGTTTCGCGGCTCGGCAGAAGGAATCATTCTCGATGCCCCGCGCGGCAAGGGAGGTTTCGGATATGATCCCCTATTTTATTTTCCGCAGATTCAAAAGACATTCGCCGAACTGAGCGCGGAAGAAAAGGCGCGTTACAGTCATCGCGGTGCGGCATTTCGGCAGTTTCTTGAATGGTGCGACGCTGGCGCAGCCCCGCAGAAGTAACTCCGCACTGGTGGAATCATCGGGCGAACACGATGCCTATGCGCGAGGGCTTCGCGGAGGAGACGCGCTCTTTTCCAGCGCGAGCTTTGCGACGTAGCACCTCTCATGGACGGCCAGTCCATGTTCGTCGACCTTGCATTCTTCCAGTGGCACGGCGTGACCGCAAATCCAGCAAATTCTAGGAAGTGGTTTCGTCCCCATAAACTCCCCCCGGGGGCGGACAGATGACTCTGCGCACTATTATATCAACGCGTGTCCAATTCGGTCGGATGTACTACCGTCCGGTTCGGGCGTCGCTAAAGGCAGTCGGGATGACCATGAGATCGGAACACCATAACCGCTCCTCCGCTGACTATGAGCAATTCGGGGATTCCGACTTGCCACCTACCGACACTTCCTTGACTTCGCTTCTTCCGGCACAGGATAATGTGAGGTTATTTTCTCATCGCTGAACTCATAAGGAGCGTTTCGTGGCGTCAGCCAGTTCTTCTGCTCCCCCAGTGGCGCATGGGGTCGCGCCATTGCGAGCCGGTCAGGGGTCGTCCTTCGTATTGCGCCGGCTGCACTCGCTGTCCGGGATCGTTCCCGTCGGCGCGTTCCTGTTCGAACACATCCTGGTTTCGAACTCCACCGCCATCACCGGGCCCAAGGCGTACGAGAATCAGGTCAGTTTTCTCGCCCACCTTCCCCTCGTGTTCTTCCTTGAGCTGCTCGGCATCTGGATTCCGATCGCCTTCCACGCGCTCTACGGTTTTTACATCTGGTACCGCGGCGAA
Organism: uncultured Acidobacteriota bacterium; assembly: GCA_963765015.1. Classification (GTDB taxonomy): domain Bacteria; phylum Acidobacteriota; class Terriglobia; order Terriglobales; family Acidobacteriaceae; genus Sulfotelmatobacter. The sequence continues at coordinate 36,604 of CAVXVD010000012.1, read as the reverse complement.
GGAAATACGGCATCCTACCCGTGGTCGGGAAACTGGATGTATACGATGCAGCGCTGGACCGGCGGCATCGCTTTCGTTTACATCGTGTGGCATACCTACACCATGCGCTTTACCGGCACGGATCTGCACGATAACCCGGCGTTTTCCTTCACCAAAGTCGCCAACGAAGTGCACAATCCCTGGCTGATGGCGTTCTATGTAATCGGATTGATCGCTGCCTCCTGGCATTTCTCCTACGGGATCTGGCTGTTCTGTGCCAAGTGGGGAATCGTCTCAGGCGACAAAGCGCAGAAGCGGTTGCTGCGGTTATGCCTCGCATTTTTTGTGTTGCTCGGGGTGGTTGGGCTGGCGAGCCTGTACACCTTCCGTTATCGCTTCCAAGAGCTTCCGCAGGACGGCAATGTGGCGCGAATCAACCACGCAATTTCGGACGGAAAGGGGGCGCGATAACATGGCAGCTCCCAGAATCATTGTCGTAGGCGGCGGGTTGGCCGGGCTATCCGCAGTCATCAAGATCGCGGAGATGGGCGGCAACGTTGACCTGTTTTCCATCGTACCGGTGAAGCGGTCGCACTCGGTCTGCGCGCAAGGCGGCATCAATGCCGCGAAAAATCTGAAGGGCGAAGGCGATTCGACCTATAAACATTTTGACGACACCATCTACGGCGGTGACTTTCTGGCGAATCAACCTCCGGTGAAAGACATGTGCGAAGCCGCGCCGGGGATCATCGATCTGCTGGACCGCATGGGCGTGCCCTTCAATCGCACGCCGGAAGGATTGCTCGACTTCCGCCGCTTCGGAGGAACTCTCTACAACCGCACCGCATTTGCCGGCGCGACGACCGGACAGCAGTTGCTCTACGCGCTCGACGAGCAGGTGCGGCGGTATGAGTCCGAAGGAAAGGTAAAGAAGTTCGAGCACTGGGAGTTTTTGTCAGCGGTACTCGACGGGCAAAAAGTCTGCCGCGGTATCTGCGCGCTGGACCTGCGGTCGATGGAGGTACGGACGTTCCCGGCTGATGCCATCATCATCGCCACCGGCGGCAACGGCGCGATCTTTGGCAAATCGACCAACTCGGTTGTGTGTACGGGCTCCGCGCAGTCAGCGCTCTACCAGCAGGGGTGCTATTACGCGAACGGCGAATTCATTCAGGTGCATCCGACCTGCATACCGGGAGAAGACAAGCTTCGGCTGATGTCGGAATCGGCGCGCGGCGAGGGCGGCCGCGTCTGGGTGCCGAAGAAGCAGGGCGATAACCGCGACCCGAAATCGATTCCGCAGAATGAGCGCTGGTACTTTCTAGAAGAGTGGTATCCAAAGTACGGAAATCTGGTGCCGCGCGACGTGGCGACCCGCGCGATCTTCAAGGTCGTTTTCGAGTATAACCTCGGCATTGATGGCAAGCCGATGGTCTACCTCGACCTGACGCATATCGATCGCAAAATTCTCGACAAGAAGCTGGAAGGCATTCTCGAAATTTACGAGAAATTTGTGGGCGACGATCCGCGCGACACCCCGATGAAGATTTTCCCCGGCATGCATTACACCATGGGCGGGCTGTGGGTGGATTACAAGCAGATGACCAATATCGCGGGAATCTTCGCCGCCGGCGAGTGCGAGTACCAGTATCACGGCGCGAACCGTCTGGGAGCCAATTCGCTGATGTCGTGCATCTACGGCGGCGGCATCGCCGGGCCGAATGCCGTGAACTATGCCCGCGGGTTGCAGTCTTCGTCCAATGGCAACGGACACTTCGACGCCGAAAAGAAGAAACAGGAAGAGAATAATGCCCTGCTGATGAAGAACGACGGGACGGAAAATCCGGTTAAGTTGTGGCGGGAACTGGGTGAGTTGATGACTAAGGACTGCACGGTCATCCGCTACAACAAGAACCTGGAACAGACCGACGCGAAGCTGGTCGAGATGCTGGAGCGCTATCGCAAGATCGACCTCAGCGACAAGACGCTGTGGGCGAACACGACCGTCGTCTTCGCGCGGCAGCTTTACAACATGCTGCAGCTGGCACGGGTGATCGCGCAGGGCGCCCGCATGCGGGATGAGTCGCGCGGGGCGCACTACAAGCCCGACTTCCCCGACCGCGACGACAAGAACTGGATGAAAACGACGAAAGCATATTTCGCTCCAGACGCGGACGAGCCGAAGTTCGAGTTCGAACCGGTGGATGCAAGCCTAATTCCGCCGCGGCCGAGGAAGTACTGACGAGGAGATATGTATGTTTGAGTCACTGAAAGAGTCTCCGCGGAAATGGGCTATTCCCCTTCTGTGGGTTTTACTCTCTTTTTTTTGGCTCATGATCGGCGTATTTGGCGTCCGGGAGCATGGGCCCTTTCGCAGCGGATGGCATCTTGTGGCCGTCTGGAGCGTGGTGCTGATCTTCTGGCTTTATCGTTTCTATCGAGCCTTTAAGCTGGCAACTGAGGGCTAAACGGTGGATCTTGTGAGCAATGTCCTAAAGGCTAAGAGCTAATGGCTGAAAAAACCGTCATCATAAAAATCAAGCGTCAACCGACTCCGACCTCCAAGTCCTACTGGGAGGAGTTCTCGATTCCCTACCGGCCGAACATGAATGTGATTTCGGCGCTGATGGATATTGCCGCCGATCCGGTCACCAAGGACGGCAAGGCGACGACTCCCATCACCTACGACTCGAATTGTCTCGAAGAGGTCTGCGGATCGTGCGCCATGCTGATCAACGGCAAGGCGCGGATGGCCTGCTCGGCGCTGATCGATAACTTGGAGCAACCGATTCGGCTCGAGCCTTTCTCCAAGTTTCCCGTGGTCCGCGATCTGGCCACCGATCGCAGCGTGATCTTCGAGAATCTCAAGGCCGTGAAGGCTTGGGTTCCGATTGATGGCACGTACGACCTGGGCGCTGGGCCGCGCATGTCGGCCGAGACGCAAGAAGTCGCCTATCCCCTTTCGTGCTGCATTTCCTGCACGTGCTGCATGGAGGCTTGCCCGCAATTCAACGAGGACACGGGCTTCGTGGGGGCAGCGACCATCGCGCAGGTGCGGCTCTTCAACATGCATCCCACCGGGAAGATGTTGGAGCGCGAGCGCCTGTCGGCCCTGATGGGTGACGGCGGCATACAGGAGTGCGGCTATGCCCAGAATTGCGTCGAGGTCTGCCCCAAGAACATTCCGCTGACCAAGTCCATTTCTGAAGTAGGCGGGCAGGTCATGAAACAGGCGCTGGGTGACCTTTTGCGGCGCTGATTTCCGTCAATTAATGGCAACCGGCTGATTCTGAGCCTCATCTTATGCGCGCCAAGTTGTAGCTGGCGGACGACATAAGTTGGCGGTTTGCAAGTCCTGGAAGTGGCCCATCATCTGCGGTGACATCTTGTTGGCAATCGCGCTTTTTCGGAGTGAGTAACTAGCAGTAACCTGCCTGGGAGATCGTTGACTTGAGTACGCAAGTAACGAGTCGCAGGCCGTAACGAGTGGTCTCCCTTGACAGCATGGCTTAGAATAACCGCTACTCGGGCTGAAGGATGGGAGCGAAGCAAAAACCATTCCTTCACCGGGAAAACCTTCGTGAGACGAATCGTTCGACTCCAACTCGCGGCTGTCTTCCTCGCGGCACTGGTGTGCGTGGGGATGTCGGGAACCGCATTTGCGGTGCACCCCGCCGTGATGCAGCATGCGCACCGGCGTCATTTCCGCTGGCTGCGCTGGAATCCAATGTTCCGGCCTTCTCACGAATCCCTTCTGATTCAGAATGCAGAAATCGATCGCTTGGAACTGCCGCGCATTCAGGATGAAACCGAACTGGAAGCGTTGAAGGCCGATGGGTCGCTGTTGCCGATTCGGGCTAGTGAATCCTTGAAAATTGAACCGAGCCTCGATCCTTCGCGGCGTTTTTGCCGCCCGTGGACGCGTGACTTTGTGGAGGATCTCAGCCAGGCCTATTACAACCGCTTTCATGCCCAGATTCAGGTGAACTCAGCGGTACGCACCGTCAAAGTGCAGAAGAAGCTGAGGCGGCATAACCGCAATGCGGCGCCGGCCGACGGCGACACCGCTTCCTCACATCTAGCCGGCGTGACCGTCGACTTGCAGCGCCGCGGCATGAGCAAAGATCAGATCCGCTGGATGGAACATTACCTGTTCTACATGAAAGCGCTCGGCCTGGTGGAACCTGAGGAAGAACGTCGTCACTGGTGCTTCCACATCATGGTCAGCGGTCACTATTCGGAATGGCGCGAAACCCAGAGCATTGTGCCGGTCGAGCGTCCTGAGCAGGAAAAGCCGGAAACCCCATCGACGGAAGTGGCTCTCGGCAGCGGCAAGTAACGGCCAGATTCAGAGCTTCGCCATCCCAACTTTTCCAATAGCTCCTTCCCTCTGCTTCCTTTACGATTCTCCTTCATGATTGTTTTGATGGCGGGACTCCCCGGCACTGGCAAGACTGCGCTCGCGCGCGAGCTGGCGCGTCAAACGCATGGTCGCGTGCTGAGTAAGGACGAGGTTCGACACGCGATTTTCTTACCGGACGAGATTGAATACTCTTCGCGGCAGGACGACTTCTGTCTCGCCCTGATGATGCAGACCGCAGGATATCTTCTGGGGCAAGATGCGGCCAGGATGGTCTTTCTCGACGGCCGGCCGTTTTCACGGCGGTATCAGATCGAAAATGTTCTGGCTGCGGCCAATACCCTGCACCAGCCGTGGCGCATTCTGGAGTGCGTTTGCTCGGAGGAGACGGCGCGGCGCAGGCTGGAGGGTGATGCCAAGGGTGGCATCCATCCGGCGGGAAATCGGGATTTCGCGCTTTACCTTTCGGTGAAGGCCCGGTTCGAGGCGATCGTGCAACCGAAGACAGTGATTGACACCGAATGCGCCCTGGAGGATTCTGTGAAGCTTGCGTTGGAAAGCATTCACCACTAAGGACACGAAGGTCTACGAAGGAAACCCTTGATAGCGATTTCCTTCGTTGCACTTCGTGTCCTTCGTGGCTGATGCACTAGGTTTTGTCCGACATGCTGAGAGCCTATACAATCAAAGCCCTATCCCTATGACTATTCGGATTGCTCTGCTCGTCGCGCTTGTCAGCTCCCTCGCTGTTGCTCAGGCCCCGGAAAAGTCGTCCACGGCGGCCGACATAATCGTCAGCCCGCGTGCCCGGCAGATTCATGATTCGGCACTGGTCGTCGATACCCATGCCGATACTCCTCAGCGGTTTCTTGACGAAGGCTTCGATATTGGTTCGACCGACCCCAAAGATTTCGGACATCTCAGCCTCGACAAGGCGCGGCGGGGCAACCTTGGGGCAGAGTTTTTCTCCATCTGGGTCGACCCGGACACGAATCAGGGCCACTTCGCCAAGCATACTTTCGATCTGATTGATTCAGTCTATGAGCAGGCAGCGCGGCATCCGGACCGCATGGCAATGGCCTTCTCGACTGCGGATATCGAGCGGGTGCATCGCGAGCACAAACTGGCTGCGCTGATGGGAATCGAGGGCGGCCACTCGATTGAGAACGATATGCACCTGCTGCGCGATTATTACCGGCTGGGCGTCCGCTATATGACGCTGTCCTGGTCGAATACGAACGAATGGGCGGATTCGTCTGGCGACATCGACGATGCGAAGGTGCAGCATCACAACGGCCTCACTGACTTTGGCAAGCAGGTTGTCGTGGAGATGAACCGGCTGGGGATGATGGTGGATATTTCGCATGTCGCCGACAAGACATTCTGGGATGCGATTGCGACGACCAAGGCTCCGGTGATCGCCTCGCATTCCTCGGCGCGCGCGCTGGTTGACGCGCCCCGCAATATGACCGACGACATGCTGCGAGCGGTGACCAAGAACGGCGGCGTGGTGCAGGTAAACTTCTTCAGCGGCTTCGACGATGCCGATTTCCGCAAAGCCATGGAAGCGCAGGCCAAGGATCAGGCGGCTGCGGTTCAGAAATATATCGATGATCTCAAGGCTGCCGGCAAGCCAGTAAATTATTTAGAGGTCGACCGGATCGGACGCGAGTGGATGGCGAAGATTCCGCGTCCGCCGCTGAAGTCGCTGATCGACCATATCGATCACATCGCCAAAGTGGCCGGAGTCGACCACGTGGGGCTGGGCTCCGATTTTGATGGCGTGTCGGGCGCTACGCCGCAGGGGATTGACTCGGCCGCTGATCTGCCCAAGATCACCCAGGCGCTGCTCGATCGCGGCTACAGCGCGACCGACATTCACAAGATTCTGGGGGGCAATCTGATGCGGGTATTTCGCGACGTCGAGCGTGTCAGCCACGAGATGCAGAGGGACGCTGCAACTGCGAAATAGCCCTCGGCTGTTGTCGTACAATGCAACGTTGCACCTCACTGGCAGCACAATTTCAAGTTTCAAGGAGCACTCATGCGACGGGTATGCGCAATTCTAGGGATGGTTTTCGTGGCGGGAGCGGCCGCATTGGCACAAGGCAGTTCCCCGAGTCCGGCGGCGCCGGCCAAGCCCGGCACCGGGGCATCAACCGCACCGCACGTGGCAGCCAAGCCGACGGCCATCATCGATACGACCGCGGGCAAGATGACCTGCACCCTTTTTCCTGACAAAGCGCCGATTGGCGTTGCCAACTTCATCGGCCTAGCGAAAGGAACCAAAGATTGGAAGAGTCCCGTCAGCGGCGCCACCAAGCACGGCGTGCCGCTGTATGACGGCTTGATTTTTCATCGAGTCATTCCCGAATTCATGATTCAGGGCGGAGATCCTGCGGGTACTGGCGCCGGTCCTGATCCGGTCAAGGCGTTCAAGAATGAAGTTTCGCCCGACCTGCTGTTTGACCAGCCTGGCCGCCTGGCTTACGCTAATGCCGGCCCAGACACCAACAGCTCGCAGTTTTTTATCACCGAGGTTGCCTTCACCGGGCAACAGGGTCAGATGCTCAACGGGCATTACACGATCTTCGGGCAGTGCGATGAGGCTTCCGTCGCACTGGTCAAGCAGATCGCGGCCATGAGCCGGGATTCGAATGATCGACCCTATCGTCCGATCAAGATCAATCACATCACGATTCTGCGCGGTGGAGTTTCCGCGGCCAAGCCGGCAACAGGGGCAGCTGCGAAGAAGCCAACGGCATCTGTAACGCCGAAAGCGCCTGCAAATCCGAATTAGAAATTCGGAGCCGGATGCAGGGGCCGTCCCCGCGTAAGTCGCTCTCGCTTCTGGGAGCAACGAATAATTAACGACAATTTCTGAAAGGACTACTATGACTCGCCAACCTGGAATGTACGCAACGTTTGAAACCAGCGAAGGAACCATTGTTTGCCGGCTGTTCGACAAAGACGCGCCGAAAACTGTTGCCAACTTTGTGGAGCTGGCCGAAGGCAAGCGTGAATGGACGCATCCTTCGACGCGCAAGAAATCCAAAGACCGGCTTTATGACGGAACCATTTTCCATCGTGTGATTCCCGATTTCATGGTGCAAGGTGGGGATCCGCAAGGCACGGGGATGGGCGGCCCAGGATATCAGTTCGAGGATGAGACTAAGGGATCGCCGCACAAGTTCGACAAGCCCGGCAAACTGGCCATGGCGAACGCGGGGCCGAATACCAATGGATCGCAGTTCTTCATCACCACCGTTCCCACCACGTGGCTCACGGGCAAGCACACAATTTTTGGCGAGGTCGTCGAAGGCCAGGACATCGCGGAGAAGATCACACGAGTTCCGCAGAATCGACAGAACCGGCCCAACAAGGATGTGGTTTTGAAGAAAGTGACGATCGAGACCGTATGACTCGTGCCCGCTCGGGCAGACCACCATTGGGCCAACCATGATCGGGCAGACCATCTCACACTACCGCGCCGTCGAGAAACTGGGCGGCGGCGGTATGGGAGTGGTGTACAAGGCGGAGGACCTCAAGCTCCGCCGCTTCGTCGCGCTCAAATTCCTGCCTGACGACGTCGCGAAAGATCCGCAGGCCCTTGCCCGTTTCCAGCGAGAGGCTCAGGCTGCTTCCGCCTTGAACCATCCCAACATCTGCACGATTTACGAGATTGATGAACACGAGGGTCATGCCTTCATCGCCATGGAGTTTCTCGATGGCATGACGCTGAAGCACGCCATCGGTTCCCGCCCGATGGATAACGAGAGGCTCGTCGGTCTTGCAATTGAGATTGCCGACGCTCTGGATGCCGCACACGCCGAGGGCATTGTGCACCGCGACATCAAGCCAGCAAATATCTTTGTGACCAAGCGCGGCCATGCCAAGATTCTCGACTTCGGACTGGCGAAAGTGGCGGCGGCCCGAGGAACGGAAAAATCCCCCGACAACGCGCAAACCCTGGACGACGCGCACCTGACCAGTCCCGGCACGATGGTGGGCACAGTAGCGTACATGTCGCCGGAACAGGTGCGCGGGCGCGACCTCGATTCGCGCAGCGACCTGTTCTCGTTTGGCGCGGTGCTCTATGAAATGGCGACGGGCGATGTTCCCTTCCACGGCGAAAGCTCGGCGGTAATTTGCGAGGCGATCATGAATCGCGCTCCCGTGCCGGCCGTGCGTCTGAACCACGATGTGCCTGCGCGACTGGAAGACATCATCAACAAGGCCTTGGAAAAAGATGTCAACCTGCGCTACCAGCATGCCTCGGAGTTACGCAGCGACCTGCAGCGCCTAAAGCGGGATACGGATTCCGGCCGTAGCCACTTGTCGGAAGTTGCGCCGCGAACCGATGGCGGCGCGGGCAATCCGATCTCGGGGCAGCGCAGCGCAGTATCCGCCGGCGGCGCGGCGGTAACAACCACACCGAATCGTTTCTTCAGCGAAGATTGCGCTAGGCGTTGCCGCGATTGCGTTCGTGGCGCTGGCCGCGTTGCTGTGGCAGACACGGCGTCCGACTGCTCCCGCTGCGAAATCTGCAGCTCCCAGGACCATCGCGGTGCTTCCCTTGCAAAACATGGGCGGAGACAGGGATCTTGATTTCCTTCGTCTTGGCCTGGCGGACGAGATTGCCACTTCGCTGAGCTATGTGCGGTCGCTGACGATTCGTCCCTTCGCCACAACCAGCAAGTTCGACTCTCCGACGGTGGACCTGCAGGAAGCCGGCCATGCGATGCATGTGACCGACGTAGTGACCGGACACTTTCTGAAGGAAGGCTCGCAGCTGCAGATCACGCTGGAAGCGATTGATGTGGACAACAACCGCACCGAGTGGCGCGACACCATGACCGTTGCCGCGCCGGATATGATCGCGATGCGTGGACAGATCACGGCCAAAGTGCGCCAGGGGTTGGTGCCCGCGCTGGGTTTGGGGACAGATTCTGCGGAAGGGGCGACGCGTCCAAAGAACGAAGAGGCTTACGATCTTTATTTGCGCAGTATCGCGGTACCTCATGATCCCGCGCCCAATAAGGACGCCATTGCCATGTTGGAGCGGGCGGTCGGACTCGACGCCTCGTATGCGCCCGCCTGGAGCGCCCTGGGGCGCCGTTACCACTACGATTCCGCCTATGCGAATGGTGGAGAGCCCGCTTTTCAACGGGCGAACGCTGCGTTTGAACGAGCGCTGGCACTCGATCCGAATTTCATCCAACCGGCAGGAGAACTGACCGGCGCTGCGGTGGAAAGAGGGCAGGTCGTGAAGGCCTACCAGGATGCGAAGGCTCTGGTAGACCGCCATCCCGAGAATGCAGGCGCACATTTTGCCCTTTCGTACGTGCTGCGCTATGGCGGAGCGATCGAAGAATCCGCGCACGAATGCGACACGGCGCTGGCGCTCGATCCTGGAAACTATTCGTTCCGCTCATGCGTCTTCTCGTTCGAGCAACTGGGCAACTACGCACGAGCGAGGGAGTTTCTCCAACTCGATACGGGGACAGCTTGGGCAGCGAGCAATATGATCCGGCTCTACATTCGTGACGGAAATCTGGCACAAGTGCGCGACCTTGCGGCAAAGTTTCCCGACGCACAGTGGAGCCCCATGATGCTGGCATGCCTCGATCATCCCGACTCCGAGAATGCCGCAAAACTTGCTCAGCAAGGGGGAACCGGAGTCCTTGCCGATCCAGATCCCGAAACCCACTACGTCGTGGCGAGTGACATGATTTTTTGCCGCCAGAAGGCGCTCGCGCTGCGCATGATCAAGAGTTCGATCGAAGGCCACTATTGTCCCTATGAAGGGCTGCGGAACGACTCCATCTGGGCCGACATCAGGAGTGCGCCCGAGTTCCCCGAACTGCTCGCCGCGGCAAAGAGGTGCCAGCAGGATTTTCTGGCACAGAGGGCGGCAGGACAGCGATAACCAGTCCTTGGACAGCTTTGGCGCCGGCCTTTGCCGACGCCAACTCCGCTCATGATAGGTAGGAATTAGACGCCGATCACTCCACACAGTTCCTTCACTGCCGCCGCGCTCTTATCGAGCCCGGCTTTCTCTTCCGGCGTCAGCTTGATTTCGATGATCTGCTCCAGACCTTTTGCACCCAATTTGCAGGGCACGCCGACATAAAGGCCGTTGATCCCGTACTCCCCCTGCAGGTAGGCGGCGCAAGGCAGGATTTTCTTCTTATCTTTGAGAATCGCTTCGACCATTTCGGTCGCCGCGGCAGAGGGGGCGTAGTAGGCCGAGCCGGTCTTGAGGTACTTCACGATCTCGGCACCGCCGTCGCGGGTGCGCTGGACGAGAGCATCGAGCTTCGTCTTCTCGATCAACTCGGTGATCGGAATTCCGGCAACCGTGGAATAGCGCGGCAGCGGGACCATGGTGTCGCCGTGGCCTCCGAGGACGAAGGCGGTGACATTTTCGACGCTGACTTTGAGTTCGTCGGCGATGAAGGCACGGAAGCGGGCAGAGTCCAGGACGCCTGCCATGCCGATCACGCGCTCGCGGGGAAATCCGCTGAGCTTGTAGGCGGCTTGCGCCATCGCGTCGAGCGGGTTGGAGACGATGATCAGGATGCAGTTTGGCGAATTCTTGACGACCTCGCCTACCACTGCCTTCATGATGCCGTAGTTTGTGTTCAGAAGGTCATCGCGGCTCATGCCTGGCTTGCGCGGAATGCCGGCGGTGATCACCACGATGTCGGAGTTGGCCGTGTCCTTGTAGTCGTTGGTTCCGCTGACATAGGAGTCGCGCTTCTCGATCGGCATGGCTTCAAGCAGGTCGAGCCCCTTACCCTGCGGAACGCCTTCTACGATGTCGATGAGGACGACGTCGGCGAGTTCCTTGGAGGCGATCCAGTGAGCGGCCGTTGCACCCACATTCCCCGAACCTACGATAGTTACTTTCTTACGCATAATGAAACCCCTTTTTCGCCGCGGATTTTCGCCAATGAATACGGATAGATCTCAGTGATTTTTCCGCGTTAATCCGCGCAAATCAGCGGCGAATGAATTTTAGAATTTACACCAGCACTCCGGCGCCCATGTTCTCGATCATGGCGTCGGCGAATTCGCTGGTCTTCACTTTGGTGGAGCCGGGCATGAGCCGCTCGAAATCATAGGTGACTTTCTTCTGCTCAATCGTGCGCTCCATGCTCTGCTCGATCAGATCGGCGGCTTCATTCCAGCCCAGGTGACGGAACATCATGACTCCGGAGAGAATCACCGAGCCCGGATTGATGACGTCTTTGTCGGCATATTTCGGAGCCGTGCCGTGCGTGGCTTCGAAGATCGCATAGCCGTCGCCGATGTTGGCGCCGGGAGCGATCCCGAGGCCTCCGACTTGCGCTGCCGCCGCATCCGAGATGTAATCGCCATTCAGGTTCGGCGTGGCCAGCACGGAGTATTCTTCCGGGCGTGTCACGATCTGCTGAAAGATCGAGTCGGCGATGCGGTCGTTGATCATCAGCTTCTTCTTCCATGCGCCGTTGCCGTGCGTGGAATAGATCGCATCCAGAATCTCCTTCACTTCTTTTTCGACAGCCTGCCGGAAGGCGGGCGGGGCGAACTCCATGCCCGGTTCCACGGCTTCCGCGTTCTGCGCAATGGTCAGGTGCGGATTTTTATCTTTGTTGTCGAGGATCCAGCTCTCGCGCTCGGTGACGACCTTGTCGCGAAATTCCTCGGTCGCGATTTCGTATCCCCACTTGCGGAAGGCTCCTTCGGTGAACTTCTGGATGTTGCCCTTGTGGACCAGCGTTACGGTCTTCAGGCCGTTCTCCAGGGCGTGTCGGATGGCCATGCGGACCAACCGCTTGGTTCCGGTGACCGAGATAGGCTTGATGCCGATGCCGGAGTCGAGGCGAATCTGTTTCTTGCCGCCTTTCAGCATGTCTTTATTCAGGAACTCGATGAGGCGAGCGCAATCGGCAGTTCCCTGCTCCCATTCGACGCCGGCGTACACGTCTTCCGTATTCTCGCGGAAGATGACGACGTTCATGCGCTCTGGATGCTTCACGGGCGAAGGCACGCCGCTGTAATACTTCACCGGACGCACGCAGCAATATAGATCCAGAATTTGACGAAGCGCAACGTTGAGCGAGCGAATGCCGCCGCCCACCGGGGTGGTCAACGGTCCTTTGATGGCGACGCGAAATTCGCGAATGGCCTCGACCGAATCGTCAGGCAGCCAGGTATCGAACTTGGCTTTGGCTTTTTCTCCGGCGAAGACTTCGTACCAGGCGACGCGTCGCTTGCCCTTGTAAGCTTTCTCGACGGCGGCATTGAATACGCGCAATGAGGCCTTCCAGATATCGCGGCCCGTGCCGTCGCCTTCGATGAAGGGGATGATGGGATTGTCGGGAATATCGTATTTCCCGTTCGAGTAACCGATTTTCTTCCCATCTGCTGGTACAGCTACGCCGTTATAAGAGCCCGCCATGCGTCTCCTCCGCTACGTTTGCGTTCGATTGTAAAAACGACAATTATAAAGAATCTGAAGCTGGGTCTGTTGCGATATTACTCATCTATTCTAGGACGTTTCGACAATTGGCCAGACAACTCTATTGCCGGATGGCCCTTTCCAAGCGTGATCGCAATCACTTCCTGCGGTGATTCCGGCTACAACACGCTTTCGCCCCCGGTTCTTGCCCACTGTGGGATAATTTTCCACTGAAGCACGCATCTCCCGGAGGCCGTATGAGGGTTGTATCCCGGCTGCTGTTTACCAGCTCACTGATCCTGCTCGCGCTTTCTGCCACTGCCTTCGCCGACGGAGACCGCGACCGCACGCAATTCGGCCACAGCATCACCATTGCCCCGGATGAGGAAGCCAGCGATGTGACTTGCTTCGCCTGCAGCGTTCACGTGCGCGGGCACGTGGCAGGAGATGTGACCACGTTCGGGGGCAGCGTGGTGGTTGAGGATCAGGGGGAGATCGACGGAGACCTCACGACCTTCGACGGGGACTTGCGGCTCGACAACGATGTCGCCGTAAACGGTGATATCACAATATTCGGTGGGCGGATACGCCGCGATCCGGCGGCCAGCGTAAAGGGCAATATCACAAGGTTGCCCGGACACGGCTGGGTATTCTTAATTTTTGTCGCTCCATTCCTGGTGCTAGGCCTATTCGTGTGGCTGATTGTGTGGCTCGTCCGCAGGCTGACGCGTCCGGCGATCCCCGTCGCCGCCTAGACTTTCTTCGCGCCGGTTTCCCAGCGCCGCTTACCAGCGACGCGTGCCGAAGCTCTTGCGAACGCCGACAGCCATGTAGCGTCCCCATGGTCCATTCGTCCCCAGATCGCCCGGACCTACATTCCCACTGCGCGCACCTAGCCGGTCGAAGAGAAAGTGTTGGGTCACGCGGAATTCGAAACCCTTATTGAGATAAATCCCCACTCCCCAGGAGTGCTCAATGCCGATCGCATCAGGAGACCAGGTATAAAGCGTCTTTGGCACATTCTTGCCAAAGAGAAACGACGGCGCACCGAAGACCATGAAGCGGCGTAGCGGCCCGCGGCCGAAAGGACGAACTTCCAGGATTCCCGAGAGCATGTAGCGAGCGAACATGTTACAGGGAGCGTTTGCGCCTCCGTACACATAAGAGTTGCCGACGCAAAGGTTCGGATCGATCTCGTTGTGCGGCGGCGCCAAGTCAAGCTGGGCCCAGCCCCAGAGCATATCTTTAGGGAAAAACATACGGTCCCCGGAACCGGCTTCGTGCCAGGTTCCTTGCGAACTGGTGTTTTGAGCGGTGTCGTTTTGCAAAGTAGCGGTCGGGGATGTCTGCGCCCCCGCGAGTGAGATCAGTACAGGAACGGCCAGAATCCACGCCCACGTTTTCATTTCGCCTCCAAGATCGGTATAGACGGGCAGACGCAGACCCCTCTTGTTCAATCACCACGACGAGGGACAGGAGTCTGCTCGAATGCGCGTTGAGTAGAGCGCCACATTGTAGCGCGCTCAGTGACGACGCCGGGTAATTCGACGGGTTCGGATACGTCGAGCCTGAAGCTTCTAACCTCCTTTAAACACGAAGGTCCACGAAGAAGCTCCTGCGGTAGAGATGTCTCGCGGACGGCATTTTCGAGTCCATAATTAGGCGGTTGAGGGCCCCGGCCTATCGAATGGCGCTGCCCTTCTTCCAGAATTCATATCCTGTAGCCGGTTTCTCCCATTCGTAATACGTTTAGATTAGTGCAAATCTCGCTAAATGCCGCCAAAACAAAGGCCTGCGGGTTTGGTTCGCGGATTGCACTCAGCAGGGGTACCGAAGCACCCAGGAACCCTATGCCCCAAGAGATTTCCGTCTCGTACCAAGCGATCAAGAGCAAGGTTTACAGACTGATTGACGCCCTCGTGGTTGGCGAAAAGAGCGAAGCCGAAGTGCAGGAATCGGTGCGCCGGTGGTGGGCGCTGATCCATCCCGCGGACCGGCCGATTGCCCAGAAATACCTGCTATTGGTGCTGGGGCGATCCAACTCCGCACTGGACGCCATGGGAACAGAGCTTCTCACCGTAAGCGGATGCGAAGTCGCTCGTCCGCAAATGACCGAGCCTCTGCTTCCGACCAAACGCATGCGCTTGATCGAGCGCATGATGAAAGAAAGCTCCGTTCGGACCGCCGTTTAGAGCCTTCGCCCGTTTTGACGTAGATTTGACATCTCGCTCTTGCCTTCCGCTGTTCCGTCCTCGTATCTTCGAAGTTCTCCTGTATTTGCTCGTATGCTGCGCCCGAGGAACTGACTATGCCTGCTGCCATCGGAAATAAAATCGGACCCTACATTTTGATCGGAGTGCTCCTCATCATGGCTACTTCCCTGTTCGCCGGATCGGGCGTATACAGTTTCACCCTGAATTCCATCGACGGCAAGCCCGCTCCGCTGGCCGACTACAAAGGCAAGGTCGTCCTGATCGTCAATGTGGCGAGCCAGTGCGGCTATACGCCGCAGTACAGCGCGCTCGAATCGATCTACGAGAAGTACAAAGATCAGGGCTTCGTGATTCTGGGCTTTCCCGCCAACAATTTTGGCGCGCAGGAGCCGGGCACGAACGAAGAGATCAAGACCTTTTGCACGCGGAAGTACAGTGTGACCTTCCCCATGTACGCCAAGATTTCGGTGAAGGGCTCTGATCAGGCTCCGCTCTATGCTTACCTGACGAAGGATACTGGGCCGGGCATTGCGGGCGACATCAAGTGGAACTTCACCAAGTTTCTGGTCGATCGCGATGGAAAAGTCGTGCAGCGGTTTGAATCCGCGGTGACTCCCGATTCGAAGGAAGTGACCGGGGCGATCGAAAAGCAGCTGAAACCGTAGCCGCCGGGAGGCAGGCCGCCAGTGTCCATATACAACCCAGCGAGCGTTGGTTAGACTGGCAGCTGGATGCCTTCTTCCAATCAGCACGCGGGCCCTGGCCCGTCCAGCGATCTGCCCCCCGTTCCCGAACCGTCCTTCGCCGAGCGCGTTCGCACCCTGGCATACCTCACACGCGTCGGCAGCCTCTCGACGATTTCCCGGAAGCAGCCCGGATTCCCTTTTGGTTCGGTGATGCCCTTCGGCTTGGATCCCTCCGGCCGCCCTTTATTCCTGATCAGCACCATGGCCATGCATACACAGAATCTCAAGGCGGATCCGCGCGCGAGCCTGCTAATCACGCAGGAGGAAGTTGGCGGCGATCCGCTGGGCGCATCCAGAGTCACATTAGTGGGAAATGCTCTTCCAGTGCCGGAACCGGAGAGGCCCTCAGTCCGTACGATTTATCTGGAGCGCCATCCCAATAGCAAGTACTGGGTGGATTTTGACGATTTTGCGTTTTACCGCATGGATGTGATCGACGTGTATTACGTGGGAGGATTCGGAGTCATGGGCTGGGTGACCGCTGCAGACTATGCCGCCAGCCAGCCCGACCCGCTCGCTGACTCGGTGACCGGAATCATCCAGCACATGAATGCAGATCACAAGGATTCTCTAATTCTCCTGGCGCGAGCGTATGCCAAGATCGAGGCGCAGGAAGCCTCGATGACAGCCGTCGATCGCCTCGGCTTTCACGTTCGCCTGAAGACGCAAGATGGGATGCGCGGCGCACGCATTGCCTTTCTGCGCGAAGTGAGGAATTCGACGGACACGCGCAACGTGCTGGTCGAGATGGTACGGCAGGCACGCTAGCGAATGTTCAACAGCAACTGCTTATTCATACTCAATCCAAACTTGATCGGGAACAAAGGGTCTTTGGAATCATGCGGCACGTCGGACTTCTGCCGCTCGACGGCTTCTCGAGAAGATGGCAGTTCAAACGGCAGATGACCAGCCGGCGCAACATGCCCCGTGATTACGCGCATTAGAGGCTCGTCCGCGATGCCGAAGCTTCCCAGAAGCGCGGTACTGTGTGGCACGACATTTTGCAGCACTAATGGGCGCTCCAGTTTCGTCACAAAGATCGTCGGCACATGCGCGCTTACCCGAAGAAACTCGGCGTAGGCGGGATCCTTCTCGGTGAACCACAGCCGACCCTCATGTTGCCGGCCGCCAAAAAAATAGTTTGGATGCTCGCTCTCGTAGGGAGCGGGCGCGCGAACGATGGCAAAATCGGCATTGGCTGGTTCTGACACGACCTGCAGGCCGGACGCCTCGGCAACTCGATCATTCACTCCATACAAATAGACCTTCTTACCTCGCGGATCGATCGGGAGCAGCGGCTGGCCCGTCGATTCGATACGCTTATTCTGCAGCAGGACAACGGCTCTAGCCTGAGCCATCTGCCCTTCGCGCACAAAGTCCGCATTGCCCACCGTGCTCGCAGCGCGCGCTTCGTCAACGTACGGCTGCTCGAAAAGACCCTGCTGAAATTTCTGCGTTAAGATTCGGGTCGCAGCCTCGCGGACTCTTACTTCGGAAATGGTTCCCGCGCGCAGGCCCTCCACAATCATCTCCGACTGTTCTGTGCCCCCGAGTTGATCAACTCCCGCATTAATCGCCTTCGCGAAGCGCTGGGCGACGGTCAGATCTTCCACTCCCCAAGGCATTCCAATGTTTTTGGGCAACGGTTTCGTTCCTGCGGGCGCACCATTCCGACACGCCTCTGGGCAAGGATTTGTGATTGCCCAATCGCTGAGAATCACTCCATGAAATCCAAACTTTTCCCGCAATAAATCCGTCAGGAGTTGGGCATTGAATCCTGCTCCCACCGGCTCTACCGGTTTGTGATCGATCACGAGATCTTGCAGGATCGAATACGTTGGCATCACCGCGCTTACATGGGCTTCGAAGGCGCCGGTGAATGGCACCAGATGCTGCTCGATGTTCTCTCCGGAAAAGGAAGCGTACCGACCGTAATAGTTATGGCTGTCCCAGCCATCCTTGGCGGCTCCGTAACCGACCCAATGTTTGACCACAGTGGCCACGCTGTCAGGATTGAGCCCGGTGGAACCATGCTGCACCCCTGTGACATAGGCCTTCACCATGCTCTTCGCAACCTGCTCGTCCTCGCCAAAGGTTCCATCCACGCGGGCCCAGCGAGGCTCAGTAGCCAAGTCTGCCTGCGGAGCCAGCGACTCCCGAATCCCGACTGCCAAATATTCTTGCCGGACCACATCCCCGAAACGTTCGGTGAGTTTCGCATCGTTCAGTGCAGCGAAACCGAGCGGATCGGGCCATTTCGAAAATGTAGATCCCTCCACGCTCGCGCCCACGACCTCCTGAAAGTGATGGCGCGGGTCTGAGGAAATGGTGACCGGGACACCCCACCGCAATGATTCTGCGATGGCCTGCACCTCATTGTCTTGCTGGCCAAGCCTCCGTGCGTCTGTGTTGAGTCTGGTGATGAAACTGTTGACGCGTTTTTCTTCGATTAACTGCCGCGTCTTCGCCAGATCGTAGCCTGTTCCGATTCCGATGGCGCCCAACTCCCCGTCGGAGGGCAATGTGCCATGAACCATTAAGCCGGCCAGGTCTTCCCAGCTCATGCGTTGCGCCAGGTCCGCCGCCCGAACTTCCGCGGAGAGCCGCCAGTCCTCGTAGGGATCGAGCTTGCCGTTCCGGTCCAGATCTTTGAATTTCAGGCCGTCCACCGTGAGCAGCGGAACGGAGCGATATCCGAGGTCAGCCTGCCGAACCTTGCTGGAAGGCGACTGCCATGCGGCGAAGGTGATCAGGACTATGACGGCGAGAGTGGCGAGGCCCGATTTCATTCATCCCCCTATGTCCGACGCCATTCTACATAGAATCCCGATGTCGCTTTGTGATTCGCAACACGATCGGCAATACGGACATAGAAGGCAAAACTAGGATTATGGGAGCATCTTGACCTGACTTATCGCGTTCGCGGCAGCGCTTGCAGGGCTACCCACGGCATTCCCCGTGGGTAGCATCCTTTTCGCCGACCTCGACTTTCTTTCTTACTGATTCAGCGGATTGAATCCCAGAACGCCGGCTTCCGTGTTGGAGCATGCGCCAGCCGGGTCCACCCGAACCACGGCATCCTCTTCCGCGCAGAACGCCCGGATACCCGTCTGGTTGATCGTGAGCGGCACCGTCACCACGGTGTAACCAATATTGATCCCGCCCCCAACGGTGCCTGTGCCGGAGCTGAAGCTGTATCCGCTCTTACCGCTGCCTGCCGGATTGCCGTTGTTGGCGAGCACCGAATCGATCAAACAAGCGGTCGTCGAACTCGGAACGCAGGCCGCACCTAGAGCGCCGCCCAGGTTGACCAGCGCGGGCGCGAATCCGATCGTGGGATACGCAGTATTGTAGGTGACCTCAGCCGAGTTGGTCGTTCGAATGGAGGCGACCGCGGACGACTCGTTCGCTTCCATGCGAGCCCGCAACAGGTTCGGAATGGCAATGGCTGCAATGATCAGGATGATAGCTACGACGATCAACAGTTCGATCAGCGAAAAACCCTTCTGCTTCGACATGTGAATATTCCCTCTCGTACGGTCGGAATGGATGGGAGGCATTCGGGTCACGCGGACTTCGTAGCTCGATGGTCTGGGCGATAAGACCGCACTAATTGTGGACACGACTTCCCCTCAAGGTGGGTATCGGCGGAAGCACCGCTCCCTTTAGGGTCGATGGCAATCGAAAGCAATCAAGCGGCAATGCTGAAGGTGATGAGAAATTGCTTGGGATGAGAACTTTCTCGTAATCCGAAGCGATCGTGCAAGTTTCGTTGGCGAATCAGTCCTCCGATGTCATCTCCCGCTCCTGTTCCGGAATTACTCCGGTTTGAAATAGGGATCCCTCGCCAAGCGGATGAACGCCGCTTCCGATTCGGGAGACGAACTGATGCGCCAATCGGCTTCCTTGTTGATGTCGAACCAGACCACGCACTTGATAAGTGGGAAACTGGCGCGGAGGGTCGGAATGATCTCGTCGATCCACTTGGCTTTGTCTCCCCCCGCCTGAGCCGAGGACATCTCTCCAATCATGATCGGCTTTTTCCTGCCTGCAAGGAGCGGGTAGATGTCCTTGAAAACCTGCTCGAAGGTCTGCCAGCCGCCGTTGGTCGTGCCCCAGTTGTACCCGTCGACCCCGGTCCAATCGACGTAGGCATCCCCCGGGTAGTAATCCATCGTATTTTTGTTACCGCCGTTGATGTCCGTGACATTCGGACACCAGGCCCAGATCACGTTGGTAGCGCCCGCAGCCACGAAGATGTCGTGAATATGACGATAAGCGGCAACGTACAGCGGTGCATTGTTGCCACCCCACGCCTCGTCACCATTCATCTCGGCGGCGAAGTCGAGGAAGAACTTCTTGCCGAGCGCTTTGGATCCGGTGGCACGCGCCTTTATCGTGGCATCGAGACTTCCGTCGACAATCTTGTTGAAGTCGATCTTGTGGGGCTCCCAATTAACCAGAGGGATGCGCCCGGCGGCCAGGTCTTCCCTGGTGACAGTGCCGGTCCAGTCGTCGTTCCATGCGTAGTACGTGAGGTGAACCGGCGGCGTCCGCCCAAGCTTCGCCGTGGTCTGGGCGATGCTACCGGCGCCGTAATACTGTCCGAGCAACGCACCTGCTGCCGGCTCCAGAATCGACGATTCACTACGATTTGCGGAACCGACGAGCGATGCGTTGGAAGCAAGAATTACAATTCCCGCCAGCACGGCACGGCAGAAAAGTTTTCCCATGGCTATGATTCCTGACACGAAGTTCAACTTCGCAATGCTGGCGCCTCTTCTTCGGACCCCGAATGGAAGCGGATCTAATATAAACTCCAGAGCTATGGGTCGTTTGAGATAAGGAGCAGCCCCATGTCAGTATCGACTGAATCTAACGCAGGCTTCCTCTCCCGCCGCCGCTTCTTTCGCTGGGCCAGTTCGTTGACCGCTGCCATGGGCGTCGCGCCGCTGGTTTCGTCCGCCAAGACCCTTTCCTCGCCGATCGGTATCGTCGGACGGTGAGGACTACTACGCGAAGCTCGGTGTCGCGCCGATTATCAATGCTGCCGGCACCTATACCACCCTTACCGCTGCCTGCATGCCCCCGGAGGTTCTGGCGGCGGTGCAGAAGGCTGCACTTCATCCTGTGCGTTTGCACGATCTGCAGCAGAAAGCGGGAGAGTACATCGCACGCCGTCTCAAGTGCGAGGGGGCGGTCGTGACTTCGGGGGCTGCGGGGGCCATCAGCCTGGCGACGGCCGCTTGCCTGCAGTATGCCAACAACGCCGACATTCTGGACATTCCCCAAGCGATGGATGGCAAGAAGAATCAGGTGATCGTGCAGCGCGCCCACCGCTATGAGTATGACCGCATGATGTATCTCTGCGGGGCGCGGGTGACCGAGGTGGTCACGCTTGACGACTATAAGCGTGCGTGCGGCGCGGGCAACGCGGCGATGACGAATTTCTTCAACGCCGCGGAAGAAGAAGATGGAATCGCCGGCAGCGCCCAGATCGGTCGAGAAGAGTGGCTGCGGGTAGCGCACGACTACAAGATTCCCTGCCACCTGGATGCCGCCGCAGACATGCCTCCGATCTCGAATTTGTGGAAGTACACGGGCATGGGCTTCGACCTGGTAGCGTTTTCCGGAGGCAAGGGGATTCGGGGTCCGCAAAATGCGGGCCTGCTGCTCGGCCGGAAGGTCCTGACCGACCTGGCCCATGCCAACAACAATCCGGGAGAAGGAATCGGCCGCGGCATGAAGGTAGCGAAGGAGCAGATTGTGGGCATGGTCGCGGCGGTCGACTGGGTTCTCTCGCACACGGAAGAGTCGATGCAAGGCGACTACCAGAAGCGGGTCGATCTGATCGCCGCTGCCGTGAAGGGCATTCCTTCGGTCCGGACGGAGACGGTGACACCGCGGATCGCGAACCACGTTCCACATCTCCTCATCCGTTTCGACCCGGCGGTCACTGGAGTCACCACTGGCCAGATCGTTGACACCTTACGCAAAGGGACGCCTTCGATTGAGCTGAACCCGAACACCGGCCAAAAGCCAAACCAGGGCATCCCGGCAGATGCCAACACGCTCGTGGTTGGGGTGTGGATGTTACAGCCCGGCGAAGATGCTATCGTGGGCCAGCGGATTCGCGCGGCCCTGACGAAGAAGGCCTGAAACTCGAAGGTTCTGTCATCGGATCGATGAGTGAAATAGGGATTTTTCGACAGTATGCCGAATCAGCTTGTCGGCCAACAGAAAACTGGGCCATCTGCAACTTTGATTTGCGGGGAATCCGTTAGCAAAACGGACACTGGATAGACAATCGCTGATTCCCAACGTCCTTCAGCCTTTTCATACCCGCTACAAGCGGGTATTTCGATTTGCGTGATTCCGAGGGTGGCCCTGACCCTGTTCCAGCAGGCCGCCTCTTCTGTTTTTAAGTCGCAACCCGCACGCACAAGGCGGAAGTAGGTCAAGCGGGAAATTTGATCAGTCCCCTGTGTGATTCGAAAAACATCTTTGATAGGCAGTGTCTTCAGATAGTAATCAAGTAACGAAGAATCCTCAAACAGCTTCCGCCCCGTCCTGACATCGAAAACCCCGAATGGCACTCCTCCGTCATCGCCGTCCACGGCACTGAGAAAAGCAAACTCCGCCTTTGCACCCCAAAAATACCCGCTCCATTCCGGGGAGATATAGACTCTTTCATCCTTTATGTGCCTCAGTGTGCACGCCGCGTGAGCTGAGCGAACAACCGACAACCATTCCGCACCCTTCTGCCCCTCGTCGTACTGCTTCACGGCGAAGCTCGGATAGTAGTAGCACGTCAGCTTCTTTCTAACGTGTTGAGTGGGCCTGTAATACGGGGATGGGCCAAAATCTACAATGGTCGTCTTGAGCGGTTTATCGAAGCCTTCTTTGACATCGGCAGTGTCGGCCTGCGCGTACAGTGAACCCCCTAAGAGACTCAGTGTCGAGATGCACACGAATACGCCGAGAATTTGCCTCATCTGCAGGCTTAGACACCGCCAAGGAGACGTAAGCTCCCCACCTCAACTGCCGAAATCAGGCGATTACGCGTTTCGACCGGTGTTTCAGAAGGTTCATGGCGATGGGTTCATCCTCCTGCTCATCAAATGTCGTAGTACAGCGCAAACTCATACGGATGCGGACGCTGCCGAATCGCATCCACTTCTTTCGAGCGCTTGTAATCCACGTAAGTCCGTAATAACTCCTCAGTAAACACGTCCCCCTTCAGCAGGAATTCGTGGTCACGTTGCAGCGCGTCGAGGGCTTCTTCAAGCGAACCGGGCATCGACGGGATGCGCGACAACTCTTCCGGATCGAGTTCGTAAATGTCCTTGTCGAGCGGAGGGCCGGGCTCCATTTTGTTCTCGATGCCGTCGAGACCTGCCATCAACATCGCCGCAAAGGCGAGATAAGGATTGCAACTCGGGTCGGGCGGACGGAATTCAACCCGCTTCGCCTTGGGAGCGATCGAGCGTGCCGCGCTTGAGGACGATGACGTTGTCCGGCTTGAGATCGCGATGGACGATGCCCGCAGCGTGGGCGGCGCTCAGCCCGTCGGCGATCTGCTTCGCGATCGCCAGGAGCCGGGCGAGCGGCATCGGCCTCACCTCGGCCATGATGTCCGTGAGGCTCTTCCCTCCGAGGAACTCCATGACGAAGTAGGTGGAGCCGTCGGGGAGCGTGCCGAAGTCGGAGATGTCGATGATGTGCGGGTTGCCGATGCTCGACGCCGCCCTCGCCTCCTGGAGGAAGCGCTCGGTGATCTCCTTGTTGCGGGCCATCTCCCCGCGGAGGACCTTGATGGCGACCTTCTTGTCGATGACCTTGTGGCGCGCGGCGTAGACGACCCCCATCCCGCCTTCGCCCAGCACGGCCTCGATGAGGTAGCGGCCGTCGATTGTCTTCCCGAGGTAGGGATCCTTCGGCGCTCCCGGCAGGTCGTCCGAGCTTGCAGGCATCGTGTTGTCGGGGGCAGTCATGCGACCTCTAGAGACTACATGGACTTCGGTGTGCGCGGAGACTCCGCCGTTCGACCGGTCGCCAGGTAGCAAGACGCAGGCCGCCGCGTCACGATCTCGGCCGGCGCCATTCTCGGACGGACAGGTCCCATGCTAGGAGGGGAGCACGCATGGGCTACCCGCTCGAGATTGCCGTCCGGTACCTCGGCGCGAAGAAGCGCACCTTCGTCTCGGTCGGAACGGCGTTCGCGATCCTCGGCGTGACGCTCGGCGTCGCCGCGCTCGCGATCGTCATGAGCGTCACGGGCGGGTTTCAGGAGCAGTTCCGGGAGAAGGTGCTCGGGGTCAACGCCCACGTGCTCGTCCTGAAATACTCCATTCGATTTCCGCGAGTACCGCGACATCATGGCGAAGGTCGCGACCGCCAAGGGGGTCATCGGCGTGGCGCCGTTCATCATCAACCCGATGATGGTGACGCACGGCAATCGCACCGCGACGGGGGTGCTCCTGAAGGGCGTGGACCCGGTCGCGATGCAGACGGTTCTCGACCTCCCGAAGCACATCATCGAGCCGGAAATTCCCAAGGGAACGCCGGAGGCGACCCGCAGGGAGCTCGTCGCGAAGAATCTCGAGCAGCTGCGGCGGCCGGGCGCCAAGCCGCCGGAGCGCAGCACCCCGAGTTCGACGACTACTTCGCGCCACCGCCGACGCCACCGCCGCCGCCACCCGGCGGCGCGACACGATGGCCGACCCTCCCCCGCAAGGGGCGACGGGCGACACCGCCGTACGTCCGCGCACCACGCTCGAGGAAGCAATCGCAAAAAGTATCGGCGACCATGACAGGGCAGGCACGGCCAGGCCGTCCCGGCCCGGGCGTCCCCGACCGGGAGCCCCCGCCGCCGCCCCTCACTGGCGAAGGGGGCTCCTGTCGGCGACATCCTCCCGAGCGGCGGGTACCAGAGCGTCCTTCCGCCGGACGACCTCGCGCTGCCCGACTCGATCGACCCCGATCCGTGCGGGAACGCGCAGGCGGTCGCGACGCTGCCCGGCGTGATCGTCGGGCGGACGCTGGCGAAGCAGCTCGGCGTGGGGCTCGGCGACTGCCTGCAGATCACTTCGCCGACCATCGGCATGAGCTTCGGGACGACCGGCGCGCGGCCCCCCGTCGCCAAGCAGTTCCGCGTCATCGCCATCTTCGAGGCGGGCTTCGACCAGTACGACTCGAAGCTCGTCTACACCGACCTCTACGAAGCGCAGGCCTTCTACGACCAGGGCGACAGCGTCACCGGCGTCGAGATGAAGGTGACGACATCGACGACGCGCGGGCCATCGCGACGAACATCGACCACATGCTCGCGCAACGGCCTCTATCACACGATGGACTGGAAGGAGCTCAACCATGGCCTCTTCACGGCCCTCTTCATCCAGAAGGTGGGGATGAGCTTCGTCCTCGGCCTGATCATCCTCGTCGCGTCCTTCACCGTCGTCGCCACGCTCATCATGGTCGTCCTCGACAAGAAGAAGGAGATCGCGATCCTGAAGGCGCTCGGGGCTCGCGACGGAGCGCTCCTCCGGGTCTTCCTCTACCAGGGCGCCATCATCGGCTCGATCGGGACCGCGGCGGGGCTCGCGGTGGGCTACGTCGGCTGCAAGCTGCTCATTCTCTATGGGTTCCCGCTCGACCCGAAGGTCTACTTCATCTCCAAGCTCCCCGTGAACCTGCGCCCGACGGAGTTCCTGATCACGGGAGCGGTCGCCATGGGAATCTGCCTGCTCGCCACGATCCCCCCTGCCCTCTACGGAGCCCTCCTGCGCCCAGCCGATGGCCTCCGCGCCGAATAATCGGCTAGCCTAGGCGCGGGTCCTTCCTCACGACCCCGACGTTCACGACTGCGAAGGCTGAATCCATGCGCTGGTTCGTTGACATAAGCTCGGTCGGTAAGGCGGCCGATAAGCTCCGCTACTGCGTCGATGCCGACTCGTGGCAGCGCGCGATGCAGGCCGCGCGCGCCATCCGCAACGACCCGGGCCCGATGACCGGGTTCTCGATCGAGCTGCTCGACGACGGCTTCTCGGCGGTCGATCCAATCAAGCGCCAGAGGTACGTCATCCGCAAGGCGCCCGCAGACGAGCCGCTCCAGTCGATAGGCGTGAGCCCGAGCGTGCCCCCTCCGTCCACCGACAAGCCCCGGCCGACCGGCTCGAACCGCCCTCCCCCCGTCGTGTCGGTGCGGCCGTCGAGCCGCCCGCCCCCTGTCGAGCCCGTCGCCGACGCGGACGCGTCCGGAAAGCCAAGCTCCAGCTCCACCGACCGCGACGGCCCGTCGAGTGCGCGACCGTCGCGCTCGTCGCGACCACCCGCCCCCGATCTCAAGCTGAACCCGAAGGGGAGCGGCAAGGGGGGGAAGTGGAAGGACAGCGCGACCCCCGCCGCGCCGCCGGCAAGCACGGCGGCGGCACCGGCGTCCGTCCCGGCGGCTGCCGTCGCGCAGGCGCGGGCGTCGCTCGAGGTCCTCGCAAAGCGCGAGCAGGATCCGGGGGCGGCAGGTCCGCTCACCTACCGCGAGTACGCGTACCTGGTCGAGGGCAACCCGTCGAAGGCCGAGGCCGAGAAGCTGCTCCGCGACGAGCTCGCCCGCGTGCAGCAGACCATCAACAGCGCGGCCACCGGCAAGCTCGTCAACCTCGCCCTCTTCAACACGCGCTTCTCGGGGCGACCTTCGCAGCGGCCGCTCGCGACGCTCAACTGGAAGGACTGGAAGGGCGAGGCTGTCGTCACCGTCGTCGAGGTCGCGCCGCCGCCCGCCGCAGAACGCTCGACTCAGCCGGGTACCGAACCCGCTACGCCGGCCAGAGAGCCGGCCCCGGAGCTCTCCACCGCGACGATTCGCATGAACACGGCGCCGGCCATCGCCGAGACTCCGTCGGTCGTCGTCGACCTCTCGAGGACGGATCCGGGGCCGCCCCCCGCCTTCCCGCCTCCCTCCTCCAAGAAGGGGGACACGACGTTGCTCGGCACGGGGTCGACGCCGAGAGGCGCGAAAGCGGACGCGCCGCCCGTCAGTTCGCCCGTGAGCGCGCCCGTCAGTTCGCCCGTGAGCGCGCCCGTCAGTTCGCCCGTGAGCGCGCCGATTGTGAGCAAGCGCGTGAGGGGAGACGAGCTCATCGCCGACCTCTTCGAGGCGATGCACGAGCTTCACTTCCTGCACGACTCCGTGGAAGGCGCGAACTTCTGCCTCACGCTCGCGCTCGAGAAGATGCCCGCGAGCGGCGGCATCGTGCACCTCTACGACATCGATCGCCGCGAGTTCGTCATCACCTGCGCCGGAGGCGCCGGAGGCACCGGGCTGCTGATGCAGCGCCACGCCGAGAACGACCCGATCCTCTTCTCCGCCATGCGCAAGCGTCAGGCCCTCGTGCTCGGCGACGCCACGAAGCACGAAGCCGCGCGGACGACGACGCGCTACCTGGCGCTCGGCGGGGCGAGGAGCGTCGTCGTGGCCCCGGTCGCGATCGGCGGCCGGTTCCTCGGAGCGATCGAGCTGCTCAACCCGCTCGACGACGTGCCGTTCACCGACGACGACGGCCACGCGCTGTCGTACATCGCCGAGCAGCTCGCGCAGTTCGTCGGGCAACGCGGCATCGTCATCGAGCGCGAAGAGCCGGTGCCTGCCCCGGCCCAGAGCGGGCGCTCCGTCGGCGCGCGCCGCTGAGACAGGCTGGCGTTGGCAGATACGCGATCCGGAGCGGGAACGAGCCGACGCGCCGAGCCGAAGCGCACGCACCGGACGCGGCGGGAGGGGCGGATCACCAGCCTTCTGCTGCTTCCGCTCGTCCTCGTCGCCGCCGCCGTGCTCGCGTACGTGACGATCCGGACGAACCTCCAGGTAGACACGCTCGGTCGCCAATCGATGCTCGAGGCGACGCTGGGCCTCGCGAGCGAGAAGGCCAAGGGGCTCGACAAGCACATCGTCGACGAGGACAACGTCGTCTTCGCGATCACCGACCCGGCATCGCTCCCGACGCTGGCCGAGCGCTGGCTCCCGACCGCGCGGCGCGAGACCCCCACCGTCCGCGGCATCCTCGTGATGAACGACGCCCACGAGGTGCTCGCGTTTGCGTCGCAGGCCGGAGGCTCGTTCTCCGACGAGGAAGCGTTCCGACGGCTCGTGACAAGGCGCATGACAGCCGACATGAAGCTCGGCACGCAGAAGGACGACGAGCTCCGTCACCTGCACGGCTCGTACGGCGGGCAGAGTTACCTCGTGAGCTACTGGCAGAGAGCGTACGAGGACCGACGCTACCTCGTGGTCGCCTGGCACGACGTCGGTCGCATCGTCCACGACATGCTCCCGACACTCGACACCGAGATTGTCCCGCAGCAGGGGGCATCCCCCACGCGCTCGAGCCGCGTGAACGTCGTCGACGAGGACGGTCGCATCATCTACGGGCCGCCGCTCAAGAAGGGCGAGTACACCCTCGGTGTGCCGTTCCCGACGACGCTCTACTACTGGCGGGTGCAGGTCTCGCCGAGCGCGAGCGGCGAGCTTGCGGCGCACGTCCAGACGCGGCGCATCCTCGAGATCTCCGATGGTGACCCTCTCGTGCGCCGTGATCGTCGCCGGCGTCGCCGCCATCCTCTTCGCGGCGGAGAAGCAGCGGCGCATCTCGGCCCTGCAGAGCGACTTCGTCGCGAACGTCAGCCACGAGCTGAAGACGCCGCTCGCGCTCGTCCGCATGTTCGGCGAGATGCTCCAGTCGGGGCGGGTCGCGAGCGAGGCCAAGCGGAAGGAGTACCTGGAGATCATCGTCCGCGAGAGCGAGCGCCTCTCGGCGCTCATCGAGAACGTGCTCGACTTCGCGCGGGTCGAGCGCGGCCGCGAGGCATACGAGTTCGCGACCGGGGACGTCGGCGAGGCCGTGGCGAAGGCCGTCGCGGTGCTTCGCTACCGGGCCGAGCGTGAGGGGGTCGAGCTCACGCTCGAAACCGACGAGCGGCTACCAGAGGCTCGCATCGACGAGCGCGCCGTCCAGCTCGCCGTGATCAATCTGATCGACAACGCGCTCAAGTACGCGCCCGACGGGAAGGTCATCGCCATCCGGGCGGCACGGGAGGGCGCGGCGATCGGCGTGCGGATCACCGACCAGGGGCCCGGCGTCTCCGAGGACGACCGGGATCGCATCTTCGAGCGCTTCGTGCGCGGCTCCCGCAAGCCGAGCGCGGACCCGAGCGGGCCGGACGCGCCCGCCCCCGTCCGCGGAAGCGGGATTGGCCTCGCGCTCGTCAGGCACATCGCCGAGAGCCACGGCGGCCGCGCCTGGGTGGAGGCGGCGCCCGGAGGCGGGTCGACGTTCGTCTTCACGATCCCGGCGCTCGCCTGACCGGCGCCGGCCCGCGGGCAGCGCCCCGCACCGTGACGAAGGCGTGACGCAGGACGGCATCCGCGGTTCCTAGGCGTATTGACGCCGCATGCGAGGCGGATATCGTCTACAGAAGTCGTCGTCGTTCATTGGTGCCACAGGAGGTTCAGGGTTTCCGCATGGGGAATGATGAAGCAAAGCTGTTCGTGGCAGGATTGCCCGACAGCATCTCGGAAGATGTCTTGAAGCAGATTTTCGAAGCGACGGGGGGCTCGGTAGTCAATGTGAGCCTTCCAAAGGACCGCGCGACCGGTCGTCCACGCGGGTTCGGCTTCGTCACTCTCTCCACCGCGACGGAAGCGCAGGCCGCACGCGATGCGCTCGACGGTTCGATGCAGGCGGGCAAGAGCATCTCCGTTCGTCCGTTCCAGGCGGAGCCCCCGCGACGCGACGGTATCGGCGGACCGGGCATGGGCGTCGGGGGCGGCGCGGGTGGTCCTCGGCCCGGCGGCTTTGCCGGTGCCGGCCCTCGCCCCGGTGGGCCCGGCGGCGGTGCGAGCTCGCCCGACCGGACGCTCTACGTGGGGAACCTCCCGTACGACTGCACCCAGCAAGAGGTCGAGACCCTGATCAACAGCGTCGCCGAGGGCCAGGTCGTGCGCGTCCACCTGCCGACCGACCCCGACGGCAGGAAGCGAGGCTTCGGCTTCGTGTCCATGGCCAGCGTCGAGTCGGCCAAGACGGCCTCCGAAGCCCTGCGCAACGCGGACATTCGCGGACGGAAGCTCGTCGTCAACCTCGCCCACCCCAAGGGTGAGCGCCCCGCGCGCGCAGATGGACCCGGCTTCGCCGGGGGGGCGGCTTCGGCGGCGGCGGCGGCTTCAGCGCCGGCGGCGGCTACGCACCGGCAGGTGGCAGCTTCGCGGGCGGTGGCGGCAGCGGCTTCGGCGCGCCGGCTCCGCCTCGCAAGACGTTCGACGAGCGGCGCAAGAAGCCGGGCGGCGGCAGCGGCGACGACGGTCAGCCCAAGAAGGCGCGCGGCAAGGACAAGGGCGCCCGGGACGACGACTGGAAGAACCGAGAGCCCGACGACGACTGAAGAGCTGTCCAATATTGCGGCTGCACGACCCGATGCGTCGGTCGGCCGGCCTCAAAATACTGCAGTATGTGTCGGCCGGCCTCCCTAGCCTGGGGCCGTTCGCTCGCAATCTTGGACAGCTCTTGAGCGGGGCGGAATCGCCTGGCCGCCCCTCCCTATCTGAGGGTCGCGAGCACGATGTCGTTCACACGGTCTGCGTGCGTCATGGGCCCCATGTGTCCGACGCCCGGGACCGTGACCACCTTCACATCCGTGAACGCCTCGCCGAGCCTCTTCACGACCGTACGCGCGGCGAGCGGCGAGCGCTCGCCCGTGATCAGAGTCACGGAGGACGGAAAGAGCTCGTACGCAGAGGCTGACGTCGCGTCTCCCACCAGCGTCGTCACCGCCTCGTGGACGACCCATCCCACGCGGCGAAACTCGGCCCGCGCGTCCTCCCGCAGCGCGAGCCACGCCCCGTTGCCCCCCCAGTAGTCGACGAACGCCGATAGCCAGCTGTCGTGCTCGGCCTGCGAAGTCCCCCACCGCACGTCCACCGCGCGGAGCTCTGCCTTCGCGGACGCGTCCCTGTCCGCGTCGAGCACGCCGAACGATACGGGGTCATAGAGGGTCATCGAGCGCACCGTGCCCGGCGCGGCCAGCGCGGCGAGCGCAGCGATGAAGCCGCCGTACGAATGACCGACGAGGTGAACCGGCCCCTCGGCCCTCAGCAGATCCGCGATGGCGGCGACGTCCCCCAGGTAGGAGAACGGCGTCGGCTCGGGCCATGGCGCGGACCGGCCGTGCCCTGTGAAGTCGGGCGCCACCGCACGGAAGCCTCTGGCCGTGAGCGCGGACGCGAGGCGTTGCCACTGCCGCCCCGAAAGACCCGAGCTATGGAGCATCACGACGGGCGGTCCCTCGCCGGAGGTGTCCACGTACAAGGGCGCGCTCATCCCGAGGAAGACCTAGCAAACCGGCTGCGCTTGCGAAAGAATTGCATAGCTTCGAGCCGGATTCCGTCGACGCTGAACGAGATGCGCTCGCCCCGCTTGACTTGGCGGCGCCCGCGTATAACCTCGCGCCCCCCTAGAGGAGTGTCTCGGTTATGCGCGACCTGATCAAGATGACGTGCGGAAATTGCTCCCGCGCCAACTACACGACGACCAAGAACAAGCGGACCATGTCCGAGAAGTTCGAGATCAAGAAGTTCTGCCCCGTGTGCCGGAAGCACTTCCCGCACAAGGAAGGCAAGATCTCGAAGGGCTGAGAGGGAGGTCCCTCTGGCAGCCCGTAACTCACGATGCTCTTTGACTGGATGCAGGGCCTGTTTTCGAACGATCTCGCGATCGATCTCGGAACGGCGAACACCCTCATCTACGTAAAAGGAAAGGGCATCGTCTCGTGCGAGCCGTCCGTCGTGGCCGTCCAGCGCGACGCTCGCGGCGGGAACAAGGTCCTCGCCGTCGGGCGGGAGGCGAAGGAGATGCTCGGGCGTACGCCGGGAACATCCGCGCGGTCCGCCCGCTTCGCGACGGGGTCATCGCCGACTTCGAGATCACGGAGGCCATGCTCCGCTACTTCATCGCCCGCGCGCACAACCGCCGGACGCTGGTGAAGCCGCGCATCATCATCTGCGTCCCCTTCGGCATCACCGAGGTCGAGAAGCGCGCGGTGAAGGAGAGCGCGGAGAGCGCCGGGGCTCGC
Source organism: uncultured Acidobacteriota bacterium (assembly GCA_963765015.1). Taxonomy (GTDB): domain Bacteria; phylum Acidobacteriota; class Terriglobia; order Terriglobales; family Acidobacteriaceae; genus Sulfotelmatobacter. The sequence continues at coordinate 4,741 of CAVXVD010000012.1, read as the reverse complement.
GAGGTCTACCTCATCGAGGAGCCGATGGCCGCGGCGATCGGCGCGGGCCTGCCGATCACCGAGCCTTCCGGCAACATGGTCGTCGACATCGGCGGCGGGACCACCGAGGTCGCCGTCATCTCGCTCGCCGGCATCGTCTATTCGCAGAGCGTGCGGGTCGGCGGCGACAAGATGGACGACGCCATCATCGCGTACCTCAAGCGAAAGTATAACCTCGCCATCGGCGAGCAGACGGCCGAGCGCATCAAGATGCAGATCGGCAACGCGTACCCGCTCGACACCCAGCGGACGACCGAGGTGAAGGGGCGAGACCTGGTGGCGGGCGTGCCGAAGACGGTCGTCGTCAACTCGGACGAGATCCGCGAGGCGCTCGCCGAACCGACGAACGCGATCGTCGAGGCGGTGCTCCTGGCGCTCGAGAAGACCCCGCCCGAGCTCGCGGCCGATATCGTCGACAAGGGCATCGTGCTCACGGGCGGCGGCGCGCTCCTCGCCAACCTCGACGTGCTTCTGCGCGAGGAGACGGGGCTGCCGGTCATGGTCTGCGACGACCCCATCAGCGCCGTCGTGCTCGGAAGCGGGAAGGCGCTCGACCACATGGAGCTCTTGAAGGAAGTAACCATCGGGTAGGTGGCCGATGTCCCCGCTGAAGCGCTACCGCGACGCCGCCCTCATCGCCATCCTCCTGGCGCTGCCGTTCTTCGTCCTCCGCGCGAACATGAAGCATCCGGAGAACATCAACGCGCTCGATCGCGGCGCTCCTCCGCGTGAGCGGCACCGGCGCAGTTCGGCACCTCCACCATCGCGCGGTGGGTGTCCGACGTCTGGGGTTCGTACGTCTACCTGGTCGCGTGAAGGCCGACAACGACCGGCTCGCGTACGACAACGCGCGCCTCCGCGAGAACGTCCACAGGCTCGAGCGCGCCGAGGCCGAGAACCGCGAGCTCCGGCGGCTCCTCCAGCTGAAGAACGCGACGCCCGGCGACCTCGTGAGCGCGCAGGTCGTCGGCAAGGACATCACGGAGTTCTTCCGGGTCACGCGCGTCGTCCTCGATCGCGGGGCGCGTGACGTACGCGCGCGCCTGCCGGTCATCTCGCCCGACGGCGTCGTGGGGACCATCGTCCGCGTCGCGGGCGACACCATCGACGTGCAGCTGTCGGTCGACGCAGCGTTCGCCATCGACGTCGAGGACGAGCGCACGAAGGCGCGCGGGCTCGTGCGCGGGACGGGCGACCCGACGCGCTATTCCTGCAAGGTCGAGATGGTCGGCTCCGAGGACATCGTCGAGACGGGCGATCTGCTCGTGACGAGCGGCAAGGGGAGGTTCTTTCCGCGCGGCATACCCGTCGCCCGCGTGACCCACGTCGTGAAGCGCGAGCTCGGCCGCGATCAGGACGTCGAAGCCACGCCGACGGTCGACTTCTCGCGCCTCGACAACGTGCTCATCCTCGTCACGCCCCCCGCGGAGGACCTCGGCGCCGAGACCAGCGCACCACCCGTCACGCGCCCCTCGGCCTCACGGGGGAGGCCATGAGGAACACGGCGTTCCTCGTGGCCGGGATCGTGCTCCTGCTCATCCAGGCGAACCTCTTCCGCGTCCTCGGCTTCTTCCACATCCCCGGCCTCGTCCCGTCACTGGTCCTTCCGCTCATCCTCTTCATGGGGGTCCACGAGTACTCCGTCGCGCGCGGCGCATCGGTCTCGTTCGTCCTCGGCTACGCCACGGACCTCATCGGGATCGCCCCCATCGGCCTCTACACCTTCACGTACGTGGCGATCTTCATCCTCGGTCGCGCAGCGGGCGTCCGGCTCGCGGCGCAGACGATGATGATGCAGGTGGGGCTCGCGCTCGGGTTCGCGCTCGTCCACAGCGTGATGATCCTCATCCTTCTGGCAATCTTCGGCGGCAATCCGTACGTACCGACGGCACTGTACCGGCTCGTGATTCCCCACATCCTGGCGACGGGGGCCGTCGCCCCGTTCATCTTCCGCCTCGCGGAGCGGCTGCACGTGGCGACCGTCACGGGTTCACACGAGGCCGCTGCGACGCGGGCTGACCAGGAGCGGAGGCTCGCGTGAAGCGGAGCGAAGCCCAGTGAGCGACCTCCTCGTCCCGCGCACCGACGTTGGCGAGTTCCGTCGACGTTTCAAGTGGATGGCCCTTGTCGCGTTCGTCGGGTTCGGCGCCGTCGTCTGCCGCCTGTTCCAGCTCCAGGTGCTCGAGGGGGCGTCGTACGCAGCGACCGCGCACGAGAACATCATCCGCCACGTGCCTCTCCCCACCACGCGCGGCGTCATCCACGACCGCGAGGGGAAGGTTCTCGCCTCGAGCCGCGCCGCCTACGACCTCTACGTCGTCCCGGGCCACGCCATGCCGAGCGCGCGCCCACACCGCGCCGGAGAGGCCGAGCGGAAGCCGGACTCGTGGCCGCGCATCGCGAGCATCGTCCGTCTGAATCCGGAGGAGCGGACGCGCTTCGACAGGGCGCTCCGGGACGCCTGCCAGAAGGACGACGACAAGGGGCCCTGCTGGCGTCCCGTCCTCATCCGGCAAGACCTGGCGCGCGACACCGTCGCCGAGCTGCAGCAGCATGAGACCGAGCTCGCGGGGGCGGAGGTCGTCCGCGCCCCCGTGCGCTATTACCCGTTCAAGAATCTCGCCGCGCATACCATCGGCTACGTCGCCCAGATCGACCCCAAGACGCTCGCGGCCGTGCGCCCCGAAGGCTACGAGAAGCTGACGGAGAGCGAGAAGCTGCAGCTGAACCCGCTCGAGTACGAGGCGGGTGACATCGTCGGCTCCACCGGCGTCGAGCAGGCGTGGGAGAGCTACCTGCGCGGCCAGCGAGGCTGGGAGGAGCGGGTCGTCGACGCGCACGGGCGCTACCGCTCGGGTCCGGAGGCCGACCGGCTCCGCGACAAGAGCTATCGGCAGGACCCCGTGCCCGGGCGCGACATCCGGCTCACGCTGGACGTCGAGCTGGAGCAGGCGGTCGAGCGCGCGATGCATGCCCACACGGCTGGCGCCGCGGTCGTCGTCGAGGTCCGGACCGGGCGGCTCCTCGCAATGTACTCGAAGCCCGACTTCGACCCGAACGACCGCTCGGGCGGCAACGGACGCGAGCGCAGGCGCCAGACCGTCGAGCGGCTCCAAGGCGACCCGCTGCAGCCCACCCTCGACAAGACCACGAGCGGGTCGTTCCAGCCGGGCTCGACGTTCAAGCCCTTCTCCGCGCTCGCCGCGCTCGAGGGACACAAGCTCGATCCGGAGGACACCGAGAAGTGCGAGGGGGGCCTGATGTTCGGTCACCGCTTCTTTCACTGCACCCACACGCACGGCCGCGTGAACATGCAGCAGGCGATCGCCGAGAGCTGCAACGTGTACTTCATCAAGGTGGCCGAGGCGGTCGGCATCGACGCGATCGCGAGCATGGCCACCCAGTTCGGGCTCGGCGAGAAGACCGGGCTCGGGGTGAACCCGGAGGCCGCAGGCCGGATGCCCACCCACAACTTCTACGCTCTCCACTACGGGGGCAGGTTCTACGAGGGGTACGCCATCAACGCGACAATCGGCGAGGGCGCGACGACCGTCACGCCGCTCCAGCTCGGCCTCGCGTACGCGGCCCTCGGCAACGGCGGCACGCTCTACTCGCCCGAGCTCGTGCGCGCGGTCGAGGCCGCCGACGGCACGGTGGTGCAGGATTTCGCGCCGCGCGTGCGGCGCAAGGTGAACGTGCGACCCGAGAACCTGGCGCGCGTGAACGAGGCGCTCTATGCGGTCGTGAACGACCCCAAGGGGACCGCGTACCCCGCACGTGACGCAGCGCTCGACGTCGCCGGAAAGACCGGGACCGCGCAAACGGCGCCGGCGCCGCCCGGGGCCGCCGAGAAGGACCCGAAGATGGCCGACTGGTACCGCGCCAACCACGCGTGGTTTGCCGCGTACGCGCCGGCGAAGGCTCCGGAGATCGCGGTCGCGCTGCTGGTGGAGCACGGCGGCGCGGGTCCGACGGTCGCGGCGCCAATCGCGCTCCAGATCGTGCGCGACTACGAGCGGATCATGGCGCAGCGCGCCGGCAAGCCGGGGCCCCCGCCGAAGAGCACGCGCGGGGCCCAGCAGCCCACGGCGTCCGTCCGGTCACCACTGCCAGGCGACGCTCCCAGCGGCGGCGTGCGCTGATGCGCAACTACCGCCTCCTTGGCCAGGCACGCGACCACTTCGACTGGTGGCTCTTCGTAGGGACGGCGCTGCTGGCGCTCATCGGCGTGGTCAACCTCTACTCGGCGACCAGCGTCTCCAAGGATGCGCTGCGCGAGATCTACGTGCAGCAGGTCTACTGGCTCGTCTTCGGGGGGCTCATCGCGACCCTCGTCGCGGCCGTCGACTACCGCCACTACGAGCGGCTGGGCTATGGGCTCTACGGGCTCGGCGTCATCCTGCTCGTCCTGGTCTTCGTGCTCGGGAGAGACATCCGGGGTGCCTCGCGCTGGATCAAGATTGGCTCCTTCACGTTCCAGCCGAGCGAGTTCATGAAGCTGGTTCTGGGTTGACCCTACAAACGATCTGGTCTTTGTCGGCATGACCCAGCGCATGATCGGCCCCGGGAACCCGACGTTGCGGCCTTGAGCCAACCTACGGTCTATCAGGCGCTGGTGAAACCGCACTAAGAGCAGTGGCTGACGCGACGTGGCTAGCCCAGCAATACAAGGAACTCAACCAAAGCAAGGTTACAAAACATA
>CAVXVD010000011.1:0-18025 GCA_963765015.1 uncultured Acidobacteriota bacterium | reverse complement strand
CGCGATCGTTGCAGTGTCTTCCGCGGTGAACTGGAAGTCGATCAGGTAAGAGCCATCCCGCAGCGTGACTTCAAGAATGTCCGGAATCGGATCGAAGTTAGCCATGGCTGAACCTCAGCGTGACAGCGCGGTCTGCGCTTTATTGGCGACGGCCTTTTTCACGACTTCGACCACCTGCGCGACCGAATGGAAGGGAAGTTCTGGGTAGAGTGGAAGAGACAAGACCTGCTTTGCTGCCGCTTCCGATTGCGGGAACGCACCGGGTTTGTATCCCAGATCCGCATACGCTGGCTGCAGGTGGACTGGAACTGGATAATGAATCCCGGTCTGTATTCCCTCAGCTTGCAGGGCGGCCTGCAGACCGTCGCGGTCGTCGCTACGCAGCGTATAGACGTGATACACATGCCGGCCCCACGGCATCTCCTTAGGAGTTTCTATGTCGCAGTCCGTTAGCAGCAGGTTGTAGTGATTGACCACTGCGCGGCGGGCCTCGGTCCATTTGTCCAGATGCCGAAGCTTCACACGCAAGATCGCGCCCTGAAAACCCTCCATCCGGTAGTTATATCCGCGCAGCAGGTGATGGTACTTGCGATCCTGTCCCCAATCCCGCAGCATGTGGATCGTGTTCGCATACTCGGCGTTGCCGGTTGTGACGGCGCCGCCCTCACCGTAAGCACCCAGATTCTTGCCCGGATAAAAGCTAAAGCACGCCATGTCACCGATGCTGCCGACCGGCCGTCCCTTATATTGCGCTCCATGCGCTTGCGCGGCGTCCTCAATCACGACCAGTCCATGCCGGCGAGCGATTTCCATGATCGGATCCATGTCGGCCGCCTGCCCATACAAATGCACTGGCAGGATCACCTTCGTCCTCGGCGTGATTGCCGCTTCGATCGCCGACGGATCTATGGTGAAGGAACGCGGATCGATGTCCACCAGCACAGGCCGCGCTCCGGCGTACACCACGGCGGCCACGCTGGCCACAAACGTGAATGGGACGGTGATGACTTCGTCCCCAGGACCCACGCCAGCGGCAAGCAATGCCAAATGCAAGGCGCTCGTCCCAGAATTCAAGGCGATGCATTCCGCCGAGCTGCAATAGGCGGCGAAGTCCTGCTCGAAGCCGGCAACCTCCGGGCCCAGGACAAACTGACAACTGTCCAGTACGCGCGCGATGGCGGCATCAATCTCCGGCTTGATGCTTTGATACTGCGCTTTCAAATCCAGATACGGTACTTTCACGCTTGCCATGATCTTGATTCCAAATTCTTGATACTCGAAGCCTTAATTGTCTCACCGGCTGATCTCGCCCGGCTTGCCTCGTCCGGCCGCGGAATTAAGCCGTCGCCTGTAGCGTGGTCAGCCGCAATTCCACCGGCCGCCCGCGCTGGGCCATGGACTGCGATGCCGCCTGCAGGATCTCCACAACTCTCAGCCCGGCACTCGCTCCCGTGACCGGCTCTTTCTGCTGCTCAATGCAGTGCACGAAGTGGTCGATCTCGCACCGCAGTGCCTCGGTCCCGTCAATCTGCGGAGCGAGCATGTCTCCCGTGCGATAGCCGACCAGCATCTGGTACAGCTTCTCCGGATTCTGGTGATTATTCAGCGTGATGCCCTTGTCATAGACCTTGATCTTCTCGCTCTGATCGAGGTCGTCGTAGACAATCATCTTGCGGCTGGCGCCTATCAGCGTGCGCCGCAGTTTCACCGGAGCCAGCCAGTTGGCATGGATGTGCGCAATCTGGCTGCCCTCGAAAAACAATGTCATGTACGCGATGTTCTCCGTGCCGCCGGGCACGTGGCTCAGGCCCGTCGCTGAGACGGCACACGGCCGGAACGGCAACACGTAATCCATGATCGACAAATCATGCACCGCGAGGTCCCACAATACGTTCACGTCGTGCTGAAACAGGCCGAGGTTCACGCGCACCGAATCGTAGTAATAAATCTCCCCCAGGCTGCCGCTCTCCACTAACTCGCGGATCTTGCGGACCGCGCCCGTATAGACGAACGTGTGATCCACCATCAGCACCCGGTTGCGCTTTTGTGCGACATCCATGAGATGCTGCACCTCGTCCGTGTCCGAAGCCAAAGGCTTTTCCACCAGGACGTGCTTGCCCTCTTGCAATGCCCGCAGAGCTAATTCGTAATGGGTGGAAACGGGGGTGGCGATGGCAACGGCGTCGATGGAAGGATCTTCGATTAGCTCGCGACAATTCTGCGTCGTACGTACCGTCGGATAGCGACTGCTCACCGCCGCGAGCCGGTCGGCCCGCAAATCGCTCACCGAGGCCACCTGAACCCCATGTGTCTCAAAACAATTCCGCACCAGGTTCGGGCCCCAGTAGCCATAACCGATCACGCCGATTCGAATCAAAGTTCCTCCCGCCGGATATCTATGAACTGATCTCTACTTAGGTTGCTGTGCAACGCTGCGCCCGAGCCTCGCCGGAACGCCCTTGGCAATCTGATGATCCGGCACATCGCGGGTCACCACGGCTCCGGCGCCAATCAGCGCGCCCTCTCCGATCGTAACTCCTGCCAGAATCACCGCTCCGCTCCCGATCGATGCTCCGCGCTTCACGCGCGTCGGCACCACTTCCCAATCTTCTTCAGTTTGCAAACGCCCGTCAGCCGTCGCCCGCGGGTACAAGTCATTCGTGAACATGACTCCGTGCCCCACGAATACATCGTCTTCGATGGTCACGCCTTCGCAGATAAACGTGTGCGACGAAATCTTGCAACGGCTGCCGATAATCGCGTTTTTCTGAATCTCTACGAAGGCGCCGACTTTCGTCTCGTCACCCAACGTGCAGCCATATAGGTTAACCAGGTCGGGCTGGAAGATCTTGACTCCGTGACCCAGTACCACGTTGGCAGAAATGGACATGAAAACCATTGTATTCGGCACTTCCTCGAGAATGAGTAGTACCGGACGCGCACCTCTCCGGCCGCGTCTCAAAAAGGAGCAAAACGCACGATACAACAGAATTCTGCCCGCATCAACTGCCCTCACAATGGTGCGATTAGCCCGCCGCTGGCCGCATTCGCGCAGTTCAGTTTGGTGAAATCAGCCTCCAGGTCTTAGAGTAGGCGTGAACTCCCTTAACTCCTTTTGACCCAGCCGCAGAGCAGGAGGCGCTATGTTCGATTCTCATCATCCTCTCGTCAAGGTCCTCCGTTCCATGCGATCGCACGTTCAGGCCTTATCGGCCTCGGTTGGGGTCGTCGTCCTGGCTTTGGTTATCTGCCTATCGTTGCATCATGGTCCTTATGCCTCTGCCGCCGCTTCCGGACCGCTTGCGGCCAGCGCGGTTCGATCGGCAACCGACTTCAACTGGCGGCAAAGCCCGGATTCCGCCCTGCATGCGACTGGCCGGAACTCCGTGACTCTCAATCCTTGTCCGCCGGGAGTGATTGCGGCCGAGCCTTGGTATTACGTTTATATCTCCGGAACAGGTACCGCCGAGGCCGTTCGCGTCACCGGCGGGACCTGCAAAGGCGACGGCCATCCCGGTACCTTGGAGTTCACCACCACGAATTCCCATCCTTCCGGATACGCCGTCGGCAGCGCTTCCAGCGGAATTCAGGAAGCCTCCATCGCCGCCCGGTTCACACCTTCCGGGCCGAATCCATCCTCGCAGTCCGGCCGCGTCATCATTCCTCCCGGCGAGTACGATGTTTTCGCTCCCATCTCCATTCGAGCGGATAATCAGACCGTCGACTTTGCGGGCTCCGTGCTGAATTGCTATACGCCCAATGATGCCTGCATTTTTGTGGGAGACCACGTCAAGACCTCCTACGTGAATATCACCCTCGTAGGACCGCGCGGGCGTCCCATGATGGTTGCCGGCACCAAGCCATTCATCGAAGTCAACGCCGAGCAGACCCGCGTTTTCAACGTGAGCACGCGCTGGCCTCCTCCCGGCGGGAGTTTTGGCTCCTTTGTCCAGGTGGATGACGATCAGGCCTTCTTGCTCGATGGGCTCGAAAGCAGTCTCGGCGGTGGAGGTGTCACGTGCAATCCCAGCTATTGTGGCGCGGTCATCTCGGCTCCGGGACCTTTCAACAAATGGTCCGCAGTGGGTTGGCTGAAGAATCTCAACCTGTCGCTGCAGTGTGCCGGCAAAGGCGTGGAGTGGTTGTCGGGAAACAGCCTGAAGATTTCCGACAGCGTGATTCAGGGTTGGTCGGTGTTCGGAGTGCGCGTCAGCAACCAGCGAGGCGGATACGCCGGGTTGATCACCGATAACGTCTACTTCGAGCCGTCCCCGTCCTGCCAGAAGTACAGCCCATACGGAAACGTCGGCAGCGCCGCCATTATGGCGCAGGGCGTTCAGGTAAGAATCATGGGTCTGACTGCGAACAGCCCCGCCGGCGTGTTTCCCAACTGGGGTGCGGAGTCCGGCTCGCACAACTGGCTGTACTGGGTGGTCCCGGTCCATGCCAAGTTCGGCGATGGCGTTCCTCTGCCCGCCGGGCACGCCCACACCAACGGTTCCGGCAGCATCACCGGAACCTTTCCCCGGATCGCCGGGGCATCGAGCTATAAGATCCTCAAGATGGACTGGGACGGCGGCACGATACCTCGTCCCTATCCTCAGGGGACGGGCAACTATCTTCTCACCACGGTTCAGCAGAGTTCGTGCGCGACTTTGACCTGTTCTTTTACCGATCATGGTGAAGGACTCTCCTCTTACACGAATGCGGGGGAGAGCCTGTCGGACAATCTCTACATGCCTCGCCTCGACTTCTGGCCGGGATCGATTGTGCTCAGTCCCGACCAGGATATGTCTACGTCCTCTTACTCCTCGCCTGCATTGCCCTTGCAGGGCGACGTTTTACCTGCTGGCGGAATTGTGGCGACGCATCCATCGTGGGCGGTGGTGGCCGAGGCCAATACGATCGCAGGTTCGGCCTCGACGCCCACTTCGGCGGCCAACATCGAAGCCTTGCACGCCGATGGATGGCGTTTTCCCGGCGCGACCATTCTGAAGTCAGCCAACCTTCCGCAGCAATCTCTCAATGGGTATAAAGGCAGGCTGAACTTCGGATATCGCGGCCGGGGCGGCGGCTTCACGCCACTGGTTACGCTCGGGGACAGCAATTGGGGGAAGACTTGGGCTACCGCGAATCACCGGCCGCCCGCCGATGTCAACGATCTTGACCTCGGCTACGAAGGTGACATCGACACGCTCTACAGCCGCGCGCAGAAGGACGTTCGCGAATACATCGGAAAGTTTCCCGACGACAATCCGCAGGAGAAGCTCACCGCTTCCGCGAAAACCTTCAATGTTCCGGTGACTATCAACGGCAGCCTCACGGTAACGGGAAAGTGTGTTGGCTGCGGGGACGGAGCCGGTTCCTCCAGCGGGATTAACGCGCGAGGAGTTGTGTCCCTGACCGGCCAAACCGCGGGCATTGCCGCGACCAATCTCTGTGCGCCTTCTGCCTGTGGCCCCGGCCTCTATCGGATCAGCTACTACCTGGACTCGACGACCGCCTGTGCTTCGCCCGGGAATGCAGACACAGCCGTCACCATTCACTGGAAGGATGAAGCCGCAGCCAGAAGCCTCCGCGTGCCGCTCTCCGGTTCGGGCGTCTCCGGCGGCAACAGCCTGTCGCTCGGGCAGCCCGCGAATTTCGGCGGAGGAAATATTAATCTCTGGTCCGCAGGAAACAGTCCCATTACCTATTCCACGGCATACACCGGGTGCGCATCAGGTGCTGGGTCGTATGCCCTTCACATCGCGGTCGAGAAGGTTCAATGACCAATGGCCTGGCGATCTCCCAGATAGGATGGAAGCCCGAGTGATTTCGTAAATGTGCGGAATTTTTGGCATCGTTGCTGACAATGCGCAGTTACCGGAAGGTGTGCTCGAGCGTGGAACAAAATCGCTCGCGCATCGCGGACCCGACGACTCGGGCACGATCCTGCTGCGCGATTCCGTCCCGGCTCCGGCCGAAATCGGATTAGGCAATCGCCGCCTCGCGATTCTCGATCTTTCTCCGCTGGCGCATCAGCCCATGCACGATGCCGAGACCGGCAACTGGATCGTCTACAACGGCGAAATCTACAACTTCCGCGATATCCGCGCTGAACTCGAACAAGCGGGCACACACTTCGTCAGCCACTCCGATACCGAAGTCGTCCTGAAGGCCTACGCGCGCTGGGGCAAAAACTGCCTGACGAAGTTCCGCGGCATGTTCGCCTTTGCGCTCTGGGATGCGAGCCATCACCGCTTATTGATTGCCCGCGACCCGATGGGCATCAAGCCGCTCTATTACGCCCAGTCTGGTTCTTATTTCCTCTTCTCCTCCGAAGCTCGCACGTTGCTGGGGACAGGCCTTGTCCCGGCCCGCATGGACCCCGCCGGCCTGATCAATTACCTGGCGTATGGATCCGCCTATGATCCCCTGACTTTGGTGGAAGGAATTCAGGCGCTCCCTCCTGGCCATACGCTGGCCTGGGAGGCTGGGACCCTGCGCCAGTCGCCGTATTGGGATCTCGTCGACGATCCCCCGCAGCCGGCGGAGCTTTCTCCCGAGCAAGCCACGGATTACATCGCCCGCGAGCTGCAACCAGCTCTCGAAGAGGCAGTACGTCTGCAACTCGTCAGCGACGTGCCCGTGGGCGTTTTTCTCTCCGGTGGAATCGATTCCAGCGCGCTAGTCAGCATCCTCAGCCGCGGCGGAGTTACTCCCAGCACATTCTCCATCGTTTTCCGCGAGGCAGATTTTTCCGAAGCGCAACATTCCCGGGCAGTAGCGGCCAAGTTCCGCACTGACCATCACGAAATCAATGTCTCCCAGTCCGAGGTTTTCGCCGCCATTCCCGATGCATTGCATGCGATGGACCTCCCAACGATGGACGGAATCAACACATATTTCGTCTCCCGCGAGACGCGTCGAGCTGGCGTAAAGGTTGCTCTTTCGGGCCTCGGCGGCGACGAAGTCTTTGCCGGATACTCCTCTTTTCGCACCGTCCCCCGAATGGAGCGCTTTTCGCGCACCTGGAATCACGTACCTCAGAGCGCTCGCGGCGCCCTTGCTTCAGCCTTCGCTGCGATTGCTCCTGCGTCCGACCAGAATCGCAAACTCGCCTCCCTGGCGCGAGACAATGGACGCGTGATCCATCCCTACTTTCTCGCCCGCATGCTGTTCACGACCGATCAGCGCGACGCGCTGCTTCGTGATGAAAATGCCGCTGCATCCGAAGCCGCCTCCGCTTCGCAGCATGATCGACTTCTGCGATCTCGTTCTCTCGACCCCGTGAACCGTGTTTCCTATCTCGAGTCGCGCTGTTATATGCTCAATACACTGTTGCGCGACGCTGATTTTATGAGTATGTCCCAGGGCCTGGAACTCAGAGTTCCTCTCATCGATCACCTGTTGGCCAAAGCCGTGCTGGCTCTTCCGGGCGCGATGAAACTGAACGGAACGCCCAAGAAACTGCTGGTCGAGGCTCTGGCCGGGTCGCTGCCTGACGGGATCGTCCATCGTCCCAAGCGCGGCTTTACTCTGCCTTTCGAACAATGGATGCGTCAGGAACTTCGCTCGGAGATCGATCCGGTCCTGAATGAGAAGCGCATCGGTCAGGGTCCGCTCGGCGGATTCTTGAATGGCAAAGTGGTGCAATCGGTGTGGAATAATTTCCTGAGTGGCTCGGTCTCGTGGTCGCGTCCTTGGTCGTTGTACATTCTGCAGCGCTGGTGTGAGCTGCATTTGTAATTCTTGCCTCCCATGCCCAAGACGGAAGAAATCGCGCGGACAGAACCGCTGCCGACGAGCGCGAAGCTCCCGGTCAGCGTGATCGTGGCAACCCGCAATGAGGAAAAGAATCTGCCGCGATGTCTTGAGGCGCTCCGGGAAGTCGGCGAGGTCTACGTCATCGACTCTGGCAGTACAGACGCGACGTGCGAAATCGCGCGATCGTACGGCGCTCAGGTCTTGCAATTTCACTATCAAGGCGGCTGGCCGAAAAAGCGCCAGTGGGCCATGGAAAATCTTCCGCTGGCCTTTGACTGGATCTTTCTGGTCGATGCCGACGAGGCGCTCACTCCAGAACTCGTGGAAGAGATAAAAACTGCGATTCGAAATCCTGATATCAACGGGTATTACGTCTCCCTGCAGATGTACTTTCTGGGCCGCCCGCTTCGACATGGCGGCGCGGGCTTCTGGAAGCTGTCTCTTTTCCGCCGCGGCAAAGGCGCGTACGAATGCCGGCTGAAGGATCAGGACACTTCCATGGCTGACATGGAGATTCACGAACACGTGGTGGTGGAAGGAAATACTGCGAGGCTGCGTCATCCGCTCATCCATCACAATGTTTCTTCGCTCTCGCGCTACATCCAGAAGCACGACGAGTACTCCAACTGGGAAGCGAAGGTGTGGGTGGAAGGCGACGCCAACGGGCAACTTTCCGCATCGTACTTCGGCACCCAGGCTCAGCGACGCCGCTGGCTGAAGACAAAGTTTTTGCGCCTGCCCGGTGCTCCGCTGTGGTTCTTTCTTTTCAAGTACGTATTCAGCCTGGGATTTCTCGACGGAATGCCCGGCCTGATCTATTGCGGCTTTCAGGCCGTGCAAGTCTTCCACGTGAAGGCAAAGATATTTGAACTGCGACGCTCCGAAAAGAACCCAACCCCGCCGTCCTCAGGGCCGAGTCAGTGATGAATGGTTTAACCGACACGACGGTCGTCGCCTGGCGCGGAGAGGCTCAATACTGCGAGCAGCCGCCATTCTCTCCCTCTCGTTCCTATCCGGAGTATGCCTTCGGCGATGTAGGATCGGTTTCGAATCCCGCCTACGAAGCCGTTCGCGGATGTTTTCAGCTTGCCGGCCTCGACGCTGCCCGATTCGGCACATCCGATTGGAATCCACTGCAGCAGTTGATGCGCCCCGGTGAAACGGTTCTCTTGAAACCGAACATGGTGCACCAGTGTCATCCCCGCGATCCCGAAGGCTGGCGTTATGTCATCACGCACGGAAGCATTATTCGAGTGGTCGCCGACTACGTCTGGAAGGCGATTGGCCCCACCGGCAAAATAATTCTGGCCGACGCGCCCCAAACCGATGCGTCTTTTTCGGGGATGGTCGAACTGCTCGGGCTGGATACGATTCGAAATCTCTACCGCAAGCACGGCCTTCACTTCGAGATCATCGATCTGCGCCAGGAGGAGTGGACCACGCGTGGCGATGTCGTCGTCGAGCGGCGCAAGCTTCCTTCGAATCCCTACGGTTCGATCGCCTTTGATCTGGCGCAGCACAGCGAATTCGCCGATCATCCCGGTGCAGGCCACTACTACGGAGCCGACTATGACGCCGGAGTCGTGAACCGCCACCACAGCGGAGGCCGTCACGAATATCTGATCGCCGGTTGCGCGATCCAGTGCGATGTCATTTTTAGTCTTCCCAAGTGGAAGACTCACAAAAAAGCTGGCCTGACTGCCAGTTTGAAGAATCTGGTCGGAGTCAACGCCGACAAGAACTGGCTGCCGCATCACACCGAGGGCGCGGCGCTGCACGGTGGCGACGAGCATCCCAATCCCGATCTCAAGCACCGCACCGAGCGCAAGGTTGCTGCCGCCATCCGCCGTCTTTCCGTTCGCATGCCAGGCGTGGGACCATGGGTTCACCGCGTGGCCCGCAGTGCAGGCAAGCCTGTCTTCGGCGAGACCGAGAGCACTATTCGCAGCGGGAACTGGTTTGGCAACGGCACGGTCTGGCGCATGTGTCTCGATCTCAACAAGATTGTTTCCTACGGCAATCCTGATGGGACTCTGCGCGCCTCCGGACGGCAGAATCGAAAGCGCCACTACGCACTCGTCGACGGAATAATCGCCGGGCAGGGAAGAGGTCCTTTGAATCCGGACCCGGTGCGCGCCGGAACCGTGATCTTTGGAGTGCATCCTCCGAGCGTAGATGCAGCATGCGCGTACCTGATGGGATTCGATCCGGACAAGATTCCGATTGTCTCCCGCGCTTTTCTATGCCGGAGTTTCCCGTTGTCCGAACACTCCTGGAACGAGGTCGTGATTCGCAGCAATGACGCCGCGTGGAACCGGCAACTCACTGGGATCGCCGGGGGAGATGCATTCCACTTCGAGCCTCATTTCGGATGGAAGGGCCATGTGGAAAAGGATCCTGCCCGAGGATTCGCTCAGCCGATGGTCGAAACGGTGCCGCGGCCATGAGCGAATCGGTTCTCGTCGAACAGCTCTATCCTCGGCTGCCGGTTTTTCTGCAGAATGCGGCGTGCTGGTATTACGGTGCCAAAGAGGCGCGCGTCCGCTCTGGCCGCGCCTTCGAGCAGCGTCTCGAGGAGTTGCTTGCCTCCGAGAAATGGAGCGCGTCCGAGATCGAGGCCTACCAGAACGAGCAACTCCGTCGCATCATCCGTCACGCCTACGAGAGTGTCCCCTACTACCGGGAGCGCTGGAAAAGTCTGAAGCTTGTGCCCGCCGACATTCAATGCCGCGAAGATCTCGCCAAGTTGCCAATCCTGACCAAAGAAGATGTTCGGCAGAACTTCGACCGGCTGGTTTCCGAAAAAGCTTCCAAACACGATCTTGTCTTTCGCCATACGAGTGGGACCACCGCCAAAGCGCTGCATTTCTACGTTACGAAGCCCGCGATTGCCTTCCAGTGGGCCGTGTGGTGGCGCCACCGCAGCCGCTTTGGAGTCCAGCCTGGCGCACTCCATGCCAACTTTACCGGGAAGAGAGTCGTGCCGCTCGATCAGCGCACTCCTCCGTTCTGGCGCTGGAACAAGCCCCTGCATCAGGCGCTGCTGACCATGCATCACTTGGTTCCTGAGAAGATTGCCAGCGTGGTCGAATTTCTGAATTCGCATCCGTTCGAGTTTTATTCCGGCTATCCGTCCATCATTCACATGCTCGCTCTGCACGCCGGAGTCGCAGGACTGTCGCTAAAATCGTCTCCCCGCGCTGTATTTACTGGGGCCGAAAACCTGCTCGACTTTCAGCGCCGCGCGATCCAGAAATTTACCGGAGCGATCCTGACCGACCAGTACGGATGCTCCGAAGGCTGCGGCAATGCGTCGCATTGTCCCGAGTTCGTTTACCATGAAGACTTCGAGTTCGGCATCATGGAGGGCGTTGAACTGCAGAAGGGCAATCCAGCGCGGTCTATTTTGTGCACGGGCTTTGCCAACGAGGCCTTTCCGTTCGTCCGCTATGAGGTCGGAGATACTGGAGTGTGGCAACAAGAGGATCGCCCTTGTCCCTGTGGGCGCCAATCGCGTGCCATCCTTCGCATCGAAGGCCGCAAGGATGATTACGTCGTGACCCCTGAGGGTGCGCACATCATGCGCTTTGATTATGTGTTTAAGGACGCGCTGAATGTCGAAGAAGTGCAGATCGTTCAGGAACGGCTAGGGGAGATCACGGTCCGCGCCGTCCGCAGGCCAACGTACAGCACGGCAGACGAAATGGCGATCGCTCGCGAAATTCAACGATGGATCAGTCCCACGATTGGGGTCAGGTTTGAGTATGTGCAGGAAATTGAGCGGGAGGCGAACGGAAAATTCCGCGCGGTCCGCTCAAAGTTGAATCCGTCACTGAACGGCAGCGGCTCCCAGTCGAGTTAACGATGAAACAGGTTCTCCAACACGCGCGCACCGGCGAGCTTACCGTGGAAGAAGTTCCCACGCCGCAGCTGCTCCCCGGCTGTGTGCTGGTGCGCATCGCCGCGTCGGTAGTTTCCGCCGGCACGGAACGCGCCTCTGCCGAGTTTGCCCGCAAGAGCCTTCTGCAAAAAGCCAGGTCTCGTCCCGATCTGGTGCGCGATGTAATCAGCAAAGTCCAGCGCGATGGATTGTTTTCCGCGATTCAAACCGTCCGCAGCCGCCTCGATCAGCCGCAGAGTCCCGGATACAGCAGCGCCGGAACTGTGATTGCTGTTGGCGAGGGCATTACCGACATTCGTCCCGGCGACCGCGTTGCCTGCGCGGGAGCGGGCTTTGCCGTTCACGCCGAAATCGCCTGTGTCCCCAGGCTTCTGGTCGCTCGCGTTCCCGAACTCGCGCCGAGTGCGGGAGAAGACGTATCAATCGAGGAAGTCGCCTTCGCGACCTTAGGCGCCGTTGCCCTTCACGGCATTCGTACCGCTGAGGCCAAGCTTGGAGATCTCGTTGCCGTCGTTGGATTGGGTTTGCTGGGCCAGATCACGGTCCAATTGCTGAAAGCTGCAGGCTGTCGCGCACTCGGAATCGATATCAACTCCAAACGCGCCGACCTGGCCCGAAATCTGGGCGCCGATGCCGTAGCGAACTCCGCCTCTGCCTTTCGCGATCTGTGTCTGGAAACATCGCGGGGAGCAGGCGTTGACACGGTCCTCATTACTGCCGAGACTCCCAGCAGCGATCCCGTGAACCTCGCGGGTACAATCGCCCGAGACCGAGCGATTGTGGTTGCAGTCGGCACCGTTGGCCTCGACATTGAGCGCAAGGCCTACTACGAAAAGGAAATCGACTTCCGCATTTCGCGCTCCTATGGTCCGGGCCGTTACGACACTGCCTACGAACAAAAAGGCCGCGACTATCCTATCGGCTATGTGCGTTGGACCGAGACGCGCAATATGGAAGCTTTCGTGCAGCTTCTGACCGACAAAAAATTGAATATCGGCCGGCTCATCACGCACCGCTTTCCCATCGAGCGCGCCCAAAATGCCTATGACTTAATTACCGGCAGATCGCTGGAGCCGTTTCTGGGCGTCGTCATTCAATATCCCGGGACCTGTGACGATACCCAGACACTCGCTCTGTTGCAGACGCCTGCCCCAGTCTCGCCTCGGGTGCATCCGACAAGCCTCGCCATCGGATTGCTCGGCGCCGGCGGCTTCGCCTCATCCACGCTGATTCCCGCGATGAAGGAGTCATCCAACACATCGTTAATTTCGGTTTGCGCCGCCTCCGGATCTCATGCCAAAAGCGCAGCCAGCAAGTTCGGCTTCCACCATTGCACCACCGATGAAACCGAACTGATTCGCGATGTCGCGACTAATGCGGTAGTGGTCGCGACACGGCACCACCTGCACGCCCGGCAGGTGCTCGCCGCACTCGCGGCAGGGAAGCATGTGTTTTGCGAGAAACCGCTTTGCCTCTCGGAAGACGAGTTGCGGACCATTGTGCGTGCTTATTTAGGAATCCGCCCTGAAGATCGGCCCCGGCTCATGGTCGGTTTCAATCGGCGCTTCGCTCCGATGGCCGCACGGATGAAGGCGTTTCTCTCTCCGATCACCGAGCCGCTGGCTTTGCACTACCGCGTCAATGCCGGATATCTTCCGCTCGACCATTGGGTCAACGATCGCGATCAGGGCGGAGGCCGCATCGTCGGCGAAGTTTGCCACTTCGCCGATCTGCTTATGTTCTTGGCCGCCTCGCCCGTCGTGGAAGTTGACGCCCGCGCCGTTGCACATTCACCCCGCTACAGTGGGAGCAATGTATTGATCTCCCTCCGCTTCGCCAACGGCTCCGAGGGAACGATCAGTTACCTGGCGAATGGCGACCGCTCCTTTTCCAAAGAGCGCATTGAAGTATTCGGCGGGGGTAGTACCGCGGTCCTCGAAGATTTTCGACGCCTCGAGCTGGTGCGCGCTGGGAAGAAGCAAACTGAACATTCCCGTTGGCGTCAGGACAAAGGCCATCCAGCCGAATGGGCTGCTTTCGTTGCGGCCATCGTCAAAGGCGCCGAATTGCCGATTTCGTTCGCGGACCTCGTGTGCACCACGCTCGCGACTTTCTGCATCGAGCAATCGCTCGCAACCGGAGAGCGACGGGCCGTTGATACCGCCGCATTCCTCGACGCAGCGCAAAGAATGCCGGCCACGAAGCCCAGCTTGAACGCCATTCCGAGCGAATGACCAGACATCCGATCCACATCCAGGGGAGACACAGTTAGTTCATGCTCATTTTGGGCCTCAATATGTTCCACGCCGACGCCTCCGCGGCGATCGTCCTAGACGGCGAGGTGAAATCCGCGATTGCCGAGGAACGCCTCAATCGCCACAAACACTTTGGTGGCTTTCCCGCACTTGCGGTGAAGGCCTGCCTGGACGCCGTGGGCGCGAAGATCTCCGATGTAGAGCATGTGGCCGTCGGACAGGATAGCGACGCCAATCTCAGCAAGAAAGTTCAATACGCTCTTGCCAATCCGGCGAAGATTCTCAACTTCATCCGCCTGCGCCAGCGCAAAGCAGCCATGCGGGATGTTCGCTCACTCCTGAGTGCCGCGCTTGAGGTCGATCCCTCGCAATTGCGTTTTCAAGAGCATCATCTCGAGCACCACATCGCGCACATTGCCAGCGCGTACTACTGTTCGCCGTGGGAAAAGGCGGCAGGCTTCAGTTATGACGGTTCCGGAGACTTCGTCTCTACCATGATGGCCCGCTGCGAAGGCAGTGAAATCGCGCGCGGAGCCGAACCCCAGGCCCTCGTGCGCCTGCGACTCGCTCTGGAAAGGGCCGGCAATCACGAGCTTGCCCCGGTAATTCTCGAGCGTGGTCTCCTCGAGGTCCAGGAAGCCCACGCCGGCGGCCTTCAGCAGCGGTTTAAGCTCGTCTTGCGGGTCGAGAACCCCGATGGGCTCTTCGCCCAGCAGCGGGCGCAATTGCCCGAGCAGGTTGGTGGGATAGACCAGCACGTTGCAGACGCCCAGGACGCGGTTGGCGCCGGCAATCCATTGGATGATGAAGCGGGTTTCCGCGTTCACCGCGGGGAAGGTGAGCCTGGCGGACTCGATGACGGTTTGGCCGGGCAGTACTTCGAGGGTCTTCCAAGGGGTGATGCCGAAGGGCGCGGCCGTGGCGGAGCTGGCCTGGCAAAGGCGCGCGGCCAAATGCCGGCCGAAACGTTGTGAGCCCGGGTTATGCCACCGGAGCCAGAGCGTCTGCGCCGCCCCGCCGAAGACCTGGGCCGGCTCGGCCTCGGGCAAAAACTCCACCTCGGCCCCGGCGGGCAACCGCGCCAGCGAAAGCAGCGCGGCCAGGCCAAGCCAGGGCATCGAGAGCGGCTTCACAAGGTCGCCTCCAAAGGGCAGGCGTCGACCTGGTACCGGGTCGCTGGTGGCCAGGTCCTTGGCGGCGGACCAAACCGCCTTGGGCCCGATCAGCAGCACCTCGCCCTGGTGGTCCAGCAGCACCTCGCAAACCTTGCCGTCGAACCGGATTTGCTGGCCGCTGAACGTCACATAATCTTGCGAGCCCCTGGGACCCGGATCCTTGAGGAAAAGCGGCCTCGAGGCCGCCACGTTCGGCTGGTCGGCCAGGACCAGGCGCGGGGCGTCGCGGCCCAACACGATCGCCCGGACCTGGTGGGGGAACAGGGCCTCGATTTCGTGAAAATACTTCCGTGCCGCGGCCAACTCCTGCCCGTGATGCCCCCGGGCCGGCCCTGCCACAGGCCGAGAGCGAAGGTGAGGCACACGGCCAGCACGGCCGCGCCGAGCCCAAAGGCGGCCCAGCGCAACGAGAGCGACGTCGCCAACGGCGCGGGGTGGAGGCCGCCGGCCGCGGCTTCCGGCCGGGATTTCAGCCGCCGGGCCTCGGCGGCGACCCGGCGGGGAAACTCCTCCCAGTAGGCCTCGGGCCGTTCCGGCACCGCGGCGCTCTTGAGCGCTCTATCCAGGTCAGAGTTTTTCATGGCTCGCCTCCGGTCCCCCCGAGGCGTTTCAGGAGGCGTTTGAGCTTGCGGCGGGCGGCGAAGACGCGCCAGGAGACGGTGGCCGTGGAGCAGCCGAGCGCCCGGGCGGCCTGGTCGTGCGTCAAGCCGTCGTAGGTGGTCAGGACGATGGCGGCGCGCTGTTTGGCGGGCAGTTTCGTCAGGACCTCCTGGATCTGCTGGCCGCGGTGGGAATCGCCAGACTCGGTCTCCGGTTCCTGGCGGCTCCACTCCTGGTGGATCCGGGTCTGGCGGTCCCGCCGCCGGCGCCAGTTCAGGCAGCGGTTGACGGCGATGCGATAAAGCCAGGAGGACACCTTGGCCTCGCCGCGGAACTCCTCGATGTGCCGGTAAGCCTGCAAGAACGTCTCCTGGGCGAGGTCCTCGGCCTCCTCCATCGAGCCGGTCAGGCGGTAGCAAAGCGAGTGAATCATGCGCTGGTATTGCCGAACTAAACTCTCAAAACCTTCCTGGCCGCCAAGCCGGCACTCGTCTCCCCGGGCCTTGTCGTCACAGGCGGCCATGGATTGTCATCTTTAACCATTTGACAAGCCAGGTCGACGATTCCTTTGAAAAAGCTGGGGGAAAACGGGGAAGGATGAAGGGGGATGCATGTGACAAATACCAATTTCCATGTAAGGTTCCTGCGGCAGGAGCGACCAACAGTTGCAAGGCCGGGATGCGGAACCCGGCGGCAAGGCTTGAACGCTGAAAGGACCGAATGAGCATGAACTCGATCAAGACTGCAACACTGGTGGCGGCGGCGGTGGCCGCCGTGGCGATCGTCGCCCTGGTGCGCCCGGGGCGCGCAGGCTGCCAAGGACTCAACTTACCAACCGGAACAGATGAAAGATTTCAAAAAGCCCGAAGCGCCGCAGTTGAAGCGCCAACTCACCGCCGAGCAATTCGCCGTCACCCAGCAGTGCGGCACGGAACCGCCGTTCCACAACCCGTACTGGGACAACCACAAGCCGGGCATTTACGTGGACGTGGTGTCGGGCGAGCCGCTGTTCAGCTCGCTGGACAAGTTCGATTCCGGCACCGGCTGGCCGAGCTTCACGCAGCCGCTGATAGGCCGGGGGGTGGTGGAGAAGTCGGACCAGGCCCTGGGCATGCGGCGGACGGAGGTGCGCTCGAAGGCGGCCGATTCGCACCTTGGCCACGTCTTCGACGACGGCCCCGGCCCCAACGGTTTGCGGTACTGCATCAACTCGGCGGCGCTGAAGATTCATCCCGCGTCGACAGAGATGGACAAGGCGGGTACGGCGAATATCTCGGGCCGTTCGTCAAGGCGGGGCTGATCAAGGCGCCGACCCACGAAACGGCGATCCTGGCGGGCGGCTGTTTCTGGGGCATGGAGGAGATTCGCCAGATATCCGGCGTCATCCAGACCACAGTGGGGTACAGCGGTGGCACGACCGGGACCCGACCTACGAGATAGTTTGCACTGGCGGCACTGGCCATGCGGAATCGATTCAAGTCGTCATCGATCCCTCCCGGCTCAGCTACGCCTCCTTGCTCGACTCTTCTTCCGCATGCACGATCCGACGACGCTCAACCGCCAGCACAACGACGTGGGCACGCAATATCGCTCGGCCATCTTCTCACCAGCGAGGCCCAGAAGAAGACCGCCGAGGAGGTGAAGATGCGGTGGGACAAGTCGGGTAAATTCAAAGGCCAATCACGACGGAGATCGCCGCCGCGACGAAGTTCTACTCGGCCGAGGACTATCACCAAAAGTACCTGGTGAAGAATCCCGGCGGGTAAGATTGCCATGTCCTCCGGGACTGAATGGTCATGAGGACTGAGGCGCCTCCGTCGCGGAGGCGAGCATCGCGGTGAGATGCCTGAACACCAAGCGGAGGCGGTGGGAGTCTGCGCCTACTGCGGGCGGGCGGTTTGCGCGCAGTGCCTCGAGGTGGCAGGCGCCGCGGGTGGTTTGCTCGAGGGCCTGCGCGGAGGGATTGGCGCGCAACGATCAGGCCCTGCAAGCGATCCTGCGGCAGGGAGTGCAAAGCGCCAAGGCCAGCGCGTTTTACTGCTACCTGTGTGGGGCGCTCTCGGCGGCGGCGGGGGTGGTCGCCTGGTTCATGCTGCCCTCGCCGTTCCTGATGCTCTTCACCGGCGGTTGCGCGCTCGTGCTGGTGACCTCTGGAGTCGGTATGGGGAGATTTCGCGCCGGGGGGCGGTTCCGGCCCGGCCGGGGCCGGGCTGAGGGGCTCCGGCCGGTGGTTTAAGGCTTGCCTTCGGGGTCCCTGCGGGGTAGGACTGCCCGTGTAAGTGGCCGTCGGGCGAAGCGCCTGCGATGCGCCTCCGCCCGCGCCCACGCCAACGACCAACGCATAT
>CAVXVD010000010.1:0-7580 GCA_963765015.1 uncultured Acidobacteriota bacterium | reverse complement strand
TTTTTCTGCTGCCTTCGGCTCCGGTTTCTGGTAGCTGCTACTGCCGAAGGCTTCTATTGGGCACGCAGTGGGCGTCCGGGGCCCGTGGTCATCGACATCCCGACGGACATGCTGAAGGCGAAGAAGGAATTCTCGGGGCCGGTCGCATTCAAACCGCATACGCGGCAGGCCGAGACAGCTACCATCGGCACGTTCACCGACACGATTTTCAATCTGCTTCGGCAAGCGAAAAAACCAGTTGCGCTGGTAGGGGCGGGCGCAAAGCTGTCCGAGGCAATTCCCGAGTTGCGGCGCATGCTGGACGATTTGAACATTCCGACTTTCGCTACCGTGCATGGCCTGGGAGCGGTTGATCCGGAGACTGCCTACTATCTTGGAATGGTAGGCATGCACGGGACGCGCGCCGCGAATACGGCGCTGCACGAAACCGATTTGCTTTTTGTTTTTGGAGCACGATTGGATGACCGGGTCACCGGCGATCCCACACGGTTCGCACCGAATGCGAGGATTGTGCATTTTGAAATCGATCCTGCGCAGTTGGACCGGGTGCGTCCCTGCGACCTTCCGGTGATTGGCAATCTGGCGGATACGATTCCCGCGTTTCACGCCGAACTGCGCCGGCATACGCTTCCCGACTTTCAGGAATGGCGCAGTGTTGCGTGCGGCGCGGATCGCGCGGAGTTGGATCCGCGCGGGCTGGCGCAACCGACGATTCGTTTTCTCGACGAACTTTTCAGCCGCTTGCCGCAGGATA
Organism: uncultured Acidobacteriota bacterium; assembly: GCA_963765015.1. Lineage (GTDB taxonomy): Bacteria > Acidobacteriota > Terriglobia > Terriglobales > Acidobacteriaceae > Sulfotelmatobacter. Next base: position 6,826 of record CAVXVD010000010.1, on the reverse strand, counting down.
GCGTGGTCATCACGGATGTGGGGCAGCACCAGATGTGGGCCGGCGCAGAGATACCGGTCCTCGTCGCCGCGAGGATTTATCACTTCGGGCGGGCTGGGGGCATGGGATTTGCTTTGCCGGCGGCGGTTGGTGTGCAACTCGCCAAACCGGAGAGCTTGCGTCCTCTGCGTCTCAGGCGATGGCGGATTTCAGATGAATATCCAGGAACTGGCTCGGTTCACCGGCTGGGACTGCCGGTGAAGATGGTCATCATCGACAACAAATATCTCGGCATGGTTCGGCAATGGCAGCAGCTGTTTTATCGAGCGCAATTATGCGGAGACGGACTTGAGCGACAATCCGGATTTTGTGGAGATCGCGAAGGCTTACAAGATCCACAGTTTTCGTTTGAATGAAGACGCGATGCGCGAATTTCCGGTTTCGCAGGAGACGGGCGATCAGATTGACCGGTTCCTGAGGTCCGAGCAGCCGGAGTTACTGGTGTTCGATTGCGCGCCGGAGGCCAATGTGTTTCCGATGGTTCCGGCGGGTGCGGCATTGTCAGAGATGTTGCTGGAAGAAGAACCTGCGCACTAGTTACAACTTCGCCCGCCAAATTGGCCGGCGAGATGTGGGTGCAAAGAACGGGAGGCTCAGACATGCAATTTCACATTCGTTATCGCAATACGCAGGGGACGTTGATGCGGATTCTGAATGCGGCGTCACGCCGCGCGCTGGATCTGCCATTGGTAAAGGCGGAGCCGGCGGAAAAAGATCACCAGGTCACCCTGGCGCTGGAAGTGAATCAGAAGCAGGTCGGGCAGCTTTATCGCGAGTGGTATGCGATTGCGGATGTCATTCATGTAGGGTCGGGCACGACGCATGCGGCGGCGTGGACATCGTCGCATCCTCCGACAGGAGTGACGCTCGAAGAGTCTCGCGCGGCGGCGCGGGCATAGGTCAGGTTTGGTTGAGTGGGCAAGCATGACGGCACTGGGCAGCGTCATGCGACTGGGGGAACCTGCAGAGCGGGTTCCCCATTTTTTTGGAGGTTTCAAAGTTTCAAGGTTGCAAGGTTTCAGAGAACTGCAACGGTCCACGAGTCGACGCTGAACGTTGGAACTTTGAAACCTTGAAACTTTGAAACCTTACTCCTTTGTCCTGTAATCTTTTACCGGAACTTCTAGCACTGGACTTCTAACTATGGATCTCAAGCACATTAGCCGCGGAATCACTGAAGGGCGCGATCGGGCTGGAGCGCGCTCCATGTTCAAGGCCGTTGGGTTCACGGATGCCGATCTGAGTCGTCCGCTGATCGGGGTAGCCAACACCTGGATCGAAACCATGCCGTGTAACTTTCATCTGCGGCGGCTGTCGGCGAAGGTGAAGGAAGGGATTCGCGCGGCGGGCGGGACGCCGATGGAGTTCAACACGATTGCGATCTCCGATGGCGAGACGATGGGCACGGAGGGAATGCGCGCGTCGCTGGTGAGCCGCGAGTTGATTGCCGATTCGATCGAACTGGTATGCCGCGGGCAGATGTTTGATGCCGTGGTGTGCGTGGTGGGCTGTGACAAGACGATTCCAGCCGGGGCGATGGCTTTGGCGCGGATGAATCTGCCGGGCATGGTGCTCTACGGAGGAACGATCGCTCCGGGCAGCTATCGCGGGAAAGATGTGACGATCCAGGATGTGTATGAGGCTATCGGGGCCAACGTTGCCGGAAAGATGAGCGACAAGGAACTGAAGGAGTTGGAGGACGCGGCGTGCCCGGGAGCGGGCGCATGCGGCGGGCAGTATACGGCGAACACCATGTCGGCGGTGATGGAGATGATTGGGTTGTCGCCGATGGGGTTCAACAGCGTTCCGGCGATGGATCCGCAGAAGGATCAGGTTTCGTTCGACTGCGGCAAGGTTGTGATGAACGTGCTCAAGAACGGAATCAAGCCAGCGCGACATTCTCACGCGAGAAGCGTTTGAGAATGCGATTGCGGCGGTGGCCGCGACGGGCGGATCGACCAATGCGGTGCTGCATCTGCTGGCCATAGCGCGGGAGGCGGGTGTCGCGTTGGAGATCGACGACTTTCAGACCGTGAGCGAGCGGACTCCGCTGCTGGCCGATCTGAAGCCCTCGGGGCGATTTGTAGCGACGGACATGCATCGGGCTGGAGGAGTGCGGCTGCTGGCAAGGCGGCTGTTGCGCGGCAAATTCCTGCATCCGTCGGCAAGAACCGTAACGGGATTGACCATCAATTCGGAGAGTGAGACCGCGGTGGAGACTCCGGGGCAGGAAGTGATTGCGCCGCTCGACAAGCCGCTGAAGGCGACGGGGGGACTGGTCATTCTCAAAGGCAATCTTGCGCCGGAAGGATGCGTGGCCAAGATCAGTGGGCACGAACGGCTGGAGCAACGCGGTCCGGCGCGGGTTTTCGAGTCCGAGGAAGAGGCGATGGCTGCGGTGACGGCGAAGAAAATTAAAGCTGGGGATGTGGTTGTGATTCGGAATGAGGGTCCGAAAGGCGGTCCGGGAATGCGCGAGATGCTCGGCGTCACGGCTGCGATCGTGGGCGAAGGATCTGGGCGATTCCGTGGCGCTGCTGACCGATGGACGCTTCAGCGGCGCAACCCGCGGGCTGATGGCGGGACATGTCGCTCCGGAAGCCGCGTTGGGAGGACCAATCGCGGCGGTGCGCGACGGAGACATCATTCATTTCGATGTTCGCAAGCGATTACTTGAGGTGGAAATTGGAGCTGAAGAATTGCGCGAGCGGATGAAGCAATGGAAGGCCCTGCCGCCGCGATATTCCACCGGAGTATTCGCGAAATATGCGGCGCTCGTTTCTTCCGCGTCTGAGGGAGCCATCACCCGGCCACGGTAGATTACGGTGCAGCGCGACCAGTCTTTTTTCCGGTGCACACATGAATCAGTTTTACTTTCTTTAACATTCCTTTACGATCCTGTCGGCAGATGCGTTTGATCTGCAAATAGCTAAAGAAAAATCGCTTATGCAGTTTCACTCTTTTCGATGCGCATTGTCTGGCAATTGCCAGCATCTTCTGTAGGATTCGACGCATCGAAATTGACCATGAAAGACATTCGACCAACTACTCGACACACCGGCTTGCGTTCGCCGCTCGCATGCTGTTCGGGCGGGCGGGTGCTTCCACTTTTAACCAGCGTTCTTCTGCTTGCGATGTTTGCGGCGCAGGCGAACGCCCAAGCGCAGTACGAACCGCCGCCACCTCCTCCCCCGGCTGCGCCGAATCAGGCAGCAGCGCAAGCGCCGGAACCTTCTCCAAGCCAGATGCTTTCTCCGAAGCAACTGGATGACCTGGTCTCACGGATCGCGCTATATCCGGATCCTTTGCTGGCGCAGGTTCTGACGGCTTCGACCTATGAAGACCAGATTCCAGAAGCTTCGACGTGGGCAAATCAGCACAGCGCGTTGAAGGGAGATGCGCTGGCGAATGCCATCCGTGAGGACAACTTGCAGTGGGACCCGAGCGTGATGGCGCTGCTGCCGTTTCCGTCCGTGCTGAGCATGATGGCGCAGGATGCTTCCTGGACACAGCAGTTGGGCGATGCGGTGCTGGAGCAACGTCCGGACGTGATGGATGCTGTGCAACGGATGCGCAAACAGGCACGTCAATACGGGTACCTGCAGTCGAATCCGTATGACAACGTCGTGGACGCGGCCGACGACATCGAGATTCTGCCCACGAATCCGGCGTACATTTACGTGCCGACCTACGATCCGTTTCTGGTCTTCGCGCCGCCGCGGCCCGGGTTTGCGATCGGGTTAGGAATCCATTTTGGCCCGGCCATTGTGATTGGCGCGGCGTTCGCTCCGTGGGGATGGGCGCATCCTTATTTCGACTGGCGCGGGCATGGGATATTTTTTGACGCGGTGCCTTGGGGACGAACCTGGGCAAATCGCGGCTACTACGCGCACCCGTATGCACACCCGTATGTGCGGAGGGCCGGACCCCGCGTGGAGCGGCACGACTTTCACCACCGGTAAGTTGCCTGAGAAGGGTTGAACTCAGAGGCGTTCCGAGAGATTTTGGGACGCCGCTTTTTTCGTGCCGAATATTTAGAACCAGTCGCTGCGGTAGGCCACCCACCAGGAAAGGTACATGATTGGAATAGTTGCGCCGACGGCCCACCAGAATGGAAGCAGGAAATCGGCCAGCAGTCCGAGAATCATGAAGACCATCCAGAAGATTTTTCTCTGCATAGTGCGATTGTAAATGCTCGCCAGAAACTTCCGGTCGCACCCCTGCTTGCCGCGTGGGTTGAGCTGTGAAAAACTAAGTGTTCGCTGATGAACCTTCGGAAAGACCGATTCCCTTCTCGATGAACCTGCTGAAACGAGTCCTCTACATCACGTTCGGCGTGACGATTGTTCTTTATGCCATCCAGGCATTTAGTCCGCTGCGGCTGACGGGCGATGGGATCGCCTATCTTACGCTGGCAGATTCGGCAGCGAGTAACGGAGTGATCCAGGCACTGCGGCGGCCCGGATTCGCCTTTCCGAAGGGATATCCCCTGTTTATTTTTCTGTTCATGAAGGCCGGGATTTTTTCGTCCGCCACGGTGGTTATCTCGAATCTCCTCCTCTTTGTAACCGCATTGATTTTGAGTTACCGCACGCTGGTCGCTCTCGGTTTCGAGCGAATACTGTCGGCGGTTGCCTGCCTGCTGACACTTTTGTCGTTTGCCGCCGTGAAATTCATTACCCAAGGCATGAGCGATTTTCTTTTCTACATGCTTGCGGCTTGTACATGCTGGCTCATGACGCTCGAGGGTCGGACGAAATGGCTTGCATTCCTGCCTTGTGCGGCATGTGCGATCGAAGTGCGATTCATCGGACTGGCGCTGATCGGCGCGATTGCTGTAATTGCGTGGCCCGCTGTGAAGAAGCACCCCATCGCGCTCGCCGCCGACGGAGTTCTAGGACCAGGACTCATTGTCGCCGGGGCCTTCGCCGGACATCATTATCCTTTCCTCGATCTGCAGATGTTCCACAACGATGGGTTTTGGCGCTCCGCGGGAAAGAATCTGCGTTCTCATTGAGGATTTCGGGAACTCATGGTCAACGTGCCGCTGACAAGCTGCCGCCCTGGACCACGTTGCGACGCTGCGTTTGGGGCCCTGACATTGCTTTGTTTCCTGGTGGGCATTGTGTCGCCCTGTGGGGACGCTCCCAATGGCTGGCCGGCTACTTGATCGCATATAGCCTGTTGATCTTTCCTTGGCCTTATACGGACCCGCGGTTCTGGACACCGGCGATGCCGTTCGTTCTGGTTGCGATGTATCTTGGGGCAAAAGCGATCTGGAAGAGCCTACCGGATGCTGCAATCGCAGCATACTGCGTATTGTTTTGCCTGGCAGGATTTGGTGCACTCGCCTACAGCACGAGTCTGACATTCGCCGGCCCACAATTTGCTTATCGCTAGGAGATGGACGGCTGACGAGCACCTATCTCGCACATTGCTCGTCCACGCCGCCCGACTTTGAAGAGCACGATGCACCTGCACTTACTGCAGCGTTATGAATGGCATTGTCCTGAGGCGCAGTAAGCACCTTGCCGCCGGATGGCAGCCTGTGAAAAACTGAGGAGACACCTCTTCTTCCAATTTCCATGGCTATGGCGCAGACATTATTCGAGAAGATTTGGCAAGCGCACCTGGTCGCGCAGCCGGCGGGGCGTTCGCCCATCCTTTACATTGATCTGCACCTGGTGCATGAGGTGACTTCGCCCCAGGCTTTTGACGGACTACGCGCGGCGGGACGAGGGGTCCGGCAAACTGCGCGGACCGTGGCGACCGTGGATCACAACATTCCTACCGAGCCGCGGGGAACTCCGATTACAGATCTGATTGCGGCGAAACAGATTGCAGCGCTGCAGCAGAATTGCAAGGAATTTGGAGTGCGGCTTTTCGATATGGATTCGCCGGACCAAGGCATCGTGCACGTGATCGGTCCGGAACTGGGGTGACGCAGCCGGGAATGACGATTGTCTGCGGCGATAGCCATACGAGTACGCACGGAGCTTTCGGTGCGCTGGCGTTTGGGATTGGCACGTCAGAGGTGGAACACGTGCTGGCGACGCAGTGCCTGGCGCAGCAGAAGCCGAGGACGATGAAGATTGACGTCCGCGGACGGCTGGCTGACGGCGTGACGGCAAAGGATCTTGCTCTGGGAATCATTGGACAGATTGGGACTGACGGCGCGACAGGGCACGTCATTGAATACTCCGGCGAGGCGGTGCGTGCGCTCTCCGTGGAAGGGCGCATGACGCTGTGCAATATGAGCATTGAAGCCGGCGCCCGGGCCGGGATGGTCGCTCCCGATGAGACGACCATCGAGTATGTTAAGGGACGGCGATTTGCTCCGAGTGGAAGGGATTGGGAAAAAGCGGTTGCCTACTGGCGTAGCTTGCCCTCCGATCATGGGGCGGCGTTCGACAAAGTCGTCGAGATCGACGCGGCGCAGCTTTCTCCGTTCGTGACATGGGGAACGAATCCGGGGATGGTGGCGCCGGTGACGGGACGCGTGCCTGATATTAACGTCATGAAGGAAACGGACCGGCGGGCGACGGAGTTGGCTCTGGAATACATGGGACTGGAACCTGGACGAAAGATCGACGAAATTGGAATCGATCGTGTGTTTATCGGGTCGTGCACCAATTCACGAATCGAAGATCTGCGGGCGGCAGCGCGGGTAGCGAAGGGACATCGGGTGAGCTCGAAGGTCCGCGCGATGGTCGTGCCGGGATCGCAGGCGGTGAAGCGGGCGGCAGAACAAGCAATACGAGAACTCGAACCAAGGGAGCCACACATA
>CAVXVD010000009.1:0-4454 GCA_963765015.1 uncultured Acidobacteriota bacterium | reverse complement strand
ATTGCGGCTGGCGACATTCTTCACGATGTATTTGAAGAGCAGCATCTTGTCGGCCGAGCGCACCAGCGAGTCGAACTTGAGGTCGATTTCCGTCTGACCGCCGCTGGCCACTTCGTGATGGTGGCATTCCACGTCGATGCCGCAGCTCTGCATGGTTAGAACCATTTCCGATCGAAGATCCTGATAGTGGTCGGTCGGAGGAACGGGAAAGTAGCCCTCCTTGTAGCGTGGACGGTAGCCGAGATTGTTCAGTTCCCTGCCCGAATTCCAGCGGCCTTCCTCGGCGTCAATGTAGTAAAAACCGTACTGCTCGCGCTGATCGAAGCGCACGTTGTCGAAGATAAAGAACTCGGCTTCGGCCCCGAAATAAGCGGTGTCGGCAATGCCGGTGGCGGCCAGATAGATCTCGGCTTTGCGCGCGATGTAGCGGGGATCGCGATCGTAGCGCTGCTTGGTGACCGGATCGACGACATCGCAGACCAGCACCAAGGTGGGCACTTCGGTAAAGGGATCAAGCAGGTGAAAGTTGGCGTCCGGCTTGAGCAGCATATCGCTCTCGTGAATGCCCGCCCAGCCGCGAATCGAGGACCCGTCGATGCCGAAGCCCTCCTCGAACGACGCTTCCGTCAACTGCTCGATGGGATAAGAAATGTGATGCCAAAGTCCTGGGATGTCGGTGAAGCGCAGGTCGAGAATTTTCGCATCGTGTTTGCGCGCGAATTCGAGAACGGTCTTGGCGTCGGACATGAAAATTCCTCTCCTGGAAGATCCTCGGGAACCTCGGCGATCGGTTGCGAAGTTCCCGTCGGCAGGCTGCTACAATCGGTCGCGTCGTGCAGGATCGAAGAGTGTAAAGCCTGTCTTTGGCGCTGGCAATTCGATTGTTCTTATAGGCGGGATAAAGCGGACTTTATACTGGAAGCGGGAAGAGCGTTCACCACAGGGGGCACCGAGGCGCACAGAGCAGCTGCTAGTTCAAAGAGCCCCTGTGAAACCCTGTGGCCTCTGTGGTAATGCCTTCGTTGCAAGCGGCAACTGCTCTATGGATTTTGACCAGCTCGAAACGTTTCTCGAAGTGGCGCGGCACGCCTCATTTTCACGGGCGGCGGAGAAGCGTTTTCGGACGCAGCCCGCCATCTCCTCCCAGATTCGTGGCGTCGAGGAAGAGGTCGGCGCCAAGCTGTTCGACCGCTCCGGCGGCAAAGTGTCGCTCACCGCCGCCGGCAAAGCGTTCCTGAAATATGTCGAGGAGACGCTCGATGCCCGTAAGGCCATGATGGTGTCCATTGCCGAGATGGAGCGGGTGCCGCGTGGCGAGATCATCGTGGGCGCGAATGAAGGCACGTGCCTGCACATCCTGCCCTACGTTTTTGCCGACTTCAAGAAGCAATATCCCGATGTCTCGGTGAACATCAAGCGCTCCGACTACGCCAAGATTCTGGAATCGATCATCGACAACTCGGTGGACTTCGGCGTCCTGTCTCTGCCGGTGACCGACACCCGCCTGACGGTGGTCCTTATCCATCGCGATGAACTGATTCTGATTTCACCGCCGCAGCACGCCTTGGGAAAGATGAAGTCCGCCACCATTGCCGATGCAAGCAAGTTTCCCCTGATCGTTCCTAAGGCGGGGCATACGCGCGACGCCATTGAGCAACTCTTTCATGAGCGCCGCTTGAAGCCGAACTTCACCATGGAACTGGACTCGAGCGAATTACTGAAACGTTTTGTGGCCGCCGATGTTGGCATCGGATTCATTGCGCGCTCCAACGTAGAGGAGGATGTTCGCGCCAAGGTGCTTTCCGCCATCCCCCTGGCCGATGCCCAGGTCCGGCGCGACCTCGCTCTGGTGTTCCGCAAAGACAAGGCGCTCAGCCGGGCCGCGCTCGCATTCATTGACATCGCCGTGAAGCACAAATCCACCCAGGAATTGGTCCATACCCCAAGTCGATGACGAAGGCAATTTCCAGGCTATTGCTGGTGCTCTTGCTGGCGTCATGCCTGCGGGGCATGGGACAGACCTCGTCCTCTGCGAAATCCCTTTCGCAGGCGTCAACCTCAGCGCGGCAATTGATTGCGATTAAGGTCACAGGGAGCAAGCGCTTCCACGAGGACGCGATCGCCGCTGCCAGCGGCTTGCAGTTGGGGACCCAAGTCGACGACGACGATTTCAAGAAAGCGGCGCGCCGCCTGGGAGACACCGGAGTCTTCACCGACATCGCGTATACCTTCTCTTTTTCGTCGGCGGGAACGAAAGTGGAGTTTCAGGTCACCGACGCCGCCAGGTTTGTGCCCGCCCGTTTTGAAGATTTTGTCTGGTTCTCCGACGCCGAGTTGCGCCAGCGCATCCGGGAGCATTCGCCGCTGTTTGATGGCGATCTGCCGCTCTCGGGACGACTGCCGGATGAAGTTTCCGACGAGCTCCAGGCCATGCTGGTCGAGAAAGGGATTCCCGGGCACGTTGATTATCTGCGTTCCGGCTCGGCGAACGGGCCCATCGACTCGATCGTCTACAAGGTAGAAGATGTCCTGATCCACGTGCGAAATATAGAATTCACGGGCATCGGCGCCGCCGAATTGCCAGCGCTGGAATCGGCGGCCGAGAAGCTCGCCAACCGGGAGTATTCGCGCAGTCGGCTGGACCTGTTGGTGCAGCGCCAGTTTCTGCCCGTCCTGTATGCACGCGGATTTCTGAAGGCTGCGTTTGGCGAGCCTCAGCCAAAGGTTGTGAAGTTACCCTCGGCGGAGACGCCCGGGGCCGAAACAGAAGATGGGCCGCGCAACCAGACCGTCGTGGATGTTTCGTTCGCGGTCACGCCGGGCCAGCAGTTTAAGCTGAAGGCGATCGCGTGGTCGGGAAACCATGAATTTCCCGATGAAGTGCTGCAGAAGATGGTCCGCGCCCAGCCGGGCGAGCCGGCCAATACGATGCGAATCGCCGACAACCTGAAAGATATTCAGAAGCTCTACGGGTCTCGGGGATACGTCACGGCCGCACTGAAAGCGGAGGCCGAATTCGACGACGCTGCCGGTACGGTCGTGATCCACCTCAACGTGACGGAGGGGTTTGAGTACCACATGGGCGAACTGGAATTTCGCGGACTGGACAACAGCCTGACAGCAAAACTCCGGAACGCCTGGAAAATTCGTTTCGGCGATGTCTATGACGCCACCTACCTGAGCGAATATCTGCCGGCTGCCCACAAACTCTTGCCGGCCGCGCTGGATTGGGAGGTTTCGCCTCATGTGACGGCGAATGTGCGCGACAAGACGGTCGACGTCGATCTCATCTATTCGGTTAAAGCTCCCAAATAGGCTCTATCCAAAAAGACGCCTGTTCCGGCTAAAGAACGTCTGTTCGGGTTTTGGAACAATTTTCGGGGGCATGTTCCAGCCGGGCCGTCCGCGAGATAGGCTGACCACCTCTTCCCCCATGGCGCTTCCCCAAAGCCGGGGCGGGAATGGTCGGCGCAGAAGCTCTGGGCTCTTCCCCACGTCCGGCTGTGGCCGAATTTCTTAAGGATTGCCCGGGCCCTCCCCCTATGCGATCCGGGCATTCAGCGGGGACGTCGCGCCAGCGCGTTCCCGCATTTTTTCTCTGGGATTGTTGCGAGCTTGCAACTTCCGGTAGTGTGGGACATCATCTTCGCAGGGGCTGTGCGGCCAGGGTGGCTCGGTGCCAGCTCATAAATAAACAGGAGATTCTGTGATGAGAGCTCGAACTGGGAAAGCTGGACTTCTGCTGTTGATCGTGACGCTGGCTGCAGGCTTGACCGTTTCTTCCGCCTTTGCCGCCAGCGGGAAAAGTTACACGGGAACCGTGAGTGACTCGATGTGTGGCGCCAAACACGCCATGCCGGGCGACGCCGCCAGTTGCACCCGTGGTTGCGTCTCCAAGGGCTCGAAGTACGCGCTGGTGGTTGGCGACAAGGTCTACACGCTCGAAACCAGCGACAAGGCAGCGCTCGACACCCTCGACAAACAAGCCGGCGCCAAGGTCACCGTTACAGGAACCGAAAAGGACAACACGATCACGGTATCGAAGGTTACGGCTGCGCCGTAAGAGCGGGCTCGGCCAAGCGCAGTTTTGCGGATTTTCTTTTCGCGGGATGCCATCTCGGGCGTCCCGCTTTTCTCTGCCTAACTTTTCTTGCCTCTACTGTTAAATTCACATTTTCTTTACAAAGCAATGTGTTAGATTGTGCATTCTCCATCTCAAATTTTTCTGCCGGAGGGTCACGGAATTGGGAAAAGACATGGTTCCGAAGCGGATTTTCTTTACCAAGGGAGTGGGGAAACACCGCGAGCGGCTGACTTCGTTTGAGTTGGCGTTGCGTGACGCCGGAATCGCTGCCCAGAACCTGGTGCGCGTCTCTTCCATCTTCCCGCCGAATTGCAAACTGCTGGCGCGCAAGGAAGGCGTGAAGTACCTCCACCCGGGCGAAGTGGTCTTT
>CAVXVD010000008.1:0-4189 GCA_963765015.1 uncultured Acidobacteriota bacterium | reverse complement strand
CCGGCGGAGCAGGGCGTCGACCTCGATGTTTACGGGATCGAGCGCCAATGCTTCCTTCAGCAACCCTGCGGCCTTGTCAAACTCCTGTCGGGCCAGATGAGCCTGAGCTTCTTGCAAATACCGGTGAACTTGCCGCAGTAGCTCCTGGGCGGCAAGTTCCTTTAGAACCCAGTCCATCATCCGCACTGCCGCGCTTTGTTCAGGATCAAGGGCAAGCACAGCTTCCAGCTCCGACTTGGCAGTCTGCAAATCCGCGTCGGCAACGAGCTTCTCCGCCAGCTCCATGCGATGTTCTACTTCGCGGGCACGGTCACGCCGCTCGATCGCCAGCCGAATGTATTCACGTGCCGCCTCGTGCTCGGGATTAAGTTCAAGTACTTCCTCGAGCAAACCCATAGCCTCGTCGAACTTTGCCTCCCCGAGAGCCCCTTTTGCTAGGCGAAGATTCTGTTCGATTCTCTGATTCCGTCGGCGCGCGTCGATCTGCTCCTGAACCTGCCCCAGCAACTTCCGCGCGAGATCGTGACTGCTATCAAACTGAAGCGCTTTTTGGAATGATTCTTTGGCGTCGGTGAGATTGCCTATTTCGATAGAACGTCGGCCTCGCTCTAGATACAGCTCAGCAGTGTGGTGCTTGAAAAAGTCGCTCGCCTGTTGAAGCACGAAGGCCAGGTCTTCGGCGGTCTGATAGCGTTCCTCGCGGTCTTTGGCCAGCGCCCTGGAGACAACTTCTTCGAGCTGGGGCGGACAGTTCGGCAGCATACTGCTGAGAGGCGGTGGATGCTTGTTGAGGATACTGAACCAAATCGCGTTAATGTCGTGACCCGAGAAGGGTAGCTGGTAGGTCAGCAGCTCGTAGAGAACTACGCCCAGGGAAAAAACATCCGAGCGCCCATCGATGGGTTTCCCTGTGATCTGCTCCGGCGACATGTAACACGGCGTGCCCAGCATTGTGCCGAACCTGGTGATCGCAGTGCCGGAGGTGACGTGAGCGATCCCGAAATCAACGATCTTCACCGCATTGTCTGCCAACACCATGATATTGCTTGGCTTAACGTCACGGTGGACGATGCCTCGCTGGTGAGCAAAGTGTAGCGCTCGGCAAGTTTGAATGACGATGTTGAGCTTGGTGACGACCGGAGTGTCTACCCGTGACGATATGAGGTGTTCTAGAGGCTGTCCTTCCAGGAACTCCATCGCGATGAAAGGCGCGCCATCGGACTCCGCGATCTCGTAAACGATCACAATGTTCGGGTGATTCAGTTTTCCAGCCGACCGTGCCTCACGATAAAACCTCTGCACCAGTTCGCGGTCCCCGGCAAGGGATCTCGACATAACCTTCAAAGCAACAGGTCGCTCCAAGCTGATGTCTTCAGCGCGGTAAACTACCCCCATGGCTCCTCTACCGAGCTCTGCCTGGATACGATACTTGCCAATTTCAGTTAACATGTTCGTCTGGCATGAATGCCGTCAGGCGCGTCGTCGCGTATGGGGCTCACCCATTCGATCCAGGGCTTCCGATATCACGACCCGCGGGGTCTCGTGGCTGTCTTGCGGGAGTCAAGCCAACCTTCCGCTCGGCTTCCCAAGACATCCGATCTTCACGCTCGCGGCTGAAAGGTCTGATCTTCCGCCTCCCACTTATTCATGGCTATTTTCAGACTCCCTACGGCTGGACACTGGCGCGGCTGGCGAGAAGCTTGCAAGCGCAGATCTATGCGCCCTTCTTTCCCGCCAAAGCTCGATCTGTTTCTTCATCCGGCTCGGAGGTACGGAAATTTTGTCACAAGCGACGCCGCGATTGTAAATAAGGACTCACACTACAGGAATGCGCGATTCCGAAAGCCTCTTCTTGTACCCAGAGACTGGTATCCTGACAGCATGTACCATTTCCGAGCCGGCATTCCCATTTTGCCACCCTGGCATGCGTCGATTCTACATCCAACCGCCTCAGTTTGAGCGTTTTCTTATCCTTTCCTGATCCGCTGGCGGATATGCGTCCTGGAGCTATTACGCGCAATTGTGGTGCCTTCGGATCGCAACCTCCTTGGGTGGAAGACTTGAAGTTTTTCAAAGCCCCGCAATTCCTCGAGAAAACGCAGGGCGTCGTGGGTGCGCACCTGAATCCTCCGGCTCGCAGGCGAAGCGAGCCAATATGCCCCGTTATCGCGCGCATAGATTCCCGGATGCCCTTGCGATTGACATGCTAGCGCGGACGGCTAGCCCCTATGATGCAGCAATAATGTTTGGGATAGCAGGGGAAAGATAGAGCGGCACTACACGGCCTTTGTCCGGGAGCTTCGCGAGCGCGCTCGCCATCGACTCGAGTCCGCTGCCAGGGCCGAAAAGGGCATGCTAGGACCAACGCCAGCGGCAGACCGTTTTACCTTCGCAAATACGTTAGAATTTAGAGCGAGAATCCAGCAAGTTATTGAGAATACGCGAGCAAGCCTGTAAGCCGAATTTTGTGCCCCGACGAATCGGGGTGGCGATCATTCCTCTAGCCCCGCAATTGCTCGCGGGGTCCAGCGACCTACCCGAGGGTTGTAACGGGACGGGCCGCCCCTCCCCTCCTATTTGGTCTTGCTCCGTGTGGGGTTTGCCATGCCCCCCGTGTCACCACCGGGGCGGTGCGCTCTTACTTTAATTCCCGGTGACCCGGGACCGCACCTTTTCACCCTTACCGCGCCGGACCGCCCGAAGGCGCCGGCACGGCGGTACATTTTCTGTGGCACTTTCCGTACCCGAGGCGTACACCCCGGCGAATCGGGATTCCCCCTCGAGCCCTCGCCGTTAGCGAGCACACTGCCCTGCGGAGTTCGGACTTTCCTCTCCCCCGCCCCTGCCAGCCCCGGAAAGCGGAGCGCTAAGGCGAAGCAGCGATCACCCGGCTTGCTCGCGCGGGATTCATGATAGTCTCGTGAAAGGGGCGGGTCAAACGGTTCACGGTTGGAAGTCAGGCAAATTGACCGCTTTCCACATTGAGGCGCATAACACCATGAAACTAATCAAGCCAGCAATTCGGACAAAATGCCGCTATCCATATCTACATCTGTTCTGGCTGACCGCCCTTGGTGTTAGCATTCTCGTTCTATCCACAGTGCGAACCGTCGCGCAGCAGCCCTCGAGCCAAGATCTCCTGTCGCAGGCGGACAACATTTTTCAGCAGATGAGCAAGATGACGGGCCTGCCCATCAAGGCCCCTCTCAAGAAACAGGTCATCAGCCGGCCGGAAGTCGAAAAATACCTTACCCAGAACCTGCATGAAGAGATGACGCTGGAGGAAATCCATGCGCAGGAAGTTCTGGTGCGGGCTTTTGGCCTGGTGTCGCGGGACTTCAGCCTCGAGAAGTTTTTGATCAGCTTTTATACTGAACAGGCTGCCGGCTTCTACGACCCGAAGCGTAAGACGATGTTCATCGCCGACTGGGTTCCGGCGGATACGCAGGCCATGGTGCTTTCTCACGAACTCACCCACGCATTGCAGGATCAAAGCTGGGATCTTGAAGGCTATCTCCATGCCGTCCGCAACGATGACGATGCCACGAGCGCCCGCCAGGCAGTTGTGGAGGGGTATGCCACCGCCGCCATGATGCAACAATCGGTCGGAGGGCTGGAACTGGGCCAAATGCCCTCGATTACGCCGCTCATGGAAATGGCAATTCACCAGCAGTTTGACGAATTTCCCGCGTTTTCGCAGGCGCCTTACTTTTTCCGCGTGCAGGCGCTTTTCCCCTACGTGCAAGGCATGGGCTTCATCCAAGCCGGATTGCAGAGCGGGGGTTGGAAGGACCTCAACGAGTTGTTCGAGCACCCTCCGTCGACCACCCACGAAATCTTCGAACCGCAGACTTATTTCGATCACCAAGCGGTTCCCCACGTTGCCCTGGCACACCCGCCGGCGCTCGATGGGGTCGCAGGCCTACGATTCCTGACTGAGAACACGATGGGCGAACTCGGCTACTATTCCCTTCTTGGGCAACTGATTTCCGAAGACGAATCTAAGGCGCGCAGCGGTTCGTGGAACGGCGACCGGTATCTGCTTTATGAGCGTTCCGGTGGAAATGACTTTACCCTGGTGGTGCGCACGCGCTGGACGAATCCGCAAGCAGCCCAGGCGTTTTTTCAGGACTACCATACGCTCCTCGCCAAAAAGTATCGACTGGCCCTTATCATCGGGGTGGCACGT
>CAVXVD010000007.1:0-20418 GCA_963765015.1 uncultured Acidobacteriota bacterium | reverse complement strand
CAACATCGATCTCAAGCCGGAGCGCGGACGCGATTCCGCTGCTCGGCCAGGCTGCGCGCCTTGATCCCGCCCGCCGCGACGTGCAGTTAACGCTCGCACAGACCTTAAGCGCCCTGGGCTATTACGCCGATGCGGCCACTGCGTATGAGAACTACATCAAACTGGCGCCCCACGACGATGCTGCCCAACGCGAACACGCTTTCATGCTGGCAGTGTGCGGACGAAAAGATTTGGGAATGCCCAAGCTTGCGGCATTTGTTCAGGCGCATCCCCGGGACGCCACCGCGCGTTACGAGATTGCTGTAGTCGAGTCGGCCTCCGATACAACCGATGCCGCGGCGCAACTCGAAAAGGCGCTGGCGCTCCAACCCGATTTTGGGCCCGCCCGTTTCGCGCGTGGCGCTTTGCATTGCCAGAAAGGCGAGTTCGCAGCGGCGCTGCCCCGTCTTGAGTCCGCGGCCTGCGGCGTAATATCCCGACAACGCGCTAGTTCTGGATCGCTTGGGCAAAACTTACATCGACCTCGATCGATTTGCCGATGCCCAGCGGGTGCTGAACAAAGCCGCTGAAGTATCACCCAAAAACGCGACTGTGTTGCTTCATCTCAGCCGCGCTTACCTGGGTGCAGGACAAAAGGATGAGGCGCGGAGTGCATGGAGATGGGGAAGCGCTGGGAGCGGCACCGGCGGAGTTCGAAATTTTGCCAGGGGCGATTCGGGTAGTGGCCGGTAGAAAAGGTATTTGTGATGAACGCGGATGACGACTGATAGAGATAAATGCAGATAACGCTCAGGGCGAAGGCAGATAGATGCCAACTGGAGACCCGTTTGTCGGAAGTGCGGTGAAGACGAGCGTTGCGAGCGCTAGCTGCTTTTCTTCTTGGAGAGTTTCAGGGTGACTTCGATATCGCGGCGGCTATCGAAGCTGGAAACGGTGCGGATGGAAGAAGTCAGATCGTCGTGCTCGGCGTGAATCTCGTAGTCCACATTAGGATCGAGGCCGCTGAAACGATAATTGCCGGAATCATCCGCGATATAGGTTTTTACCGCCTGGGATTTCACATTTTTCAGGTAGACCACGCTGGAAGGCACGGGATTTTCGCTCTTGTCGATCACACTTCCGTGCAGCACTTTTAACTGCGCTTCCGCTTTTTTCCTGCGCGTTCGAGTCGTCTTGCGCGTGGACCGGCATCGCCACTAGAAAACCGAAGAGCAGAATTGCGACGGCCTGAAATAAGCTGTAATTCGGCAAGATGATGAAGCTGAAGAATAAACAATGCCTCGCTGGAATTTACGTTCTACCAGGCAGATAAGTTTCCGTCGGAATATAAGGGAGACATTTTCGCCTCGGAGCACGGATCGTGGAATAAGTCGGTGCGTGTGGGATACGAAGTGATTCGTGTGCCGTTGCATCAGACCGGACACGCGACGGGCGAATATGAGGATTTTCTGACCGGGTTCGTGCTGCCGGATGGCCACGTCTGGGGACGTCCGGTTGGAATCACGGTCGCACCGGATGGCTCCCTGCTGGTGAGCGATGATGGATCGAATTCGATCTGGAGAGTGAGCTATACGGGGAAGTAGATTCTCACCACAGAGGCACAGAGACACAGAGAAGATTTTTGGCCACGGATTACACGGATTGTCACAGAGCTCAATCAAAAATCAAGGATTTCTCTGTGACTCTGTGTCTCTGTGGTGAATGATATTCAATGAAAATCGTGGGAGCTTGTTTCGGCTTTCGTCACGAATAGCGGTTGCACGCGTTCGGCGCGGACCGAGATAACGTTGTCCTGATTTTGCAGGATGCCTTCGACGGCCAGGAATCGTTCGCTGGTGAGCAGTAAACGATTCGCGTGAAAAAGATCCGGGCGGACGATCGCGTTCGCGACTCCGGTTTCATCTTCCAGACTTAAAAACACAAATCCTTTGGCGGTACCGGGACGCTGGCGGGTGATGACGCAGCCTCCGATGCGGAGGCGCTTGCCGGTGGGCAGATCGCGCAGTTCGCTGGCGCGGCGAATGCCCATGGCATTCAGCCAGGCGCGGCGATAAGCCATGGGATGCGGGCCAACGGTGAGTCCAGTGCCATGGAAGTCGGCGACCAGACGCTCTTCGTGGTTCATGGGCTGCGAGCGGAGAAGGAGCGTCGGGCTCGGATTGTTGCTCGAGCAGCGGGCCGGAATTGCGCACCGCGCGTTCGACCTGCCACAGGGCATCGCGGCGGTGAAGGCTCGAGTACCGAGTACCGGGTATCGAGTGCCGAAAATTGCTGATTGCAGGAAGCTTCGAGTTTCGAGGTCCGGATTCTGTCGGAATGGAAGATTTATCAGAGTTATTCCTGGGAAGAGGTTTTGGGAAGGGCCCGGCTTCAGCCGTGCCGTTAGGAGCCCAAAAAGATTTGGGCTTTAGCCCCTGAGGAGCACAGCCGTCGACTATTTTCCCGATCGAATTCAATGCACCGATTTCTGCGAGAGTATTGAGTTCGTCCTTGCGCAGTTCGGGGACGCGCCGAGTGAGATCGTGGATCGAAGCGAAGGGAGCGCGAATGCGTTCCAGAAGAAGGGAGCGGGCAGCCTCTTCGCGCAATCCCCGGACATAGCGCAGTCCCATGCGGAGAGCGGGAGCGAGTCCCGAGTCCCGGGTCCCGAGTTGCGAGGAAGACAAACCTTCCTCCGCCTCGCGGGTCGGAATGACTTCCAGCGTTTCACTCGCGACTCGCGACTCGCGACTCGGGAATCGCTCTAAAGTGCAATTCCACTCCGAGCGCGTCACATCCACCGGCAGCAGCTTCAATCCATGACGTTGCGCATCCTTGACGATCGTCGCCGGCGAATAGAATCCCATGGGCTGATTGTTGAGCAACGCGGCGGTGAATGCGGCCAGGTAATGACATTTCAGATAGGCACTGGCGTAGGCGATCAGCGCGAAGCTGGCAGCATGAGATTCCGGGAACCCGTAGAGCGCAAAAGAAGTGATCGAGAGAATGATTTCTTCCTGCGCTTTCGGCGAGATTCCGTTGGCGGTCATGCCGGCGCGCAGCTTGGCTTCGATTTCTTTCATGCGCGCTTGCGAGCGCTTGAATCCCATGGCGCGGCGGAGATCCTCGGCTTCGCCTCCGGTAAAGTTGGCGGCGATCATGGCGATGCGCAGCAACTGTTCCTGAAAAAGAGGAACGCCGAGCGTGCGTTTCAACACCGGCTCCAGCGACGGGTGCGCATAGGTGACTTCCTCTTTTCCCTGGCGGCGCTGCAGGAACGGATTCACCATCTGGCCGACGATCGGTCCGGGGCGGATGATCGCGACCTGCACCACGACATCGTAAAAACGGATCGGCCGCAGACGAGGCAGGCACGACATCTGCGCGCGGCTCTCCACCTGGAACATTCCCACCGTGTCGGCCTGCTGCAGCGTGGAATAGACCTGCTTGTCATCCTGCGGAAGATGCGCCAGGTCGACTTCTTCGTCGTAGTGATCGCGGATGAGTTCGATGGAATCTTTGAGCACCGCCATCATGCCGAGTCCGAGCAGGTCGACTTTGATGATGCCCATGTCGGCGCAATCTTCCTTGTCCCATTGCACGA
This sequence comes from uncultured Acidobacteriota bacterium, assembly GCA_963765015.1. Lineage (GTDB taxonomy): Bacteria > Acidobacteriota > Terriglobia > Terriglobales > Acidobacteriaceae > Sulfotelmatobacter. Next base: position 16,835 of record CAVXVD010000007.1, on the reverse strand, counting down.
CGACACGGCCGGGCATGGACGCGGGCTCGAGCGGCACGACGGAATCGAGTTGTCCCTGGCAGATGACCATGCCGCCGGAATGCTGGCCGAGATGGCGCGGCATGTCCTGTACTGCGAGGCAGAGTTCGTAATATTTACGCAGCCGCGGATGGCTGAGGTCGAGTCCGGCATCGCGGAAGCGGCGGTCGAGCGCGTCGTTCTCGTCGCGAAATTCCCAGGTAGCGACCGCGGCGGAAATTTTGGCGAGCGTTTCGGGATCGAAGCCGAGCGCCTTGCCCATTTCGCGCGCGGCCATGCGGTTGCGATAGGTGATGACGTTGGCGGTCATGGCGGCGCCGCGCTCGCCGTATCGTTTATAGACGTACTGAATGACTTTTTCGCGCTCGTCGCCGCTGGGAAGGTCGAGATCGATGTCCGGCCACTCGCCTCGCTCTTCGGAGAGAAACCGCTCGAAGAGCAATTCCATTCCGACAGCGTCGACGGCAGTGATTCCGAGAGAGTAGCAAACGGCGCTGTTGGCGGCCGATCCGCGTCCTTGGACCAGGATGTTTTGCTCACGGCAGTGGCGGACGATATCCCACACGATGAGGAAATACCCGGCGAGCTTGAGTTTCTCGATGAGCGTGAGTTCTTTTTCGATTTGCCGGCGCGCTTTGGCCTGCATTTCCTGAGAGGCGCGACCATAGCGATTGCGGAATCCGATCCAGGCTTGCTCGCGTAGGACGGAGTCCATCGTCTCGCCTGCGCTTACGGGATAGCACGGGAATTCGTAGCCGAGATCGTTGAGGGTGAATTCGAGGCGGTGAGAGAGTTCGACCGTATTGTGGATCGCTTCGGGCAAGTCGTAGAAGAGCTGCTGCATCTCCTGCGGAGACTTCAGGTGCCGCTCCGCGTTGCGGGAGAGCAGGCGTCCGGCAGTGGAGAGTGTACGGTGATGGCGGATCGCGGTGAAGGCGTCACAAAGCTCGCGGGCTTTGGGGATCGCGTAGTTGACGCCGTTCGTCGCCAGCAGTGGCAAATTGTAGGAGCGTGCGAGATCAATGGCCGCGCGGTTGCGGGACTCTTCTTCGCGATGAAAATGCCGCTGGAGTTCGACATAGACGTTGTTATGGCCGAAGATGCCGATGAGTTGGTCGATGGTCTTGCGAGTTTCATCCATGCCGCCTTGCTGCAGCGCCGCGGCGAGCGGGCCTTCGTCACCACCGGTGAGGCAGATGAGTCCCTCGGCATGTTCTTCGAGTTCTTGCGCGCTGACGGCGCCTTCACCTTTCTTTGCCCGTAACTTCATCTTGGTGATCAGGCGGCAAAGATTCTGATAGCCGGTGCGGGAGGAGACGAGAAGGGGAAGACGAAATTCACCACAGAGGCACAGAGGCACAGAGGAATTCTTGGTTGTTTGATTGTTGAGTAAATCCGTGACAATCCGCGAAGATCCGTGGCCATTTCTTTTGTTGCTCTCTGTGGCTCTGTGACTCTGTGGTGAAAAAGCGTTGGCTGTGACTTCCGCCCCAATGTGCGCCTTTATCTTGGCTTTGTCCGCGGCCAGATGAAAACGAGGCGCTCCGTACACGCCGTCCGTATCAAGCAGCGCCATCGCGGGCATGTGGAAGTTGGCGCACACGCCGATCAGTTCCTCGGGCAGGGAAGCACCTTCGAGGAAGCTGAAAGCGGAGCGGGCGTGAAGTTCGACGTACATTGAGTCATTTAGCGATTGAGTCATTGAGTGATTGGAGAAATGAATCAATGGCTCAATCCTCCAATGATTCAATTCCTTCAGTCATACGTTCCTTCCAGGAACCATCCACCTCCGAGCAGATCATGCACCAGTCGGTAGAACGAGACGGCATCGCCGTTGCGCAGGGCGAGGTCCCACTCGTCGCGCGACCAGGCTTCGCGCTCCCACCAGTCACCGGAGATGCGCCAGGGCCCGGCCTTCCACAAGATTTCGCCCTGAACTTCTTTTTTCCGGCAAACCAAACGCACCGGCTGGCCGTTTTCCAGTGTTACGTTCGCCCGCAGTGGAGGGCGGTAGCGACGCAGGGCGGTCACTGCGGAAGCTGCTTCGGAAGCATCCGGAGTTTTTTTCGGTGGAGCCTTTCTCGCGACTTCGGCAACGAAGCGACGCATGCGGAATCCTTCGGGATGATGCGTGTCGAGCAACTCGAGTGCTCCCACTTTGTCCTCGCCGACCATGCCGGCGATGCGGGCAAGAGTGAGTTCAAGCTTTTCCGGTTCGGGCGAGGGAGGCAGAAACAGACCTCCCTGGGCCCGTCGCGGGCGCGCGGGTTCGGCGGCCAGATGAATTTTCACGATTGGGGCTCCTGGAGGATGCGCGTTCAAATCGAGTTGCAAGAGTTTCAGAAACACTTTGGGATCGAGCATGGGAAGCGGGAGATTCAGTTTGCGGATAAATTTTGTCTGGCGGCGGGGAGACGCCGGAGCTTCGCACCGGCGGACAGCCGAGGGCGGCTGTTCCCACATATTCTTGCTTGATTCATCACTCTCACTGGGCATGCCTGAATTCACCGACGCCTCGTCAATGCCCGTGAGATTGGAAAGTTCCAGCGTGAGTCGTAACTCCTGCGTGGCCAGGGCGCGCGAGCTCAGGCGCGCGCAAAGTTGCTCGAGCAGGCGATTGAGCAGGAAGGCCAGAGGTTCGAGCAGCACGATGGGGTGCTCCAGTTCGATGGCTTCTTCGAACACTAGCGGAGCTTCGACGGAAACCAGAGTCCGCACCGCGCCGCCGCGCGCCAGTTGCTGCAGACGCAGGCCTTCCTGGCCGAGACGCTCGCTGAGCGCCACTTGCGGCAGTGCAGCCAGCGCGTGCAGGCTGCGAATGCCCCAGCGCTCGAGGGTTTCCAGCAGGCGGTCGGCAGTTTTTTTCTCTTCGCTATCGAGTTGGTCGCTCCATAAAACTTTGACTGGGAGGGAACCCAATTGCTCCGCCTCCTTGCCTGCGGGAATTACGATGGCCGAGGTTTGTGCTACGCCGGAAAAGCCGCGAGCGGCAAGCAGGGCCGCATCAGAATTGGATGCGATGGCAATGCGGGCGTTCAGTCCGAGCGCAACGGCGCGTTCGGAAATCGCGCGGGAAATTTTCGGCAGGGACCCGAATAAAGATTCCATGCCGGCGAGGTCGAGGAGAACGGTGTCGCAGGCGGCGTCTTCCACACAGGGAGAAAAAGATTGGGCACAGTCGAGCAAAGCGGCGTGGGCGGAAGACTCCTGCAGCGGGGAGCGGGGGCGGAGGGCAAGTTCGGCGCACAGTTCAGCCTGGGCCTTGCTCATGCCTGGAGCGATGCTGAAGCGTGCGGCATATTCATTGACCGCGATTACTTTTTCCAGTGGGGGTTTGCCTTCGAGGATCGCGACTGGGCGCGCCTGCAGCTCCGGCTCGACGCGTAAAGCGGCCGCTACGGGGAAATTCGGAACGTAGATGCAAGCGAACGGCATGGCGACATTGAATCATTGAGCGCTTGGCGATTGAGCTGAGGGCTCGTCATTATGTTTATCCGGCCCAGGCAGTTTTGGTTGCGAACATTACGGAGAGTGCAGGTTTGCGGTCGAGACGGGAGCGGATTGAGTTCGGCGTTGATATTCAGTTCGGTCAACAGGTTGGCGTGGGTGGGGCAACTGATTTGTGCAGATGCCGCCGCTTTGCTACTGGAGTTGGATTGGTCCTCATTCATTTTTTCTTCTGAAAAGTTTTGCGCTCCCAGTTGCAGCAGTAAGGACGAGCAGCTTCCGGCGATGGGGTGCTGTTCGATTGCGAGCAGGATGGTGGGCTTGTTTTCGACGGCGCGGCGGAAGCGGAACCACGTGGTCAGCGGGATGCGGCGGGCGGCCTGCGGCGGCAGGTCGGCGAGGTCGAGGATGATCAGGCCGAAGCCTCCGCTTTCGAGAAGCAGGTCGGTGGCGCGCAGGACTTGCTCGAGGCGTTGGTCGGACGCATTTGATTTCTTTCCGTCAAAATTAAATGCAGTTTGCTCGAAGATCCCCACTTCTCGCGCAAAAGGCGCGCGAGAAATGAGCCCCCCGTCTTTCTGATTCCCTTGTTTCTCAGTGCCTCTGTGTCTCGGTGGTGAATCTTCGCCGCAGCGCACCCACAGCAGGCGATCCAGATCGACTCCGGCAGAGGCGGCAGAGTGGGGATCGAGCGCGTCGCTGGCATCGACTACGGCGCAGAATTCTCCGCGCCGAGTGGCGGCGGCCAAAGCGGCCAGCAGCACGGCGGTACGCCCGGAGGAAGCGGGGCCGCAGATTTCGGTGAGGCATCCACGGGGCAGGCCGCCAGCGAGCGCGGCGTCAAGGGCGGGAATGCCGGTCGGCACCATTTCGGGGGCCGGGCGAGATTCCAGTTGGGATGCGGGGGTAATGCTCGACGGCGGAATTCTTGATTGTGGATGGTTGAGGGCTGAGCGAAGAATATCTTGGCGACGGGCTGCCGAGCTTCGCTCGACTCGATTAGGTTCAGGGCAGGTTTGGGCAGCTATCCCCCCATGAGCTTTTGAAATCGAGCACACCTCGGGGTCGGATTCGTCATCAAAAATAAAAGGGCGGCCCAGGGCCGCCGAAGTGGAAACCACTGCGGAAGACATAAGATTCCTCGGAAAATTTCAGGGAACGCCGGGGCTGGATGGCCACGGAGGCTTTCGCTTTTTATTCGCCTATAAGAATTGTGCTCGCCGGGGGACGCCTTGTCAAGCGGGTTATGCGTGCAATTTTTAGCCTTCCGAGACGCCCCGCAGGCCGCTGACCGAGCCGATGCGAATGCGAAAGAAGATGGGCGCAATTTTCTCGTCCGGCACCTGGGTTCGGCGTTCGGCTAAAGCCGTCAACCACCAGAGCTTCCGTTGTTCCATGAGGCGGCGGGCATGATTGCGCTCGTCGGTAAATTGAGGCTCGCGCAATTCCTGATATTCCCCGGTCACAATGACGCTGGCCCACGCCGACTGTCCGCTGCTCTCGTCCATTTGCAGGCAAACTTTTGGATTGGTCCGCATCCAGCGGATCTTTTTTCCGAGGGTCGCGAAAACGTAAACGTAATCCGGTTCGTAGGCGATGGAAACCGGCACTATATAGGGTTGATCGTCGAGGGAACAGCCCAGCCTGGCAATCGAAGTGCGAGCCAGCATCTCGAGACTTTCTTTCTCTGTCATTTCCTCAATCTGCATAAGTGTCCCCCTCTTGAGATTCTGCTCCAGCCGCGGAAAGATTGCCAATTTCCGCATTCATGAAAATACTTTTCCGTCTCCTGCAGAGAGCATTCAACCGTATTGCGGACCGACGCTTACATAGTCTTGCTCTATCCGTCTAAGGGCAACAGCATGCGGTTCCACATCCTGAATGTGACTTCAATCTCAAATCCAAGCCGTTGGCTGCCGGATCCGGGCAGCATGAAGGAGAATTCCATGTACAAAGGTCGTCTGCTCGTTTTGTTGTCCAGTGTTTTGTTGTGCGGAAGCTTCGCCCCGGCGCAAACCGTGGCTACGGGCGAAACGTTGATGCTTGACTTGCCACGGCAGAGCCAGCATGCGCGGGTGATGCAGCGCATCGGCATCACCGACATTACGGTGAACTATCACCGGCCCCTCGCCAACGGCCGCCAGATATGGGGCAAGGTCGTTCCTTACGGGCAGGTATGGCGCGCGGGAGCGAATGAAAACACCACCATTACGTTTAGTGATCCGGTGACAATCGAAGGGCAGGCGCTCGACAAGGGAACTTATGGACTGCATATGATTCCCGGCCAGGACCAGTGGACGGTGATCTTCTCCAAGAATTCGACTTCCTGGGGGAGCTTTACCTACAAGCAGGACGAAGATGCCTTGCGCGTCAATGTGAAGCCCCAGGCGGCCGAGGCGCATGATGCGCTGGCCTACGACTTCGATGAGGTGAAACCGGATTCCGCCGTCGTCACTATGAGCTGGGACAAGGTTGCGGTGCCCTTCAAAGTCGCCGTCAATGTAAACGAGCTCGTGACCGCCAGCATTCACCGGCAACTGCATGGGCTCAATCAGTATTACTGGGAAGGGTGGGACGATGCGGCCGGCTATTTCCTGGCCAACAAGATCAATCTTGAAGAAGCGCTGCAGGATGAAGATCAGTCGATCCAATCGGAAGTGCGCTACGACAATCTGCTGAACAAGTCCAAGATCCTGGAGGCCATGGGACGGAGGCAGGATGCGGAAGTGTTCCGTACCAAGGCGCTGGACGCGGCCAGCGCGCTGCAACTTTATTTTTATGCCAGGCAGTTGCAGGCAGAGAAGAAGCAGGACGAAGCGCTGGTAATTTTCCGCTCGACCGCGAAGAAATTTCCCGACACTTGGACATCGCATGTGGGGCTGGCACGGGTCTACAGCGCTCAAGGAGATTTTGACAATGCGGTGAAAGAGATGAAAGTGGCGTTGACGGCAGCTCCGGACTCGAACCGGCCCAATCTGGAGGGCTATGTGAAGAAGCTGCAGGCTAAAGAGGATATCAACCGGTAAGGATTTTCCGTTGGACGACAAGCGCTCGGCTTCGCCTTTGCCTGGACGGCCGAGGCGGCCGTCGCCACATGTTTCGTGATCGTAAAAGAAAGTGGCCAGCTGATTAGGCTGGCCCTTTTCAATTCATCACTGATTTACCAGACTCGGCAGGCGTTGGCTCGGACCATGTGTTGTCCGGCTTTGCAACCAAAGGCCTGGGCGAATTCCGGCATGTTCGAAACGACATTGTCGACTCGGAACAGAGGCAAAGAATGCGGGTCCGTAGTCACTGCCAGGCGCGCAACTTCCGGCCTCATGTTAGCGCACCACGAGTATGCGTAGGAGAGGAAAAAGCGCTGGCGATAGGTCCAGCCGTCCGGACCCTTGTCATCGAGCGATTTGCCTTGTTGCTTGAGGGCGGCTTCAGTGGCGTTAAGAGCGAGGTGAATGCCCCCGTTGTCTGCAGTGTCTTCGCCTTGCGTGAGCAGTCCATTCTGCTTGATTCCCGGACCGGCTTCGGGGACTTCCTCGGTGTATTCATCCGAGATGCACTTGCCCCGCTCGTCGTAGAGCTTGGAGTCCTGGGGCGTCCACCAGTCGCGCAGGTTACCGTGGGCGTCGAACTTGCGGCCTTCGTCGTCGAAGCCGTGGATGATCTCGTGGCCGATGACCATGCCGATGGCGCCGTAGTTCACCGAATCGTCCATCTTTGGATCGAAGAATGGCGGCTGCAGAATGCCGGCCGGGAAGTTGATGGTATTGAGCTGCGGATCGTAATAGGCGTTGATGGTGGGCGGAGTCATCGTCCACTCGGAGCGGTCCACCGGCTTCCCGATCTTGGCGACCCAGCGCTCGAACTCGAACGATGAGGCTTTTGAGACGTTGTTCACATAGCTGTCGCGCCCGATCTTGACGCTGGAATAGTCCCGCCAGTGAGAGGGATAACCGATTTTGTCTTCGATCCCTTTCAGCTTGATGATGGCTTGCTCTTTCGTCGCGGGCGACATCCACGTCAAGCTTTTGATGTCAGCGTCAAGAGCGGTTTCGATCGCGTGCACCATTTGGATGGTGCGGGCTTTACTATCGGGCGGAAAGGCGCGATCGACGTAGGCTTGTCCCAGGGCCTCGCCCAGATCGCGATCGGCCGCGCGAACACAGCGTCGCCACCGCGGTTGCTGCTCTTGGGCCCCCGCGAGAGTATGCGCGAAGAAATCGAAATTTTCGTCGACGAGCGCCTTCGTGAGGTAGGGTGCGGCGTGATGAAGAACCTGCCAGCGCAGATAAGCCTGCCATTGTTCGAGTGGACGGTCGGCGAGAAGCTTTTCTTCGGCGGCGAAAAATTTGGGCGAGGTCACGATGTAGTGCTCGCTCGCAGGAGCCTTCACCGCCTTCAGATATTCATCCCAGGCGATGGAGGGCGTCAGTTTTTGCACTTCGGCCAGGCTCATCTTGTTGTTGATGTTCTTGGGGTCGCGGCGACTTACGTTGTCCATCTGCGCGGTCGCCAGCGCGGTTTCGAGTTCAATGACGGTGTTGGCGTCGGCTGCGGCCTGGGTTTCTGATTCCCCGGCCAGCACGAGCATCTTTCCAATGTGCGTTCGAAACTTAGAGAGCAGTTCTTTCGATTTGTCGTCGGTGTTCAGGTAGTAGTCCCGATTGGGAAGGCTGAGGCCTCCCTGATCAATCTGCGCGACGACTTTCGAGGCGTCGTCATAATCCTGCTGTCCGGTGAAGCCGAAGAGCGGTGAATTGCTCTGATTGTCGTCTGCCTGCCAGGCGCCGGGAAACAGGTGGTGCAGATGAGCGATCTCGAGCGTGATCTCTTTCTTGGATTTCAGCGCCGCGACGCGCTGCAGTTCAGGTTGCAGAGGTTTCAGGCCGGCCGCTTCGATCCCGCTTTCGTCCATGCAGGCAGACCAATAGTCGCCAATCTTCTGCTGCACCGCGCTGCGGCTTGCATCGTTCTTGCCTGCGCCCTCCAGAGTCTCGCGCAGCAGACTTTCATTCCAAAGCTCCAGGCCGCTGCCCGTGCTCCAGAAGACCTGATCGGCGGGAATCGGATTGGCACCCAGCCACTTACTGCACGAGTACTTGTAGAAGTCGTCGCAAGGATCAAGATTCTTGTCGGCCAGGTCAGGATCGAAATGCTCGAGCTTGGGCTCTTTGGCCTGATCAGCGCCAGCAGTAACAGGAGAGGTTGCATGAGCAGTCTGCGCCGGAATCGATGGGGCCGAGACGCTTTGGGCAAAGGCAACGGATGCGGCAAGACTAACAGCCAGCGCAGCGGATAACTTGAGAACGCAAAACCGCGAAAGGGACATAGATCCTCGTAGTGGAAAGGTGATTGATCCTGATACAGACAGAAGGGAAATACCCATATCGGTGGAAATTAGTTCAGCACCGCAGAGCCTGAGACACACTCCAGCCCGACTCACCAACATACTACAGACGGCCCGCACGGCGGGAGGTTAGCGGAACGCCTAAATCCTAAACCACGAACGGCACGAAGTTACACGAAGAAACCCATAGCTGCGCAATGCCTGCATGTGACGCCGCTTACCCTGTATTGTGCAGTCCGGCGGCGATTCCATTGATGGTGGCTCCCATTGGATACTCCAGCTCCGCACTCTGCTTCCCCTGCTGTTTGCGCCTTAACAGTTCGACCTGGATCAGGCTCATGGGGTCGACGTACGGATTGCGCAGGCGGATGGAGCGGGCCAGCACGCGATTCCGCGCTAGCAGTTCCCGCTGTCCAGTGACGCGCAGAATCATGCGCCGCGATCGCAGAAATTCCTCTTCCAGCATGGAAAAAACGCGCTGCCGAAGCGCCTCGTTCCGGACGAGGCCGGAGTAGTCGCGGGCAATCGCGAGGTCGGCTTTGGCCATTCCGAGTTCGACGTTGCGCAGCAGATCAGAAAACATCGGAAACCCGCGAGCGATCTGGCGCAGCAGTTGTTCGTGACCGGGACCGCTCTGGGAAAATTTCTCAAGCGCGTAACCCACGCCAAACCAGGCCGGGACGGCGTGTCGGCTCTGCATCCAGCCAAAGACCCAGGGGATGGCGCGCAGATCCTCAAGGCGACGGCTGCCCTTGCCGCGGCGCGAGGGGCGTGACCCAATCCGCGCGGTGTCGAGTTCGTTCACCGGAGTTGCTTGTTCGAAATATTCAAGGACGTCGGGACCGTCAGCGATTTCGCGGCGATAGGCTCCGTACGCAGTCTGCGAGATCTCCTCGATCGCGGCCTCCCATTCGGGTGGATGGGAAGATTGTTTTTCTTCTGGAGTTGTCACCGACTCGAGGCTGGCTGCGATCATGAGTTCGAGATTCCATTCGGCAAGGACGGGGTCGGCATATTTCCAGTTCAGGACTTCGCCCTGCTCGGTCACGCGAATCTGTCCCGAGAAGCAGCCAGGCGGTTGGGCCAGGATGGCAGAGTGAGTTGGCCCTCCGCCGCGGCCCACCGTTCCTCCTCGGCCGTGAAAAAGACGCAGCTTGACGCCATTTTCCTTTGCCGCTCGATGCAGTTCGCGATGCGCCTTGTAGAGCTCCCACGTGCTGGTCAGCATGCCGCCGTCTTTGTTGGAGTCGGAGTAGCCGAGCATGACTTCCTGCCACCGTCCCCAGGAATCGAGCAGAGGCTGGTACTCAGGATCGGTCCACAGGTTACGCATGACGCCGCCCGCGGCCCTCAGCGACTCGATCGACTCGAACAAAGGAACCGGCATCAGCCCGGGATCGTCGTCGGAACCTGCTACCGGGACGCCGGACGCTTTCGCGAGCCGGATAACCGCCAGTACATCGTTTTCCGATTCCGCCCCGCTAATGATGTAGTGGCGGATCGATTGCGACGGATACACGCGTTTCAGCTCGGCGATCGCTCGGAAAGTTTCGAGCAGCTCGCGCCCCTCTGCCGATTCAGGTTCGTGCTCGAGATTCGGGCCAACTTCCTTCAGCACCCGCGCATGAATCCTTGCATGCTGGCGGATGTCGAGTGTATGCAGGTGAAATCCGAAGGTCCGAATTTTTCGCAGCAAAGACCCGACGTAGGTTCGTGCCAGCCGATCTCCACGGTTGGAATGGAGGCTGTTCCAGACCAGCAGGAGATCGTCCTCGAATTCTGCAGCGCTGCCATAGCCAGCAGAAGCATCGACGGCCTTGCGGCTTTGTTGCAGCTTGTGAAACATGTACGACAAGAAACGGCGATAAACTCTCGGTTGTATTGTGCGGGCCCCAGGCCAGATGCACTCCAGGAATGGTGCGTTCATACTGCTTCAGGCGCGCGAGCATGTCCTCCGAAACGGCGGTTTGCCGTCGCGAAGAACTGAGCCGGTCGCTGAGAGCTTCCACGTCATCGAGGTATTCGCGGAGGATCAAGGCGCGAGCCATACCGAGCGCATCGCGAATGCACTCCGGCTTGACCAGCGGGTTGCCATCGCGGTCTCCGCCGATCCAGGAACCGAAGCGTAAAACGCTGGGGAGCGTGGTTTCGTCGAAGGCGAAGTCGTAAACATCGCGGAAGGCTTCCACCATCTCGCTATAAATCCGAGGCAGAGAGTCGAAGAGCGAAAGCCGGAAGTAGCGCAGGCCCATGCGAATTTCGTCGTCCACCGTCGGCTTCGCCAGACGTACCTCGTCGGTCTGCCAGAGCGAAGTTACCTCAGCGCGAATATTGTTCTCGCATTCCTGTGCATCCTCGGGAGTCAGAGGAAGACGGTCGAGTTTCTCGAGTTGCTTTGCGATGCGCCGCCGCTTCAGCAGGACGGTCTGGCGGGCGACTTCCGTAGGATGCGCCGTGAATACCGGCATGATTTGAATCTCTCGGAGGGCCGCGACTGCGGTCTCGGCCGAAATTCCGGCTTCTTTCATGCGCGACAGAGTTCCGCGAAACGAACCCGGCAGAGGAGTGTGATCGCGGTCCAGTTTTCCGGCGCGGCGCCGGCGCTTGCGATGGTTCGTCTCGGCCAGATTCGTCAACTCGAAGTACGTCGCGAACGCTTTGGTGACCTGATAGGCGCGCGTCAAATCCATCTTCGACACGATTTCGTGTGCTTTCACCATGAGCGCGGACGAAGAAGCCTGCTCCGGAGTACGGCGCGCCGATTCGCGATGCTCGATCAGCAACCGGCGCAGCTCTTCCACCGAATCGAACACACCCTGCCCGGATTGTTCGACCAGCACCTGGCCGAGGATTGCCCCCAGCGAGCGGACGTCGCGCCGCAGAGGATGATCTTTGGCAGGCTCGTCAGAGCGTGCGGTCAATTCGGCCAGTCGGGCCTGCTGGTCGTCCGCCTTCCACAACGGTTTGTTCTTGGTCGGCATTGCTAGAGGATGAAGGACAGAATAAACGACGGAGCAGGAAAGCGGGACGAAAAGAGCGCCTTCCCGTGGGCACCGAGCCATTCCTCGAAAATCCGGTGGGGTCTTTCGTATGCGTGACTTCTATTTCGGAACTTCGAAGCGGTAGCCAATACCGCGCAGAGTCTTCAAGTACTGGGGATGACGAGGATCGCGTTCAATTTTTTCACGCAGTCGCCGGATATAAACATCGATCGAACGCGGAGTCACGAAGGGCGTCTCTTTCCATACCGCGTCAAGAAGTTGATCGCGGGTGAGAACCCGGCCGCGATGCGAGGCCAGGTATTCCAGCAGGCGAAATTCGCGCACTGTGGTCAGAACGTTGCGTCCGTCGACCTGCACGGTCATCGAGGAGACGTCAATTTCCAGATTACCGAGCCGGAGTACTTCACTGCCGTTTGGAGGTTGACCGAGGCCGCGAAGCACGCTGCGGATGCGCGCGACCAGCTCGCGGGGGCTAAACGGTTTGGTGATGTAGTCATCGCCGCCGAGTTCGAGGCCTTTCACACGGTCGGATTCGGAGGTCTTGGCAGTCAGAAAAATGATAGGCGTCGCCGACAGGACCGGAGTCTGCCGGATGTGGCGGCAGAGTTCGAAGCCGTCGGTACCGGGCAGCATTACATCAAGCAGGAATAGGGCAGGCATTTCCCGCACCGCTTCGGGGAGAACGGAGGCCCCGCTCACAAAGCTTTGCACTTCGAATCCCGCGGCCTGGAGGTTATGAGAGATCAGCCGGGCGATATCTTCTTCGTCCTCAACGACAAAAATGACAGGACGAAATGCGGAAGCGTGGGCAGTACTGGCAGTTCGCTCGTGGGGTTCGGACGGCAGATGCATTTTTGGCTTCAGGCTGCGGTAGTGAGTCCCACAGGCTCGTTGAATAATTGAGATGGAGTTCCTCAGTAGACTTTATGGGCGGAATGTTGCGCGAATGTTTCCCGTTTGTTAATGAATGATGAATTCGTTTAGTGGTTGAACTGCTTCAATTTGCGGCTTTTTTCTTCGGCATGTGCCGCAGGCTGCGGCCTTCAATCAAGCTGTAGAGGTCCTCGGCCAGGTTTGTCGTGTGATCGCCGGCACGCTCCAGCGCCTGCGCCATCAGCAGGATCTGGAAGTGAGTGGTGTCATCTTGCGAGACCGTCTCGGTCAGATGCTTCTGAAACAGACCATGGCAGACGCGGTCAATTTCCTTGTCCATCTGCAGAACCTTGCGCGCGCACTCCAGATCAAGCGTCGAAAAGCCTTGGTGAATCAAGTCCAGCATATCGCGCAGGACGGAAGACATCTCTACGAGTTGGCGCACGTCGGAAGCGGGAATCTTCGTGGTCTGAGCCTGAAATCGAAGTGCGACACTCATCACCAGATCCCCAATTCGCTCAAGGTCGGTGGTGGACTTCAAGCTGGAGAGCAATTGGCGAGCCCGTGCCTCGTTCACGCGGGTGATGGCCGCTGGGAGGCGTTCGTCGATCTGGCGCTCGATCAGATCCAGCTCCTTTTCACAGTCCTTGATTGCAAGGAATGCCATTCGCGACGAACTCGTCAGCAGATCCCGGACGTTGAAGGCAGCGTCGCGCGCGATGAGGCAAGCCTTCAAGGCGAGGCCCGCCAGGTCGTCGGGACCCGCCCCATTGCTCGGTCGTGCTTCCGCGGATGGCCGGGGTCGAGCTCTGGTTTCATCTTCTGGAACTTCGGTCTTTCGCGTCGATGATGTTTTTCGTGGCATGGGATTCGAAGAGCGGGCACTGCTTCGCCCGCGCAAGTTGCCAGTCTATTCTCGAATTGTGAAAGGATGGTTACAACATTGTGCCCTGTAGCCCAACCGACTACAGTTGTGATTCGAATTGAGGTCGACGGAGGATGTCCTCGTGAACCTGGCTGATTACATGCGGCGGCAGTTTGCCTACAACGCTTGGGCGAATCGGGAGGTCTTGGTCGCAGTGCGAGCCGGAGGTGAGAACAAGAGATCGCTGCAGCTGATGTCTCACATCCTGGCGGCCGAGAGGGTGTGGCTGGAGCGACTGAAGCAGCAACCCCAGAGCGTCCCGGTTTGGCCGGAGCCCGACTTGTCGCAGTGCGAGACGGAAGCCGTCGAACTCGAAGGTATTTGGTTCGAATTCCTCGACTTGATTACGGCCGGGGACGTTTCCCAGACCATCTCTTACACGAACAGCAAAGGTGAGGCTTGGACCAGCACCATCGTCGACGTTTTGACCCATGTTGTCATGCACTCGGCCTATCATCGCGGGCAGATTGCCAGTCACATGAGAGCCAGTGGGCAGACGCCGGCTTACACGGACTTCATTCACGGAGTGCGGCAGGGGTTTTTCAAATAGAGGAAGCTTCTTTTCGCCGCCAGCAGCAGGGGACTGGGACACGATCGACGCTTTGCCCCATCCTGTCCAAAAGCCTTAATATCTGAGCAATGAGAAAACTGCCTGCCGTTCTTCTACCTGTCCTGTGCGCGATGCTACTGTTGGCGGCCGATCAACCCAAGATTCCTCCTTTGCCCAACGCCGTCACCAACAACGCGGTCGCCTCGCTCAGGGGTGGGACCGAGATCTACTCGATGATGGGGATTGGTGCCAAGAGGAATTGGAACGACATCACTAACAAGACCTATGTCCTGCGCTTCAAGTCAGGAAAGTGGACCGAAGGGCGTGCTGTGCCCGGTGTCGCTGGCCGCCTGGGCGCCTCCGCGATAGGGGCTCGTGCCCAGATATTTCTTTTCGGCGGATATGTAGTCGACGGACAGGGCACAGAGCTCACCGTGGGTGATGTGAACTCCTACTCGCCCGAAGACCATCGCTGGTTCCGCGGCGAAGACATGCCTGTTCCCGTGGATAGCGCAGTCATCGGCGTGACCCACGATCACCTCATCTACCTGATCGGCGGACGATCCAAGAACGGTCCGGTCAACAATGTGCAGGTTTATGACGCCGAGAAGAATACCTGGAGCCAGGCCACACCGTTTCCCGGAACGCCGGTGTTTGGACACGCCGGAGGCCTGGCCGACGAAACGATCGTCTTCGTGGATGGCGCCAGGAAGGATACGAACGGGGCCTATGTGACATCGGATCAGGGCTGGATGGGTAAGATCGATCACAAGGATCCGAATAAGATTGAATGGAGCAAACTGCCTGCGCATCCGGGAACGGCGCGCTTCGGCATTGTGGCTGGAGCGACGGAGCACCACGTGCTGTTTTCCGGTGGAACTGCGACTGTGCACAATTACAAAGGGCTGGACGCCGAAGGTAAGCCCGTCGAAATCTCCGGGCTGACGTTTCAATACGAATTGCATGGAAATCGGTGGGAAACCATCACCGACGATACCTTTGATGTCCGCGCCGACAGCCGGGGAATCGCGTTCACCCCTCTCGGGCCTTTGGTTGTGGGAGGCACGCTCAAGAATTCAGCGCTCTCGGCCCGGGTTTTAGCCCTTCCCAAGAAATAATCCAGTCTGTTTTCTGTTTTCCTTATTCTGATCCTGCGCGGAACGCGGAAAAAAGCAAAGAATTTGACGCCTCGGGCGTCATTTTAAGGGAAATTGGGGCGGGAGGAACGGTTTCGAACCGTCATCTCCGGGATGGAACCCCGGCGCATTGCCGTGGTTATGCTACTCCCGCGCACCTGGCACATTACTGCCGAGGCTTCAAAATATTGCATGGTACCTCTTCTGTCAATAGGACTGCCAACATGAAAGGTCGTCAGATTGCTAAGGGCCGTCGACTCGGTGGGACGGTGAAGCGGCTTCGGCCCTAGCGAGCCCGCGCCAGAACGAGGGTTACGTCGTCCGGCTGTTCTTTTTCGCCGATCCAGTCGTCGACCGCCAGGGTGACGATTTGACTGATCTGGGGCAGGGGCAGGTGACGATTGTCGCGAACCAAATCGATAAGCCGTTGCTCGCCAAATTCCCCGAAGTCATTCTCCGGCTCCGTGACGCCGTCGCTGTACGCGAGGAAAATCTCTCCAGGATGCATCTCGACTGCCCCTTCGTCGTACGACATGTTGTCGAAAAGGCCGACCACGGTGCCACCGGCTTCGAGGCGGCGTACGGCTCCGTCTTTGCCGATCAAAATGGGAGGAAGGTGGCCTCCGTTGCTGTACGTCAGGTGGTGCGAGCGGCCGTCATAGATCGCCAGGAACAAGGTGGCGTACTTTTCCGGCGGTGTGCTCTCGTAGAGTTGATGATTCAGTAAGCCGAGCAAGGCTCCGGGAGAAATCTCGAGCCCCTCGGGCCAGGTTGCCATCATCCGTCCCGTCCCGGCGACGGCTCCCACGGCAACCGCTTCGCGCATCTGCGGCAGGTTTTCAACGCTATAGGCACGAACAGCGGAGTGGATCGTGGCCATCAGCAAAGCGGCGGAAATTCCTTTTCCGCTGATGTCGCCGACCGCCAGAATCAGCTTGTGCGAGCTGGCGGTTAGAAAATCATAGTAGTCGCCACTGACCGTTCGAGCCGGACGGCAGAATCCGTGAACTTCCAGCGATTCGAGTTCGGAGACCTGGCGCGGAAACAGCTGGGCCTGTACTTCCTGGGCGATGACCAGTTCGTTTTCCAGCCGTTGTTTTTCCTTTTGCTCGAGGACCAGCTTCTCGATCGAAGCAGTCATCGAGTTAAACGAATGGGCCAGATCTGCGAGCTGATCGTTGGAGCGTATGGGAATGCGATGGCTGAAGTCGCCACGATCCACATGGAGGGTGGCGACGTGGAGCTGCGCCACGGCTGCCGTTACCGTGCGCGTCATGCGGGTTCCGATGATGAGAGCGACCAGTTCGATGAGGGCGAAGAAAATACCCACCCCGACCAGGATGTACGCTACGCCGCGGACGAATTCTCCCAGCGCCGCGAAAAGATGGCTGTAGAGAACCGCCGGCCGCGTTGTGACTTGTAGGAACGCCCCGACGTCCTCCGGTTTGCCTGTGTTCCAATCCACTACGGACAACGGCGTGGCGAATGTGATTTCGCGATCGAAGCTGCCAGTGGCTTCGGGCGTGCTTTTTTTTTTTTT
>CAVXVD010000006.1:0-11977 GCA_963765015.1 uncultured Acidobacteriota bacterium | reverse complement strand
CCTGGAACCGCAAGACACATGAGAGAACCTCGGTAAAACAAGTTTCAAGGTTTCAAGCAGTTTCCACTCATCACCGCTTGGCCCAGCGCGAGGCCGCCGTCGTTGGGCGGGACTCGCTGGTGCGTGTATGCCTGAAGGCCGCGCGACTCAAGCATTGCTGCGGCTCGCTCGGTCAGATAGCGGTTCTGAAAAACTCCGCCGCTGAGCACGATTTGCCTCATCCCGGACTGCGCCGCCACTTCCACGATCCAGTTGGCGAGCGCGTTGTGGAACCGGGCCGCGATCTGCGCGACGGCAACTCCCGCGCTTTGATCCGCCAGGACCGCCGCAATCAGAGGAGCCCAGTCCCCACTGGGTAAAGGATACGCCTCTTCGGTGCGCAACCGGCCGATTTCATTTTCCAGAAGCATGGCGGCCTGGCCCTCGAAGCGATTCTCGCGGGCGACTCGGGTGATCGAGGCCACCGCGTCAAACAACCTTCCCACGCTCGTGGTCGGAACCACGTTGATTCCGTGCTCGAGCATATGGCGAATCTTCGACTCGCCTGGCTTCGACTCGCCCAGCTTCGACTGGTCCAGCGTAGACCCGTCGGGAGCGCGATCCAATCGGGGATTCCCTGTTGCCTCGGACCGAATTCCCACGTCCCGCAAAGACGGCGAGACGCGGGGGACCCCAGTATCGGCCTCATTCACGAGGATTCCCTCTTTTTGTAACTCGAACAACAGGCTGGCCGCCGAGCGCCAGCCCTCGCGAACCGCGGCGTCTCCGCCGGGCAGGCCGAAGGGGCGCAGGTGCGCGATGCGCTGGAACTGGTGGTTCTGGACCAGAAAAAACTCTCCGCCCCAGATGGCGCCGTCGAGACCGTAGCCGGTGCCGTCCCATGAGACGCCGAGATAAGGTCCGACGACGTTGTTTTCGGCAGCGCAGGCGGCCACGTGCGCCTGATGGTGCTGCACGCGAATGACGGGCAGGCCGAATTTCTCGGCCCAGTGCGTGGAAGCGTAATCGGGATGCAGATCGCAGACGACCGCCTCCGGACTGAAAGCTGTAGAGGCGGCACAGGTCGGCGATGGCTTTTTCGAAAGCGCCGCGAGCTTCGAGCGTTTCCAGATCGCCAATGTGCTGGCTGAGAAAAACGTCGTAACCGACGGCGATGGCGACCGTGTTCTTGAGGTGACCTCCGACGGCGAGCACCGGCGGCAAGCTGTGCGCCACGCGAATGCCCAGCGGCGCGTAACCGCGGGCCCGGCGCAGGACTCCGGCGCGGCCGCGCGTCAACCGCACAACCGAATCGTCGCAGGCGCGGACGATGGGGCGATTGTGCATCAGGAAATGATCGGCAATGTCTTTCAGGCGCGTCGCGGCTTCTTCGTTGGCAATGGCGATGGGCTCGTCGCTGCGGTTGCCGCTGGTGGCGATCAGAGGAAAGCGGCACTCCTGCATCAGCAGATGATGCAGCGGAGAGTATGGCAGCATGATGCCGAGATAAGGCGAGCAGTGGGCCACGTTCCACGCAATGTCGGTGCCGGGGCGGGGCTCGAGGAGAACAATCGGCGCGGCTTGCGACTCGAGCGCTTCGAGCTCCGCCGGAGAAATGCGGCAGTACTCGTGGGCCATCGCGATGGACGGCATCATGAGCGCGAATGGCTTTTCCTCGCGATGCTTGCGCTGGCGGAGACGCGCGACCGCAGCAGGCTGACGGGCGTCGCACAGAAGCTGGAATCCGCCAATGCCTTTCAGGGCAACGATCTGGCCCTTGCGCAGAGCGGCTGCGGTGTCGGCGATGGTGCCGCTGAGTTGTGGCCCGCAGACTGGGCACGCGTTGGGCTGGGCGTGGAAGCGGCGGTTGGCCGGGTTCTCGTATTCCTCGCGGCAAGCCGGGCAGAGCGCAAACTCCCGCATCGTCGTATTGGGCCGGTCGTACGGAATGTCGACGACGATGGTGTAGCGCGGTCCGCAGTTGGTGCAGTTGGTGAAGGGATAAAGAAAGCGGCGGTTGGCGGGATCGAACAGTTCTTCGCGGCAGTCGGCACAGGTCGCTAGGTCGGGCAGTACGTTCACCGATTTCGCGGAATCGGTTTCGCTGTGGTGAATCTCGAACCGCGTTGACCCCTCTGCCGGAATCCATGCCGCCTCGCGCGTGTTCACGACCGAAGCCTTGGGGCGTTCGAGTTCGATGCGCTGCTCGAAGCGGCGCAGGTCGTCGGGCGCACCTTCGACTTCGACGACCAGGCCGGAGGAAGAATTCAGCACCCATCCCGTGAGCGACATTTCGGTGGCAAGCCGGTAGACGAAGGGGCGAAAGCCAACGCCCTGCACGGCTCCGCGGAGCGTGAGGCGAAGGCGCTGCGTCGCGGTTTTGGAACCAGTCGTCATGGGGGCGTCAAGCCCTGATTCTACGTTCTGCTGGAAGGGAATGCATTCAACCACGAAGGGCACGAAGGTAACAAAGCGAAATCCCTAGTGAGAAAGCTTCGTGGCCTTCGTGTTGGATAAAGTTAGCGGCGGTCGTCCCGATCACGCACCAGCGCTTCGATGCGGGCGATGAGATCCGGCAGGGCAGCGGCGACGGCGGGCGAGAGTGTGTCTCCATGATCGAAACATTGGCCGGTCATCGTGACATAAAACGCGCGGGGAGTCGCGTCATACAGTTGCTTGGCCAGGCCAAGCACGGCCTGCGGAGAAAGCTGGTGCGAGAAGCGACTCTCGGCCGCGCAGTCGCGCAGCTCTTGGCAACGCACTTCCCCCGGCGAGTCGCCTTCGGCGGCGTCGACGAAGATCACTGCGGCATAGCGGCGGATCGTATCTGCCAGCTCGGGAGCCAGTTGGTGAAGGCGGAGGATTTCTACTTCGCCGGCGGGAAACTTTCCTTCCAGGGCATCGGCCGCATGCCACGCTAGTCCGTCGTCGGAGCGGAGAGGATTGCCGTAGGCGAGGATGAGGACGCGGGCCATGGTGTCGAGTGTAGCCCCAGGCGCATTCGTCCGGGGTTGCGCGCGCGGCGCGCAATCATCGAGGCCGGGAGCGAATCGAACTGAGGCGGGCTGCACAGCGCGCCCGGCGAACGCTTTGCAAAACCTCGCCGCGGTTGCGCTGCACACCGCCGACACTCGGAGCTCCGCTCCTACACCTGCGTATCTACGCCCGCGCGACTTCGTCGAGCACTTCGCCATCTGGACTGATGAGCTGGACTTGCAGGTTCATGTGGCCGTTGGCGTGGGTCGAGCAACTCAGGCAGGGATCGTAGCAGCGGATCACAGCCTCCACGCGGTTGAGCATGCCGGGGGTCAGGCGGTTGCCGTGCACATAGTGCTTGGCGACCTGCAGCACGCTGCGGTTCATGGCGAGGTTGTTCTGCCCGGTAGCGATGATCAGGTTCACCCAGCGGATCAAGCCCTGCTCATCGATCTTGTAATGATGGAACAAGGTGCCGCGGGGCGCTTCCGCCGCGCCCACGCCTTCGAGCGCATTGGGACGAGCCACGGCGCGCACGTGCTTGGACAGGATCTCAGGATCGTTGAGCAACTGCTCGAGGCGTTCGATGCAATACAGGATCTCGATCAGCCGGGCGTGGTGATAGTGGAACGAACTGAGGACGGCGGTGCGCTGCAGTTCGTGAAATTCCGCCAGTTCCTGATCGGCTCGTTCGGTGCCGCAACGGTCGGCCACGTTCAGCCGGGCCAGAGGTCCGACGCGATAGATGCCGTCGGGAAAGCCTTTCGGCTTGTAGTAGCTGGATTTCAGATAGCTCCAGGGCTCGACTTTTTCGCCAATGTATTCGTAGTATTTCGCGGGATCGAGGTCGTCGGCGACCACGTGGCCCGACGCGTCGACGATGCGCACCTTGCCGTCGTAGAAGGTGAGACCGTTGTCGGGCTTCACGATGCCCATGAACATGGTGGGAAAGTTGCCGAAGGTGGAAATCTCCTCGCGGAAACGCTCCATGGTGCCCTTGAACCATTCGAGCGTGCGCTCGGCGATGGCGAGGGCGTCGGGAATGCCGGAGAGAATGGCGTCACGATTGGTCTCGGTCAGGGGCTCGCTGACGCCACCGGGCACGATCCATGCGGGATGGATGCGCTTTCCCCCAGCCGTTCGATGATCCTCTGGCCGAACTGGCGCAGGCGAATGCCATCGAGCGCGAGCTCGGGATGCTGCGCGGCCACGCCAAAGATGTTGCTCTGCGCGGGATCGGCGTCCATGCCGAGCAGCAGATCGGGCGAGGACAGATGAAACAGGCTGAGCGCATGGGACTGCGTGACCTGCGCGAGACCAAAGATGCGGCGCAGCTTATCGGCGGTGGGAGGAATGCGCACGGCGAGCAGCTGGTCGCAGGCCTTGGCCGAGGCGATCAGATGGCTGACCGGGCAGATGCCGCAGATGCGCGCCATCAGCGACGGCATCTCGTAAAACGGGCGGCCGTCACAGAGCTTTTCAAAGCCGCGGAACTGCGTGACGTGGAAACGCGCGTCTTCGACGCGACCGTCTTCGTTCAGGTGGAGCGTGATCTTCGAGTGGCCTTCGATGCGCGTCACCGGATCGATGACAATGGTGCTGCCCTGCTTCACGTCGTCTCCCTTTGCTGGCTCTGGATGCCGGCTTTCAAAGGGCGCGGGTTGAGCCGCGCCCGATCCAAGCACAAAACGATGACGCCTTCAGGCGCTGAGACGTGCGTCCCTCAGCGGCTAAAGCCGGTCCGAAATCGCTTCACTACCGGCGCGGCTTAAAGCCGCGCCCCTTCAAAGCAAGGCCGGATTGCTCTGCGGCACGCTTGAAGGCGTGCCGGTTTCAACCCTACAGTCCAAAACTCAAAGCTCACGCGCCGAAGCGCGTTTTCAGAGTTACATCCGGCATGCGGCCCTCGAGCAACTCGGTGACCACGTAATAAATCGTGTCGGCCGAGGGTGGACAACCGGGGACAAACACATCCACGGTGACAAATTCGTGGATGGGCCGGGAATTTTCCCGCAGCGCGGGCACGACCTGGTTGGGAATGCCGGGGTCGAAGGTGACGTTCTCGCGATAGGCCCGGTCGCAGACTGCTTTGACGCCAAAGGGATTGCGCATGCCCGGCACGTTGGCGGTGACGGCGCAATCGCCCAGCGAGACCAGGATCTTGGTCCGCTCGCGCACCAGCTTGATTTTGTGCAGATCCTCTTCGCTGCTGACCGCGCCCTCGACGAGGGTGACGTCCACGTTTTCGGGAAAGATCTTGGCGTCGACCAGCGGACTGTAAACCAGGTCGGCGGCGCCGGCGATAGCGAGCAGGCGTTCGTCCATATCGAGAAAGGACATGTGGCAGCCTGAGCAGCCGTCGAGCCATACGGTGGCGATTCGCTTCTTATTCATTCAGCGCACGGGGGCTAAAGCCCCTGTCCTTTCGTCCGGCTTACGCGGCGCTAAAGCGCCGCTCTTCCACTCTTCCCGCTTACGCGGAGCTAAAGCGCCGCTCTTCCACTCTTCCGCCCTTCCGCTTACGCGGAGCTAAAGCGCCACTCTTCCGCTCTTCCGCTTACGCGGAGCTAAAGCGCCGCTCTTTCACTCTTCGCGCTTACGCGAAGCTAAGGCGCCGCTCCTCCACTTTCCGCTCTTCCGCTTACGCGGAGCTAAAGCGCCGCTCTTCCACTATGCCCGGACGAATGCGTCCGGGGTTACACAACCCGTTTCTCCGCAATCCGGGCCTGCATGATTCATCATTCGTTTTCCTCGCGCATCATGGTCAGGTAGGGGAGGAACTGGCGGCGCTTCAGCATCTCGGCGACGGAGCGGCCTTTTTCAAACAAAGCTCCGGTCGGGCACACGTGAACGCACTTGCCGCAACTGGTGCAGCTTTCCGACGATCCCCACGGCTCATTCAAATCGGTGATCACTTTGGCGTCGATACCGCGGCCCATAATGTCCCAGGTATGCGCGCCCTCGATCTCATCGCAGACCCGCACGCAGCGCGTGCACAGGATGCAGCGGTTGTGATCGATGACGAAGCGCTCGTGCGACGCGTCGACCTCTTCCTTGGGATAGCGGTAGGGGAAATGTACGTGGGTGATGCCCAGGCGCTGTCCGAGCATCTGCATTTCGCAATGGCCGTTCGACACGCAGACCGAGCAGACGTGGTTGCGCTCGGTGAACAGCAACTCCAGAATCATGCGGCGATAGCCCTGGAGACGCTCGGAGTCGGTCGTAACTTCCATGCCCTCTTCGACCGCAGTGACGCAGGCCGGCAGCAACTTGTTCTGGCCTTTGATTTCGACCAGGCACATGCGGCAGGCACCCACGTCGGAAAGGCCGTCCATTTCGCACAAGCGCGGGATGAAGATGCCGTTCTGCCGGGCCACATCGAGAATGGTTTCCTCCTCGCGCCCGCTCAGGTCGCGGCCATCGATGCGAAGAGTCTTGACCTTCAGCGTTTTTGCTGGCACGGGGTTCATACGGCTTCTCCCACAGGCTGCGCGCCGCAGACTCCGGCGGGACACTTGTGATCCTCGATATGCGCCCGGTACTCTTCGGCGAACGAACGCAGGGTGCTGACCACCGGGTTGGGCGCCGACTGCCCCAAGCCGCAGAGGCTGGTGTGCTTCAGCAGGTCGCAGAGTTCTTCGAGCATTTTCAGGTCCTGCGCCGTGGCGGTCATGTTGCCGATGGCGGTGAGAATGCGGTGCATCTGGTAGGTACCGACTCGGCACGGAATGCACTTGCCGCAGGACTCGGTCATGCAGAAATCCATAAAATATTTCGCCACGTCGACCATGCACGAACTTTCGTCCATAACGATCATGCCGCCCGAACCCATGATCGATCCGGCTTTGGCCAGAGACTCGTAATCGACCGGCATATCGAGGCATTCCGTGGGCAGGCAGCCGCCGGAGGGCCCGCCGGTCTGGACGGCTTTGAACTTACGGCCTTCGGGGATGCCGCCGCCGATTTCAAAGACCATCTCGCGCAGAGAGATTCCCATGGGAACTTCGACGAGGCCGGTATTTTCGACGCGGCCGGCGAGCGCGAAGACCTTGGTGCCCTTGCTCTTCTCGCTGCCAATCCCCGCATACCATTCGCCGCCGTTGCGGATGATGGGCGCGATATTGGCGAAGGTCTCGACGTTGTTGATCAACGTAGGCTGGCCGAACAACCCCTCCATGGCGGGATACGGAGGACGAGGCCGCGGCGTGCCGCGCTTCCCTTCTACTGAGGCAATCAGCGCCGTCTCTTCTCCGCAAACAAATGCCCCGGCGCCCAGCCGGAGATCGATGCGGAAGCTGAAGCGTGTGCCGCAGATATTGGAGCCGAGCAGGCCGATGCGCTCCGCTTGCCGAATGGCATTGCGCAAGCGCTTGATGGCCAGCGGATATTCGGCGCGTACGTAAATGTAGGCTTCGGTGGCGCCGACGGCGTATCCGGCGATCAGCATCCCTTCGAGCACGCGATGCGGATCGCTTTCGAGCACGCTGCGATCCATGAACGCGCCGGGATCGCCTTCATCGGCGTTGCAGATCACATACTTCTGCGTGCCCACCGATTTCGAAACCGTGCTCCACTTCAGCCCGGTGGGATAGCCGGCGCCGCCGCGTCCACGCAAGCCGCTCTTGGTGACTTCGTCGATCACCTCGCGCGGCGACATTTCCGTCAGCGCCTTGATCAGCGCGGTGTAGCCGTTGGCGGCGACGTAATCTTCCACACGCTCGGGATCGATGATGCCGGAATTTTCCAGCACGATTTTTTTCTGCCGCTGAAAGAATGGAACATCGGTGGGGCAGACGAGGCGATCGACCGCAGGACCATCGATGCTGTCGAGAATCGCCGGGCCATCCTCGGCTTCGACTTTCTTATACAGAATGCCGGAGCTGGTCGAGACCAGCGGGCCCTCGGAGCACAGCCCCATGCAACCCACGCCCTTCACCTGGCAATGATCTTTGGTGCCGCGGCGGGTGACTTCCTGATCGAGCGCGTCTTTCACCGACTGGCTCTGGCACGAGAGACATCCGGCGGCCACGCACACATTCACGCGCTGGGTGAACTGGCTTTGCTCGGCGCGTTCGGTTTCGGCAATCTGGTCAAGTTCCTCAGGCGTCATGCGTGGGTCCATTTCTTCAGATGTTCGCGGATCGCGGGCGTGGCGACCTTGCCCGCAACTTCCTGATCGTAGACCACGGCGGGAGCCAGGCCGCACGACCCGAGACAGCGAGCCGTCAGCAGGGAGACCTTTTTGTCAGCCGTGGTCTCCCCCGGGACAATGCCGAGATCGCGCTTCACGGCATCGAGCAATTGCGGAGCGCCTTTGATATAGCAAGCCGTTCCCATGCAGATGACGCAGGTATGCTCGCCCGCCGGCTTCAGGGTAAAGAAATGGTAGAAGGTAGCGACGCCGTAGGCGCGGCTCAGAGGCACGCGCAGCGACATGGCAACGTAGCGCAGCGCCTGTTCGTCGAGATATCCGAACGCTTCCTGCACCGTGTGCAGGGTCTCAATCAGGCCGCGCTGCTGCTGGCCCTGCCGCCGGATGGTGGCATCGACCAGTTTCCAGCGCTTGTCCTGATTAGGAGGAATGGGCTTGGTAACGTATGAGTGCATGTCCGTGCCCCGCTCGCAGATGAATCCGGCATGAAGGTTATGAAAGTTGTGAACGAGTTTGCGATTAAGTTGAGATTATAGCCCTGCAGAGGAGACTCTCACCGTGATGCTCATCACCAAGGTATGTATTCCAGTTTCATTTTGGTTTTGGTGCAAAGAGAAGAGAATTCCACCCTATCCCTCCAATCGTGGGAGAGATTGAGCCGGCGCTGAGCGCAACATTTTCTATTCTTTTCTTTCTTCCTTCATTCGCGGATCGTCAGCACCGGACAGTGCGCGTGCGCGATGACCTCGTTCGCGGCGGACCACGGGAGATGCGTGGTGCCGACCTCCGCCGAAGGGCGCGCTCCGAGAATAATCATATCGGCCTCGCGTTCGGAGGCAGCTTTCAGGATGCGCTCGGGCGCGGAACCGAATTCCATGACGATCTCCGGCACATACTGCAACTGGGTATTGAGGGGAATCAGCTCGCGCAACCGGCGGATACCGTCCTCGATTGGCCCAGGCCGGCTTCCGAGCTGGGTATAGTCCTCCATCACGTGGATCAGGGTAAGCCGGGCGCGAAAGTCTTCGGCGAGCGAAACGGCTTCCTGCGCAACGCGCGCGGCGTTCTTGGCAAAATTCGTGGCAAAGACAATCTGGCGCAACTCCAGTTCCGGCGGAGCCAGTTCCCGGCCCCGTGTGGGGAAGGCAGGCAGCTTCGCCCGTCCGGCAACCTTCGGCCCCACGGTGAGCACCGGGCACGAGGCGTGGCGCAGGATGTCTTCCGCGACCGAACCCAGCAGCAATTTGCCCAGGCCCGTGCGGCCATGCGTCCCCACCACGATCAGGTCTACTGCGTTTTCGTCGATGATGGCCGCCAAGTTCTTCCAAACCAATCCGTGGCGGACGTAGTTTCGTTGCGCAATTCCTTCGAAGCGCGCGGAGAGCTGGTCGAGTTTCTCCTTGGCCTCAGTGTGGGCGTCCTCATAGATGGTGCCCATGCTGACGTAGTCGACGCCTCCGCTCATCATGAGCAGGCCGGCGTCGGAGAGGACATGCACGGTGTGCAGCGTGCTGCCAAAGCGGCGGCAGATGGCCGTGGCATAGGGCAAGGCTGCTTCAGAAGTCGCTGAGAAATCGGTGGCGAACAGAACGTTCTTCACGGCAACGGCCGAGGAAGGCATGGACGCGTCTGGGCCAGTCGGAGTTCTTGCTTCTTCGATTTTGGTATCAACGAGTGTCATAGACACCTCCCGCACCCGTTCTAAGGATCAGGCTTGGCCAACTGCGGGGATATGCTGGGTATCACCGGTTTTTGTGATTTGAATCACAACTCATGAACTGGCAAGAAACGCTACCGCCTGGCGAATCACTGCGAATATGCTGTCCATCAGGCGATTGCGGGGCACGACGCCCGCAGCCCGCGAAGTTCCTGCGTTCTACACCGTTCAAAACGGAGGCGCCATGAAGAAGTGGGGACTGGTCGTAACCCTGTTATATGCCGCAATCGTGTTCGTGCTGCTCATCCCGGCACTACTGCTGCTGGTAATGCGCCCAGCTCCCGGCTGGTCTGATTACAGGGAGCTTTACCAGCAATGGGGTTCGTGGATCATCGGAGGAGTCTTCGTTCTCGCCCAGTTCAGCCTGCTGTCGCTGAGTGTGGATCAGGCGCAGAAACGGATGCGGTCGCGCACACCGATCGTGATCTCGGCGATGATTACCGGATTGTTTCTGTCTGTGATCACGATTGTGATCGTGTTTGCTTCCTCTGTAGTGGTGTGGGGCGAGTCGAAAGTTCCGGACTTGGGCAGTGGAGCACCGGTCGTGTACATCATCGCCGGCCTGTGGATGGTGTGGGGAATTCTCTTTTACCTCTTGTATCGCAACTCGGACGACCCGGTCACCCGCGCGCTTTCGTGGCTGTTCCGGGGCAGCGTTCTGGAATTGCTGGTCGCTGTTCCGTCGCATGTGATCGTGCGCCGCCGGCATGATTGCTGCGCTCCGGCTGTCACAGGCTTCGGCATTACCAGCGGCATTGCCATCATGCTGTTGTCGTTTGGTCCGAGCGTGCTGCTGCTTTTCAAGAAGCGGATGGAGGGCTATCGAGATTAGGTGGGGTGCCCCGGCGCAGCGCAACTCCGTCCCGGGGGATCGCGCGAGTCAATGAGCCTGGCCCGAATCGTCTTTTTCGGGCGGACATGACAGAGGCGGGAGGGTTTGGAGCATAAACCCAGGGACATTCAGAGTATCGGGAGTTGGTACGCGAAATTCGGGTGGCGTTGGAATGTGCGCCATATCAGTTTCATCCTCTTGAAGCTGAGATTTTCGCGGCTCTTGGAGAAGGCTAGGCCGAGGGAACGGATTCGCAAAAGGAGCAGGCGTTAATTCCAACGCGCAGAATACGGACGCGTCGCGTGGTCGATCTGGCATCAGCGCGGTGCAGCTTTCGTCGAGATCGGAGCGGAGCCGCAAAAGGCAGATATCGTATTCAGCCTGGGATACCGGCTCGGCATGGCTCTCAACATCTACCATAAGGCCGTCGGTGTATATACGGCGGATTCGCATCAGGATGTAAATGCTTTATCGGTCGCAGAAAAAAGAGCCACTTGTCTCCCGCTTTGATCTCGGGAAGATCCTCCGCCAGACAAGCTTGATTCACTGTGGCTGTTATGTCGCCCGCAATCTCACCGAAAAGAATCTCCTCGGGAACGATTCGGAGTCGCCTATCAGCGAAGGAAATTTCGACAACAGACTGAACGGTTCCGACGACCACCAGCTCATGATAAATTCGAGCGCGGCTGTAGGCTCCGAGGCTTCTCTGGGAATACCAAGCTCCTCCGTGGACACAATTCACCTTCTTCCCATGGTACATCCGGCTCTCAACAACGACTGCGGAGAGATGAGGTACGAGAGGTACGAAGGCCAGCAAAGCGACCAGCATCCGCCATTTTCGGGAAGGCAACATCGCGTGTGGAATTCTAGTTCCTGTAGGGGAACTGTTGCAAAATCGGTGGGTACCCGTCCTTGCGCGTTTTGTAAGGGTGGGTATTGACGCACGGACACGAGATCTGTTTTTTAATGCAGAAGTTTGGCGTGTCGTCCCTCCGGGACTCTTTGCTTTTCTTCGCTTTCCCAGCGCTTACGCGTTGGGCTAACGGCAGCCAGTTGTAGTTTGCGGCCGCACAGGAAGATGTCAAGACCTTGTAAACATTGCGCCGGGTAACGATTCGCGGCTTGCGACCGACATCCCCTGATTTACAGCCGATGTGAGTTTCTAGAAAGATGACTTCTGCTATCCTTGCCAATCTCAATTCGGAGGATTAGCACCATGCCTCAAGTAGTTCCTCCCGCCCCTGAGAAGCAGCCGGATACAACCGCGGAAAAAACGCCGGATCAACCTCCGCCCGTCAACGACGCAAGCGGGCCGAATTCA
>CAVXVD010000005.1:0-18132 GCA_963765015.1 uncultured Acidobacteriota bacterium | reverse complement strand
CGGTGTGCTCTTTACTGGCTTGACGCTTGCGCATAGTCACGAAATAAAAGCCGCAGCGACCGGGGAAAGGCGAACGAAATGGCGAATGAACCGGATGGAGCTGTCACTGAAACCGCAGGGTGGAAGCCGGCACAGGCTTACGCAATGGCGGTGATTTGCTTGGTCTTGGGCGGTGCTCTCGGTTATCTGTTCCGCGGCTCGGCATCCCGCCCAGTGCAGGCCTCCAGCGTGACAGCGCAACCGCCGGCCGTGAACGCTACCCCGGCCGCTTCAGCGACTCCGCAGCAGATGCCTTCGCTCGATGACATGAAGCGCATGGCGGACAAGCAGGCCGAACCGTTGCTCGCAAAACTCAAGACCGATCCCAATAATTCTTCCCTGCTCAACCAGCTTGGAACGCTCTACAAAGAGACGCATCAATTTACCCAAGCAGAGGATTACTACCGGAAGGCTGTGAAGGCCGATCCTAGGAATGTTGCGGCACGAACCGACCTTGCGACCTGCCTCTACTATCAGGGGAACATCGATGGAGCGCTCGGCCTGTTGAAAGAGTCGCTGCAGTACGACCCGAAGGACGCCAACACGCTGTTCAACCTCGGCGTCATCCGCTGGCAGGCGAAAAAAGACTCGAGTGGCGCGGTCAGTGCATGGCAGCAATTGCTCAAATCGAATCCCAAGCTGGCGGACGACAAGAAGGCAGCAGTTGAAAAACTGATTGCACAGGCGAAGCAGCATCTGGTTGTGAACAAACCAGACTGAAAAGAGATTCCAAGGAGAAACCAGGGAATGCCGAATACGAAGACGTCCTCTACATCGAATTGGACCGGCGTGCAGGCCTACGGGCTGGCTGTCATATGCCTGCTTGTGGGAGTGGCCGCCGGTTGGCTGTTCCGGGGATCGCAGTCTCCCGCAGCCGATGCACCGACACAGGCCGCGAGCGCCGCCGCGCCGGCTGGGATGGGAGCAGACGGGAACATTCAGCCCACCTCGCAGCAGATGAAGAAAATGGCCGACACCACTGCCGCCCCACAGCTTGAAAAGCTCAAGTCTGATCCCAACAATCCGGATCTCCTGGCCAGCATTGGGAACACCTATTACGACGTGCAAATCTATCCCGTCGCGATCGATTACTACCAGCGCGCTTTAAACGTGCGTCCCGAAGACGTCTCCATTCGCACCGACATGGCTACCGCATACTGGTACACGGGAAACATCGATGGCGCGATCGCCGAGTTCAACCGCGCCCTCACGTATGACCCGAACAAGGCGAACACACTGTTCAACCTCGGAATCGTAAAGTGGCGGGGCAAAATGGACATCGACGGTGCGGTCGCTGCCTGGCAGAAGCTGCTGGACACAAATCCGAATTACGAAAACAAAGACAAGGTATTGGACATGATTGCGCAAGCCAGGAAACATGCAGGCGTCATGCCCGGCACAACCGCGAAATCACTACCGCAGTAGTATTGGGTGAGCCAAGGATCCCGGACTGGAGCTCAGGAATTTCTCCTGCCGCCCCGGTTGGATGGAAACTCATATCAAGCTGGACAGGACCTCTCGGTGAGTGCCCACCCTCTAAAGCGATTCGCCGACGATTTGCAACGGAAGCCTGTCATCCTGTCTTCAGTACTCGTGTTCGCCGTTCTGCTGGTATACGCTCCGACCTCCCATCATGCCTTTCTCGACTTTGACGATGGCCAATATGTCACGCAAAACCAGCACGTACGCACAGGATTCAGTCTTAGCAACGTGGCTTGGGCCTTCACCAGCTTTTATGCGTCGAACTGGCACCCGATTACGTGGCTTTCACACATGCTCGATTGTCAGATCTTCGGACTGAATCCCGGAGCCCATCACAGCGTCAATCTGTCGCTTCATCTGATGAACGTTCTGCTTTTGTTCACGCTTTTGCGTCTGGGCACGGGCGCAGTGTGGCGAAGTTTCCTGGTGGCTGCTCTCTTCGCGGTTCACCCATTGAATGTGGAAAACGTGGCATGGGTCGCCGAGAGGAAAAGTCTTCTCAGTGCTCTCTTTTTCTTTTTGGCCATCGCAGCCTATGGTTGGTACGTCCAGCGTCCGGGCTGGAAAAGATACGTCGCTGTCGGTACAACTTTTTCGCTTGCACTCATGTCCAAGCCGATGGCGGTAACCCTACCCTTGATCCTGCTTCTCTTAGACTACTGGCCATTAAATCGCTGCGCAGAGATTCCGCAATTGCAGAGGTGGGTGCGGTTGGCAAGCGAGAAATCTCCGCTCCTTCTGATGAGCGCCGCCAGTTCCTACCTAACGGTAGCCGCGCAACGCTCCACTGGCGCCGTGCTGCACCTCTCAGAACTGTCGGTCTCGCTGCGCCTGGAAAATGTGCTGAACTCCTATGCGGGATATGTTTGGAAGATGATTTGGCCCGCCAATCTGGCTGTCTTCTACCCAATCGTGCTCGAAGTGGGCACCTCGCAGTCCTTCACCCACGCTCTCGAGTCAGCAGTCGTGTTGGCCGCGATTACCGCGTTGGTATTTTACTTTCGTAGCGAGCGCTATCTGTTGGTGGGCTGGTTTGTCTTTCTAATTGCCCTTATCCCGGTGATCGGCATCGTTCAGGTCGGTTATCAGGCGATGGCCGACCGCTATGCTTATATTCCTTTCATCGGACTCTTCATCATGCTGGCGTGGGGTTTCCCCCGTATCGCACAGAATAAGCCTCTTGCTCAAGTCGTGCTGGCGTTCGCGTCTCTCTGTGTAGTGCTGGCGTTCGCCCTCGCCAGCAGCCGCGAACTGCGATACTGGCGAAACGAAGTGACACTATTTACGCAGGCGCGCAACGTTGCTGCGCGACCCGATGCTCTGATCGAAAATGGTTTGGCGGACGGGCTGATGTCCTCTGGGCAGTCTGGCGAGGCCTTGTCGCACTATGAAGCGTCCTGCGAATTGGACTCCGAGAGCCCCTTCTGTCATTACGGCATCGCACGAATTCTGTTTGATCAGAACCAATTCGCCCGGGCCATTGACGAATGCCATGCCGCAGCTCGCCTGACCAACGATCAGGTCGTGGCCGTCGCCTGTTACGACAAGTCAGGTGCGGTCATGCTGGAATTGGGCGAACTCGACGGGGCTGAGAAGGAATTCGAATCTGCCTTGGCCATCGATCCGAATGACGAGACGGCATTGCATCTGCGCCAAGAGGCCTTCCGGCTCAGGCAAGCCGGGACTCGTTAGATATCTGCAGGTCTTCTCCGAGCGATTCTGTCGGCCGGCGAGCATCGGCTTTCCACACTGCAATTCTCGTCCTCAGGCCGCCAGTGACAAAACTTGCCGCCTTTAAAAATGGCTAAACTCCTGATCGTAGGATTGTGGGAAGAGTGACCTCAACGAAGCCGCACTGGCGCCCCGGATTGTCCACTCCCACCCTCATGGGCATGGCCATGACAAACCAGGCTGCACGAATTAGTCGCCTTACGGTAGGAAATTGGGGATCTGCCGTTCGGCGCGACGACATTTGCGTCGAAGCTCACCATACGTTCCCCAGAAACCATCGCGCTCTGCGAACCCATTCCGTGCGCCGTATGGCAGACCGAGCAGGAAAAACCATCGTTTATATGGCGAGCGTGCCCACTAAAACTGGCGTTGCTGATCACATTCGCTAAATCGTGGCACTTTGCGCACAAGGCATAGTTGCCCGTCGTGGTCAGATTGGGCGGCACATTCAGGTTGGTGATCGGCTGACCCGGAATCGGCGCTTCGCTCATGTCGTAGCGGCGCTCGAAAAGGTGAGCGTACTTCGAACCGTGCGGACCGTTCGGACCAGCTCCCCCAAACTCTCGATTGTCATCGCTGTTATGACAGTCGGTGCACAGGATCTGCGAACCCATCGCGCGGCCTTGCCGGTTTCCGTCCAGGTCCAGCATGTTCGGCCGCAGGCTAGGCTGTGGGAAGGGGCTGCTGCGAACCTGCATGACAGGGTGTCTGGACGTCGAAGTCGCGCTGAACTGCGTCAGCACATTCAGCGGATCCGCGCCGGAAATGAGCCGCCTGGGCAAATAGCCAAACTCCTGTGGATTCGTCTTCCCGGAGCTCGCCCCGTGGCATCGCAAGCAATTCTCGTACTGGTTTACTGCCGGGGAAACGACCGTATGCCCATCCGTCGCGCTAATTCCATCAATCCCGCTTTGCGAGGCTCTGATCTGAGGCGCAGCGGGAAAGCTCAATCCCACCTGTTTCGTAGAGTGTGGATTGTGGCAGTCGGCACACGTCGCGTGCCGGTTGTGATTCAGCAATTCGCTCTCGCTGGCCGAATGCGAGTTGACGCCGCTGGCCGCCTTCCCCGCGTGGCTGATCTTGGGTGCAACCATTTCCACCGCAATATTTGGCGCAGGTGGAGAAACCGTGTTTCCGCCGCTATGGCACGTTAAACAAATCTGATCGTCTGTCCCCCTCAGCAATACTTTTGGGGCTGAATTGTGCGTCGTATGACAGGACAAACAACCGTTCCTTCTCAGCGTAGTATATGGCCCCAAAGCACCAGCTCTCGTCAGCGCCTTGGGGGTCGCGAGGACCTCGGACGAGACCTGGCCCGCGATCCGGTTATTTGCCGTGGCGTGTATGCTCTGGTTCCAGTATCGCAGTCGGTTCGTCGCTTTTGCCGGAGTTCCTCCCGCCATCGAAGCCGTTGAACCAGCAGGCCGCGCGGCGCTTGAACTCAATCCCATGCCGCTGCCAGTCATCGTGCCGTTATGGCATGCAAGGCACAATGCGCTTTGCGAGTTGTCGATCACCAGAAAATCGCCGCTGGAGTCGATGTTCTGCACGTGGGGATTGTGGCAGCTTCCACACTCCACATTGCCATTAATCATTCGCACCACGCCCGTCGCATCTTGCGTAGAGGGCGGATTCGCGCTAACGGAAGGCCACAGATCCGGCGCAGACTGGAGGGGTGTAACAAAGCTGAAGGGGTGCGTAGTCGAAAGGTTGGTACCCAGATCCGCGGGCGTGCCGGCCAAACTGCTCGACATCGGCACCTGCCCCCACGGAGTCGTTGTCCCCACTGCAACCGTTCCATCATGACAACTCAAACACAGCGTGCTATTCGAACCGAGCGGCGGTGAGGAATTGGTCTGATTCACCATCGTCGTGCTGCTGTACATCTGATAGGACTGCACACTGGAAAGCTTCTGGCTCCATAGCGGCGTCTCTTGAACTCCCGCCGTACCGTTGAGGCCGGAGTGGGGAGCATGGCAATACATGCAAGGCTCGCCCAGCGTACCGGTAATCGTCGCACCGGTATTCGGCGACATACTGTGCTCGCCCAGCACATCCGAGGTGATCTGCGCCACGGCGACTCCGGCGCCCAACGTGATTACCAGCACCGCGATGAGCTTTGCCCTCAACGCTGCTCCCTTGCGGCCACTTTCGCCAGCCCGTAGTAATGAAACACCTGCACTCGCCGGTTGTAGGAGTCGACCACCAGCACCCTGTCGTTGCGGTCAATCCACAAGCCGGCGGGCAATTGAAATTCTCCGAACCCCGTTCCCCTCTGCCCGAAGTAATACAACAGCTGCCCCTGCTGGTTGAACACCTGCACCAGCCCGCTCACCGCCTCGACCACATACAGGTGGCCCTCGGAATCCACGCCGATTCCCTTCGGCCGGAACATCTGCCCGTGCCCTTCTCCGATGTGCCCGATCGCGTAGCGGAAGTTTCCCGACCGGTCCAGAACCTGCACCCGGAAGTTCATCGCATCCACCACGATCAGGTTCTCGCCATACAATCGCAGTTCCGTCGGATAGTTGAACTCCCCATCCCCGGTCCCATTCTTGCCGATCGTCTTCAGCACGTTGCCATGCATATCGAGCACGAAAATCTGATTGCGCAGCGTGTCGGTCACGTAGATCCGGTCCGCTCCTGAATCCACCGCAATGCCCGTCGGCCGCTTAAAATATCCTTCCCCACCCCGCAGGCTGCCGATGGTTCGCTCGAACTTTCCCTCGGGCGAGAACACGAAAATCTTCCCCGATTCTGAATCGGTCACATAAATCCGGTCTTCCGCATCGACCGTGACGCACTGCGGCGACGTCAATCCGTCTTTATCCTTCTCGCGGTAGATGAACTTATATTTGTGTTGTTCAAAATCAAAGATGTGAACGCCGGCCGCCCCGGGATCGGTCACGATGATCCGCCCGTGCGAATCCTCTGCCACGGCATACGGATTAATCAGTGCGTGAAACTCCGGAGCGCCCGCCACCAGGTCCACCAGCTTGGTCCAGAATCCCCGCTTCAGCTTCACTTGCGGCTCGGCCCAGAAGGTGCGCTCGAAATCCAGCTTCCGCCCGCCCTCCAGCTGCAACTCCGGCACTGTCACCGGCTGCGTTTTGGACTCTTTCCCGTTCCCGCCCGCTGCCGCCACGGGAACCACCGCCAGCAGGCACACCAATGCCAGCACCCAGATCTTCCCCAAACGGAATGTCCTTAGAAGAAGTTGAACCACCGCGAGATCCCAATGTAGAACGATCCAGTCATCACCGGTGGCTGTCCAGAAACGCTGACTGCCTGGTTCAGCTTGAAATAGCCGCCCTGCAACCATAGTTGACGCAACCTGTGCTGGAACTGGATGATCAGCTGTCCGTTTGAATTCCGGGACGCAGTGGCATTTCCGAACGTGTCATTCACCGCCCGCACATAACTGGCAGAGACCAGCATTCCGTGAGTCGGACTTCCAAATACACTCGCGGAATACGCGTCTCCCTTCAGGAATAGTGCGTCGGCGGCTGGAATCGGTAGCGGTGCCGACACCAGGCCAGTGGGTGTCAGGATCGTATCTCCGCTCGACTTCGAAAAGGAGCCGCTTACCCCGTAGTGCTTGATCGAAAAAGAAGTCGAATAACTTTGCGCGTAACTTGCCGCAGAGTTCACCTGGTCGAACTTGACCTTCTGGCCGCTGGCCACCACGTTCCAGAATCGTCCCGAACTGAACTTACGCGAAGCCGAAGCGTTGAACCCGTACCCGGAGCTCGTATATGCCAGCAGCGCGGTTTCCATGCTCCGCGAATAATTGCCCGAACCGCTCACTTCCCAGCCCTGAATCCCGCGCGTGTACGAAACGTTTTCGTACGTCCCGATCGTCGTCGGATCCAGAGCAACGCTGAACATGTTCTCGCTGATCGAGGCCGTAGCATTCAGGAATCCGCCGAATACCGGCCGCCCGTAGTTTACCATTTGCGAAAGGCTGTTCCCCGTAAACGACGCCCCCAGAATGGTCTGCTCCTGGTGGGTTTCGGTCGCCACCAGGTTCAGGTTCTGTATGAAATTGCCGATGGAATAGGTTTGCTGGCCGGTTACCGTGAACGAGTCAGTCGCATAGCTCAGCATTGAGGCCGGAACCGCACCCCCCGACGTCACCAGCGGCTGGTAGAGCGACCCCGAAAGATTGTTAGTATATTGCGTGTTCACCGAAACGTTCAGCTTTTGTGTAGGCGCGAAGCTGGCGCCGCCTCCAACCGTATCCACCGTACCGCTGTAGCTCCCGCCGTCGTAGTTCGAATTCATATCACTGCGGCTGTAGGTGACCTGGAACGCTCCCTGCATCGGCAGCTTGTGGGAAGCGCCAACATTGAAAGCATTCGACGATGTATCCGAAGTCATTGGCGCCGACTCGGTAAACAAGTCCGGTATAACCTCGTTGGCCGTGCTGTGGCTGTAGCCCCCGGCGAAATTGAACCCATCCCACCTGTGCGTTACATCGACACCAAACAGTTTGGTGTGCGCAGAGCTGTTTTCGTCGCTTCCCAGGAGGGAATTTTCGCTGTCTCCATCACTGAAATGCACCTGAACCTGCGGGAGATCCGGGAGGTGAAGGCCCCAGTTGAGGAACAGGTTCTGCGTGTTGCCCTTGGTCGTCAGGCTCCCCGCTCCCGGCAGCGTGTAACCGCCTTCGCTGTTGAGGGACTTGGTATAGCCGATCGATCCGCCATAGGGGCTGCCGCTGAAGAAGTTGGCGCTGCCCGCGAACCCGGTGGTCTGAAACACCGACTGCTCCGTCGAGTTCAGTCGCGACTGGTTGTAATAGGTTTGGGCATCGAAGGAGAGGAAGTTGGGACTGAAGTAAAATCCGCTGAGATCGGCATTGCCGCCGGGGGTCAGGCCGTGATCGGAAGGAGTGACGTTGGAATAATCCGCGGTGTACCCTGCTTGAATGTTGCCATTCAGCCGGAGGCTGGTGTTGTCTCCAACCTCCAGTTGCGCCGCCGCCGAAACCGCCAGGGCCAATACGCTGGCGCCGATCGCCAAAATCGCGCGTTGGGTTGACCCCTTCATGACTACAGCTCTTCTACCTTGGCATTCTTTCTCAGCCTGGCGTCCAGCTCTTTGCGCAGTTGCTCCGACTTCTGTTTCTTCATCCACTCGCGCAGCGATGGCTTCACCTGTTCAAAGCTGCGCTCGCCGGCGCTGACATACTCCTTCAGCCGCAGGATCGTGAACTGGTTGGTATCGAACTCGATGATGTCGCTGACCTGTCCCGGCTGCATCGCTGCCAGCGCGTCCACAATCTTCGGGGGCAGTTTGGAACGGTCCGCCGCCTTGTGGTCGCCCATCATCACCCGGAAATCGTCCTCAGAGTTCTTTTCCGCCAATAACCCGAATTCGTCGTAACTCTTCGTCGCCTTGGCCTGTGGCAGGATTTGCTCGGCATGCTTGCGCGCTTCCTTCACCTGCGCGGCGGCGCTATTGGCTGGAGGCAGGAATGAGATGCTCTGGAATACAAATGCCTCCGCGTATTGAAAGCGCTGCGGGTTCTTGTCGTAGTAAGCCTTGGCTTGCTCGATGGAAACCGCGGCTTTGTCTTGCACTTCCAGTTTCAGCAGGGCCTCAATCAGCAACGAACGCTTGATCTTGCTGCGCAAAATCGCTGTAGATCCTTTGAACTCATTCTTCAACACTTCGTCATATTGCTGCCGGCTGGAAAACTGCTTGCGGAACTCCAGTTCCGCCTTCTGCATGCGCTCGGGCGCAACCGTCATACCGCGGCGCAGAGCTTCCTGGTACACCAGTTCTTCGAACTCGATCATCTTCATCGCGCCAGCGCGGATATCCGCTTCCATCCCGGCCGGAACGCCATTGTGCTGGCTGGCGTAGGGGAAAATCGCGTACTCCTCGCGCACCAAGTCTCGGTCGGTCAGCACCGCTCCGTTCACCCGAACTACTGGCTTAGCAGTGGTCGGCTGTGCGGGTCCGATCGTGGCGCTGGGCGGCGCGACCGCGGGCGCTACCGAAGAGGCGTGCGAGCTGACCAGCTGTCCCCATGCCGGACTCGCGATCGCCAGGATCAGGGCCCCGATTTTGAACTTTGCCTTCGTCATAACTCTCCTGCCTGCTGTTCTCCTTACTTGAAAATCGGAGGAGGGAGAGAATCCCCTCCTCCGAGCTATCGCAACGATCCGGCTAGATCGGTGCCCGTGCCCTTCAACCGTGCATTTCGTTGGACTCGCCACCATGGCAGTTGCGGCAGAATTGCGCTACTGCGTTGCCGCCGGCAGTGGGAGTGTACTGGCCATTGATGAAGAACATGGTCGAGTAGTTATTGCCGTTGATCGGAAGCCACGGTCATGCTGTGTTGGTTGTGGCAGGTGGTGCAGGTTACGGCATTGACCGTCGTCCCACCGAAGGAAGCGAGCGGGTTCCTGCCGGCATTCCAGAAGGATCCTGGATTGTTCTTCAGGAAGGTAGCCATATTGGGACCAGGGGTGATCGGGGTCAGGGTAGTTGCCGCCACCCGTGCAATCCCAGTTGTAGCCGGTGTCAGGTGTCGCCGCCGGGTTGCAGCTTACAGTCGCGCTGCCGCCCACCGGATGATCGTTGCTATAAGCCCAGCCGCCCGAAGGGGCTGCCTTGGCGAGCAAGGTCGGAGCGTTGCCGCCTACGATGGGCAGCGTCTCAACCGTCTGTCCCTTCATCATGCCTACCGTGGCGGTTACGCCGTCGTGGCAGCTCAGGCAGAACAGGATGACGGTGTTGGCGTCATGCGCGCTGGTGATGGTGCCGATTGCGGGCAGTGTCACGGGATACTTCGCCTTGCTGCCGTCGCCGCTGAAGCCGGTGGTTAGCCGAACAACGGGGTCAGGTTCTGGCCCCACAGAGCGAACATACCGTTCTGGGGATCGGTGGTGGTTCAACGCCGTTGCCGAGGGAACCGCTGTGCGGAGCATGACACATAACGCAGCCACGGCCGTAGCCATTGTGTGCGCCCAGGATGTCAGTCTGGGCTCATCGCCACCCGCCGATATCGCCACGACGATGAGTGTAAGTAACATTGCCTTTCTCATTGAAAAACCTCCAGAGGAATTAGGTTGCAACATAAGGACCGCTCCAGAGCCTGACTCTCGCCGGACCCTGTTTTTCTGGCAGCCATGGACCGCCAGGAAACTCGTTGGCAATGGGGTGGGCCGAAGCTTCCCGTTGGTTTTTCGATTCGCCCGGTTTGTGAAATCTGGGACCATTGCTGCCTTTGCTGGTGCACGACCATCACCTAAGTAAGGGGCAAATGGCCCTTTCCGGGGTAAGCGTGTAAGTTATTACAGCAGTGGCAGTTATTCTCTATTGGCAGGGTGTTGCAAATCTCCGCAGCGGAGAATCCACAGCCGAGCTGGGCTTTCTCCCGCAGTGACGGTGGTGAAAAAGACGCATATGCCTTTAGTTTCTGTGATTTGGATCACATCGTAGGGCGCGCGCAGCGGCTCACCCACCTCCCGAACTGGCATCCTGGGCGAAGTTTTTGGTTCACGCCGCGGAACGAACGACAGACGGAGTCGAAGGAGCCCTACGGCCAAGGTGAGATCAGAGTGAGGGTGTAACGGATAATCACTAAGCGGAGTGAAGCCAATATCCGTGACCAGCCCCTACTTCGAAGTTGGCGTCTTGCTGGCTGCCGGAGCCGGAGGATTCGCATTCGCCGGAGGATCCGCGCTCTTGGCAGGTGCGACTGCGGGTTTGTTGGCCGGCTCGCTTTCGCGCTTCTGCTTCTCGGCTGCGTATTCCTCGTCGGTTACATAGCGGAACATCTGTACCCGTCCGGGGAACGTTTCGGAGACAATGACGCGGTTGAACTTGTCGATCGTGATGCCCCACGGCCCCATAAACTGCCCGGGGAAATATCCTTGCCCGCCGAAGTAGATGAGCAAGCGGCCGCTCTGGTTGAAGACCTTGACCTGCCCCTTGACGGCGTCCACCACCCAGATGTGGCCATCACAGTCAATCGCAAGACTCTTGGGCCGCTCAAAATCCGCGGGAGCATCCCCATTCTTGCCGAACATGCTGATGAAATTCCCATCGGCGTCGAAGATTTCGACGCGATCGTTGAACGTATCGGTGACGAAGACGTTTCCGTCCGCATCCACGGCGACGGATTCCGGCAATGAGAACGTTCCCGGGTCCGTTTGCTCGTGCTTGTGGCTGGGCTTGCCGATCTGGCGCAGATACTTGAAGGTGTCGGCATCGAAGACGTCGATCACATCGTTGCCCGTGTCCGCCACGTAAAGAAACCGGTTTTCGTTGTCGATGGCGATGCCACCGGGGCGAACCAGCACATCCGTGCCGAATTGGCCTTCCTGCTCGTGATTGGTGTTGAACACCAGAATGCGGCGCATTTTTGCATCGCTCACGAACAGACGGTCGGTGTCATCCATGGCCAAGCCCACGATCAGCCCGAAATTCGCCTGTTTGCCGTTGCCGATCAGCTCCACATGATCTTTGTGCTCAGGATCGAAAATGAATATCGCGCCCACTCCCTGATCGCCGGCGTAGATTCTTCCCTTCGAATCGGATGCTACCCCGTACGTGCGAATCAGCTGGAACGGAAGCTTATCGATCTTGACGTCGTCGGTCTGCTGCTGACCGGCCATGCGGTCCATCCATGTCTGCTTCTTTTTCTTCTTATCAAACAGGGTGGGATCGATCTTCTCGCCGGTGAACAGATCCAGGAACCGGATGCGGGCGATCTCAGGAGGGCTGGGCCACACAATCTTGCTGATGTCGAAATATCCGGTAATGCGCTTGTCGCCCGGCTTGGTGGTGTCAGCCGGCGTGGCCTTCTTCTGCGCCGCACACACAGACGACACCAGCACCAACGCCGCCAAGATGGCGAGGGCTGTCCCATACCGCGCGCTGAGCCGGGTTGAAAAATGCCGCAACATCACTGCCCTCCGATTCGAACATCTGTAAGGTCCAGCCCATTGATATGGCAACTTTTGCAGAAGTCCATGTTGTTCTTCTGATCCTTCACCAACATCCCTTGCTCCTTGCCAGAGTGGGGCTGATGGCAAGTCAGGCAATTGATCGGAATCGTGGCCTTGGTTTTCCGGTTGATCACGTCGGCAACAGGATGCTGCTCCGTCGGGTGGCCATGATCATATTTCAGGGGCAGGAGCTTTACCTTGCTGAAATAGTTCTCGGGCAGCCGCACTTTGCCGTCGAAGATCGTTACCAGATGCTCTTTCTCCAGTTTCTTAGGCTCCGCATCGGGCCCGTGACACTCCAGGCAAAGCGCATTCACGGTCGCGGTGCGCTCCAGATGCTGATTCTCTCCGCCGTGGGGCTCATGGCAAGTCGCACAACCTTGTTCGAAAGCCGGTTGATGCAGATGCGCCTTTTTTCCCTGCTCTGCCTGATCCGTGTGGCAGTCCAGGCAGATGCTCACCGGATTGCTCTTGGGAAGGCCCGGATAAGGGCTGGCATGGGGGCTGTGGCAGTCAGTGCAATCGCCCGCCGCACCCGGATGTTGCACCTTTGCTTTCTGGATCAATTCCGCCTTGTCGGAGTGGCAAGTCACGCACAGATCTTTCACGTTCGCCTGGGTAAGAACCACCTTTCCATCTTTCGCCGGAGCGTGGCAGGTGTCGCAACTCTTTTCGGCAAACGGTGGATGGAGAAATCGTGCCATCAACTTGGGCAACGCCGACTGGTGCGGATCATGGCAGCTGGTGCAGTTGGCGGTGGCGAAAGGCTGATTCTGGTGCGCTTTCTGCAGAGACGCATCCTTAACATCGTGACAGTCCACGCAAAGGGCGGGTACAGCCTTGGTCAGATGAAAGTTGTTCTCTTGCGTCAGATCGGCACCGGTCTTGTGCGTCACATGGCAGGTGTCGCAGCCCATGTCGAGAGCCGCGTGACGGCTACCCTTCTCTGGAACGTTCTCGCCCTGATCGTGGCAGGTGAGACAGAGGTTTTCCTTTTTTCCGCCGACTGTAGGTTTCAGCAGTTGATTCTTGTTGTCGCTGGTGTGCGGGTCGTGGCAAGTGAGGCAGTCGCGAACCGCTGGCTTGTGAACCGTACCCTTAATTTGTGTCGCGTCTTTTTCGGTGTGGCAGCTGAGGCAGAGCTTATAGGGCGTTGTGGTGATCAGCTTGACGCGGGTAACATCTCGGTTGACCCGCACTTCGTGGCAGCTCAGGCAGCCGGTAGCGATCGCGGAATGTACGGACTTTCCTTTGCTCTTTTCTTCGTGGCACTCCAGGCACTTTGCCCCGTCTACATTCTTTTCGAGCGGCACTGGATGAGTCTTGGCAACCGCCGGCATCACCAACGCCAGAGAGCAAGCAAGCAGGACAAAACAATTGGGGAGGGCTCGCCTGATGCTTGTCTCTAGGGCCGGCCTACGACTTAGCAGATCGAGGACCATTGCACCTTATCTTTTGCACGAGCGTGCCCGTAATGGCACAAAGTTACCATGCCTCTGAGGGAAATTGTAAGTAACTGCATCACAAAGAGTTCGAGCCCCCTTCCCGACCTGCTGTGATTTTCCACAGGATTGATCTCGCGCCCGGAATGGGCATTCTCCCTCACTGGCACTGGTGAAATGGCGCATGTGCATCGACCCCATTTGTGACTGCAATCACATGGGTTTGCGGGTGGGGGAATTCGCAGCCATGCGGTCGCAACGTGAGTGTTATGGCTCATTCGAAGCGCTTCGGCGAACCAGTATAGAACCCGTAATGAATTGAATGCAAAGCAACTGCGTGCCTCCTGATCAGTTGGAGCCGAACGTGCAATCACGCTTGCGAGGAAGAGGAAAGCTAATGGCCCTGTCACTTCGCTCCACTAGTCGCAAAATCTGGCAGACCCTCAGTTCGATCAAGACCGGCGTCATCCTGATAATTCTGGTTGTGATTTTTTCTGCTGCCGGCACTGTCATCCTGCAACGTCCCATGACCGATCCCGACGACATGCAGCGTGCCTATTCGCCCGCCATGCTGCGGTTTCTCGACACCATCGGGTTGACGGACGTCTTCCACGCACGCTGGTTTGTGGCGCTCATGGTGCTGGTGAGTTTGAGTATTATCGCTGCGTCGGTGCAGCGTTTTCCCAACGCCTGGCGCTACTTTGCGCGTCCTTACAAGAGTCCAGACGAAGGCTTCCGCCGCGTTCTCGCCACGCAAGCGCAGATCGCGATTACCGACGAAGAGCACGGACTGGATGCCGCGGAACGTGCTCTAAAACAAGTAGGGTTGAAGGCCGAGCGCATCGTGCGCACCGACAACTTCTCCTTATTCTCCGAGCGCAATCGTATTTCCGAGATGGCGGTTTACATCGTTCACGCCAGTCTCCTTCTGATTTTCCTGGGAGGCATCGTCGACGCGTTGTACGGCTGGCGTGGCTTCATGATGTTGTCGCCAGCATCCTCCAGCAGCCAGATTGCGGAGAAGAACGGCGCGATGCGGGCTCTTCCCTTTTCGATCCGCTGCGATGGAGCAGGGGAAGAAACTTACACCGACGGCTCCCCGAAGCGCTGGTGGTCGAAGCTGGCGGTGGTCGACGGCGGCCGCGAAATATTCCGCAAAGAAATAGTGGTCAACGATCCGATGGTCTATCACGGGGTGCGGTTTTACCAGGCGAGCTACGGCCGTACGGGCAAACTTGAGCGGTTGGTTCTAAACGCAACTCCGGTCAAAGGTGGCCCAACTCAAGAAATCTCGCTGGCGATGCTGCAGTCCGTAACTCTCGACGGCGACACCAGCGTGCAATTGGCAGAGTTCATTCCCGATTTCGTCGTGCAGGACGGCCACGTGTACGCGCGCAGCAATGACGTAGTCAACCCCGCCGTCCACCTGATCGTTACCTCGAAGAAATCGAACGCCATCGTGAACGTGTGGCTGCCTGAAATTCAAGGCATCGCCGAAAACGCGTCTTCCCCTTACATCTTCGAACCGAAAGACCTCGAGACCGGCATCTTTACTGGTCTGGAGGTTTCGCATGAACCCGGCCAATGGTCGGTATGGGGCGGCGTGGTGCTAATGGCGATCGGCCTCACCTTCGTCTTCTACGTCATTCACATGCGCATCTGGGTAGTTCCGGTGCGCGATGCCCAAGGCGGACTCGCGCTGTGGGTCGGCGGATCCGCGAATCGCAATCGCGACGCATTCGAACACACCTTTAACAAACTTCTGGAACTGATTCGCAAAGAACTTCAACAGGAAACCGTGGCCGGGGCGGAAAAGCCGGCTACATCGATCGCCGGACGATAGTCCGATTACGGAGGAAGCAAGTCATGGCAAGAGCCAAAGTGGAACAGCATCCCGCTAGCGGAAATACACTGATCGTGATGGTGGGATTAGGAATTGCGTTCCTGCTGTTCATCGCTTTTCTGAATGTAATCAAGAGCGGAAATATTCTGAGTGAAGCCAATCTGCTCTACGCCGCGCTGGTCTTCTACGGCGGCGCGGGAGCGTTATATCTGGGCTTTGGCGTCACCGGCACCGACTCCTACATTAAGTTCGCTTCGCTGATGACTTGGGCTGGGCTGCTCGCCAATACCGGAGCCGTGGCCCATCGCTGGTACGAAGCGGGCCATCCTCCCTTTGCCAGCATCTACGAAATGTTGCTCAGCTTCGTGTGGACCCTGGCTGCACTGACCTTGATCGCCGAAAAACGCTATGGAGTGAAGGTCATTGGCACGGTGACGATGCCCGTTGCCATTGTGGGCGTCATCCTGATGCAGCTCCTGCCCAGCGAGGTTCGCCCACTGGTGCCCGC
Source organism: uncultured Acidobacteriota bacterium (assembly GCA_963765015.1). GTDB lineage: Bacteria > Acidobacteriota > Terriglobia > Terriglobales > Acidobacteriaceae > Sulfotelmatobacter. The sequence continues at coordinate 2,121 of CAVXVD010000005.1, read as the reverse complement.
TCTGCAATCCACCTGGCTCCACGTACACGTGACCCTCGCCATGCTGGCGTATGCCGCCTGTGCGCTGAGCTTCGCGCTGGCCATGATGTTCCTTATCCAGGACAAGATGAAGACCGAGACATTTCTCGCCGGGACCAGCATCTTCACCGTGGGAATCTATGCCGCAATCCTGATGCGCTTTGAACGCTGGGGTGGCTTCAGCGTGATCGCCTGGGACAAGGACAACAAAACCGAGATGTTTATCTCGCGCGGTGTGCGCCTGTTTGTCGTCATTCCAGACTTGGGTTGGTTGATGCTTCTGGTCTTCGCCGCGGTGTTGGCGCCGCTCGTGTTCTACATCCTGTCACGCATCAGGAAAAATGAAAGTCTGTTGGCTCTTGCCGACCGCGCGATCTTCATCAGCATTCTGCTGCAAGTTCTGGCACTCGCATTCTTCATCGTTCGCGCCCGGAATGGAATGTATGCCTCACTCGATGCGGACGGCCTGTATCCGACGAACCTGGCCGCGAGTCCGTTCATTCTCTCTGCACTCGTCGGCGGGATTTTCGCGAACCTGCTTTACCTTCTGCTTCTCTGGCGCCGGGCTGATCTCGAGAGACTGCTCCCCGACGCCGACGCGCTCGATCGAGTCACTTATAAGACCATTTGTATTGCCTTCCCCCTGCTCACCCTGATGATCGCCGCCGGCGCCTACTGGGCCAACCGGGCCTGGGGTTCCTACTGGAACTGGGATCCCAAAGAGACGTGGGCGGCGATTACCTGGCTGGTGTACGCAGGCTATCTCCATATGCGCATCACTCGTGGATGGCGAGGACGGCGCGCTGCCTATTTTGCCATCCTCGGCTTTGCGGTTGTGATGTTCACCTTCTTCGGAGTCACGTACTTGCTGCCAGGACTTCACGCTTATGCCTGAGATCACCGACAAACGGATCGATCCCGATGTACCCGGCCACGAAGGAGTCCCTACATCTGGCACGGAGCACTCACGCAGGGGGTTTTTCAGCACGGAATACTCGAGCTCGAGTTCGTCTGATTCCGTTCTGTCCGGCCCGGTGGCAAGTGATTCTTCGGAGACGCGCACAGTCGCGGACGATCCCGAGCTTCCCTGGTTTCGCATCAACTGGGAGATCAAAGCCCTGGTTCCGATCGCCTGCGTTCTGCTGGGTGGAATGTTGCTGTTCCTGCTGGCAACGCTCTCCTGGCGCGATCCCGAACGGCACACGGTGCTGCTAGTCGCCGGCGCGGGAGCGGTTGCAATCTGTGGAGCCTTGCTAGTCGTTCTTACCTACACCGTGCAACGGCCCATGGTCGAGCTGCAGCAGAAAATCGCCCAACTAGGCGGCGGAGATCTCAACGCAGCAGTGAGCTTCGCCCATCGCAACGACGAAATCGGCGACCTCGGCCGCAACTTTAATCAGATGGTGCGGCAGCTCCGTGAAAGCCGCATCGAGATTGAACGCCTGCACCGCACGCAGATGTCGCGTGCCGAGCATCTCGCGACTCTGGGAGAAATGGCCACCGGGCTCGCTCACGAGATTCGCAACCCTCTCGCCGGAATCGCCGGAGTCATCGAGATTATCGGCCGTGACCTACCTACGACGAGCCCCGCCCGCGCTGTAGTCAAAGACGTTAGGCAGGAAATTGCCCGCATCAATCACATCGTGACCGATCTGCTGCAGACGGCGCGTCCGCATCCGCCAAGAGTCCACAAGAGCGATCTGAACACGACGGTCGAACACGCTGTCATGCTCGGCCGCCAGCAGGCGCTGGCAAAATCAGTGGAGATCGCTCTGCACAAAGACGCTTCCCTGCCGGAAGTGGAGCACGACAGCGATCAGATTCACCAGGTTCTGCTCAACCTGCTCCTGAATTCCCTGCAGGCTATCGACAACAACGGGAAGATTGCCGTCAACGTAAAACTCCAAGCCGACATGGCGGTCGTCGAAGTAGCCGACAACGGGCGCGGAATCGCTCCCGATCATCTGCCCAACATTTTCCGCCCCTTCTACACCACCAAGGGCGACGGCACTGGCCTCGGCCTATCGCTGGCCCGCCGCATCGTCGAAGACCACCACGGCCGCATCGATGTCAGCAGCGCGGTCGGCCAAGGCACGATTTTCG
>CAVXVD010000004.1:0-4474 GCA_963765015.1 uncultured Acidobacteriota bacterium | reverse complement strand
TGCGCAACAACGCCGAGTTCCTCGCCAACATGAACCAGCTCTAGGTGGGTCTAGGTGGTCTAGTTCACCAGAGGCAGCGAAGGCCGGGGATTTGTCCCCGGCCTTTCGCTTTTTCCATTGAAAACACCTGAGAAGTATGGGATTTAGACCCTCCCAGTCCACAAAGCGCGCGCCGCACGCGCTGCGGGCCTTGACGCTCGCGTCATTTTGCGCCAAGCTGACGGCTATGCGCAAGAAGGCAAGATGAAGAGCTAATGCTAGATGGCAAAGAACGAAAACAGCCTCAACTTCGAAATCGGACGCGTGATTTCCGAGAGCTCATCGACATCGAATGTCGGGAAGGAGATGCATTATGAGTACGATTGACGACGCCATCAAGGCAAATGATGACTACGGGCGCGAGTTCAAGCTGGGCAATTTGGCCATGCCACCTGCCCGGAAGCTTGCGATTGTTGCCTGCATGGACGCGAGACTTACGATTGAACCCATGCTGGGCTTGAAGACCGGCGACGCGCACATCATTCGCAACGCCGGCGGGATCGTAACAGAAGACGTAGTGCGGTCGCTTATCATCTCGCAGCAACTGCTGGGCACACAGGAGGTTATCGTCATCAACCACACCGATTGCGGGATGTTGACCTTCAAGGACGACGAGCTTCGAACGCGGCTGGTCAATTCGACCGACAAGCTTGCCGTGGTTCCCGCACGATTCTATGCATTCAATGATGTCGGGCAGAACGTGCTGGAGCAGATCCAGAAAATCCGAACGCATCCATGGATCCCGCAGCAGATCAAGGTGCGGGGCTTCGTGTACGACGTGAAGACTGGGCGGTTGAATGAAGTGAAGGGAGCAAAACTTCGGCGCGTGGCATGAGGACCGCCGCCGGCCTAATTTTCCTGATCAAGTGACGCAGGCGTCTGCTCGTCGCCTTTAATCCACCGCTCCGTCCCGGCTGCCTCGTCCACGGCGTTCTCCAGATCGGTGATCACCAGCGGCATTCCCACCTGCTCGCCCACGTAGTCCGTCACGGTTTTCGTCTTCCCGTCGACAGTCAAGGTCAACGTGTAGGTCGGGTTATCCGTGACCTCGGCAATGTACTTGTCGCCGGCCGCGAAAAACTTCGCGCTCTCAAATTGGCGCACCAACTCCATCACTGCGTCAGGAGCAATACGCGCATCGTGCTTCCCCGGAACCTGAACATACCTCTGCCCGTCGAAGTGGACGCTTCCATCTCCCCGAATCGTCACCGAATAGGCTGGGCACCTGCCGTAACACATACTCCGTGAAAGCTCGATCTTCACGTCCTGCAAATCCCACGGCTCGGGAAATCTGCGCGGAGTCAGCGCCCACCGCTCAGGCGGAAGGATCATCACATCGTCCGTTACGCGCACGCTTATATTCTTCCCATCCTGCGTCCACGGCTTGAACCTGCGCGCCATTTCAATCGCACGCCCCTCATCTACATGCCGCTTCTCGTCGCCCGTCGGTTTCGCGGATTCCGCGCGGCCATCCGCCGAGACAACAATCTCGAAGGTCAAGTAGCTCTCAAAATCGAGCGTGTGCGCCTCAGCCGAACTTACATGAACCGCAGTTGCAGGGCCGAGCCGATGCTCCCACACGCGCGCATCTCCAGACTCGAGGTCAACCACCGGTTGCCCTGCCGCCGGAAGCTGCGTAGCCGGCTGGCCCCTAAGCACAATTGTTCCGAGCACCAGCAGGCATCCAATCAGAGCCGACAAGAGTCTTCCGTGCATGAATTCGCCCAGGAACTGCCGCAAGAAAAGTCTACGCCGCAAGCTCCGGCCGTGGGTTTGACATCGAATTACGGGGACGGAAAGCCGCCTCTTTCCGGATTGTTCGCGCGCTGGTAAAATAGGAATCTCGTGGGGCTGTAGCTCAGCTGGGAGAGCGCCTCGTTCGCAACGAGGAGGCCAGCGGTTCGATCCCGCTCAGCTCCACCAAAGATTCAGAGACTTGCGGCATGTGTTCCAGTCCATGCCGCGTTTTTGTGTCCGCTGTTTGTGTTTAGCCCTCCCTGGTGTCGCCTGAATCCTTCTTTTAAAGCGGCTTCATTGAGCGCGCGTCCAGCGCGTTGCGCTTCGCCTCCATGCGGATGTGAGAAAAATGATGGAGCATATTCTTGGAGGCGTGCCAGGCGATCCCCGTAATGGTCCGATCACTTGCCTTGGCTTCAGTTGCGGAAGCACTTGATTTAGGCACTTACCGTTGCAATGGCCTCTTTCAAGAATTCAGGAACGGTTCCGGATCTACCTCGAGAAATTGCGCGCGTATGAATCGATCTTTGAGCTCCCATGGCACTGTGCAATCGAATATCGTCTTGCAGGCAATTCCATGGTCTCGGCAGGAGGTGTCGAAAGCCGGATCGGATGACGGGTCGACCTTATGGCACCGTACACCTGGAATGAACACCGTGCTGGTGTCTCCCTGGTAGCGGGTCGTCATGGCCCACATCACATCGCTGAGGTCAAAAATATCCACGTCTTCGTCCACCAGGATCACATGCTTCAACTCGGGAAAAGCGGAAAACGCCAGAAGAGCGGCCTGCCGTTGGCGGCCCTCGTCAACGGGGCGTGTTTTTTTGACCTGCACCACTGTCATAAACTTTCCATTACCCGGCGCAGGATTGTGCACATTCTGCACAAAGCCCGGCATCGCGCGATTGACCAGCGTCAATATGCTGGCCTCGGTGGGATTCCTGCCATATTGCAGTGTTCTTCGCTCGGGCCGATGCAGGTTTGAAGAATGGGGTGTTTCCGGTAGGTGATAGCCTTCACCTTGATGACCGGCAGTGAAGGGTGGGCCGGACCGTTGTAACCGGGAAACTCCGGCATCGCCTTGCCGGTGTTCGAATGCTCATCCTCGCGTATGCGCACATTGGGCAGTATCTCTCCCTCGATCACCACCTCCGCATTGGCGATGGCACGACCCTTCACCGCGACGCATTCAACCAATTCGACGGGTTTCTTGCGGATGCTGCCGGCGATCGACAGTTCATCGTAGCCGAGCGGCGTGGTGGGAGACGCGAAACAAGTTCCGATGTAGATGGCCGGATCGACACCGATGCTGATCGAGACTGGAAGCGGCTTGCCTGCCGCCTCTGCCTTCTTGCGGAACACATCGATGTGCCGCCCGGCTAGACGAAGGATCGAGAGCTTGTCCTTGCTCTGCACACACATCCGATGGATCGTGATGTCACGCTGCCCGTTTTCCGGATCGGCGGCATAAACAAGCCCCATAGTGAAATAAGGCCCGGCATCCTCCGGGGTGTTCGTTGGTGCAGGAAGGATCTTCAAGATATCGAACCCTGGTTCGCTCGCGAGATGCACGACCTCCTGGCAGGTGGCGCGTTCCCGCGGGATAACCACCGGAGGAATAGGTGTGGCAACCGCATCCTTGAACAGGAAGCCGAGCTTTTCCGAGGTTGTGTTCAGCAACCGCGCAACGCGCTTGCGCGACCCAGCACGCCGATCACAACGCGGACATCATCGTAGCCCTTGACCTTGTTGAATACCATGGCCGGACCGATCTTGGTCGGCCGCATCACAGTGCCGCCAGCCCCAACGTACCGATAAACTCCTGAGAGTTCCGCCATCGGATCTACAGGTTTGTCGGTTTCGATATACTCACCGGGGCACTGCTTCAAAAACTCCAACGCTGAGCGCAGATCGTACACATGCGCGGCGCCTGCATCAGAGGCGGAATTCACTTCTTCTAGAGCGGCTTTCATTGTCAACACCTCGCGTGGAACGTCTCCGAGTAAAAAGGATTGTTGGGGCAATTGTAAAGAATTGCGCGCCCGTGTGAAACTAGGCCGCCGTGCGCCCCGTGAGCGGGGCTCTGCCGCGGAACAAAAATTTGTCCCGGAACCTGTCCTGCGCGGAGTCGAAGGTTTCGGATTTCCCGGACCTGGGACAAGCACACACCGCGCTCCCGCACAAAAAACTGATCCCTGATCCCAACCAGCTCCGCCAATCGTCCAAATAGACAAATGCATTGGCCCCGGAGTGAAGCTGCTCCGGAATTGCGATGACGCCCGCAAAGCGGCTCAAGTGCGATCCCGGCCTGCTCCACCAAACACAAGCGATCCTCACTTGAGGAACGGGTACGATTCGGAGAAAGGAGCTTCGACATGCCTATCACGTAACGCACCGCACGAAGGGGGCGGATTAGGCATGAAGCATCCATCGAATCGGGCCGAACGTCGGCACGAGCGTCAACGTATCGTTCAACATCGTCGTTTCATGCGCGTGAGCGGTCGATATCCCTGGCGTGAACAACCATGGGGCCTGTTTTCCAAATGGAATGGCAATTGTGGGTCGATCCGTTGCCATTATCAGAAGTACTTCACCGAGAAACGCCGGCGCAGACAATCCCTGAAACGTGCTGGACGAGACGAAATCATGGAACTGTAACTCAACTGGGGTTCTTTCGTCCCTCGCGGCGAACTCGATT
>CAVXVD010000003.1:0-8210 GCA_963765015.1 uncultured Acidobacteriota bacterium | reverse complement strand
AGCACACCGTCAATCCCCGCGCCTTCCAGCCGACTTCCTTCATGCCGAAGTTCGACCTCTCTGACGACGAGATCAAAGCCTTAACCGTTTTCCTGAAGAGCCGCCGAGGCATCAACTTTGCGGAGACTTCCCTCGGGCAGTACCGTGCGCGGTTGCAAAAGACTTCGATCGAAGACACGACGAAACCGCAAACGCCTTCGGCGCCGTCCGCCCCTCGCGGAGAGCAACTGATCACGGAGCGCTCCTGTACGGCCTGCCACAAGCTGGGCGACCACGACGGCCACATCGCGCCCGATCTTTCCTATGAAGGATTGATTCGCGATGAAGACTGGATGATGGGCCATTTCCGCGAACCGAAGTCCAAGATTCCGGATTCCATCATGCCGGTGTTCGGCTTCGCGGAATCCGATTTTCGTTCGATCTCGGCCTATCTGAAAACGCGCAGCACGCCGGCTTCGTTTAAGACCGGAGAAGAAATTTACAAGGGACTATGCGCTCGCTGTCACGGAGAGAAAGGCGACGGCAAGGGCGTGACCTATCTGTACCTGGATCCAGCCCCGCGCGATCTGACCAAAGCTTCTTTCATGAACAGCAAGCCCGAAGACCGCTTCCTGCAGTCGTTGAAAGCGGGAGTGCCGGGAACATCGATGCCACCATGGGAGCGGGTGCTGACCGACGAGCAGCGCCGCGCCGTGCTGGCGTATGTATTCCAGACATTCGTTCGCGAACCGCGTCCCGAACTCAAGGCGCACAAAGTTCCCGAGCAGAATCCGGTTGTATCCAGTGCGGACTCCATCCACCGCGGCGAGCAGATTTTCCTGCAGCGCTGCACTGGCTGCCATGGCCGCAAGGCAGACGGCAAGGGCCCGAACTCCCTCGACATCAGCCCGCGCCCGCGAAACCTGCGCAATTCGTTCTTCGTCAACACGGTGCCGGACCGGCGCCTGTTTGACTCGATTCTTTACGGCGTGCAGGGAACCGCCATGCCTTCGTGGATCGACTACGGCCTCACGCAGAACGATGTAGGCGATGTCGTCAATTTCATTCGCAATATGAATCCGCAGACGGTTCCACCAGCCAGTCAGAAAGCCTCAGCACTGACGTCTAAGGTGAACGAGTCCCAGATGAACCAGGAGGTGTTATGTCAGGGGTGCAAGTAACGCGAGCAACACCGATCGGCGCGGTTCCGCTCGCCGATTCCATTCATGAAGACACGACGGCGAAGTGGTTCCTGCTGAGTTCGATTACCTATTTTTTTATCGTCGGAATCGTAGCCCTGACGATTGCCGCCAAGTTTGTCTGGCCGCAACTGCTGGGCAGCGTGCCCTATCTGTCGTATGGCCGCCTGCGACCGCTGCATGTCAACGGAATGCTCTTTGGCTGGCTGCTTCCCGCCGATCTCGGATTGGCTTACTACGTCGTCCCGCGCCTCTGCGGAGTCAAGCTGTGGAGCGAAAAGCTGGGTGTGGCAACGGCTGCCCTGTGGAACGTGATTGTTCTCGGCGCCGTCTATGCTTTGCCCGCTGGATTTAACAAAGGTTGGGAATACGCCGAGTTGCCCTTGCCTCTGGTGGCGCTGGTGGTGGTGGCCTGGGTGATGTTTGGCATCAACGTTTTCGCCACGGTCGCGACCCGCAAATACCAGCAGATGTATGTCAGCCTCTGGTACACGATGGCGACCATCCTGTGGACCACCTTCGTCTACAGTACCGGCAACATCGCGGTCTACTTCACCACTGGGACCAACCAGGCGAATCTGAACTGGATGTATGTACACAACGCGGTCGGCCTGATTTTCACGCCGATCGGCCTCGCCATGGCCTACTACTTCATCCCCAAGGCGTCGAATACTCCGCTCTACAGCCACAAGCTTTCGATGATCGGCTTCTGGTCGCTGGCCTTCGTGTATGTCTGGACGGGCGCGCACCACATGATTCACGGACCGATCTCGCAGTGGCTGCAGACGATTGCGATCGCCTTCTCGCTCATGCTTCTGCTCCCGGTCTGGACCGTGGTCTACAACTTCTTCGCCACCATGAAAGGACAGTGGCATCAACTGCGGGACAACATTCCCCTGAAGTTCCTGATGTCAGGAGTCGTCTTCTACCTGCTGACCTGCTTCCAGGGACCGATGCACAGCCTCCGCTCGGTGAATGCCATCGTCTCCAAGACCGACTGGATCCCCGGCCATGCTCACATGGCGTTGCTCGGATGCTTCTCCTTCTTCGCGATCGCCGGCTGCTACTACGCGATTCCGCGGATGTTCAAAACCCAGCTTCACTCCGATGCGCTCGCGAATTGGACCTTCTGGTTTTTCATGATCGGCGGCCTGGGATTCTTCGTGACGCTCTGGCTGGGCGGCTTCTGGCAGGGCTGGCAATGGAACAATCCGTCAATCCCCTTCATCGACACCGTGGTTGCTCTTAAACCGGTATGGACCGTGCGCTTCTTCTCAGGCGTGCTGATGTTCGCCGGCATCGCCACATTCCTGTTCAACATTCTTGCCACTGTCGTTGGCAGTGGCCATCCGACCGCCCGCGAAGTGCGGCAGCCGGCCCTCACCATTTAAGGAGAATGCCATGCTAGATAAGACTGATAAAAGCGCCGTCGGCTTCGTCATCGCCGCCCTGGTGTTCTTCTTCATCGGAGGCCTGTTGACTACGGTCGTGCCGCCGCTGGTGGACAAGAGTTGGTCGAAGCCTTTCGAGAATAGTGATCCATCGAAGGGACCGACGGGGAAGTTGTTGCCCTACACCGAACTCCAACTCAAAGGACGAGCGATCTACGTGCGCGAGGGTTGCTGGTACTGCCATACGCAGCAGACTCGCACGCTGCTCTCGGACACCAAGCGCTCGGGGTGGAAGGGCGTCGACTCACCCGTCTCTACGCCGGACGAGTTCGTGTACGACAGTCCGCACATGTTCGGAACCAAGCGCACCGGGCCCGATCTTTCGCGCGTCGGTGGCAAGTATGACCGGCAGTGGCACCGCACGCATTTCCGGAATCCGCGCGATCTGGTACCAGGTTCGGTGATGCCGCCGTTTCCGTGGATCGCCAACAACGACGAAGAATTCAACGCACTCGTAGCCTATATACAGACACTGGGCCGCGCCAAGAATTGGCGTCCCGACAACGACTACGAGAAGTGAGCATCCGATGAGCGACTACACGTACCCGAGCATTTTCCTCGCATACCTGCTGTTCTTTTTGTGCGTCGCGGGAGCGGTCTTCTTTCTGGTTCGCTCGCGTCACGACGGGTACTGGGGAAGCAAGAGTGAAGAGCCGAAGTACCGCATGCTTGCCGACGACGAGAGCGCAAGGAATGCGGACTCCAACAGGAATTGAGGGAACTAGATATGGCGCCAACTGAAGTTGCCAAACCCGAAGCCGAAGTTCAGAAGAACGATCTCCAGGAATATGCGGATGGCTGGATTACCGAACGAAAAGGAACCGGGGTGCCGACCTTCTTGAAGTTCGCCTATATCGTGATCATGGCGGGCGCGATCGGTTACCTATACTTTTTTATGAATGGAGAGGTGAACCACTCCGACCGCGGCGCGCTGGTACGTCAGTTCAACCAGGCGACAACGTCGTCACCCGCTTTCATGTATTTCGTCATCGCGCTGGTCGTCGTCTACGCGGCCGTCGTGATCACGTTTGGATGTAAAGCAGTGCATAAAGACTGAAGGAAGTCCCGGAAGATTGCGAACCATGAGTGAATGGGCACAATTCGAAGCGATTGAAGGGGCCGACTACTGGATCAAGATGGTCAAGTGCCAGCACGCCTGCCCAGTGCACACCAATGCTTGCGGCTACGTAACCGCCATCGGCGAAGGGCGCTACGAAGACGCTTACCGGATTGCCCGCGCCACCAATCCCTTCGTTTCTATCTGTGGCCGGGTGTGCGGCGCGCCGTGCGAGCTGCATTGCCGTCGCGGCGATGTGGACGCGCCAGTCTCGATCCGTTCGTTGAAACGCTTCGTCACCAGCCAGTTCGGCTCGGAAACGGGAGATTTCCGGATTCATCGCGAAGCCTGCGATCAGCGCATGCTTCCCCCGAACCGCGGTGAATACGAAAAGATCGCTGTCGTCGGCGGCGGCGTCTCCGGATTGACCGTGGCGCATGACCTCAGCCAGATCGGGTACAAAGTCACTGTCTTCGAAGCAGATTCCGAACCCGGCGGAATGCTCATGGTGGGAGTGCCCGTGTTCCGGCTGCCGAGAGATCTGGTACGGCAGGAAATCCAGGCTATTTTGTCGCTGGGCGTGGATCTGAAATGCAACATGCGCCTGGGACGGGACTTCAGCATCTCCGATCTGCGGCACGAAGGATACAAGGCAATTTTCTTGGGAATCGGACTCCCTAAGGGACGAAAGCTGCCTCTTCCCGGCTCGGATCATGCCGGAGTGTATGACGGCATGGATTTCCTGCGCGCCTTCAATGAAGGGAAGCCACTCCCGCTGGGGCGGCGAGTGGTTGTGATTGGCGGCGGAAACGTTGCCTATGACGTTGCCCGCTCGGCGGTCCGGCCCGTGGGCGAAGTTCGCAGCGAAGCCATGGCCGACATGGAGCGTGGCGAGCAGGTGGCCTACGACGTTGCCCGATCGGCTCTGCGCTTGAGCGGTGATAAGGAAGTTCACGTCGTATGTCTGGAGAAACGCGAAGAGATGCCCGCCGATGAAGTCGAAATTGTCGAAGGTGAGGAAGAGGGCCTTAAGCTTCATAGCTCGCGTGGTCCAAAAGCAATCGTTGGCGATAACGGCACCGTCACTGCGCTGCGTACCATTCGCTGCACGAACGTATTCGATGCCAGCGGCCGCTTCAATCCGACCTTCGATGAGACCGATATTGAAGACATTCCTGCCGATACTGTGATCTATGCCATCGGCCAAACCTCCGATCTTTCCTTCTTGAGACCGGAAGATGGAGTGCAGAGCGAGCGCGGCCTGATCAAGGTCAACCGCGAGACGTACCAAACCACCTCGCCCGACATCTTTGCCTGTGGGGACATCGCCCACGGTCCACGGCTGTTTATCGATGCCATCGCGTCGGCACAGATCGCGGCCCGCTCCATGCACGATTTCCTGCGAGGTACGCGCACCGACGTTGTCGTGCGCAGTCACTGGGCTCCGGCCGTCTATACCATGGCCGAGGGGTGGGAACGCCTGCCCCGTGCTACTCCGCCGGTGTTGGAGGCGGAGGCGCGTTCGACTTCGCTGGCCATCATCGAAGAGAACTTTCCGGCCGAAGATGCGCACCGGCAGGCGTCGCGCTGCCTGCGCTGCAACGTCAACACCGTTTTCGATACGTCCACTTGTATCGCCTGCAATGGCTGTGTCGATGTTTGTCCGCAGAATCTCATCCGTCTGGTTGGACTCAGCCAGCTTTGTCGCGAGGAACAGTGGCAGGAGATGGTGGCTGGCACTTTAGGCATCAGCCGGGATGAGTTGCGTGCCATGCCGAGCCGGGACCTCGATGCCCTCGGCGGCGTCATGCTCAAGGACGAGACGACCTGCATCCGTTGCGGGCTATGCGCCTCGCGCTGTCCGACTCATGCCATCACCATGAAAAAGTTTGAGTTTTACCGCGAGTGCGTGACCGTGCCCACACCGAACGCTAAGATTCAGTACCGCGGCACAGTGGCGCAGCCGGCTGTGCCACTGGGGACGCCGTGACCGAACTTGAATTTGGCGTCATGTTCACTCTGGGGCTGGTGAGCAGTCTGCACTGCGTGCAAATGTGCGGCCCCATCGTACTTTCCTATAGCGTGGCTCTGGAGTCGTTAAGAAACCGTGCTCCTGAAGCTTCTTCGGTTTCGCCGCTTTTATACAATCACCTCGCGTACAACGCAGGCCGCATCCTGACCTACTCCGCGCTCGGAGCCGTCGCAGGCGTGGCGGGCGGAACTCTGGGGTTGCTAGGACGTCTCGCCGGATTCAGCCACGTCCTCGCAATTGTCTCCGGCGGATTGATGATCGTTGTCGGAATCTCCATGCTCGGCATCGTCCCTGCAAGTCTGCTGGGCGCTAGTTTGTTTCGGATCCCCTCTTTGTTTCTTCGGCGAGTTGGACGACTGCTCTCTGCTCCCGGTTCCGGCAACCGATTCCTGCTGGGTCTGACCTTGGGCTTGCTTCCTTGCGGTCTGATTTACGCTGCCCTGCTGAAAGCCATGGCGACCGGTTCTGCACTCGCGGGTGCCGCGACCATGCTGGCCTTTGGATTGGGCACTGCCGGGGCCCTGCTGGCGCTGGGAATGTTCTCCTCCGCTATTCGCATGCGATTGAATCGATGGGGCAGCCAGTTGGCCGCGGTCGGCGTGACGATGATGGGAATCTTGCTCGTGTGGCGGGGTACTCTCCCAGGAACTTTGATGATGGGAGGCCACATGCATGGCCACCACTGAAGCCAAGCCGGATCGAGCAAACGTCTCGATCTCGACCCAGCCGCTGCCGAAGTGTGACCGGAAACCTTCCGCACAGACGCCGAAGTCATTCGCCTATCATCGCTTTCGCAAAGTGATCCACGTGGGTTGTGTGGTCATTTTCTTCGCGCTGCCCTTCGCGAACCTGATGCGTGCTGACATCCCGCACCAGCGCTTCTATTTCTTCGGCTACGAGCTCTGGATCAGCGAGTTTTCCATCCTGTTTTTCTCGTTGATGTTTCTCATGTTCATCGTCGCGGCCATGGCAATGTTCTATGGCCGCGTCTATTGCGGCTATTTGTGTCCGCAGATGATTTTCAGCGAAGCCTCGATCGCGCTGGAGAGCAAGATTTCGCGCACCGTAAACAAGTACGTCCGCTGGAGCGCGCGGCCGCGGAAACTGCTCAGCCGGTTTCTGTTTTATGCAATTGCAGCGGCCGCATCAGTCGTCCTTGCATTCGGCTTTATCTCATACTTTGTCGAGCCGCACGACCTGCTTCATCGCCTTTTGGCGTTCGACATCCGGACTGCCGGGGGCATCGCGGGCGCATCGACCACGATTTTTACTCTGCTCGATTTCCTGTTCGTCCGCCAACGCTTCTGCACGACCGTCTGCCCCTACGGATATCTGCAGGGAATGCTGGGGGATGGCGATACTCTGATCGTTCACTACCGTGACGAAAACCGCGAGTGCATCGAATGCAAGAAATGCGTACGGGTCTGCCACATGGGAATCGACATTCGCACATCTCCCTACCAGATTGAGTGCATTCACTGTGGGGAGTGCATCGATGCCTGCGTCGACGTCCTCGGCCGGCTCGGCAAGCAGGGACTGATCCACTACGTTTGGGGAGAACAAGGCGAAAAGCTGGGAGCCGCCGGCCAGTCCTGGTATCAGAAGCTCGGGCTGAGGAATGCCAAGCGCGTAGTCGTGTTGCTGGTCATTCTTGCGTACGGAGGTGGCTTGTTCACCGCGCTTTCCATGCGTCGCGCCGTGCTGGTCCGCATTGCGCCCGACCGCACCACTATGTATCGACTGGGCAAAGACGGAACCGTCTATAACCGCTTCCGCTTGCAGGTGGCGAATCGCGGCCACCAACAGGCCATCGCTCAGCTATCCATTGACGGTCTGCCGGGCACGAGTTTTGCCAGCTTTGAAAATGCTGTGGTGGTCGCGGCCGGACAGACCATCCAATGCGAATTTGAGATCGAGGCGCGCGCGCCGCTTTCGCTGGATCCCGGCGTCAACCACTTCCGCCTGGTCAGTGAGGTCGGAAACGAAAAGGAAGTGTTCGAAGAGACATTTATCACGCCGGTCAATGATTCCCGTTGAGCGCGTTTGTCGTGATGTGCGGGGCCTGACCGCGGAAAAGTTCAAACGGAGGAAACAGAATGAGCGCGATGACGAAATGGAGTGAGATCGAGGTCAAGGATCCGCCTGCGGGAAAACAAAGAGCGCCTCTTGTCTATTTCCTCGGTTTCATTTTTTCACTTTTTATCGGCATTCTCATCTTTTGCTATGTCGTGACGAAGCGCACCAATCCGGTATTCCTCGACATTCACGGCAAGCCGGTTGCGGAGAGTTCGCACCACTGAAATGGCCACCGGGCAGGAGTGCGACTTGTGCGGCCTGGGATGCGGCAACCATCCCCTGCAGCAGCGCGTCGCCGAGGCCAACCGTTCTTTCTGCTGCATCGGTTGCATGAACGTGTATCTCATCCTGTGGGAGAGCGGAGCAATCGCTGCGGGTCAAGACATTCGCCAGACGGAGCTGTTCCAGCGCAGCCT
>CAVXVD010000002.1:0-108435 GCA_963765015.1 uncultured Acidobacteriota bacterium | reverse complement strand
AAAGGCGAATGTCCATCGTGGCCTGGCAGAGGCAGCAAAACTTCTCGCACTCGCAGGAACTCTCGGGCAGCTCGCATTGCGCGCAGCGGTATTTGGCAGTGCCGGTTCCGGTGCTCATAACGGTAATGTAACGCTGCCCGCGACTTGGCGGGAAATGACGATGGTAATCGTGCATTTGCTCGTGACCACTCTGCCTTCCGAACGAATGCGTTCCGCGTGGCCTATAATTTTAAGCAATGACTTTTCAACATCTGCTGGATGGCGCCGAATTCCTCAGCCAGAGCGGGAACCCGGACGTCACCGGTGTGGAATATGACTCGCGGCGGATCAAGCCGGGCTGCGTATTCGTGGCCATGCACGGTGAAACTTCCGATGGCAACCGCTTCATCGATCAGGCGATCCAGTCGGGAGCCGTCGCCGTGGTCACCGATTCGCCGATTGAACGGCCTCGCGAAGGAATCGCGTGGGCACTGGTACCGCACGGCCGGCGCGCGCTAGCGCGCATCAGCGAGAATTTCTACAAGCGTCCGGCGGAACGAATCGCAGTTACTGGCATCACCGGAACGAACGGGAAGAGTACGACTGCGTTTCTGATTGAAGCCATTCTGACGGCCGCGGGAAGAAAGAGCGCTCTCATCGGTACGATTGAGTACCACGTCGCGGGCCGAGTGTATCCCGCGCCGCACACGACTCCGGAGGCTCTGGAACTGGCTCGATTGTTCAGCGAAGCGCTCGGACAGGGAGCCACTGACGCGGTGATGGAGGTTTCGTCGCACGCCCTGGCGCAGCAGCGCATCTTCGGTGTGCCCTTTGATGTAGCTGTGTTCACCAATCTCACACGCGATCATCTCGACTACCACAAGACGATGGAACAATATTTCTACGCCAAGCGCGCCTTGTTCGAAGGATGTGGCACAGACGCGCCCCGTGCCTCGGTGACGAACCTCGACGACCAATATGGCGCGAAGCTGGCCGAGTTCAGCCGCAAACGCAGCGCTGTCGTGCTGACTTATGGCTGGGAGCACGGCGATTTCCATACGGAGAAGGTGGAGATCACTCCTCGCGGCACGCGCTTTGATCTGGTCGCTCCGCAGGAGAAGATCGCGATCTTTTCTCCGTTGATTGGCCGGGTGAACGTCTACAACATCATGGCTGCCGCCGCCGCCTGCTATGCGCGGGGCTGCGACTCGCGGGCGATTGCGAACGGAGTTGGCGCACTGCAGCATGTGCCCGGACGGTTCCAGCGGGTGGACTGCGGTCAGCCGTTTACCGTCGTCGTGGACTACGCCCACACCGATGATGCCCTGCGCAACCTCACGGCACTGGCGCGGGAATTCGTCACGCGCAGCGGAGGAGCGGCCCGAGTGATTACCGTATTCGGTTGCGGAGGCGATCGCGACCGCGCCAAGCGTCCGCTGATGGGCGAAGCGGCGGGACGAGGCAGCGATTTCGTCGTGCTTACTTCGGACAATCCCCGCAGCGAAGATCCGCGCGCGATCATTAACGATGCGCTCGTTGGTCTGCAGAAGACCGGAACGAAATACAGTGTCGAAGTTGACCGGCGTAAGGCGATTGCACTCGCCATCGGGGAAGCGCGTCCGGCGGACATCGTTTTGCTGGCCGGCAAAGGTCACGAAAAAGTGCAGGTGGATCGCGAAGGCTCTCATCCCTTCGATGATGTGGATGTGGCCCGTCAGGTTCTGAAGGCCAGCGGATTTGATTGTGAAAGCGTCTCTGGCGCGGAGCCGAAGCCATGAAGCTGAAACTCTCGAAGGTCGCTGAATTCATTTCTGCCAGCCCGGCGGGGGCAGGATTTCCAGAAGATACCGTCGCACTCGCGTACTCGATCGATTCGCGCACGGTCAAAGCCGGCGATCTCTTCTTTGCGGTGAAGGGAGAGCGGCTCGACGGCCACGACTTTGTCGACGCTGCCTTGAAAAGTGGCGCCATTGCTGCCGTTGTCAGCAAGGATCAAGTGCATCGATTCGCCGATCAGACGCGTCTTCTGCCGGTGGAAGACACGCTCGTGGCGTTGCAGATGCTGGCTACAGCCGTACGGCGGGTATGGGGAAAAACGCTGGTTGGCGTCACCGGTTCCGCGGGGAAAACGACGACAAAGGAGGCCATTGCCCACGTTCTGAGCTCACGTTTTCATGTGCTCAAATCGGAAGGCAATTTCAATAATCACTTTGGTCTTCCGCTCATGCTCTTGAAGCTCGAGCCTGAGCATGACGTTGCCGTGATTGAGATGGGGATGTCGCATGCGGGAGAGATTCGCGCCCTGGCCAAGATCGCGCAGCCAGAGATTGGCGTGGTGACCAATGTCGCTCCAGTTCACCTGGAGTTTTTCGATTCCCTGGCAGGAATCGCTCGCGCCAAATATGAGCTGATCGAGTCGCTGCCGGGCGGCGGTACGGCTGTGCTCAATGCCGACGACGAATACGTTTCGCAATTCGGCAGGAACTTCAAAGGCAAGGTCATCACCTATGGGTCGCAGGCGACCGCGGATGTTCGCGCGGAGCATATACAGTCCTGCGGAGCGGAGGGTTCGCAGTTCGACATCATCACCGGTGCCGGCCGCGAACGAGCGCGGCTGCCGCTCGTGGGAGAGCACAACATTCTGAATGCTCTGGCGGCAGTCTCGGTTGCACTGGCACGCGGCCTGAAGCTGGCGGAGGCCGTCGCCGCCCTGGCGACGCTTGCGCCCGCCGACAAACGCGGGCAGGTTCTCCAAGTGGGTAACATCACGGTCATCAACGATTGCTACAATTCCAATCCGAAGGCCCTCAACGCCATGATCGACGCTCTGGCTGCCATGAAGGCAGGCCGGAGAATTGTGGTTGCCGGAGAAATGCTGGAACTCGGTCCGGCAGGCGAGGAGATGCATCGCGCCGCTGGCCGGCATCTGGCGGAGAAAAAGATCGAAGTGCTGGTCGGGGTCCGCGGATTGGCGCAGGCGATGGTGGATGGAGCCCGAAGCGCGGGGACGCAAGCGGAGTTCGTGACCACACCCGAAGAGGCCGGCGAATGGCTGGCTCGCCAGACCCGCGAGGGCGACGTGGTGCTGTTGAAAGCATCGCGCGGTGTGAAGCTGGAAAAGGCACTGGAGACGTGGAAAGCGGCTCTCAGGGGCTTAGGCCCAGGAAGTTGCTGATGCGAAACGGCACGGCTGAAGTCGTGCCCTTCCCGTTCTTGCCATAGTTGCAGGCTGACGGCGGAAAGCTGACGGCCCGTAGTTCGGAGGCTGATTGCTCTATTGGCTGTTGTTCGTCAAGCTGCAGCATTACGTGGCGCCATTCCGTATTTTTCGTTACGTCACGTTCCGCACGGCGTTTGCCAGCCTGACTGCACTGTTCACCGCATTGATCGTAGGCCCGCTCGTCATCGGGCGGCTGCGCGAATTCCAGATCGGGCAGTACATCCGCGAAGAAGGTCCGAAAGCTCATCAGAAAAAGGCGGGAACGCCCACCATGGGCGGACTGCTGATCGTGATCGCCATTGTCGTACCGACTTTGCTGTGGGCCGATCTGAGCAACCGCTTTGTATGGATTGCCGTGTTCTCGACGCTGGCCTACGCCGCCATCGGATTCACCGACGACTACACCAAGGTTACGCATCGGCGCAATCTGGGGCTTACCAGCCGGGCGAAATTCGGCTTGCAGATCGCGGCCGGCATCGTCATCGCATCGATGCTGATCGCGATGCAAACCTACGGAATGTATTCGACGAAGCTGATCGTGCCCTTTTTTAAACAGTTTCACCCGGATCTGGTCGTGGGCACGCTGGAACGATATCCCCACCTCTGGCCGCTGGCCTTCCTGCCGTTCATGGTATTTGTGACTCTGCTGATTACATTCTCGAGCAACGCGGTAAACCTCACTGATGGTCTCGACGGGTTAGCCATCGGGTGCACGGTGATCGCGGCCGGCGCGCTGACGGTGCTCACCTACGTCAGCGGTCACGCCACCTTCGCGACTTATCTGGAGTTGCAGCGCATGCCGCAGGTGGCGGAATTGACGATTTTCTGCGGGGCGATGGTGGGGGCGTCGATTGGTTTTCTCTGGTACAACGCGCATCCGGCGGAGGTTTTCATGGGTGACGTAGGATCGCTCGCGCTGGGCGGCGCGATCGGCACCGTTGCCGTCATCATCAAGCAGGAACTGCTGCTGCCGTTTATCGGAGGCGTGTTTGTCATTGAAGCGCTGTCGGTGATTCTGCAGGTCGGTTCGTACAAGCTGCGCAAGAAACGCATCTTCAAGATGGCTCCGATTCACCATCACTTCGAGTTGATGGGCTGGTCCGAGTCGAAGATCATCGTGCGTTTCTGGATCTCGTCCCTGGTGTTTGCGCTGTTCGCGCTGACGACTTTGAAATTGAGATAGGAAAGGCTTGGCCACGGATCTGATGGATTCACACTGACAAAGCTCTTTCTTTGTTGATCCGTGTGAGTCTGGGTTGATCCGGGGCGAACGAAGTTGAATTTGTCCGGGTTGCTGTGACTCTGTGGTGAAATAGGTTTCGATGGAACTGAAGGACAAACGCGTGCTGGTGGTGGGCCTCGGCAAATCCGGGGTGGCGTCGGCGCTGTTCATGAAGGCGCGCGGCGCGAAGGTTACGGTCTCCGATACCAAGAGCGGCGATGACCTGCGGAACGAAATTCCAGTGCTACTCGATCACGGGATTACGGTTGAATCCGGCGGCCATGGAGATCGTACTTTTCGCGGGCAAGACCTGATCGTGGTCAGCCCTGGTGTTCCCGTGGACGCTCCGCCACTCGTACAGGCCCGCTCGCTCGGCGAGACGGTGATTGGCGAGATCGAACTCGCGGCGCAATTCCTGCCGGGGCCGATTGTGGCGATTACCGGATCGAATGGCAAGACGACGACGACCACGCTCGTCGGTGAAATCATGGCGGCGGCCGGGTTCCCAGCACTGGTCGGCGGCAACATCGGTACGCCCGCCATTTCGCTGGCCGATCGGGCCAACAGCGAAACCGTAATCGTGCTCGAGGTATCCAGCTTCCAGCTCGAAACCATTCAGACGTTTCGCCCCAAGGTCGCCGTCGTGCTTAACGTCACGCCGGATCACCTCGACCGGCACCGCACGTTCGAGATCTACACCGCCGCGAAGGCTCGCATCTTCGAAAACCAGCAGGCCAGCGACTTTGCAGTGCTGAATGCGGACGATCCGACGTGTGTTGCCATGGGCGGACGTACGCGGGCGCAGGTCTTCTGGTTCAGCCGTATGAAAGAAGTCGAGCAGGGCGCCTGGGTGCGCGACGGGAACATCGTCTTCCGCGACCGATCCGGGCAGCGCGAAATTCTGCAGGTCTCCGAGATTCCGCTGAAGGGTGCACACAATCTGGAGAACGTTCTGTCGGCGGTCTGCTCTGGTGTTCTGATGGGTTGTGCGCCTGAGAAAATCCGTCAGGCTGTTCGCGACTTCAAGGCGGTGGAGCACCGGTTGGAATTCGTTGCTACGATCCGCGGCGTCGATTATTACAACGACTCCAAAGCGACTAATGTGGATGCAACCATCAAGGCGCTGGAGTCGTTCCCCGCTAACATTCATCTGATTCTCGGCGGCAAGGACAAAGGCAGCGACTATACGGTACTGAATGATCTGCTGCGCCAGCGCGTGAAGCGTGTCTACACGATCGGCGCCGCGGCGGCGAAGATCGAATCGCAAATCGTTTCTTCGAAGAACGGCGGGCCAGAGGTCGTCCACGCCGAGACACTTGAGAACGCCATCCGCAAAGCCAATGCCGTGGCGCGGGAGGGCGACGTCGTCTTGCTGGCCCCGGCCTGCGCCAGCTTTGACCAGTTCAAGAGTTACGAGCATCGGGGGAAAGTGTTCAAAGAGATCGTGCAGTCGCTGGCGAGTGATGCCGCTAAGTCTTAACGCTCACTTACACCCTCATTTAAGCCGCGAACCAGATCAGTCAACACTCGAAATTCAACAATCCACAATTTCCTCATCCGTGTCTCCGGCTCTCCGTGGTGAAATGAATGTCCCATGGCGAAGCGCGTGAGTGTCGACCGCTGGCTGTTTACCGTCACCATGCTGCTGGTATTTGTAGGCCTGGTGATGGTCTTCTCCGCGTCGGCGGTCATGGCCCGCGTGCGGCTCGGCTCGCCCTATGCCTTTCTCTCCAAGCAATTGATCTGGGCTGTCGTCGGACTCATCGCCATGGTCGTGACCATGCGGCTGGATTACCGCCGCTACAAGCACCCCGCCATCGTGTTTTCGCTGATGGGGTTCACCACGCTGCTGCTGATCTCGGTTTTCTTTCTCGACCGCTCCCATAACACGCATCGCTGGATTCATGCGGGAGGCTTCTCGTTCCAGCCCTCCGAGTTGGCCAAGCCGGTGCTGATCCTGTTTCTCGCGTACTTTCTCGAGAGCCGAGCGAAGACCATGGACGATGTCCGCAACACACTGTTGCCGGCGGCCGCCCCGGTGCTCGTGTTCCTGGGAATGATTGTGTTGCAGCCTGACCTCGGCACGGCCATTGCCTGCGCCGCAATCAGCGCCTGCATTTTTTACGTCGCGGGTATGCGCCTGCGCTACTTCGGATACGCCTTCGCCGCATCGCTCCTGCCGCTGTATCTGCTGATCTTTCACGTGGCGTGGAGGCGGGACCGTATCCTGGCCTTCTTGAATCCTTATGCCGATCGTCAAAAGACCGGCTTCCACATAATTCAGTCCCTGATTGCCGTAGGTACAGGCGGCGTCACCGGCACGGGCCTGATGGAAGGGAAGCAGAAGCTGTTCTACCTTCCGGAGCCACATACCGACTTCATTTTTGCCGTGACTGCCGAAGAATTAGGTTTGGTGGGAGCAATCTTCGTGGTCACGCTCTTCGCGATCTTCTTGTGGCGCGGCATGCGGGCTTCCTGGCGCACGGACGACCTTTTCGGGCGTTACCTCGCCGTCGGCATCACCAGCATGGTGGTGCTGCAAGCCTTCATCAACATCAGCGTCGTGCTCGGCATGATGCCGACCAAAGGCATTCCGCTGCCGCTGGTGTCCTACGGAGGATCGTCGCTGTTTGTGACCCTGGCGTGCGTGGGCGTGCTGCTTAATATCACGAAACAAGCGGAGTAGACGAGACGAAGCGAAGTTGCTACTGCTTCACGATGTGCTTGCGCAGCCACCCTGCCAGCTTCTTTTCACTCAGATCGCCCGCGGCAAGCGCCATCGTCGTCGAAAAGCAATCGGCGTTGTCGGCTTCGAGAGCCCAACCATTCAGAATCGAGGAATAGTTCCATCAGTACGAAAGCCATGCGCTTGTTCCCGTCGAGAGACGGGTGGTTGCGAGCGATGCCAAAGGCGTAAGCCGCCGCGAGCGACGCTGCATCTGTGTCGTGACCGTAGGCTTCCAGATTGTGCGGGCGAGCCAGCGCGGAACTGAGCAGTCCCTTGTCGCGAATGCCGGCAATGCCTCCGTGCTCGGCGAGTTGCGCCTCGTGAATGGCCAGGACGACGCTGTCTGCGATCCAGCTCCAGGCCACGGCTACTTGGCCAGTTCGCGTAATATGTTGCGGCGTTTCTTCATGATGCGCTCAGCGGCCTTCATTTGTTTTTCGAAGGCAGGATCGTAGGGAGTAATTCGATATCCATCGGGCGATTCCGTCAGATAAACGATGTCACCCTTCTCGACCTTCAAGTGCGAGGCAGCTTCCTTAGGAAGAACGAAGCCGACGGAATTACCGATTTGCGTGAGCTTAAGAGAAATCATTGTAATAACGGATGTTATAACATGGTCGTGCGTGCATCAATCCCAATCTTTACTGCCGGACCTTGCTTGGAGCCTCGAATCGGGAACTGATTGAATTTCCTCAGTTTCCCTGAGATATATTCAGATCATGCGGGCCATTCTGGCGGGCGGAGGCACGGGCGGGCACGTCATTCCGGCTCTGGCCATTGCCAACGAACTCAAGAAGAGTTACGGGGCGGAGTGCTTGTTCATCGGCACGGCGCGCGGCATTGAGAACCGGCTGGTCCCGGCCGCGGGCTTTCCGCTTCAACTGGTGCGCGTCGGCGCGCTGAAAAATGTAAGCCTGACGACCCGGTTGAAGACCGCTTTCGACTTGCCGCGGGCCGTCTGGGATGCGGGACGCATGCTGAATGAATTTGCTCCGGACGTAGTGATCGGCGTCGGCGGATACGCCTCCGGCCCGGCGATGCTGGCGGCCCTGATCAAGCACATTCCGACGCTCGCTTTCGAGCCCAACGTCGTTCCCGGATTCGCCAATCGGATGGTCGCGCGCTTTGTCTCCGGCGCAGCGGTGCACTTCGAGGAAACCGCAAAATATTTTCGACACGCGAAAGTCACGGGTGTTCCGGTCCGGCAGGCGTTTTTTGAAATCGTGCCCGAGCGCGGCGGGATGCCGACTCTGCTGGTTTTCGGCGGAAGCCAGGGAGCGCACGCCATCAACGACGCGATGATTCGCTGCCTGCCCGTGTTGCAGCGCGAGGCACCGGGCATTCGCATCATCCACCAGACCGGCGAGCGTGACTATAATGACGCCCGGGCCGCATACAGCGCTCTTGGCGAGTCGGCCGAGGTGTTCAAGTTCATCGAGGACATGCCTGCGGCCTTCGCTCGGGCTGATCTGGTGGTGTGCCGTTCGGGAGCCAGCACGGTCGCGGAGATTGCGGCGGCAGGGAAGCCAGCAGTCTTCGTGCCCTTTCCGCGCGCGGCCGATGACCATCAGCGGGTGAATGCCGAAGCGTTGGCACGGCACGGCGCCGCAGTCGTGGTGGAAGAATCGAAGCTGGAAGGAGTCTGGCTGGCGGAGACGATCGCGGCGTTGCTGCAAGATCCGCAGCGCCTGCAGACGATGAGCCAGGCCGCCCGGGAGTTGTCGCATCCGAATGCGGCGCATGACATTGCTGCGATGGCGGGGCGGGTGGCAGGGCTGGAAGAAATGGCCACGGATTAGCACGGATCTTCACGGATAGATCGTTATTGGGTTTTCTATTATTTTGCTTTATCCGTGTGAATCCGCGTTAATCCGCGGCGAAGAAGTTGACCTTATGTTCGCAAAAATCCAACGCATTCATTTCGTAGGCATCGGAGGCATCGGCATGAGCGGGATCGCCGAGGTGCTGCTGAATCTCGGCTATAAGGTTTCTGGTTCCGACCTGAAGACTTCCGCGGTCACGCAGCGGTTAGCGGGGCTGGGAGCGATTACCTTCGAAGGCCATCGCGCCGAAAACATTATTGGAGCTGAAGTCGTGGTCACGAGTTCCGCGATTTCCGCGGAAAATCTCGAGGTCACCGAGGCGCACAAGTTGCACATCCCGGTGATTCAGCGCGCGGAGATGCTGGCTGAGTTGATGCGGTTGAAATACGGCATCGCCATCGCCGGCATGCACGGGAAGACGACCACGACTTCGATGGTGGCCGCGGTACTGGCCGCGGGGGGGCTCGATCCGACGGTCGTGGTTGGCGGCCGCGTCGACGCCATGGGTTCCAATGCCCGGTTGGGCAAGTCGCAGTACCTGGTCGCCGAGGCTGACGAGAGCGATCGTAGCTTTTTGAAATTATCCCCAATTCTTTCGGTCGTGACCAACATCGATCGCGAGCACATGGATTGCTACCGCAACATGCGCGACGTGAAGAAAACGTTTCTCGAATTCATGGATCATGTCCCGTTCTATGGAATGATCGTCGCCTGCAATGACGATCCTCTGCTGCGGCGTCTGTTGCCCGAAGTCCAGCGGCGGACGGTGACTTATGGGACGAAACGCGGTTCGGATTTCTTGATCAAAGTTTCGCAGGCTGGGGAAAGTCAAAATCCCCACTTCTCCCAAAGTCAAGGAGAAGTGGGGCACCCGATGAATCGATTCCGCGTGAGCTTTCAGAAGAAAGATCTGGGGGAATTCACGCTGCATGTGCCCGGGATGCACAACGTGCTGAACGCAACCGCTGCGATCGCGGTCGGCATCGGACTCGACATCGAGGTCGATGCCATTCGCCGCGGGCTCGATCAGTTCCGCGGGGTCGATCGCCGCTTCCAGTTAAAGGGACGCGTGCGCGGGGTGAGCGTGATCGATGACTACGGACATCATCCCACGGAGATCAAAGCCACTCTCGCCGCGGCACGACAATGCGGATTTGGCAAGATTCATGTCATCTTCCAGCCGCACCGCTACACCCGCACGCGCGATTTGATCGAGGAATTTACCACCTCCTTCGACGACGCCGATTCGCTTTTCGTTCTCGACATTTATGCGGCGAGTGAGAAGCCCATCGAAGGGGTGAACGGCGAGATCCTGGCGCAACGAATTCGCGAGAAAACCGCCAAGTGCGGCCGTTACGTCAGTTCTGCGGCCGAAGCCGTGGAGGCCGCTGCCGCGGTCGCGCAAGAGGGCGACATGATCCTGACCCTCGGGGCTGGGAGCGTATCGCAATTGGGGCCGATGATTTTGGAGAGGTTGACGCAGGGATCGTGATGGATCAATGAGCGCTAACGTCCTCCGTACCGCTCAGTTATCGGTTAATGTCGACTGGTCGTGACTCAGAAAACCTCGATCAAGGCGGAAACTTTTCCGGGTCTCGTCTCCACACAAGCGATTTCCGTGCCTTCCCCAAGACAAAGAAGTGCATCAAAGCACCTCGATGATCCGGACAAAAATGCTGTGGCGCCTAGCGTTGTTCCTCTTCGTGGGGATTTGCAGCCCGCCGGATTGGGCCTCTGCGCAAAACGTCACCGCTGGTCTGCCTGACAGCCCGTCACAAGCTGCGCGTTCTCAACGAATCGATGGTGACTCCTCGCTGGAACCTGACGTGTCCTGGCGATCTTTGCCAACCCGATTTCTTCAGGACCAGAAAGGCATTTGGTTGTTTCCTTCCCAGTTAGCTAAGGGGCGTTATTGGTTGCCCACTCTTGGTATCACTGGTGGAACCGCCGGACTGCTAATGGCCGACCCGCACGTGATGCCCTACTTTCGTTCGCATTCGAGGAACCTTGACGACATCAACGACGTTTTCGATACTCCAATTACTACAACCGAGGTAATCGCCCTGCCCGTTTCGCTCATGATTGCGGGCTACGTTCGACATGATTCGTACCAGGTGAGTACGGCTCTGCTGGGCGGGGAGGCCTACGCCGACAGTGCGGTTGTCGATCTAGTGGTGAAGGCCATCACTCGCAGAAAGCGTCCGAGCGATATTCCTGCCGGGGAACCTTTTACGGGCACGTTCTTCAGCGGTAACAAGTCGCCCTTCAAGGGCAGTTCGTTTCCATCGGGGCATGCCGCCGGCGCTTTTTCTGTCGCTACGGTGGTCGCCGGCCGGTATCACAACCACCGCTGGGTACCGTGGGTAGCGTACGGTTTCGCAACGGCCGTCAGCCTGTCTCGTGTCAGTACACTAGCTCATTTCCCATCGGATGTGTTTCTTGGCGCGGCTCTCGGTTACACGGTTACGCGCTACGAAACGCTACGGCCGCGCTGAAGTCGCTGGCCACCGAGCGCGAAGTGCCATTGAAGGTAGCAACTGGCATCACATCTGCTGGTTTTGTTCGGCGCGGGTGGAGTCGTTTTTCCCTCAGTGTGCCGCGGTCGAGGTGGCGGCCCGATCCAGCATGGCTTGGAAGGCTTCCATTTCCTGGCGCTGGCTCCAGATCAGGCCTTGCGTTTGGGTTTTGCAGTAGTCGTCGGGATATTCCCAGACGGGCTGGACCGTGACTCGGGTGAGGCCGTTGAGTTCCGCCAGCGTGTACATCCAAACTTTTCTTGTGGTCATCCCGGTACAGGCGCTGGAAGCGGTGAAGATCGCATCGATCATCGGCATTTGATCGGGTTTCGAGAAGCGAAACTGCAACGGCTCGTCGGAATCGAGCGAGTAGCCGAGCCGCAGATTCTCCTGGACGATCACCGCCTTGAGCGTTAAGGCCGATGCCTTGCTGGTGAAGATATACGGCCCGGGCTGGGCCTTGGATTTTTTGTCGCGCGCGGATGCCAGCGTGGTTATGGCCAATATCAGAATCAGAACCCGTTTCATACGGTTACCTCTTTGAGGAAACTCTACCGACAGAGGCCTTTGCGCCGCTAATTACGGGAGTCACGTCGAGGCCGTGGAAGGAATCGTTTCGGGAAGGAAAGAGCTTACCTCAGCGGCTAAAGCCGCTTCTGATTTTGCGTGACTTACGGCACGAGTGGAACTTGTGCCCTTCCCACGCAATCCGCTCATGCTCGCGTCTTTCCCGATCGCGCTCTTACCCGGTGGCCTTCTGCCGCCATGGAACTCTTCGTTCCTTCCCTTCCCTTCGTATCTTCCTCTGTTGGCCTACTTTGCTAACCGATTTATATGAGGTTCGTCTATCAGCCAGAAGGGATTTAAGGCGATGAAAACACAAGCATGGGGATGGCTGGTTGCCGCGGTGATGGCAGCTGGGGTGAACGCAAGCTACCACGACGGCGGTCTGGAATGGGCGCATCGGGTCGCCGACCGGGTCAGCTATAACACCCGCGCGGTGTTGGCCCTGGCCACGGGACGGGCGGACCAGTTCCTGGCCGCAGCGCAGATGGTGAAGGCCAGCGACGAAACGAATGCCTGCCCGTTCGCCACGGTCTTGGCTCGAGTTCAGACCAGAATCGCTCGGTCGGAGGCGAATTTCGATCGGTTCGAGGCGATTTCAGCCCGCCGCCAAGAGGCTCGGTTTGCGGAATTTGAGGTGGATCGGTCGCGGATCGAATCTCAGGTTGCTCGCATCCGGATGCCGGCCATGGCCTTGAACCCGATGGTTCCACAGCCGCGGATTTCCATTTGTCCGAGGGTGCGCGTGAGCGTTCCCCGGATTCCGGCGATGAAAATGCCTGCGCTCCCGGTGATCCACATCGACGCATCGATCTAATCGAGAGTTCTTCCAGAGGAATGCGGGCGCGGAAAACGAGCCGCGCCCGTTTCGTTTTCTGGCTTCGCACACACTAAGCGACAGCCCGCGGCAACTGTCTCCACCCCTAAGGCAAAAGTTCCGGTGCTCCACGCCGCCGGGACATTTTCCGCTGTCTTTTTTCCGTCCGAGTTTCCGGCACGATCGTGGTCGTATTCAATGCGGTTCCTGCCTGTGCAAAAGTTCCGATTTTCCGTCTATCTCAATTGGAGAAATGAAGCTATATTAAAAAAGCTCAGCGATTCCTCACGACAACTGACCTGAACTGATGGCGCGAAAAAGCGGTTCCACCATCACGCCGGAAGAGTTGTACCCACCCAGCCAGCGCTCTCGGGATGAAGCTCCCGCGCGCGAGGAACTCGATGACGCGCGCCTGGTTGACCTGGATGTGGACGAGGAATCTCCCTTTCTGCGCGGGCAAAAGCGCGTATCCGCCCGCCGCAGTTCGCTTCCCAAGAAGACAGCCAACCGTTTGTTGTGGGCCGCGGTCGCGGTCGTAATTCTAGGGGTTGCTGCCGTCGCGGCTGCCGCGCTCTACGAATACGTCGAGCGCTCGTGGCGATTCCGCATCGAATCCAGCGACAACATCGAAGTCACAGGCATGCAGAACGTGACCAAGGCGCAAATCATGGAAGTGATGGGCGCCGACATCGGCCGCAACATTTTCTTCGTGCCCTTGACGCAGCAGAAAGCGCAGCTCGAGCAGATTCCATGGGTGGATTCTGCCAGCGTGATGCGCTTTGTCCCCAACCGGCTCAAGGTTGAAATCCACGAGCGAACGCCAGTGGCTTTTGCCCGCGTCGGCCCGCGTATTTTTCTCATCGATGCCGGTGGCACGCTGATGGAGTTGCCGCAGAAGCACAAATATTCGTTCCCCGTCATCCTCGGTATGAACCCCGGCGAGCCGCTCTCCACGCGTCTGCCGCGCATGAAGGCTTACAACGAGTTGGTGCAGGAATTGGACTCGAGCGGCGCCCGCTACTCGCAGGACTTGAGCGAAGTGGATTTGTCGGATCTGGAGAATCTGAAGGTGCGAGTGAACGATCCGGCCGGCGATGTACAGGTGGAACTCGGATCGTCCGATTACCTGAAGCGCTACCGGACCTACGTCGGTCACGTGCAGGAGTGGAGGCAGCAGTTTCAGAAGTTGGAGTCGGTGAACCTGCGCTACGACAACCAGGTGATCGTGAATCCCGATATGGAGGGCAAGCCGAAGCAGGCAGCATTGACCGCGGCCGCCGCCAAGGCCGCCGTGGCGGCAGGCGTGAAGCCCGCAGCGCTGACGACGCGCATTGGGCCGCATGAAAAGCCGCTGCCGAAGCCGGCGTTCGAATTGACCGAGAAGAAGCTGGATCCGAAATCGGCGGCGGCGAAAAGGCCGGCGGCGCGAACCAAGCCGAAAAAGGCCGCTGCAAAGGGCAAAGCAATCGCACCCAAAGCAGTCGCACCGAAGAAGGATGCAACCAAGAATTCTGCAGCGACCAAAGGCAAGCCTGCGGCAGCAAATGCGACTGCGCAGAAGCCAGGCATAAAAAAGCCGGCAGCATCGGTTACGGCGACTACCGCGATTGCGAAGCCGAGTCCGGCAATCGCCAAGCCAGCAAGTACGGGGTCCAATTGATAACGAGCGCAAATTTTTCAGTGCCGGGGAATTCATAAGCGATGGCGAATCAGCAGGGAAGTTTTCTAACGGCGATTGATGTAGGCAGTGCAAAAACCTGCGCGCTGATGGCGGAAATCACCGACTCCGGCCTGCGCTATCGCGGACACGGAGTCGCCGAATCGCGCGGGTCGCGCAAGGGTGTCATCGTCGAACTGGAAAAGGCCGTGGCCGCCATTCAGAAAGCGGTGGAAGCCGCTGAAGACCTGGCTGGCGCTCCGGTGGAGCATGCGATTGTCGGGGTCGGTGGAGCGCATATTCGCGGCGTCAACAGTCATGGCGGCATCAGCCTAGGCACACGCCCGCGAGAAATCGGTCGCGATGAGATCAAGCAGGCGGTCGATCGCGCCCGCGCGATCCCCTTGCCGGCCGACCGCGAAATTCTTCATCTTCTCCCCCAAGAGTTCATTCTTGACGACCAGGCCGGAGTTCACGATCCCCTCGGCATGATGGCGGCGCGCCTGGAAGTGCGGGTGCACATGGTTACGGCCGCAACCAGCGCTACGCAGAATGTGATCACTGCCGTGAACAAGGCTGGAGTGCATGTCGACGACACGGTCTTCGAACCGCTGGCGGCCGCCGATTCGGTGCTGCGCAACGATGAGCGGGAACTCGGCGTCTGTCTGGCCGACATCGGTGCGGGTTCGACCGAATTGATCGTCTTCCAGCAAGGCGCGGTCGCCTACACGGGAGTGATTCCGGTGGGTGGCGATCACTTCACCAGTGATCTCTCGGTGGGCTTGTGCACGCCGCTCGCCGAGGCTGAGAAGATCAAGAAGATATACGGGAATGCGATCGTCACGTTGATCCCCGAAGGAAACGAGGTAGAAGTTCCATCCGTCGGGGATCGCGCTTCGCGGTTGTTGCCGCAGCGCCTGGTCGCGGAGATTCTGGAACCGCGCGCCCGCGAGCTGTTCGAAATGATGCGCGACGCGTTGCGGCAAAGCGGGATGTTTGAAGTTTGCATCGCGGGCATCGTGCTGACCGGCGGAGCCTCGCGCCTGCCGGGAATTTTCGATGTTGCCGAGTCTGCTCTGCGGCGTTCGGTGCGGTTGTCGTGGCCTGCTCCGCTCGCCAAAATGCCGTCGACGCTGTCGGAACCAGAGTTCGCAACTGTTCTTGGAATGGTGAATTACGGCCAGCGAGCTCGCGTCGCCCGCGGCCTGCAAGAAGGCGGTCTGGGATCGAGATTGAAAGCGATGTTGGTGGGCAAGGGAGCTTAAGAGCAGTGGTCAGTGACCAGGGATCAGTGATCAGTAAAATCCGAATCGCATTGCCGATTGGGCTTTACTGACCACATTTCGAATCGAGTACGGAAGCAAGTAGCAAAGAAATCCGAATCAGGTGGAGAACCTATGAGCAACGACATTCGCATCAGCTTCAACGAAGAGGCCCGCAACGACGCCAAGATCAAAGTCATCGGTGTGGGTGGCGGAGGCGGTAACGCGGTGAACCGCATGATCGATGCTGGAGTGGAGGGCATCGAGTTCATCGTGGCCAACACGGATCTGCAGGCGCTGCGCATGTCGCACGCGCCCGTGAAGCTGCAGCTCGGGGTGAAGCTGACCAATGGTCTCGGCGCGGGCGCGAATCCCGAAGTCGGCCGCAAGGCTGCGCTCGAAGACTCCGACAAGATTATCGAAGCGCTCGAAGGCGCCGACATGGTCTTTGTCACCACCGGCCTTGGGGGCGGCACGGGCACGGGAGCGGCTCCCATCATCGCGTCACTGGCCTGTGAAATGGGCGCGCTCACCGTCGCCGTGGTGACCAAGCCGTTTTCCTTCGAAGGGAAGCGGCGCATGTCGCAGGCGGAGCGCGGCATTGCCGAGTTGATGGAATCGGTCGACACCACGATTGTGATTCCGAACGAGAAGCTGCTGGCTGTCGCCGAAGATGCCGGCTTCTTTGAATCGTTCCGGATCGCGGACGACATTCTGCGCCAGGGCGTGCAGGGCATTTCCGATATCATCACGATCCCGGGCATCATCAACCGCGATTTCGCCGACGTGAAAACCATCATGGCGCGCATGGGATATGCGGTGATGGGCACGGCCTCGGCCAGCGGTCCGAAGCGCACCATTGAGGCCGCGCAGAAAGCCATCGCCTCGCCGCTACTGGAAGCCGGAGCGATCGACGGCGCCCGCGGCATTCTTATTAACATTACCGGATCTTCGTCTCTCAAACTGGCCGAGGTACAGCAGGCCTGTTCGATCATTCAAAGCGCCGCCCACGAGGATGCCAACATCATTTTTGGCGCCGTGATGGACGAAAAAATGAAAGATGCGGTCAAGATCACGGTCATTGCCACGGGATTCCGGGAGGTACCCACGTCCCGCTACCGGCAGCAGGAAACGCGCACGTCGTTCGCTGCGGCGCATGAAGATGCGATGGAGTTCCCGGAAGCTTTGGGCCCGCGGGATCCGATGCCGGAGCCGCCGCAGATCATGTCTGATTCGTTCGAGGCGGACGATCGTCCGTATGTGGACGAACCTGCTCCTCTTCCGATGGAACATACGGAGCGAGTTGCCGCCGATGTGATCTCGCTCGACACGATGCGCAGCGCCATGGTCACCAACTTCGAGCAGAACGATCTGGATGTTCCGGCTTTCCTGCGCAAGCGGAATGACGTCATGTAGTTTCAACGGCCAGGTTTTAAGGTTTCGAAGTTTCAAGATATTTAGGTGGCCCTCAAGGCAGACTTTGAAACCG
This sequence comes from uncultured Acidobacteriota bacterium, assembly GCA_963765015.1. Lineage (GTDB taxonomy): Bacteria > Acidobacteriota > Terriglobia > Terriglobales > Acidobacteriaceae > Sulfotelmatobacter. Next base: position 91,158 of record CAVXVD010000002.1, on the reverse strand, counting down.
CGAAACCTTGAAACTTGGTGTAGGCAAACCTTTGCAACCCAGGCAGTACCTTTCCAGTAACCTGGTAACCCGTTACCGAAGGGGTCTGACCCGTTGTAATCTCCGCGTATCTTGCTGTTTCGGAGTAAGTTAGATCAGAAACACAGTTTTTGCCGATTAGAATTTTAGCGTTGCCAGATGATGGTAAGTCCCGTAGTATCAGCGGAGTTCGTCGATAGTTCAGGGTTACCAGCGCCTGGCACTGAGCGTGCATCGAAGTACATAGATTCCGGGGAGCGAAATTCACAGATGTTTAGAGGAAAGAGCCTTCTTCGTCTCGTTCTTACTCTGCTCGCGTGTCTGCCTTTAGCAGGCGTGAGTTGGGCGGCCCATATCGCTACGCACGCGCCCAGTAAATCGAAAACGCAAAATCGAAAGATCAGCGAGACCCAGCACACGCGCCGGCGCCTGCATCATCTGGCCCGCAGCCGCAGCAGCGCGCATGTGACCCCGGTGTCGGTGACGACGCGCCGGCATCACTATTATGAGCGCTTCCACATGAGTTCGTTTGCCGAGGACATCGCCTCCGGCGACATCACGGCGGGTGAAGATCCAGTGGTGCGGCAGGCCGCGATTGATGCGTTGGGCAACATGAACGGCACGGTGGTCGCGATCGAGCCCACCAGCGGCCGAGTGCTGGCGATGGTCAATCAGAAGCTGGCTCTTTCGAGCGGCGCGCAGCCCTGCTCGACCATCAAACTTTCCGTGGCCCTGGCGGCTCTCAGCGAAGGCCTGGTTTCCAAAGAAACGCCGGTTTCTCTGGGCGGCAGTTATCGGATGAATCTCACCACGGCGCTGGCGCATTCGAATAACGCGTACTTCGAGGCGCTCGGCCGCAAGCTCGGTTTCGAAAAAGTTTCTTATTACGCCCACGAATACGGCCTTGGCGAACTTGCCGGCTATGACATTCCGGGCGAGCAAGTCGGCAGTTATCCGGATGAAGTCATTCCCGAAAAGCTGGGCGGCGTGGGCAAAATGTGCTCCTTCGGGGAAGGCGTTTCGATGACTCCGCTGCAACTGGGAGCGATGGTTTCAGCTATCGCCAATGGCGGGACGCTCTACTACCTGCAGCATCCGACGACCCCGGAAGAGGTCGCGGGCTTTCAGCCGCGGGTGAAGCGCCAACTCGATATCGCTCCCGTGATTCCTGAACTGTCGGATGGCATGGCCGGAGCGGTGCAGTACGGCACCGCACGCAGCCTACGGGTCAACTTCAATGAGGAAGAGATTTTGGGTAAGACCGGAACCTGCTCGCATGCTGGAACCCGCTTTGGGTGGTTTGCCTCGTACGCGAACACCAGCGTGGGCCGCGTCGTGGTCGTGATCTTCCTGCAAGGTGGACGTCCAACTTTCGGTCCCAAGGCTGCCGAGATTGCCGGCCGCATGTACCGCAACATGTACGATCATAACTTTTTTCTGGCCGCTCACTGGTTGCCCTCCGACACGGCCACGGCGAAGCCGGCGAGCACAACTCCGTAGGATCGCAAGCTTTTTGTCCAGAGACGCAGCTCCGGCTGCGTCTCTTTTTATTCTCCAATCCTTCTAGTTTTCTAATAAGAAAAAGAAATCTCCGGCCGATATCTACTGCAGCAGTTGCGGCGATGCCTGCGAATACTCGCATTCGCCGGCAGTGAAGGAGGGTAGTACGACCCAGTCGACAATACTTCACGGCAGTTACGACTACCGGCTGGTCGGGCTTTCTGTTGCCCTGGCGCTGGTCGCCGCGTACGCCGCGCTCGATCTTGCCGGACGAATCACAGCCGCCCAGAAACGCCCAAGAATCTTTTGGATAGCCGGCGGCGCCACGGCCATGGGCGTGGGCATCTGGGCGATGCACTACATCGGGATGCTGGCGTTTACGCTTCCAGTGCCGGTTCTTTATCACTATCCCAGTGTGATCCTGTCGCTGCTGGGAGCCATCACGGCGTCGGCGACCGCATTGCTCACCGTCGGCCGCGCGCGCATGGGCTGGTCTTCGTGCCTGGCGGGAAGCCTGGCCATGGGAGGTGGCATCGCCGCCATGCACTACATCGGCATGGCCGCCATGCGCCTGCCTGCCATGATGGAGTATCGCTGGAGCCTGGTCGCACTCTCGATCCTGCTGGCGGTTTTGACCTCATGGGTAGCGCTGGTTCTGGCGTTTCGTGCGCGACAGGAGCCGTCCAACCTTCGCAAGCTGATCAGCGCGCTGATCATGGGGGGCGCCATTCCGCTGATGCATTACACCGGAATGTGGGCGGTGCGATTCCGGGCCTGCGACACTCCGTTCAATCCTCAAGGAACGGTGCGGATGTCCTCTCTCGGGACCGTGGTCATCAGCGTGAGCAGCTTTCTGGTGATGATTCTGGCGATCCTCTCTGCGTTCGTCGACCGGCGGCTGGCTGCACAAACAGCGGCCGCCCGTGCGGCTCGCGACGGCGAAGCCCGCTTCCGTTTGCTGGCGGAGGCGATCCCGCAGATTGTCTGGACCGCCGTTCCCGGTGGTGGAATCGACTATTGCAGTGAGCGGTGGACCGAAATCACCGGAGCTCCCACTTGCGACGCTTTGGGATTTGGCTGGCAGAAGTTTCTCCATCCCGACGATGTTCCGACTGCTCTGCGCAACTGGGAAAAGGCCAGGCGAACGGGAGTATCTCTCGAGATTGAGTATCGCCTGCGAGACCACTCCGGCGGATTTCGCTGGAACCTGGTTCGGGCCACGCCAGTCCGCGATTCCGAAGGCAGAATCGTCAAATGGTTCGGGGCCTGCACCGACATCGACGATCAGATGCGCACGCAGCAGTTGTTAGAAGAACAGATCAAGCAGCACACTGCCGCGCTGATGGAAGCCAATCGCCGACTTGAGGCCGAAATGCGCGATCGCGCCCAGGAGCAGCAGGAACTGAACCAGCAAAACGAGCGCATGGTGCAGGAACTCACACGGCGTTCCAACCGCGCGACGATTCTGGCCAAGATGTCCGAATTGCTGCAGAGTTGTGTGGACCTGAAGGATGTCCTGTCCGTGGTGGCCGGGATGGCTCCGAAGATGTTTCCCGAGCTTCGCGGCGCGGTGCTTCTGTTCAATTCCTCACGCGAAGTGCTGGAGACAGCTGCGTCCTGGACAGACTGCCAACTGCCGGCCGCCGTCTTCGAGGCCCAGGACTGCTGGGCGGTGCGTACCGGGCACCTCCATCGCGTCACCTCGGGCGATGCCACCGCGGCCTGCCGGCACGTGGGGCCGGGCGAGTATTCGTATCTCTGTCTTCCTTTGCTGTCCCAGGGCGTGGCAGTTGGAATTCTGCACTTCCAGATGATCGCTTCTGACGAATTGCCCGAGGCGGTCATGCTGCACGCCACGATGTTCGCCGAGCAGGTCGGATTGTCTGTGGCCAACCTTCGCCTGCGCGACGCGCTGCGCAATCAATCCATCCGCGATCCGCTTACGGGCCTGTTCAATCGCCGCTATCTGGAGGAGATGCTGACGCGTGAAGTGCGGCGCGCGGTACGCTCCGAGCAGTCCCTCGGCATCCTGATGCTCGATCTCGATCACTTCAAGAAGTTCAATGACACTTACGGCCACGATGCCGGCGATGCGGTATTGCGCGAGACCGCTGCCTTTCTGATGAGAAGCGTGCGCTGCGAGGATGTCGTGTGCCGCTTCGGGGGAGAAGAATTCGTGGTGATTCTTCCGCTGGCGAATCTGAAAGTGACGCATGCCCGCGCCGAGCGGATCCGGTCAAAGTTGCGCGACCTAACGGTCCTGCATCAGGGGAATCTGTTGGGGACGATCACGGTGTCGGTGGGCGTGGCTGCATTGCCCGATCACGGTACCGATCCCAAGTCATTGTTGGAAACGGCCGACGCCGCCCTCTACCGCGCGAAACGGGAGGGGCGCGACCGTGTGATCAGCGCCGATCTGCCATTAGAAATCGAAAATCAGGAACTGGCCTCCCAGGCAGGAAAGTAGCCGTCGCGCGGACATGGCGAGCTAGGAGCGCTGCATGGGGCGTTCGTGGATGATCATCCAGGAAGTTCCAAACTTGTCTCGCAGCATGGCGAAGCGGAAGGCAAAAAAAGTCTCTTCCATCGGCATGAAGATGTGGCCGCCTTCGGAAAGAAGCGCGTAAATTCGCTCTGCCTCCTCCACGCTGCCAACGGTGAGCGAAAGATATGCGCTTCGCATCGGCTGAAAACGCTCCGGCGGCACGTCGGCTCCGAACAACTCCGTCTCCCCGAGGGTGATTCGGGCGTGAAGAATTGCCTTTGCCCAGCCAGCTGGTACGTCCTTGGCATTCGGTTGCTCGGCGTGAGTCATCATCATGGAGATCCTTCCGCCAAGATGTTCTTCGTAGAAACGGAATGCCTGCTCGCAGTTGCCGCCGTAGTTCAGATAGGTATGTAGTTTCATGGGATCGCGCCGTGCTCCATTGTCATCCGTTTCCTTGGACGGTTTCGAGGTTGAGATTTGCAAAAAGAAGCCCAGCCTCAAAGGCTGGGCTCACCTTCTAAAACTCCGCTACGGAAACTTCAGCTGCGCTGTCCCGGTCCCTTGCTCTCATCGCTGGCAATCACGCCGTCCTTGATGTGAATGACGCGATGGGCATATTCAGCGATATCGCCTTCGTGCGTCACCAGGATGATGGTATTTCCCTCTGCCTGCAGCCGGTCAAACAGCGCCATGATTTCAATGCCGGTCTGCGAATCCAGGTTGCCGGTAGGCTCGTCCGCCAGGATGATCGAAGGCTTATTGACCAGGGCCCGGGCAATGGCCACGCGCTGCCGTTGACCGCCTGACAGTTCGTTAGGCTTGTGCATCATGCGGGATTCCATCCCGACGGCTGCCAGGGAGGCCTTGGCGCGTTCCATGCGCTCCTCGGTCGGCACGCCGGCATAAATCAGGGGAAGTTCCACGTTGTGCAGCGCGGTGGCCCGAGCGAGCAGGTTGAAGGTCTGGAATACGAAGCCAATTTCCTTGTTGCGGATGCGCGCAAGTTCGTCATCATCCAGTTCGCTGACCAGCTGGCTGTTCAGCCAGTACTTGCCTTTGGACGGAGTGTCGAGGCAGCCAATCAGGTTCATCAGCGTCGACTTGCCAGAGCCCGAGGGGCCCATGATGGCGACATACTCGTTGCGCTGGATGCGCAAGTTGACGCCGCGCAGGGCGTGCACCTGCTGCTCCGAGCCCATATCGTAAGTCTTCCAAAGATCTTCGGCGGCGATCATGCACGACTCCGGCGGCGCCAGAGTCGCGGTGTTGGGCATGCTAAGCACTTCGGCGGTTGCCATTTTTTTCTCCTGGTCTTCGCTCAATCTGTCCGGTGCCACTGACCGCTCCGATCTTGGGGTTCAGTTGTCTGTTCCGGGCTCCGATTCCTGAGACCTCTTCCGGCTTTCCCCGTTGGACGTGCCACGCCGGCTAAGGTTATGAAGATTCCTCTTCTTTCTTAGGCGCCGTATTATCGATCTTCACGCTGCTCCCCGGCCGCAGCGTACGCAGAACTTTGTAGGTCCCGGTGATGACCTCGTCCCCCTCTTTCAGGCCGTCGAGTACTTCGATATCAGTCGTACCGGTAATTCCGGTCGCGACCGGCACGAAGATCGCCTTCTTGTTCCGGATCACGAACACGCCCTGCAGGTCGTCTTCTTTCTTGCTCTTGGATGCAACTTCCTTTACGGCGGGTGCCGCGGCATGCACCGACCCCGGTGTATTATTCTGCTGGTCCATCTGCTCCCTGGTGCGCAAGGTCAGCGCCTGAATCGGAACGGACAGCACATTGCTGCGCATGGCGGTCGTGATTTTGGCGGTGGTCGATAGCCCCGGCCGAAGATCCTGCGGCGGATCGGTCAAAGTCACCACTACCTTGAAGTCCTTCGCCTCTTCGCTGGCCGTGGCCTGCTGCGAGGTCGACACACCGCTGGAACGGACGATCGCGTTGTCCCCGATTTCGGAAACCTTACCGTGGAAGATCTTCTTCGGAATCGCGTCGATCGTAATCTCGGCTGGTTCATCCAGATGCACGTTCACGATGTCGGTCTCGTCGACCTTTACCTCTGCCGTGATCACCGACATGTCAGCGATTGTCATTAAAGTGCTGCCCAAAGCGTTCTGGATGCCGATGACTACCGACTCGCCCTCCCGCACCGGCAAGTTGGTCACGACGCCGTCGTAAGGCGCGTTATAAGTCGTCTTCTGCAATACGTCGGTGACGCGGGTTAAATTGGCACGAGCCTGCGCCGTATGCTTATCAGCGGAGTCCTTCTGAGCTTTGGCTTGCGCGACGCGGGCTTGGGCCTGGGTTAAACCTGCGTCGGCCGTTGCCCACGCATTTTGGCGGCTGTCGAAATCTGATTTGGCAATCAGCCCGTCTTTGAACAGGCTCTGCGCGCGGTCCCAATCTTGCTTGTTGCGCTCATAGTCTGCTTTGGCACGGAGCAAATCGGCTTCCGAGGTCTTGAGCGCCGCATCGGCTGCGATTGCGTCCGTCGCCGCGGCCTGCAGGGAAGCTTCGTTGGCATTCACGTCTGCCGAGGACTGGACGTTTTCCAACTGTGCCAACAGTTGCCCCTTTTTTACGCGATCCCCCTCCTTCACATAGAGGTGGGTGATCTTGCCGTAGGCGTTTGCGCCGATGTTGACGTAGGTTTTCGGTTTGATCTCACCCGAAGCACTCACGATCGTTGCCAGATCCTGCCGCTGCGCTTTCCCGGTCTGAACCGTCACCACGTTCTTGCGGCTCTGGATAACGCTGACGCCCACCAGGATTGCGAGTACAAGCAGAACACCGACGCCGATTGCGATTTTTTTCCAAGCTTTCATAAGGCCGTCACGTCCAGGGTGACTTATCTCCCGCAGAGCAGATCCTGCCAAAACGTTTATCTAGTGACGAAATCCTCCTCCGCGTCGTCCCAGGATGACGGACACACATCCTCTGTTACGATCCCACTGCCGAGAAAGTTCCCGATCAGATGAAGAAGAAGTGGCCAGACCCGTTACGCGGGGAATGATAGTGACGCCCCCGGAACCAGACATTATAGCCTCGCAGGTGGGCTGTTTGTAAGCCGGATTCGATCCCCGTCAGGCAACCCGGCAAGCGCCCGGCGCTTCTCAGCCAGTGTACGGAATTACCGGTTTCAATTCGTTCTCCGGGCACGACTTAACCTTGCTTTCACACAACTAAAGAGCCTAAAATAGGCAGACGCAGGTTGTCTTGGCAGGAGTCCCTCTCATGTTCCGGCTTTCTTCATATCAGGCTGTTTTCCGAATTTTGCTCATTTCCTCTCTGGGATTGGTCGCCTCTGGCGCGATGGCCCAGGATCAAGCCCAAGCGCAGGCCGACCCGAAGGCCGCCGAGAAATCGGGCCAAGACACGGCCGTTCCTGCCGCAAAAGGGCAGGCACCGGACGCAGTTGATCCGTTGAGTCGTCCTGCGAGCGAGAAGCAGAGGAAGGCTCAGAAGAAGGCTCTTAAGGTGGAATTGAGCCGGCCTTACAAGAAGTGGCTGGAAGAAGACGTCGTTTACATCATCACCGACGAAGAACGAGCCGCTTTCAAGCAGCTCTCCAACGACGAAGAACGCGACAACTTCATCGAAGCATTCTGGCAGCGCCGCGATCCCACCCCGGATACGGAAGAGAACGAATACAAAGAAGAGCACTACCAGCGCATCGCGTATGCCAACGAGCATTTTGCCGCAGGCGTCCCGGGCTGGAAGACAGATCGCGGCCGTATCTACATTGTCTACGGCAAGCCCGATGAAATCGAATCGCATCCCTCGGGCGGTACCTACGAGCGACCCATGGAAGAAGGCGGAGGCGAGACTTCCACTTTCCCGTTTGAAGACTGGCGGTACCGATACATTGAAGGGATCGGGCAGGAAGTTATCATCGAATTCGTCGACCCCTGCATGTGTGGCGAATTCCACATGACGATGGATCGCTCCGAAAAGGACGCTCTTCTCTACACTCCCAATGCCGGCTTGACCATGTGGGAGCAAATGGGAATGGCCAATAAAGCTTCGCGCTTTAGCGGCAATGGTATGGAGCGTCTCGGCCTAGGTCCTGAGAGCAGCATGCAACAGACCAAGCAGTTCGACCGGCTGGAGCAGTTCGCGAAGCTGCAAGCCGCGCCGAAGGTCAAGTTCACCGATCTTGAGGAAGCGGTGAACTCGAAGGTCATCCTGAATCCGATGCCCTTCGACGTGCGCGCCGACTTTGTGAAAGTCACCTCTGATACCGTGCTGGTTCCGGTCACGATCCAGATGAGGAACCGGGACATCACCTTCGTCAATAAGGACGGCGTTCAACGCGGGACGGTAAACATCTTCGGGCGCCTTTCGACATTAACCGGCAAGATCGTCCAGACTTTTGAAGACACGGTGCAGGTCGACGTACCTGCCGAACTGCTGCCGCGCACCGCAGAGAACGCTTCCGTCTACTGGAAAGCGCTCCCGCTGCGACCCGGCCGCTACAAGCTGAACGTCGCGGTAAAAGATGTGAATGGCGACCGCAAAGGAGTCTGGAGCCGCAGTGTAAACGTTCCGGAATTCTCCGACGACAAACTCTCAACCTCGACGCTGATCGTTGCCGACCAGATGGAGAAGGTCCCGACCACGCAGATCGGCACCGGCAGCTTCGTTATCGGCACCATGAAGATTCGTCCACGGGTAGCCCCGGCGGACGGCAAGCCGGCGCTGTTCAAGCGAGATAAAGATCAGAAGCTGAATTTCTGGATGCAGGTCTATAATCTGGGCGTGGACGAGAAGACGCACAAGCCTTCCGCCACGTTCGAGTACGACATCACGAATGTCGCAACGAATAAATCGGTGGTGCAGAAAGTAGAAACCACCGACACCATGGGTAACGTGGGCGATCAGGTAACGCTGCAGAAGTCGATCGCGGCGGCCAACCTGCAGCCCGGCATCTACAAGATCGAAATCAAGGTGAACGACAATATTTCCAAGCAGACCATTGATCCGTCCGCGGTGTTTGCAGTAGAGTAACTCCCTGCATTCCCCCAGGGGGTGGGGTGAATTGAGATTGCGTAAGCTCGGAACTTGGGCGATCGTACTTGGGTTTGCGCTCCCTGTGCTGGCCGTTGACCAGCCGGGAGCAATCTCAGGTTATGTGCGCACTGCCACCGGCGTTCCCCAGATGGGCGCTGTGGTGCAGATCCTCGGCGCGGCAAATCGCAACTTCACTGTCTTTACTGATGCCGCCGGATACTACACTGCCTCCGGTTTGCTCCCAGGTCTTTACACTCTAAAAGTGACAGCTCCATCTTATCTGCCGGCGCTGCGGGAGAAACTTGGTCTGCGTCCCGGTGCCAGCTTGAACGTGAACGTAACATTGAGCACGCTGCTCGGTGTGATGCAGCTCGGCCCCATCCGCACCCTTCCCGACGATGATGATTGGAAGTGGACGCTCCGTTCCGTGGCCAATCGGCCCATCCTTCGGGTCTTTGACGATCCGATTACGCCTGAAGAAAAACAGAGCCACGACCTAAAGGGAAATCTTTCTTTTCTGGCGGGATCTGCGGCCGGAGGCTACGGCACCGGATCTGATATGAGCACCGGCTTCACGCTGGAGCGGTCGATCTTTTCTGATGGGCATCTCGCCTTCAGTGGCAACGTTGCTTATGGCGACAGTTTGCCGGCTGGCGTGCTTCGTACGAGTTATTCACGCCGCCTGGAAAATGGTTCCGAGCCGACGGTAGCGCTCACCGTCCGCCGCTTCGCTCCCTCCGATCCCAATCTGCACAATGCCGCTTTACAGTCGCTGGCCCTCTCGGCAGGCAACGATTTCACGGTTGGCGATGTGCTGGAACTCAAGTTCGGAAGCGAATTGCAGACCATCCAGTTCCTCGGTCATTTGAGTGCCTTTCGCCCATACGGTTCTGCCGATCTTCATCTCTCTTCGAGCACCGTGGTCGAATATCAATACACGACTTCCCGTCCGGATTTGCGCGGCGAGAAGGGTTTCGACTCGGCTCCAGCCGATCTGAGCGAATCGAATCCGCGCATCAGCTTGCTCGGTTTCGCTCCCAAGGTGGAGAGCGCGCATCACCAGGAAGTGAGCCTTTCGCAGCGTATCGGAAAGAATAACCTTCAGGTCGCGATGTTCTCCGACCGCGTTGGCGATCCTGCGCTTACGGGCGCGGGCGACGTAACCGCTGTCGGTGGTTTCCTGTTACCCGACATGTCTTCCGGCACGTTCAGCTATGCCGGTCCGAACCTCGAAACCGGCGGAATGCGAGTGGTTCTGCAGCACAAGTTTTCCTCTGACCTGAGCGCAACGCTCGATTACGCTTATGGCGGAGCGCTGGATCTCATGCGCCCGGATGTGCCGCTGCAGCAGGCGCAACAATGGATCTCCACCCAGCGCCGTCATGCTCTAGCCGCTAAACTGGCTGGGACCGTGCCGCGCACTCATACCCACTGGATAGCCTCGTACCGCTGGGTGAATGGCCCCACGATCACTCCAGTGGACATGTTCAACGCCTCCGCTGGGCAAACTGATCCCTACCTGAACGTCTTCATCCGGCAACCGATTCCAGCCTTCGGTGGCCACATGGAAGCTCTTATCGACCTGCGCAACCTTTTAGCCCAGGGATATGTTCCCGTTCTTGGGCAGGACGGCCAGACCGTCTACCTGGTTGATTCCGCCCGCTCGGTCCGCGGCGGAGTGGCCTTCAACTTCTAGGTCGGGTTGTCGGGGATAGTCCTCACCAGTGCGCTGAAACCGAGGACACTCTCGTGCCCCATTCGCAAAATCTATCGCCCCCATTGAAAACTACATGGTTGACTGTAGGGACGGCCTTTCGGTAATGTTTGTCAGCTGACTTGCGGGCCACTGGCGGCGCAACTTCTTGGTATGCAAGGAATTGCAAGCTTCCCCAGATATGACATCAGTAACTGCAGGCTCCCGCAGGCCACCAAACTCCTCCAAAAACCTGATTCCGCTTCAAGGAGACCACATGAGAGCGCGCAGCTTCCTGGTGTTTATTCTTCTGGCCGCAGTGAGCCTGTCGGCACAGACCTTCCGCGGGACGATCCTGGGCACGGTGACCGATCCTACTGGTGCAGTGGTCCCGGGCGCGAAGGTGACGGTGAAAAACACAGGCACCGGGCTGGAGCGCACTTCTGAAACCAGCGCGGACGGCAGCTACTCGCTGCCTGAACTTCCCATCGGGACCTATACCGTAACCGTCGTGCTGCAAGGCTTCCAGACCTTCGTCGCCACCGGCGTGACGGTCGATGTGGCGACAGAGCGCCGAGTCGACGCCTCGCTGAAGACCGGCCAGATTTCGACCAGGGTAGAAGTTTCAGGCGACCTGTTGCCGCAGGTGGAGACAACCTCGGCCGAACTCGGCGGCACTTTGACTGCGGACACGATTGAGAGCCTGCCGGTCAACGGGCGCGATTACCAGAAGCTCATTTATCTGAATCCCGGCGTGGCCGGTTCTCCCGACCAGATTTCGGACTCGCCCGGTTCTTACGGGACATTTTCGATGAACGGGTCGCGAGGACGCGCCAACAACTTCCTGCTCGACGGTACCGATATGAATGACGGCTACCGGAATGACCCGGCGATCAATGAAGCTGGCGTGTTTGGTGATCCGGCAACCATCCTGCCGCTCGACGCCGTGGCCGAACTGAAAGTGCTTTCCAACTATGAGGCCGAGTACGGCCGCAACAGCGGTGCTGTGATCAACATCGTAACTAAGAGCGGCACCAACAATTGGCACGGATCGCTGCTCGAATATTTCCGCACCGGCAAGATGGGAGCGCGCAACTATTTCAACTTGGCGCCCGATCCGAAAAGCCCGTTCAATAACAACCAGTTCGGTGGTGCTTTGGGCGGCGCAATCGTCAAAGACAAAACCTTCTTCTATATGGACTACGAAGGGCAGCGCGAAAATGGAGCACAAGCGGGAACGACCTGCGTGCCCGATCCGACGGTAATTGCCGCGTCAGAAGCGAGTATTACCGGCTTGGGCGATACCGTTAATCCCGTCATGACCGCCCTTCTCGCCCGTAACCCTTATCCCGCCCCAAACGTGGCGGGGGCTTATAGTGACGGCAACGGTTGCACTGATCCCAGCACCGGAGTTTTGACGGACAATCTTTCTACCTCCACCAGTTTCTTCAATCGGGTGGACAGCGCGATCGTCAAGATCGATCAGAACTTCAATACGAACAACCTGCTGACCGGGCGATACTACATCGGCGACAGCAGCCAGAGCTTCCCCTTCGCGCAACTCGCCGGGGGGCTGTTGCCAGGCTTCAACACAACGACGCCGACGCGTGTGCAACTGATCGCTCTTTCTTATGTGAAGGTGGTCAACTCCGCTCAAGTGAATGAAGCACGGCTGGGATGGAATCGGTTCGTGGAGGGCTTCTACCCGGAGGATCAGAGCTTTAACCCGAATTCAATTGGTTTGGATACGGGCGTTAGCGGCTATAACGGCGGCCTTCCCGCCACCTCCGTCAGCGGTTTTTCCGAGATCGGGGCCACCAGTTCGATCCCACGGAATCGCGTCGATTCCAACTGGCACTTCGTCGACAACTATTCGTGGAAGTTCGGAAAACATGATGTGAAGTTTGGCTATGAATTCCGGCGTACCACCATCATGCAGGTCATCAACCACAACTTTCGCGGCACGCTCAGTTTCGGCAACGATGTCACCAGTCCAAATACTCCGAGCGTCACGCTCACTTCCCTGGAGGCTTTCCTGGAGGGCATTCCCGATGGTGGCAAACAGGTGCAAGGCGACTCCCTGCGCCACACCTTCCAGAACAGCCACGGACTATTTATTCAGGACAGCTTCCGGGCGACCTCTCGCCTCACGCTGAACTATGGCCTCCGCTGGGATTATTTCGGAGTCACCGGTGAGAAGAATGGATTGTTCTACACCGTCGATTATGCGAACGGTGGAAACAACGTTCCGACCAACCAGCTATACGATAAGGACCTCAACAATTTTGCTCCACGCGTGGCCTTTGCTTACGACGTTACCGGCAAAGGGAAGACGGTCGTTCGCGGCGGATGGGGAGTCTTCTACGATGCGTTTTCGCAGGATATGTTCCTTGGCCATTTACCTTGGAATTGCACGTTCTGCCCCGGTCCGGCTTATCCTGGCCTTGGGCCGCAAGCGCTGGCCACCGGCGCCGTCTCAGGCAGTCCCTTGGCGGCCAACACGCCGGTCTATTCAAACTACGGACCTGAGGGGGATTTCTTCACCGTCGATCCGAAGATGCGCACGCCGTACATCCAGAACTTCAATTTGAATTTGCAGCAGCAGTTGGGTAGTAAGACGGTGCTGCAAGTTGGCTATGTGGGATCCAAGGGCACGAAGCTGTTCCAGTTCCTCGATATCAACCAGCCGAGTCAGGCGCAGATCACCGCCGCCGACCTGGGTTGTGACTGCATCAACAGCTACAGTGTCCCCCGCACCGTTGCTCCCAATTTCTTCTATCTCAACCAGGAGCAATCTTCCGCAAGTTCCATCTACCATTCGCTGCAGACCAGTTTGCACACCAGTGGGTGGCACGGGCTAACGTCGCAAGTGAACTTTGTCTGGTCGCACTCCATCGACACGGCCAGCGATCTGGAGGATTTCGAACCGAACGAGGCGCAACCGCAGAACAGCACCAATCCCGCGGGAGATCGGGGTAATTCGAGCTTCGACATCCGTCGCCGCTTCACCTGGAACTTCACATATCAACTTCCGAAGATGGGCGGAGCGATGTCAAAGCTCAAGAATGGCTGGGGGCTGGACGGTGTGCTCAACCTACAGGATGGTCAGCCTTGGCACTTGAACTACGATTTCGAAGGCGAGTACTCGGGATCGGGCGAGGGCTTCGACCGTCCGGACGAGCTCTCGACGCCGGTGTACTCCAGCAATCCCACGCAATATTTGAATCTGTCCTCGTTCGCCGCCCCCTGCACATGGGGAAACCCGAACAATGACGGCACGGCAGACGAAACCAACTGTATCCCCGGAACCCGTCACTTCGGTACCGAGGGTCGTAACTCTCTGCGCGGACCCAGTTTCAAAGAGTTCAACTTCTCAATCTTCAAGGATACGCCGCTCGGGGAACACGCCATCATGACTCTGCGGGCCGAGTTCTTTAATATTCTCAACCATCCAAACTTCTCCAACCCGCTTCTGCCGAATTTCATCGGCGACATCGGTGCACCGAATCCGGCCACTGGCGGCTATGTAACCGCAGGAGCTCCTTCGTACTATCAACTTCAAGCTACTGGTGATGTGGGCATTGGCAACCCGTTCCTGGGCGGCGGAGGTCCTCGTGGCGTACAGTTCGCCGCGAAGATCACCTTCTAGTCGAAGTTGTTGTTTAGAAGCCCCTGCTTTTGGCGGGGGCTTTTGTTTTTGCGGATGATGTCGCTCGGCTTTTGCCGTTAGCGTCCGTTCGATTCCGTCGGACCCAAAGGGGACGCCTAAAAGGGCTGGGTGGCAACTCCGGTCCCACACCTTTCGTCACCTCGTCTGCCGGTTACGCCGATGTTACCCTTCTGTCGTAATCCCCTCCCCACTAAGCTCGGTTCCGGAGATCCAGATGCGCCGCGAGATTCTCATGAAGTCCTGCGCTTTCGTCCTTGGTCTGTTTCTGGCTGCACCGCTATTGGCGCACCACATCGAAAAAGGTAAGTCCACCACGCTGCCGGTGACGACTTCCTCCGCCAAGGCCCGCGCCCTGTATGAGAAGGGAATGGAAGACTACGAGAACCTCTATCTGGAGCGCTGCAATGATGACTGGCGCGCCGCGGTAAAAGAGGATCCCGATCTCGCGGTAGCATGGGCATGGATCGCGTTCAATAGCGGCAATCCGCAAGAAGTGAGCGCGGCTCGTGCCAAAGCGAAAGCCCTTGCGCCTAGATTGACGCCCGGCGAACAGCTGATGATTGCCTGGATTTCCAAGGTTCAGGAAGGTGATTTCCTCGGCGGCATTACAGCCATGAACGACATGCTGGAAATGTATCCCCGCGACAAGCACCTGCTGTATCTGGCGGGCAACTGGCTGATGGGAGAAAACGGGAACGAACAGGCGCAACGCTTCTTTGAGAAAGCCCTGGCAATCGATAAGAACTATCCGGCGGCGCTCAATGATCTGGCGTACGTCGAGGCCCGCAACCGTCAATTTGCCAAGGCCCTCGCTGCCATGGACCGTTATGTCGCGCTGCTGCCCAAGGAGCCCAATCCACAGGATTCCTACGGAGAACTGCTGCGCATGGCAGGGAACTTTGACGGTTCGCTGGCACACTATCACGCGGCGCTCGCCATCGATCCGGACTTCGTGACTTCACAGCTGGGCCTCGGCGACACCTACGCCCTGATGGGCAATCAGGAACAGGCTCGGGTCGAATACGACAAGGCCATCCGCTTTGCGAAAAATGAAGCGGATCGCTTGATCTACAGCATGCAGAGGGTATTGACCTACGTGCGGGAAGGCAACTATGCCGAGGCTGACAAGGATTACCAGGAAATCGCCGAAACCGCGCACGCCAAAGAGCAGGATCTGCAGGAAGCGCAGGCGCTGCGTCACATGGCGGAATATCAGGCGGACGACAACATTGCTCTGAAACATCTTAAGCTGGCCGAAGAGGCTTTGGGCCATCGCGCGACCATCTCAACCTCGGACCACGATGAGGAATTGGCGCGGATTCTGCGAGTCCGGACGGTGCGCGCGGCGCGCGCCGGAAACCAGGCGCTGGCGGAGAAATCTCTGCAGCAGCTGGAGGCATTAGCCAATGGCAGCCGAAACCGTTTGATCCAGAGTTCGTGGCAGGGCGCAGCGGGAACGCTGCTGATGGACCAGAAGAAATACGAAGAGGCGATCGCACATCTGGAAGAAGACCAGGACAATCCATTCACCCTGGAGTTGCTGGTGCAGGCCTACTACGAGGCGGGTCAGACCGAAAAGCTACACGATGTTGAGGCCAAACTCCGGGGCACGAACGTGCCTACCATCGAGCAGGCGCTGGTCGTTCCGGCAGCCCGCGCCAAGCGTCCGATCATCTAGAAGCAGAAGTGACTTGGTACCCGGCGTCCTTTTCGGCTGTTGCGGAGTGCCATTATGGTCTTTGCCCCCAGCTTGCCGCACGGGAAAGCCCCGAATTTATCGTGCGATTTGCGGGGCTGGTGTACAGTAGGTGGGCACTTTGGTGCCGCATGAAGACTGACAACGAGCGTCGCTCCGGAACCAGAATCTCGACCCGCGTCTCTACGCGCGTGCGCACGGCGCAGGGGGCGGACCATACCGCTCAGACCCGAGACGTCAGCGCCAACGGGGTGTTCCTCTACACGAACTCCAAGATGGAGAAGGGTGCCGAGGTCGAGTTGGTTTTAATCCTTCCTCCCGAGCTAACGTCTGGCGAAAAGTGCTGGGTGTGCTGCCAGGCGACCATCGTCCGGGTGGAGGAAGAGGGCAAAGAATTTGGGGTGGCCGCCCAGATCCGCCGGATGGACATCCTGCCGGAAGTGTCCGCGTAAGGCAAACTCTGCCCATTCCGGCACTCCAGAGCGGTAAAATTCCCAGGAAAAATTTGCAGCGAAGGCGGGAATCCACGCTCGTTTCGATTAATATATCCGTAAATTACTGAAAAAAGGCTTCCATTGCCTCAGGGGCGGTGCAATAATGGCGGCCCTAGAATTGCTCTGGCCAATTTCAGGTTCCAGGTGGGCCCAGGTATGATTGAAAAACTGGCGGCCGGTGTGGTGCAGGTACACACACCTATTGGTCCGCGATATGTAATGCCATCATTTCTTCAGCGGGTATATCTGTTGTGGATGTTCCGCAATTTCCCCATACTTCCTCACGCGGTGTTGAGTGGACGACAACAGCGCATGATCGACCGGATGTGCAGCGAGCAACGGTTTGCTTCGATGGCATATGCTGACGGTTTGGGCGAAGCACCGGTGATCGGAACGATCGAACGTCGACCAGCCGTCTCCGCGCAGCCGCTGCCGCCGCGGCGCCCGGCGGCGAGTGAATCGAGCTCGCTGGCTGCAGAAGTTCGTCAGCGGTCGTAGCCGCTCGGCCACGATCGACTCTAAAGTACCTCGCTCATCTTTGAATGGCTGGAGCGCAGGATGCGCTCGTGCGTGATCCTTGTGATCGCCGTGCAGGTTTCCTCGCTGCCCGTTAAACTCTCTGGTTCATTCTTTTTCAGGAGGGTTCCTTGGCAGGTTCTCCGAAGATATCGGCCGCACTAAGAAAGCGCGCCGCGCAAATCAAACTGATCCTCATGGACGTGGATGGCACGATGACGGATGGGGGTGTGACCTTGCTCTCGCAAAGCGACGGCGGCGCGCTCGAGATCAAGACCTTTGATGCGCACGACGGTCAGGGACTGACTCTCGCCCGGAGTGCAGGTTTGCGGACCGGCTGTATAACGGGACGCGAGAGCGCGGCATTGCTTTGCCGTGCCCACGAAATGAAGATGGAATTTATCTACATGAAGCAGCCGCTGAAGATGCCCGCTTATGAAGAAATCCTGCAAAAAGCGGATGTGCCGGACTCGGCGGTCGCCTACATTGGCGATGATCTTCCGGATATTCCATTGATGCGCCGCGTAGGCCTCGCCATTGCCGTCGGAGACGCGATGCCTGAGGTCAAGAAAGCGGCGCACTACACGACGAAAGCATTGGCCGGCCACGGTGCCGTCCGGGAAGCGGTGGAACTGGTTCTGAAATCCAAGGGCATTTGGGATGCGATGATCGACAAGGCGCGCGCTTAGCGGGCTTGGGGATGTGCGGACCCGGCGTGAAGAATCTCACGCCGGGTTCTCGCATTCAATTTCGTATCTCCAATGCCCAGGTTTCAGAAAACCATAACGGTGGCCACATAAGGAACAAAGCCATCGTCAGACCAGCAACCCACTTGGGCAACATCACCTTCAAGAGGTGCGCCATATAGCGTGCACGGGTTTTCTGAGTTGATTGGTGTTGCCGAAATGAAGCGGTCGCTGACTTGGAACCCGAAACCAATAGTGAATATGCCCACCTGCAATTCGGTAAGGTTGAATCCACAGGGAGGTGTTGAAGCTGCTGATCCAGTCAAGTACGAATTGAAACAGCTCGTAATGGTATACGGCGCGGTCATCCCCTGCACTACCGCTATCGCCTTCACCCAGCCTCCGGCAGTGCGCGCCTGCTGCACGTTGCCGTCGGTGGCGAATCCGTAAGAACCACCATGGCCGTACACGCCGGTCGTGTTCCCGTAGGCATACATTCCCGTGTCGCCCTGTCCGTAAACGCCGATCCCGCCGGACGCGCCGGAATTGTTGAACCCGGCCACGCCTGAGCCTGGTCCGGCGAAGGTGACGCCTTGCACTCCGTTGTCGCCAGAGGCCGTGCCGTCACTCTCGCCATACACTCCCACCGCGCCGGAGGTGCCGGTCATGCCGAGACTGGCGGTGATCGCTCCTGCCGAAAAACTTCCGGTGGAATCTCGCTTCACAATGGCATTGGCCGTGGCGGCGTTGGTGGGTGCAACCTTCCAATTCAAGCCTAAAGTGCCGGCCGATGTGATGGGTGAGCCGCTTACGGTGAAATCGGAGGTTGGAGCGCTAAGGCCAACGCTGGTCACGCCGCTGCCTCCGCCCCCAGGAAAGGTCTGTCCCGCTGCGAAAGTGATGATGCCGGTCTCGGCAATCTTCAGACCCGTTTCTTTGGGGGTTCCCGTGCCGGAGCCAGCGAGAAGATTCAAAGTTCCTGAGGGCGATGCCGTATTGTTAGCAGCTGCTTCGGCTTGCCAGCGGAAGTTCTGATTTACCGCGGCAGCTGTACCGCTGTTGAAGGCGGACGCCGTGAAGTTAAGCGACTGCGAATTTTTCCCCGCCGTCGCGGTTGCGTTTGCGATTGCCGGCAAGGTCAGCGTTCCGCGGAAGATTCCGGTTCCGCTGACGTCCAACTTGGCGGCGGGGGCAGAATTACCGATACCGACGTTGGTTCCGTTGTCGAAGATCAAAGAATTTGTGATGTCGGACTTGGCGTCGAATTTGGCTAGGTTGTTCGTCGTGCCGCCGGCGGTGGTGACGGGCGTGGTACCGGTTGCCAAGGGTTGTGGCGTGGTGGTTCCACGTGGCGTTGCGATGATGGCGGTGGAGGTGGTGACCGGCGCGTTCAACATGAAGGCCGAGGCGGGAAGTCCGCCGAGAGTATCCGCATCTGCGGCCTTGAGGGCGTAGGGCACGCTCAAAAGCAGGACTCGAGGCTGCTCCTCGCCGCCATTGACGCGCACTCCCAGCCATCGGGCTTCACCCGAACTGAACAGATCCAACGCCATGCCTTCTGGCTTGGTTGCGCCCAGCTGAACCGAATAGTTACCTCTCGCGTCTGCCTGAACGTTCTGAGTTTCCAGCCACAGCGGCGCGCCGTCGGTTTGGTCCTTATAAATAGCGAACGTCACACCGACGACACCGGTAAAGGTTTTGCCCTGGGCATCAACGGCTTTTCCCGAGTAATTTACGAGACGCGGAACGATGGATCCGGCGCCGACGGTGTTTTGTGCCAGAAGTGGCAGAGTGCAGCCGATTAGAAACAAACAAATGGCCCTCGAAGCGATGGTGCGCATCATAAATTTCTCCTATTTGAAGTCTTGTGGTTTTTCGGAAACAAGAAAGACCCGTAGTGGCCCAAAAATTTCCGCTACCCGCCGAGATCGTGCCCAAGGCGGGATCTAATGAGGTCTACTTGGGATATCGAAAACGAGAAGAAAAGGACGACAACCTGCCCGAAGAGTATTTTGCGAAGTTATGGATGAGCTGTCTGGGGGCCTGCAAGCTGCCGGGCGGCGAGCGTGTCAGGATGGTCGGCACCGAGACATGTTTGGAGATTCGTGAATGCTAAACTGGCCGCCGCTCTCGCATCGCCATGCTTGCCTTGAGCATCCAAGGCCCGCGCCAGGCCGAGATAGGCGGAGCCTAGAGTGCTGGAGGGAGATTCTGGCTGAAGATTGGCTTTGACCAAATCCACAGCGCGGTTCGAGTCGGCAGCCGCCTGCTGAAAGTTTCCAGAGGCGAGTTCGATTGAAGATCGGGTCAGCAAATAGCCGGGAAGCGCGAACGCGCCTTCTCCGCCCAGCCTTAACCGCAGTTTCGCCGATTGCCACCGACTCATTCGCAAACTTCAGCGCAAGCGGCTGGTCACCCTGTCCCAGGGCAATTTTGGCCCGGTCTGCCGCCAGGCTGGCAAAGGCATAGTGTCCGGGTGGAAGATGTTGGCGCATCTGCGGTTCAACCTGCGAAAGCAGCTGGTTCGCCAGTGCGAAATTATTTTGGCTGATCGCGATCCGCGACTGTTCCCGGAGCGATTGACTAATCACCAACTGGTTGTGCTCCTGCTGGGCCTTTTCGTAGGAGCGCTGTGCGTAGCGGGCAGCATCATCCAGACGATTCAGTTTGCGCAGCATCTTGGCATAGTTGTTCAGCATCATCGCAGTCGACATATTGGTCGAGTTGCCGTCTTCGGTGAGATCCAGGAGTCGCCGCTGAATTTGTTCGGCTTCGAGCGGCCGCCCGATCTGATCCAATTCCAGCGCCCAGTTATTAAAGAGGTGGGTGCTGGTTTCTGTTTCCTCCCATCCCAGCGACGACAATAAAGAAGCGGCGTGGGCGAATTCCGCGAGGGCCTCGGTGTTTTGGCCGGCATCACTGTAGGCGCCGGCCATATCCACGGCTGTATTCATCTTCATATTGTCAGTCGCGACCGGCGACTGCTGCACGATGCGCTCCGCCGCTTGCAGTCGCTCCACGCCTTCTTTTGCGCGTCCAGCTTGCCGGGCAACCTCGCTGCCAATGCGCAGGCACGCGACGCGGTCGACGGCATACTGGGGCTTGTCCGGAAGTTCGCGGAGGCCTTCCTGTACAAGTCCTTCGGCCCGCGCCAGGTCGTCGCCCTGGGACAAGCAGTCGGCCAGCGCGCAGGAGGCACGTGCGCGAATTGAAGGATCGGATAGACTCCGACTCACTTGATACGCCTGTTCCACCAGAACCCGGCCCTGGGCGATTTGATCCTCGGAGGAATAGTTTTCTCCGATCCACATCAAGAGGTCGGCGCGGCGCACCGGATCGGCAGTGTGACGTTTGTCAATTACTTGCGCGGCTCGGGCCAGCAAATCGCTAATCGAGAGCGCTTTGCGCGGGGCCGCATCGGAAAGCAGGAAATTCAACAACTCGTCATGCTCCTGACTGCGTTTGACCTGCTGGAAAGCGAAATCCCGCTGCATTCGCGCGGTCCGCGCCTGCAGCAATGTCCCCACAAGTCCCACGAGGATAGCCAACACGGTGAGCGCGGCCAGGCCGACAACTGTGCGATTGCGGCGGACAAACTTCGCAGTGCGGTAGGCCAGCGTATCGGGCCGGGCGCCGATGGGTTCGTGATGCAAATACCGGTGCAAATCGTCGGCGAGCGCAGTGACGGAAGCGTAGCGTTCCCGTGGATCTTTCTTCAGCGCCTTGGCAACAATCGTATCGAGGTCTCCACGCAGCATCCGGCTTAACTTTTCGGGTGTGCTCGTACGTCGACCTGCATTCGAGGAAGTCTCTTCAGCATTCGCGCGGGTTGCAGCCACGACATCCGAGGGACGGGTCGGATCGGTGTCGACAATTGCCTTAATCAGCTCCGCACTGGAATGAAGGTTGCTTCCGGCCGGATGCTGGCCGGTCAGAAGCACGTATAGCAATACTCCCAGGGCATAAACATCGGTGGCGGTGGTTACGGGAGCGCCTGTGACTTGCTCGGGAGCCGCGTATTCTGGCGTCATGGCGCGGCCGCCCTCAATGGTGATTGCCGTCGCGCCAGACTCTGTGCCTTCGCCTTCCAAGAGTTTGGCGATGCCGAAATCAAGCAACTTTACCTGGCCGTCTTTACTTACCAGCACATTCGACGGCTTCAGGTCGCGATGGACGATCAGGTTAGTGTGCGCGTGGGAAACCGCGACCAGCACATCGAGGAAGAGCCGGATACGAGCTTCAATGTCCAACTTTCTTTCATCGCAATAGTCACCGATGTGTTGCCCTTCGACATACTCGAGCACCAGGAAAGGTTGACCCGTAGTCGAGACCCCAGCATCGACCAGGCCGGCGATGTGCTCGTGCTGGAGGCGACCGAGAACAACGCCTTCCCGCTTGAATCGCTCTTCGCCGCCCTTGCCCATGAGGGCAAGATTGAGAAACTTGACGGCGACGCGCCGCTCATAGCGCCCGTCACTGCGTTCGGCCAGCCACACGCTCCCCATGCCGCCCTGGCCGATTTGAGAGATCAGCCGGTATGGCCCAATCGGGAGCCCGGCGAGGCCGGGGTCCTCCGCCAGGCCGCTGAGGTCGTCTTCCAGGAAACCGCTTCGCTCCAACAATCGGTGCTCGTCCAGCAGTCCCGACAGCTGCATTGCCAGTTCTGGATTGCTTTCCTCAAGCAAGCGCAACCAGGCTTCACGCTCGCCCTCAGGGATGGACAAAGCTTGATCAAGATATGGACTCAAAACCTTCCACTGTTCGGGATTGAGTGTGGACATCGACTCCTCAAAGTTCTAACTTCGTCCGAATCTTCCGGTGCAAGTAAATACGCGCCTTCTGCCAACTCCGTTGCACGGTACGTTCGGAAACATCTCGCAAAGTTGCAATTTCCACGAACGAAAACCCGCAAAAAAACTTTAGATCGACAACCTCTGCGAGAGCGGGTTCCAGCTTGCCAAGTTCGTCCAATGCATCGCTGATCTGCGTAAGATTCTGATGGTTCAAGGCGTTATCCGCTACGTCCGTGTCTAAGGCGGTAATTTCGAAGTGCCCCCCACGCTTCAAGGCGTGGCGTTCGCGGGCGTGGTCGATGATGAGACCACGCATCACCCGGGCTGCATATCCCATGAACCGAGATCTGTCGGGAAACGAAGTTCCTTCACGACCTGACATATCCAGGTATGCTTCGTGGAGCAAGGTCGTGGGGCTGAGGCTGACCGCAGCTCCCGGCCGCCCAAGCTCGCGCTTGGCGAGCCGATGCAATTCCGCATATAAGGCGCTAAAAAGGGCGTCGGCGGCACTCGGTTCTCCGTGTTCGACCGCAATGATTAGCCCCGCAATCGAAGGATCCATGGGTCCACTGCCTCGGCTCATTTTCTTCGCCGACAGCGTCTCTTATTTGTGAAATCTAGTCAAGGTGGATCATTACTCGGAAATGCCGGATGGGAGGACGACAGGCGGCGAGACGCCGCGACGGCCGGAACGTATTGCACAGGCTATAATTGCGCCCCATGGCCTTGACCTCTGGGACGAAGCTCCGTCCTACGAAATCCAGTCTCCGCTCGGGGCGGGTGGCATGGGCGAGGCGTTGATCGAAACTTGGCCGGGACGGCCCTGAAAGGTTTGTGCGCTGAAATGGCGCGGGATCCGAGCGACTGGGGCGTTTTCGTCGGGAGGCCAAATCCCTCGCTCGCTCCATCATCCTTGACTCGGCCTTCGTTCGAAACCATGATATTGGCTGGATCCTAGGTCGCATCGGCGTTAGCGAGTGAAAATCCTACTGCCCTACAGGCGCTTCAGGGCAAACGCTGGGTCATTTTTCCAACTCTTCCTCACTTCCTTGTTGCACCGTGGGGTTGATCCACGGTCCGTCGCTGGCGATGAGATGGTCAGCCTCGCCGGGCCCCCACGTTCCGGGTTCATAGGGATGCACCGGCGCAACGTTGCCCAGGATGGGATCGACCGCACGCCATTGCGCTTCCACTACGTCTTGACGGGTAAAAAGCTCAGTCAGTCCGCGCATCGCGTCGCCCAACAGCCGTTCGTACGGTGGCCTGTCGTCCGCGGCCTGTTCGGTGAGCAGGAGTTCCACGTCGGTGCCGGTCATTTGCTCGCCCGGCGTCTTCACCCGCACTCCCATTCCAATGGCGATGTCTGGACTGATACGCATGCGCAAGTGTGCGGACGTGGCGGACACGATCTCGCCAAAGGTCTTCATCGGCGGCCGTTTGAATTCAACGAACACCTCGGTCGCGGTCACGGGCAGCATTTTTCCTGCGCGGATATAAATGGGCACGCCAGCCCATCGCCACGTTTCAATGAACAGCTTGAGCGCGATGAAAGTCTCGACTGTGGAAGCCGCGTCTACGCCCGGCACCGACCGATAACCGTTGTACTGACCGCGCACGATGTCCTCCGGAGCAATGGGCCGCACCGCCTTGAGCAAGGTCGCCTTCTGGTCGCGCCATGCGTCGTGAGCCTGCCCGGTCGGAGGATCCATGGTCAGGACCGCCAATACTTGCAGCAGGTGATTTTGAACCACATCCCGCACCGTGCCGGCTTCGTCGTAGAACTTGCCGCGATCCTCGACTCCGAACTTCTCTGCCATGGTGATCTGGATGCTGCGCACGTAGTTGCGATTCCAGATTGGTTCAAACATTGGATTCGCGAAGCGGGTATAGAGAATGTTCTGAACCGGTTCCTTTCCCAGAAAATGATCGATGCGGAAGATTCGTTCTTCTGGGAAATAGCGGTGCAGAATTCGGTTGAGTTCTTGTGCTGATGCCAAGTCACGCCCGAATGGCTTCTCCACCACGACACGCGCATTCTCCGCGCAGCCAGACTTGGCCAAACCCTCGGCAACCGTGCCGAAGAGGCTGGGTGGAATTGCAAAATAATGTAGGGGTTGTTTCGCCGCGCCCAATTCTTTACGCAGTTGGACGAAAGTGTTCGGATCGTTGTAGTCGCCGTCCACGTAGCGCAAAAGGCCGGTCAGTTTGTTGAACGCATCCTGGTCGAGCCCGCCGTGTTTTTCCAGGCTGTCCTTGGCGCGTGCTTTCAGTTGATCAAGATTCCAGCCTGCTTTGGCCACGCCAACGATTGGCAGATTGAATCCTTCGTCACGAATCAACCCTTGCAAAGACGGAAAGATCTGCTTGTGGGCGAGGTCGCCGGTGGCGCCGAAAAACACAAAAGCATCAGACTGGAAATCCGCCATCAGACCGCCTCCGGTTTATCGGCAGCCTTCTCCTTGTGGCCGCCGAACTCGTAGCGCATCGCCGAAAGCAGTTTGGCAGCATATTCTTCGTTGCCGCGTGACGCAAAGCGGGAACTCAGCGCCGCGCTGATCACCGGCGCCGGAATACCTTCGTCCACCGCAGCCTGCACCGTCCAACGCCCCTCTCCCGAATCCGATACGCGGCCCGCAAAATTCGAGAGATCAGGATTTTCTCGCAAAGCCGCGGCCGTCAGGTCAAGCAGCCATGAACCGATGACACTGCCACGCCGCCAGACCTCCGCGACCTCGGGCATGTCCATATCATATTGATAGAGCTCGGGATGGCGCAGTGGGCTGGTCTCGGCGTCCTCATCGCGCTTCCTCTTGCCGACGTTGGAATTTTTAATGATGTTCAATCCCTCGGCAAAGGCAGCCATCATGCCGTACTCGATACCGTTGTGAACCATCTTTACGAAGTGACCCGCGCCGTTCGGGCCACAGCGCAAGTAGCCGTTTTCTGATGTTGAAGGCTCCCCGGTTCGCCCCGGCGTCCGCGCCACCGAGCCAATACCTGGAGCTAACGACTTGAAGATCGGATCGAGATGACTCACAATCGCTTCCTCTCCGCCGATCATCAGGCAGTATCCACGCTCCGATCCCCACACGCCTCCGCTGGTTCCGCAATCCACGTAGTGGATCCCCTTGGTCTTCAATTCACCAGCTCGCCGGATATCGTCGTGATAATAAGAATTGCCACCGTCGATTACGATGTCGCCCGGTTCCAGTACCGAGGTAAGTGAAGTCAATACCGAATCGACGACGGCCGCCGGAACCATCATCCACACGGCCCGGGGTTTACTGAGTTTTTTCGCAAAATCCGCGATGTTGTCGGAAGGCTTGGCGCCTTTCGCCACCACGTCTTTCACGGCTTGCGGATGCGTGTCAGACACTACGCACTCGTGACCGGCTTTCATCAACCGTTGCACCATGTTGGAGCCCATTCGTCCCAGGCCTATCATTCCGAGCTGCATTTATTTCCTCCTCAGACAGTGGTTTGATGCGGATAAGAATAATCCCGCTCGATATTTTGACTCGCAGCAGCGGGAAGAGCTCTTCGGCGGTTCAAAACTGCAGGGATGATGATACGCGGCGCTGCGCTCAGTCGCCATGCGGTGCCGATCAACTTCCTTCTTGGACTGATCCTACCGGAGCAAATAAGAATGTGGACGTTCTCGAAGGCCGCGTTCAGGGTCGGCAATGACTGAAAAGATGGTGAGCGCGGTAGGAATCGAACCTACAACCTACTGATTAAGAGTCAGTTGCTCTGCCAATTGAGCTACGCGCCCCCGGTGGGGATTTGGCTGGTAGGACGAACGAAAATTATAGCATCCAGAGGATGTTTACGCAGAGCTGAGGGCAAGGTTAATTCGCAGGAGTTCGCGGGCGCGAAAAAAATTTCAGTCGCATGATGTATTTGTACCGACAACGCGCCTCGGAGGGTCGTCGGAGTACGACGATTGTGGCCTGCGCACATTCGAAAAAACGGCCTTACGATTCGATCCCCAGCTGCTTTTGGATCTGCTCGAGCGGTACGCCCTTGGTTTCCGGGACCATCGTCACCACCCACAGAAGTTGCAAAACCATCATGCCGGTGAAGAATGAAAACACATAACCCGGGGGGAAGGCCGCGACCATCTTGGGGAAGAACGTGGTGAGCAGGGCGGCGAAGATCCAGTGGGTCGAACTGCCGAGCGTCTGACCCTCGGCTCGATGACGGTTGGGAAATATCTCCGAGATAAACACCCAGATGACGGCTCCCTGGCCAACGGCGTGGGCTGCGATGAATGCGAAGATACAAACTGGAACGATCGAGTAATGTAACGTGAAGAAGGCCCAGGCCACCAAGCCGAGCGATGCAATGTAGCCGAACGAGCCAATGTAGAGAAGAGTACGGCGGCCGAGTCGGTCAATCAGCCAGAGGCCGACGAAGGTGAAAACGAGGTTGGTGATGCCGATCCCGATCGACTGCAGCAGCGCGGCCTTTGCACCAAGGCCAGTAAGTTCGAAGATGCGGGGCGCGAAGTACAGAATCGCGTTGATCCCCGACATCTGGTTGAAGAAGGCGATCAGGATGGCGAGAAGGATGGGTTTGCGGAGACGGCGCGTCCAGAAGTGCCCCGACGACACCTGCTCAGTGGATGCGGCGGCGATCTCATTGGCCTCGGCGGCGATTTCTTCTTGGGAAACTTCGGGCTGCGCCCGCTGCAAGACCTTCAATGCAGCCTCGCGATCGCCCTTTCGACTGAGCAGCCAACGCGGGCTTTCGGGAAGTCCGAAACAGAAGGCGGCATAAATCAAGGAAGGAAATGCGGCGACGCCCAACATCCAGCGCCATGCGTTGTCACCGATGCCGACCAACAGCGCATTCGAGACGAATGCGATTAAAATGCCGAACACGATGTTGAACTGAAACATTCCCGCGAGCCGTCCACGATGCTTGGGAGGAGCGATCTCGGAGATGTACATGGGCGCGACGACGGTTGAGATGCCGATACCGAGTCCGCCGATCACGCGTGCCACGATAAAGGTGGCCACGTTCGGGGCTAGTCCCGAGCCAACGGCTCCCACAAAGTAAAGGATCCCGATCCACAGCAGGGTGGGTTTGCGTCCGAAACGGTCGGCGGGCCATCCCCCGATGAGCGATCCGACAACGGTCCCGTAAAGAGCGGACGCCATTGCAAT
This sequence comes from uncultured Acidobacteriota bacterium, assembly GCA_963765015.1. Taxonomy (GTDB): domain Bacteria; phylum Acidobacteriota; class Terriglobia; order Terriglobales; family Acidobacteriaceae; genus Sulfotelmatobacter. The sequence goes on along the minus strand of CAVXVD010000002.1, from coordinate 63,422 downwards.
TCCGTGCAGATTGTCACTGAGCCCCCAAAGCGTTTGGATAGTTTTTTCAGCGCCGGAAATCACAACCGTGTCGAAACCGAAAAGGAATCCGGCAAGTGCCGACGTCAGTGACCAGAAGAAGATGCGGCCGTTCATAGGGGACGGCGCAGCTTATCACAGAATCGAGGCAAGTTCCGTGCGAAATGCGAAACGCGGTCGCAGCTGCCCTGATCGCCTCAGTTACTCTCGGGTTAGCGGATAACCCTTTTCCCGCCAGTCGCGGATGCCGCCGTCCATCGAGATGACGTTCGTGTAGCCCATTTTCTGCAGGTTGTCGGCGGCCAAGGCGGAACGGAAACCGCCGCCGCAGTAAAGAATCATTTCCGTATTGAGTTCGGGAACACGAGCTTCGATGTCGCGCTCGATAATTCCTTTGCCGAGGTGAAGGGCGCCGGGAAGATGATCTTTGGCGAATTCGCTTTCCTCGCGTACGTCGATGAGGAGAAATCGATCGCCGCGGTCCATCCGGGTTCTTACCTCTGCCACGTTGGTTTCACGCACGCGGGTCTTCGCGTCGTCGACAATTTTGAGAAACCGGGGAGGATGCTGGTGAGCCATGAGCACTACTTTACGCCAGTGGGCGGAAGAAATCAGTTCTGCCTGTATGGTACCAAGCGGGGGGCGAGGGCGGTGCGCGCTTGGATTAGGATGAATCCATGCCGCGGAAGGAAGGCGTACGCAAGATCGGGCTGGCGCGAGCTTTGTCGAAACAAGGATATTGTTCGCGCTCGCAAGCGGCCGAACTCATCCGAGCCGGGCGTGTGCGATTGAACGGAGGCCTGCGGCAAGATCCTGAGACGCCGGTGCGACTGGATCGGGATCGCATCGAGGTGGACGGCCGCACGATCGAAGCCGGGCAGAGAATCTATCTGATGATGAATAAGCCGCCCGGCCTGGTCACAACTGCCTCGGACGAGAGGGGCCGCGACACGGTGTATTCGATCCTGGCTAAGGCGGGTGAATCTCTGCCATGGGTTGCTCCCGTTGGACGTCTGGACAAAGCCAGCGAAGGCCTGCTCTTGCTTACGAATGATTCGGAGTGGGGAGCCAGGATAGCTGCTCCCGAGACCCACTTGGCAAAGAAGTATCACGTGCAGATCGGTGCCGTAGCCGATGGCGAGTTTCTGCAGTTGCTTCGCGTCGGAATCAAAACCGAGGAAGGAGACATCCTGCGGGCGTCCGACGCAAGTTTGCTTCGTGCGGGAGAAAAAAACTGCTGGGTTGAAGTCGTGCTCCTGGAAGGGAAAAACCGGCAGATACGCCGAATGATGACTGGGCTGGGAGTGGATGTGCTTCGGTTGGTGCGAGTGGCAATCGGGCCACTGCAACTAGGGAAGTTGGCCAAGGGGAGCTATCGGCGGCTTACCGGGGAAGAAAAAGCGGCTGTCGATTGGGCAGTCGGAAGTAAGGTCTTAACCAAGAAGGGCACGAAGTAACACGAAGGAACACCTCATTATTGCGCTTGAGTTTAATGCTGCTAGTGATTCGAAATCAAAATGGATGATTTGACATTTCTTTCTGCGGTCTCCATGGCGCGGCAAATCCGCGAGAGGAAAATCTCCCCTGTGGAACTGGTGGAAGTTCATCTCGCAAAGATCGAGCGGCTGAATCCCGAGCTGAATGCATTTGTGCAGGTAGATGGGAATCGAGTGAGACGCGAGGCCCGTGCCGCCGAGTTTGCTGTCATGAGCGGGGAGAGTCTTGGACCGTTGCACGGAGTTCCCATCAGCATCAAGAGCTCGATCGAAGTGAAAGGTCTGGTCTGCGAGGCTGGCACGCGCTTGCGTGAGGGCTTCAAGGCTCGGCAGGATGCGCCTTTGGTTGCCCGGTTGCGCGGCGCCGGTGCAATTGTGCTCGGGGTGACCAATACACCAGAGTTGCTGATGGCGTGGGAAACCGACAATCTGCTTCGTGGCCGGACTAACAGCCCGTGGGATCTGGAGTGCACGCCAGGCGGATCGAGTGGCGGCGAAGCGGCCGGGATTGCAGCCGGAATGTCGGCAGGCGGCGTGGGCAGCGACGGCGGTGGGTCGATTCGTGTTCCGGCCCATTTCAGCGGCATCTGCGGGCTTAAGCCAACGCCGGGACGAGTTCCTTCCACGGGACACTTTCCTCCGTCCGGCGGACCGTTCGCGCTGATTGGAGTGGTTGGTCCGATGGCGCGCACCGTGGGCGATTTGAAGGCCATGTTTGAGGTGATGCAGGGACCCGATGATGGCGACGCGTGTGCTGCGCCCGTGCCATTAAGGTGGCCGAACGAGGAGGAAGGGCGGCGTCTGGAAATCGGATATTTCGAGGATGATGGGCGCACGCCCGTGACACCCGAAACTCGAGCCGCGGTGAGGACTGCTGCGGAAGCGCTTCGCCAGTCCGGCTTTGAAGTAGAGGCGTTTCGCCCCGAGGGACTCGAGGAGGCACGCGAGCTCTGGAAGAAGTTCTTCGTCAAAGTTGGTGGCATGTTGATCGGCCCTATGTTCACGGGGCGGGAACAGGATCAAAGTCCGGTTCTGAGGCAGTTTCTCGAATGGTCTGCGGCGGAGCCAGAATTGACGAGGGACTCGTTGCTTGAAGCGTGGATCCGCCGCGACACTCTGCGCTCGGAATTTCTGGCGCAGATGCGAAGGTACCCCATCTTGCTGTGTCCAGCTGCAGCCATTCCGGCCTTTCGCCACGGCGAGCGCTCCTGGCAAATCGATGGGAAAACCGTGCAATATCTTGACGCATGGAGTTACACAGAATGGTTCAATCTGCTGGGGAATCCGGCGGCCGTGGTTCCGGTAAGTCACTCTGCCGATGGACTGCCCATCGGAGTGCAAATTGTTGGCCGACCGTGGGAGGAGGAACACGTGCTAGCCGTCGCCGCTGCGCTTGAGAACGAATGCAAAGCTTGGAAGATTCCGCCAATTCACTGAGAGGCTATGCGGCTTCTTTACCAGACCTCGCCTTGCGCAGCTAGTATTTTTGAATTATTCCAGCCTCTGCCTTCTATGTGTAACCTTGCTTCGCCTGAATTCAGCGAATGTGGGAGCTGAGTTCCGCGTATCTCTCCGGTGCGCAATCATGCAAGGAATGTCAACATCTGGGGAAATTGTCGGTCGAGTTCTGTCGTGGCTGGTGGCTTTCCTCGCCGTATCCGCCGCTTATGTTTATACCTTTCCCCAGGCAAATATCTTTTATGCAGGGGTCGTGCTGCTACATGCCGCGGCAGGAACCGTGGCCGCAGTGTTGCTGATCCCTAGGCTAATTCGGTCGCTCAGGACAGGGACCGTTTCCGATCGTGGGGGCTGGATATTGGTCGCCGCGGGAGCGGTTCTCGGCTTGATTCTGATCAAGACGGGAACGCCGCGCACGGAATGGAACAAGTTATATCTCCACATCGTGCTCTCGTTGGCCGGAGTTGGTTTGCTGGCGGCGAACTGGCTCGGACGGCGTAGTACTTCTGAATATGGCTCGCGGGGATCGACCGTGGGTGCCGGCATTCTCCGTGTCATGATCTGTCTGACAATCCTCGCTGATATTGGATACGGCGCGCGGTATGAGCGCCAGAGTTGGCAGACGCGGGTCCGCATTCAGAATCCCACGATGCCGCCTGGCGATATGAATGGCGAGGGCGATGGGCCGGAGGGATCCTTTTTTCCCAGTTCAGCGCAGGTGTACGGCAAGCAGAAAATTCCCAGCAAGTTTTTCATGGAATCCGATTCCTGCAAGCGCTGCCACGAAGACATTTACAACCAGTGGTTCAGCTCGGCACATCACTTTTCTTCGTTTAACAATCAGTGGTATCGCAAGTCGATCGAATATATGCAGGACACGATCGGCACCAAACCCTCGAAATGGTGTGGAGGGTGCCATGATCCCGCCGTGCTCTATGCAGGATTGATGGACACTCCTATCAAACAGATCGTGCATCGGCCGGAGGCGCAAGCTGGGTTGGGTTGCATGATGTGCCATTCCATCGCCAACGTGAAGAGCACGATGGGGCAGGCCGATTTTTACCTGGAGTATCCCAAACTGCATGAATTGGCGGCCACGCAGAATCCGGTAGCGCGTGCGCTACATGATTTCGTGATCAAGCTGAACCCGGAGCCGCACCGGCGTGTGTTCCTTAAGCCGTTCATGCGCGAACAGACGGCCGAGTTCTGCTCGTCGTGCCACAAGGTGCATCTCGACGAGCCCGTGAATCATTATCGATGGCTTCGTGGCTTCAACGAGTACGACAACTGGCAAGCCAGCGGTGTTTCGGGGCAGGGGGCGCGATCTTTTTACTATCCGCCGAAGCCACAGCAGTGTGCCGACTGCCACATGCCCATGCAATCGTCCAAGGACCAGGGGAACATCAACGGCTTTGTGCACTCCCATCGTTTCCCGGGGGCAAATACCGCGGTACCGACGGCGAATGAGGATGGATCGCAACTCAAGCTGACGGAAGATTTCCTGACGAGTGGAGCGCTGACGGTGGACATTTTCGCGCTCTCTCCGGCACAGGCTCCACTGAAGCGAGGAGTCGCGACTCAGTCGGATCTCTCGACAACGTTTGCCGTGGGCGAAGAAGCGGAGAGCAAGGTGACCGATAGCTCCGCGAGCGAGGCTTCTCCCGTGACTGCCCCGCTGAACCGGGTTCAGCCTTCGTTGCGTCGCGGCGACACCGTGCGCGTGGACGTGGTGATCCGCACCAAGAAGGTCGGGCACTTTTTCCCGGGCGGCACGGTCGACGCCTACGATACGTGGCTGGAGTTGAAGGCGACCGACGACAAAGGACAGACGATTTTCTGGAGCGGGATGGTCGAGGATAATGGCCACGGCCCGGTGGAAAAGGGCGCGCACTTCTACCGTTCCTTGCAGATCGATGCGCATGGCAATCCCATCAACAAGCGCAACGCGTGGGCGGCTCGCGCGGTCGTCTACGTAAGATTAATTCCGCCGGGGGCGGCGGACACGGTTCACTACCGGATGCTTGTGCCGGAGAACGCGGGTAATAAGATCACGCTGCACGCGCGTCTGTGCTACAGAAAATTCGCCTGGTATGGAACACAGGAGGCCTTCGCCGGTATTCCAGATCCGACAAAACCGCACGCGGTGGCCCCGGATTATGACGATCGGCCGACGATCTTCACGGCATCGCTGAGCGGTGTGTCGGCGAAGGAAGAGAAAATTCCTAACCTGCCCATCGTGACGGTCGCCGAGAATGAGGTGACACTTCCCGTGGTCGCGCACAATGCGCCGGTGGTCGAGCCCAGGACGATCGTTCTCAAGGAAGAATGGCAGCGCTGGAATGATTACGGAATCGGCTTATTCCTGCAAGGAGACTTGAAAGGGGCGGCGGCGGCCTTCCAGAAAGTCACGGAGGCCGATCCGAATAATCCCGATGGATGGGTGAATATGGGGCGCTGTGCGGTGCAAGAAGGCGATATGGCTCGGGCGCGTATTGTGCTTGAGAAGGCATTGGCCCTGTCTCCCAATCTCGCACGCGCCAACTATTTTTACGCCCGGGTTTTGAGGTCGGAAGGCAACTATGATGGTGCGGCGAGCCGGCTGCGAATTGTTCTGTCGCAGTATCCGCGGGACCGGGTGGCGCTGAATGATTTGGGGCGCATTCTTTTCCTGCAGCGCAAGTACGACGATGCCGTGAAGCTCTTGCAATCGGTGCTGGCGATCGATCCGGAGGATTTGCAAGCGCACTACAACTTGATGCTTTGTTACAACGGGCTGGGCAACGAGAGACTGGCGAAAGAGCATCAAGCGCGCTACATGCGCTTTAAAGCCGACGAGTCATCGCAGGCAATCACCGGTCCTTATCGCCAACTTCATCCCGAAGATAACAACGAACGGCAGGCAGTGCATGAGCATGTGTCGGTGCCGCTGAAGGCGATTCCTTCGAATCATGTGGCAACGTCTACATCCGCTGCCCGCCCGCGCAAGGCTCAAGTTGCATCAACCGTTCCCGCCGGGGCCTCCAGATAAATGCGATCTCCGAAACAACAATTCACCACAGAGTCACGGAGTCACAGAGGAAAACAGAATTCTTCTTCTGTTCTCCTTCTCTGTGTCTCTGTGCCTCTGTGGTTAACGATTATCCTAACGGCCGCAACTGCCGCGCAGACTGTAACTTTTCGCGATATCACCGCGCAGGCCGGCATCCATTTCACGCACAACAATGGCGCGTTCGGGAAGAAATGGCTTCCTGAGACGATGGGTCCCGGCTGTGCCTTCATTGATTACGACAATGACGGATATCCAGATATTGTCCTGATCAATGGCGAGGATTTCCCGGGACATCCTCACGGCGGCGCGACCACGCTCAAGCTCTATCACAACAATCACAACGGAACGTTTACGGATGTGACGCGGCAGGCGGGGCTGGCCGTGCCCATGTTCGGGTTTGGAGTTGCCGTCGGCGACTACGACAACGATGGTTTCGACGACCTGTTTGTCTCGGCGCTCGGCCAGAGCCATCTATTTCATAACAACGGCAACGGCACTTTCACTGACGCGACCAAATCCGCAGGAATGTGGGGGCCGAACGAATTCTCAGCCAGTTCTGCCTGGGTCGACTACGACCGCGACGGGAAACTCGATTTGGTCGTCGCGAATTACGTCCAGTGGAGCGAGCAAGGCGATCTTTATTGCACACTCGATGGCGCCCACAAGTCGTACTGCACGCCGGAGTCGTACAAGGGGACAGCGCTGCGGCTGTGGCACAACCTGGGCGGCGGCAAGTTTGAGGATGCCACGCAGAAGGCCGGGCTCGGCGATCCCACATCGAAGAGCCTGGGCATCGCGATCCTCGACGTCAACGGTGACGGCTGGCCGGACATCCTGGTCGCCAATGACACGCAGCCGAACAAGCTCTATCTGAACAAGAAAGATGGAACTTTCGAAGAGCGTGGCGTCACGGCCGGGATCGGATTCAGTGAGGATGGAATTGCTCGCGCCGGCATGGGCGCCGATGCAGCGGATTACGATCGGAGCGGCCACCCCAGCGTGCTGATCAGCAACTTTTCGAACCAGATGGTTTCGCTCTATCACAACGAAGGCAACGGGCTGTTTGTGGATGAGGCTCCGCAATCGGAAATCGGACGCGACACGCTCGTCACGTTGGGCTTTGCCTGTTTTTTCTTTGACTACGACAACGACGGCTGGCCCGACATTTTTGTTGCCGATGGACATATTGAGGATCAGATCGAGCATGTGCAAAAACGCGTGAGCTATGCCGAGCCTCCGCACCTGTTCCGCAACCTGGGTGGCGGGAAGTTTACCGAAGTGACCGCGCAGATGGGGAAATCGTTTGCTGCGCCGAAAGTGGCCCGGGCGGCGGCATACGGCGATATCGACAATGACGGCTTCCTCGATATTTTGCTCACGACCAACGCTGGACCGGCTTACTTGTTTCACAATGAAGGCGGAACGAACCATAGTCTGCGGATCAAGCTGGTTGGAACAAAATCGAACCGCGACGGGATTGGTGCGGTTGTCCGCGTGACCGCCGTGAGCGACAAGCAATGGAAGATGCTGCGCTCCGGATCGAGTTACCTGGCGCAGAGCGAACTAGTGCTAACGTTCGGCCTGGGCGCGCAAACCAAAGCGGACAGTGTCGAAATCCAGTGGCCCAGCGGACAGACGGACAAGCTCTCGAACATCAGCGCCGGGCAAACCGTCACGGTGCAAGAAGGAAAGGGAATTACGAGCAACCGCGCCTACTCTAAGAGGCAGAAGTAAACCCTAACCACGAAGGACACGAAGTTTCACGAAGGTAAAACCAGTCTCGAATTTTGGGATTCCTTACGTGTACCTTGGTGGCCTTTGTGGTTAAATCGTTAGCGAAATGAATCTGAAAATCTCAGCCGCTTTCTTCACCGCGCTCGTAGCGGCCTTTGGCCTTTTTGCGCCTGCTTCCCAGCCGAACTCGATGGAAGCCGCCCGCCTGAATAATATTGGCTGCGCTTACATGAACCAGCAGTTGTTCGAGAAGGGATTGAACCTATTCAAGCAGGCCGCCGAGGCGGATCCCAAGTTTGCCATTGCGCGGCTGAATGAAGGCGTCGCTTACCTGAACCTGCAGAAGATTGACGAGGCCAAGGCCGCCCTGGAAGACGCGCTGAAGCAGGATCCGAAGAATCCGAATGCGTGGTACAGCCTTGGTCTGCTGGCGAAAAACACTGGCGATGCACCGGCTTCGATTGATGCGTTCAAACGCGTCACCGAGATTGACGCGAGCGATGCCGACACCTGGTACTTCCTCGGCACGGCGTATGTGCAGGCCAAGCAGTTTCCGCAGGCCATCGACGCCTTCCAGCATGCTCTGCAGATCAATCCGCTGCATGCGTCGGCGGAATTTGGATTGTCGCGTGCTTACCAGCAATCTGCCGACACCGACCACGCCCGCGAACACCTGAAGCAATTTCAGTACATCACGCAAAACAAAATCGGCGCGCCCATGAGCCTGGCTTACGGCGAGCAGGGGCAGTATTCCCGGGCGCTGGAATCTCCGCAGGCGCAGCTCAAGCCGCCGCCGCAGATCAAGGTGCGGTTTGTGGATGTGACGAAGGAAGCGGGAATTGTTTCGAGGGGTGACGGGGGGGAGCCGAAACGGCAACTCGATTCTCTGGGATCGGGAGCCTGCTTTCTTGATTACGACAGCGACGGGATGCCCGATATTTTTGTTGCTGACGCCGGGGCCGAGGGAGGGCTAGGGCTTTATCACAACCTGGGCAATGGCAAGTTCGAGGACGTCACGAAAAATGCCGGATTTGATCCGGCATTGCACGGAGTTAGCTGTGCAGCGGGAGATTATGACAACGACGGAGCGATCGATCTGGCCGTCAACATCAATGGTCGGCCAATTCTCTTCCACAACGACAAGAATGCCAAGTTTAAGGATGTCACGCAGACCGCGGGCCTGAGGAATGACGGGTTTGGTGTTGGCATGACCTTCGTCGATTACGACCACGATGGCGACCTTGATTTATACGTGAATGTCTGGAGCGCGAAGCCGGGACATTTGGAGCCCGGGCAGGAAGTGTTCTTCCCGAGCGCTATGTTTAGAAACAATGGCGACCAAACCTTCACGGAGGTTGCCACCTCTCGCGGCCTGGAAAACGCTCCAAGTGCAAACGCCGTAGGAACGGACTACAACAATGATCGAGCCGTCGACTTGATAGCTGCTGGCTTGCGGGGCCCGGTTATCCTTGAGAATCCGCGCGAGGGCGCGTTCAAGCGCCGCGCTTTGTCGGATACCAGCCAAACGTCGGGTCCAGCGATTGGTCTCGCAATCCTTGATTTCGATCACGACGGATGGATGGACCTGGCCTTCACGCAGTTTGGCGCGCCCGGACTTACGCTCTGGCGCAACAATCACGGCAAGAGTTTTGAGCAGGTGAAACTTCCCGAGACGAATTGGGTCAAAGCGTTCGGGGTCGCCGCGTTCGACTATGACAATGATGGCTGGGTCGACCTCGTCGCTGTCGGCGAAACGAAAGACGGCAAAGGCGAAATTAAACTTTTCCGCAATCTCGGGCCGGACGGCTTTAAAGACGTCACCGCCGATGTCGGTCTCGACAAGATTCAGCTCAAAGATCCTCGCGCCATTATTACCGGGGACTATGACAATGACGGCGCGACCGATCTGCTGATCACGCAGAATCACGGGCCGGCTGTCCTGTTGCGCAACGAGGGAGCAACGCAAAATCACTGGCTGAAACTTTCGCTCAAGGGACTAGCCGACAACAAGTCCGCGATCGGCACCAAGGTGGAAGTTTTCGCTGGAGGCAACCGGCAGAAGTTCGAAATTGCGGGCTCGAACGGATACCTTGGGCAGAATTCCACAGATATCGTCGTCGGCCTGGGTGAGTCGAAAGAAGCGGACATCGTCCGCATGCTCTGGCCGACGGGCGTGTTGCAGGACGAAACTCCCGTCGCCGGGGATAAGCAGCAGAACTTTCTCGAGGTTGACCGCCGAGGAAGTTCCTGTCCCACTTTGTTTGCGTGGAACGGCGAGCGCTATGAATTTGTGGCCGACATGCTCGGTGCCGGAGTGGTGGGACATTGGGTTGGGCCGGGCCAGCGCGACATTCCGAGGCCGGTGGAATGGATCAAGATTCGGACCGGGATGGTTCGAGAGAAGGACGTCAGACCTCGGACGTCAGACCTTGGCCAAAATGCTTCTCTTGAAGTCCGAAGTCAGAGGTCCGACGCCGGTCTTCTGAGCTTCCGCTTTATGGAGCCGCTCGAAGAGGCGGTTTATCTCGATCAGGTGCGGCTGCTGGCGGTCGATCATCCTGCGAACGAAGAGGTTTATCCCAACGAATACTTCGCGTCGAACCCGCCTTATCCGCCGTTTAAAGTTGTGGTGAGCCGGGATGCGCGACCGCCGGCTGGCGCGTGGGACGACCATGGCCACGACGTTTTGCCCGATTTGCTGGCGCATCGGTATTTCGGTGATTTTGCTCTGACGCAGTTTCTGGGATTTGCCAAGCCCCATAGCCTCACGATCGATCTGGGCGAGGCTTATCGCGGAGGGCCGCTCTGGCTGCTGCTACACGGCGAAGTCGAGTACTTCTCGGCAAACAGCATGTATGCTGCGTCTCAGGCTGGAATTACGGCGATCTCTCCCTACGTGGAGGCGCAGGACGCACGAGGCCAGTGGAAGCGCGTCGTCGAAGATATGGGGTTTCCCGCAGGTGGTCCGCGGACGATGACGGCCGACCTGACTGGAAAGCTGCCCTTGGGCACGAAGAAGATTCGCATCACGACCAATCTGCAGGTCTATTGGGACAGCATTCTGGTCAATCGGACCGGGCAACCTGTCGCGCATGACATCTCTCAACGAACCAGTAAAGATGCGGGTCTTCAAGATACCGGCCGAGCGCAAGGCTTGCGGTTGACGCCCGTTCCGCTGGCGCGCGCAGATCTCGAATTCCACGGCTATCCGTACAAGATCGAGGGCACGCCCGCCGGAAACGTGCAGTACATCTACGAAAAGGCCAGCGCCACGGGCCCCTATACCCGCCCATTTGGGACTTACACGCGTTACGGCGACGTGCTTCCGCTGCTGACGGCGACCGACGACAAACTGGCGGTCTTCGGATCGGGTGACGAAGTGCGGCTCGATTTCGATCCCTCTCACCTTCCGGCGCTGCCCAAGGGCTGGGTGCGGGACTATTTCTTCGCGGCCAACGGTTACGAGAAGGACATGGACTTCTATGCCGCCGAAGGGAGCTTCGTCGCGCCGCTGCCCTTCTTAAGCATGGGCGAGTACCCATACCCGCCGAAGAAGACATTCCCCCTCGATGATGAGCACGTGAACTATCTCCTCGAATACAACACGCGCCATATGTCGGGAAACGAGCAGAGGGGATACTGGTTCGACTACGGCGAGCGATAGGCTATGAAGAAGCTTTATCGTCCGGTCGGTCTGGAAGAACTGGCGCTGATCTGGGATTCAGGATGTCGCGAGTTTCCGCCAAGACTGCCCGAACAACCGATCTTCTATCCGGTCACGTCCGCTGAATATGCCACGCAGATCGCGCGCGATTGGAATACCAAAGCGTCGAGCTTCGCAGGTTATGTCACGTCCTTTGGCGTAGACGAAGATTACCTGGCGAAGTTCGAACGTCATGTCGTGGGAGCCGCGATTCACCAGGAGTATTGGATTCCCGCCGAGCAGTTGCCTGACTTCAACCAGGCGATTCGCGGCCTGATTGAGGTCGATGCGGCATTTTTCGGAGACTCCTTCGTGGGATTTGTTCCGGACCAGTGCGGCTTGAAGGGAAAGCATGCCAAGGGACAATTCGTGGTTTTGGCTCGCAGTTTGGACTACAGCCGAATGGATTTCGCCCTTGAGATTTCGGTCAATCGAAAGGCTGTCTACCTGAATTGCGCGTTCTGGGCCGAGTCTGATTTCGCACAGTATGGCGTTAACGCAGACGTGAAAGCGGCAACGCTCGCGGGTCTGCGCGATTCCTGGGCGCAAAGCCGGATCGAACCAGGTCTTCCAGCAGCTTTCTTGAGGGTGGTTCCGCAATCGTGAAACTCCGGGGCACGGAAACGTTTTAATATTGACAATTTCAGCCCCGCCATAATCCAATAGCCGTTCTCATGGAAACCCCAACTGCCGCTCCTTCTGGCGTTCCACGTTTGCGTCGAACGCTGACCCTTTGGGATCTGATTTTTTATGGAATCGTCCTGATTCAGCCGATTGCGCCCGTGCCGTTGTATGGCGTGGCGCAGAAGCTTTCTGACGGACATTTCGTCACGATTATTATTATTGCCCTCTTCGCCATGCTGATCACTGCGGTCAGCTATGGGCGCATGGGGGCGCTCTATCCCACGGCGGGCTCGGCCTACACGTATGTGGGCAAGGGGCTTAATCCGCATCTCGGGTTTCTGGCTGGTTGGGCGATGATTCTGGATTACTTGCTCCAGCCACTGATTAATACCGTGTGGATCTCGACGGCGTTGCACGAGCGCTATGTGCAGCAGGTGCCTTTCTGGGTGTGGGCGTTGCTGATTGCGGGCATTATGACGGTGCTCAACCTGATTGGCGTCAAGGCTTCGGCGAATGCAAACAAGGTGCTGCTGGCCATTATGTCAGTCGTGGTAGTCGCGTTCTTTATTCTGGCTCTGAAATATTTGTATGGCGGACAGGGATGGGCCGGACTGTTCTCTTTGCAGCCGCTGTACGATCCGCATACCTTTAACCCGCACAAGATTCTGACGGCGACGTCGTTCGCGGCGTTAACTTACATCGGCTTCGATGGAGTCACCACGCTGGCCGAGGACGTCGAGAATCCCAAGCGCAACGTGCTCCTGGCGGTCGTACTGACCTGTGTTTTTGCGGGTGTATGCAGCGGGATTGAGGCTTACCTCGGGGCTCGCGTATGGCCCGACTGGCGTTCGTTTCCGAATCTTGAAACCGCGTTCATGGATATTTGCAGCCGGGTTGGCGGGAAGTATTTGTTCAATTCCATGGGTTTCATTCTGATCGTGGCGGCATTTGGTAGCGGGCTGACCGGGACGCTCGGCGCAGCGCGGTTGCTATTTGGCATGGGCCGCGACAACGTGCTTGCCGAAAAAATTCTTTGGACAACTAAAGCCCGGAACCAGCACGCCGACGAACAACATCCTGTTGATAGGCGGCCTGTCGTTTGCCGGCGCCATTCTTCTCTATCACATCGGGAATGCCTACGAGCACGCCGGTGAGCTGCTCAACTTCGGAGCCTTCCTCGCATTCATGGGGGTGAACTTCGCGTGCTTCTGGCAGTTCTCGGTGATTGCGAAGAAGACGGGTGCCCAGCGACGACTGCTGGCTGATGCGATTCTGCCACTGATCGGATTCGCGTTTTGTGCAATGATCTGGTGGAACCTGAACAGCCTTGCGAAGACCGTTGGCGGCATCTGGTTCGCGATTGGGCTGCTTTATGTGGGATCCAAGACCAATTGGTTCCGCTCGGCGCCCGTGATGATTGACTTCAGCGACAACTGAAGAAAGTCGCAATCAGGGAATTGAGGGAGTCACGATTTCAGGCGGGGCGCATTATGCTCGGTTCCACCAACATTGTTGCTTTCGTGCCGACCACCGACGCCGGCAGGGCTCGTGCCTTCTATGAGGGCGTTCTAGGACTGCGATTCGTCAAGGACGACGGTTTCGCGATGGTGCTCGACGCAAATGGAATCATGATCCGGGTCGCGAAAATGGGAAAAGATTTCGATCCGGCAAAGTTCACGATCCTCGGCTGGCAGGTCACGGAGATCGAAAACGTAGTACGGGGCCTGCAGGCCAAGGGCGTTCACTTCGAAGTATTCGGATTCTTCAGGCAGGACGAACTGGGCATCTGGACCGCGCCCACCGGCGACAAGGTGGCGTGGTTCAAGGATCCCGATGGAAATATTCTCTCGGTCTCTCAGCACGTGTGAGCGCTAGCCCGGGTTGCGTCCTGGGGGACAGCCGAGGGCAGCTGTCCCCACATGCTCACCGTCTCCGCTTATTCCACATTCCATCCGCTGACTTCCACTGCAGCCTTTGCTGCTCCCAACTCGGAGGCGCGATAGCTGGCGGTAATCACTCGCTTCTCGCCGGGTAAGAGTGAGATGTAATTGTCTTCCCAGACCACCGGCAGGATCTCCTCTCCCTTGGCGCCCTTGTCGACTTTCAAGCGCACGAAGAAGGCGAGACTCTTGCTCGGATTTTCGATGGTCACGTGCGTGACCGACTCTTCTCCCTTGCGCTCTGTGCGGTCGGTGACTTTCAGTTTGACCTTGGGAAGCTGCGACATCGCGGTGAAATCTGCAAAGGACGCAGTTGGCGTCATCCACCAGGTAGATTTCGCCCAATCCAGGGTCTCGGGCTTAGTCGAGAGCCAGTAGAAATTCGAGCCCACGACTTTGCCGGTTGAGTCTTCCAACCGCAGTGCCAGGAAATACGTTGGGCTCAATCCAGAAACGTCGGGCAGCGCGAAGACTTTCGCCGTGCTGTCGGCGGCGGCATCCAGCGAGTTCTGCTGGGTGAACTTCTCCGTCATGTCGAGGTTGTAGATTTTCGTGGTGAGCTTCAGTCCCTTCACGTCTTCGTACTGGCTGCTGACCACCCAGATCGAATGATCGTCGTATCCGTAGATGGGGTGAAGCGCTTCCATCGCCCGCTTGGCTCCGAAATATCCTCCGCCGGGGCGCATGTAGTAGTCGTACAGGTGCCAGATCATCGACGGCCAGGCATTGTTCAGCATCCACTGAACGACACCGGTCGACTGGTATTTATTGCGGCTATAGGCCTCGTACATGGCGCGCACGCCTTCATAGGTCTGCATCTGCGACTTGATGGCGAAGTCGTTCACGTTATCGGATTTGCCATAGCGGTTCGCCAGCGCTTCGCTGAAAACACCGATGGTTTTGAACTCGCCGCCGCCCGCGTGGTAATTCCAGACGTCGTCGATCGGCCACATGTGGTCCTTGCCCACCATGGCGCGGATACTCTCCACGGGCGGAACGGCCGGTCCCATGCTGGTTTCGGTATTGAAGCCGTACGCGCCGCCGCAACCTCCAGGATTGCACTGCTTGCGATCGGGCTGGCCTTGCGGAGTATCGACTTCCCAATAACTGGGCGCGATGTATTCGTATGGGCCGGACATCTTGAAGCCGCTATCCCCGGTGACGCTCGTTTTCTTTCCCGTGGCAGATGAGACGACTGGATTCGGCCAGAACAAGTCCTTCTCCACATCGAGGTACATCTGCTCGACATCGGGCGGAGGGGCATTATCGCTGCCGTTCAGCCACATGACGATGCTCGGATGACTGCGGAGGCGATAAATCTGGTCGCGCAGGGATTGCTTGGCAATTTCAAAATCCTGCGGCTTCCAGCGCGGCCAGCGCTCCCAGAAATCGCAGCAGCACCACCCGGCCATGACCAGAACTCCGTCGTGGTCGGCGAGGTCGAAGAACTCCTGGGTTTCGAGCTTGCCTTCGAGGCGGACCGTGTTGAGCCCCATGTCTTCGACGTAGCGGAACTCATCGTGCAAGCGCTGGGAGTTCTGGCGCAGCATCATGTCGGGGGTCCAGCCGCCGCCGCGAATCAGAATGTTCTTGCCGTTGATGTGGAAGGCGCGTCCGCCAATGGAGTTGAAGTCGGAGGTGATTTCGCGAATGCCGAACTCCGTGTGAGCGTGATCGCTAACCGCACCGTTAACTTCGAACTCCATCGTGAGCGGGTAGAGATTCGGCTTGCCCATCTGCCGCGGCCACCACAGTCGGGGATTCGAGAAGACGAGTTGGGAAAATTTGTCGGGAGTGAAAGTAATGTCCTTCGATTCGTTCGCCGCCAGTTCGACGTCCTGTTCGAAGCTTGATGCTCTCATTTCGGGATCGCCCTTCAGCTTGCCCTTTAGCGGCTGATTGGTGCCGTTCTTCAGTTGCGCTGTAACGGTGAGCTGCGCGCTGTCATTGGTCGGAGGATTCAGCTTCGACACGACCGTCGGATAGCGCAGCGCTACCGGCCCGCTGGCAGTCACATAAACCTCGCGCCACAGCCCCATGTTTTTATCGGGAGGCGCGGGATTCCAATCCACAAAAGTGATCGCGAGATCGTGGTCAGTAGGAGAGAAAGCCTGCACAGCCAAGACGTTCTCCGCGCCGGGCTTGGCGCTGCTGGTGATGTTGAACTCATAGCTCCGCCAGGCTCCGGCGACGTCATCCGATCCGGCGATTTGTTTTCCGTTCAGCCAGATGTTGGCGCGGTAGTTAATGCCGTTGAACTTCAGCCACACTGACTTCCCTTTGTACGCAGCCGGGATCTCGAACTGCTTGCGGTACCACCACGAGACCGCGTAGGGGCTGTCGGGCGCCATGGGAATGTTCGAGAAATTCGCACCGATGGGGTAATTGAGGCCAGGGAATTCACGCAGGTTCATGCCGGGAAATGGATCGGGCAAAGTCTTGTCCTTGACGAGCGCGGCGACAACCGTGCTGGGGATGGCGACCGCATGCCATCCTTTAGCAGAAAACTGCGGGGTCGAAATGACTTCTCCCTTAGCGTCGACTTTCGCCGAAGTCTGCAGCGACCAGCCTTCCTGGAGGACTATTTTGCCCTTGGCAGGGTGCTTGGCTGGGGCCGGTGCTTTGTCTTGGGCAACGAGCGATGAAGTGAGAAGGAATTGAGCCAGGAGAAAGAAAAAAATAGCCAACGGTTTGCGTGAGTTCATGGTGCTCCTATTCACTCGGTGCGCGGGTCGAGGATCGGACTCGGACCAATTCTTTAGAAATACCCCGCAGAATGGATAACACTTATATTAATTCGTTTCAATAGCCGTGTTTTCGAGGGGCGTGGGAGGTTTGGTTCCCATTCGGACGCTCGAACCTAACCAGCGAGGAAGGCCTGTCCTCGCTACGCATTGGCTCGCCCTGCCTCAGGCCCACCTAGTTTATAATTAAAAATTCGGCTCTCTACTCTGGAGTGATAAGAACATGATTCGATTCTTGCAAAAGTCTGGGCAGACCACGAAGTATGTCCTCGGCGGCTTGCTTCTGATCATCTGCGCGTCGATGGTCATCACGCTCGTCCCTGGGGGGTTGGGCGGAGAAGTGTTTGGCAATACCCCCGGCAAGGGCATCGTTGCCAAGGTAAATGGCGACGACATCACCGCCGATGAAGTCCGCCAGACGGCGCGCCAGATGCTGCAACAGCAGATGCCGCAGGGCGGTGCCAACATGAGCATGCTGCTGCCCTTCTTCACGCAGCGAGCGGCGGAGCAGTTGATCACCCGCCAGGCGCTCATCAGCGAGGCCAAGCGCATGGGGTTGCGTGTCACTCCGGAAGAAGTAAAGGACGAACTGCAGCATGGGCGCTATGCTGCGACATTCTTTCCCGGCGGGAATTTTATTGGCCAGGCGGAATATGAGGACATGCTCCAGCGTGCCAACCTCACAGCCCCCAAGTTCGAAGAGGCGGTTGCCAATGACATTCTGCTGACCAAGCTGCAGGCCCTTATCTCCGGCAGCGCGGGGGTGACCGATTCCGAGATTCACGAGCAATTTATCAAGCAGAATTCGAAGGTCAAGTTCGATTATGCAGTCCTGAAGCAGGATGACCTGAAAAAGGCGCTGCATCCGACCGAGGAAGAGCTGAAGGCCTTCTATGAGAGCCACAAAACCAGCTACGCCAACTCGGTTCCGGAAAAGCGCAAGGTGAAGTATGCGGTGGTCGACGTCGGCAAGGTGGAAGGGAATGTTCAAGTGACGCAGGATGATCTGCGAAGCTACTACAACGACCATCGCGACCAGTATCGCGTACCGGAACAGGTGAAGGTGAGCCACATTCTCATCAAGACGCCGCTTCCCGGACCGGACGGCAAGGTGGACGAAAAGGGCGTGGCCGAAGCCCAGCATCGCGCCGAAGATCTGCTGAAGCAGTTAAAGAGCGGCGCCAAGCTGGAAGATCTGGCCAAGAAATACTCCGAGGATCCTGGGAGCGCAAAGCAAGGAGGCTCTCTCGGATGGATCGGCAAAGGCCAGACGGTCCCCGAGTTTGAGAAGACTGCCTTCTCTCTTCCCAAGGGACAGATCAGCGATCTGGTGAAAAGCAGCTATGGTTTCCATATTATCCGCGTTGACGATAAGCAGGATGCGCACTCGAAGACGCTCGACGAAGTGAAAGCGGACATCGAGCCCATTCTGAAGCATCAGAAGGCGCAGCAACTGGCGCAGAAGCAGGCGGAAACCTTGTTGGCGAATGCTCGCAAGGACGGCATCGACGCAGCCGCCGCGAGTGCAGGCGTTCCGGTCATCACTTCAGATTTCTTCACCCGCAAAGACATGTTGCCGGGGCTGGGGCCGGCACCGCAGTTTATGGATGCCGTCTTTGCCGCCACAGAAAAATCTCCGCCCGACGTCGCTCCGGCCTCGCAGGGCATCGCTGTATTTCAGTTGCTGGCTGTCAAGCCAACTGCGACGCCATCGTTCGAAGAAATTCGCAGCCGGGTCGAGGAAGAATTCAAGAATGAGCGTTCCAGCATTCTGCTCTCGCAGAAGATCCAGGAGCTTTCGGACCGGGCTAAGGCCGAGCACGACCTGAAGCGCGCAGCCAAGGAATTGGGCGCGACGGTAAAGACCAGCGACCTGGTTCTTCCGGATGGGCAAGTTCCGGAAGTGGGCGCGATGTCAGGACAGGCCTCGGTTGCCTTCGGCATGAAAGCCGGAGAGATCAGCGGCCCGATCGATGGAGGCGGCGACGCTGTCGTGCTGCAAATACTAGAGAACCAGCAGCCCACGGAAGCCGATTATGCTGCCAAGCGCGATCAGATCCGGGATTCTTTGCTACAGGGCAAACAGCAAGAGCGTTTCGGTCTCTTCGTGACCAACTTGGTCGACGAAATGACGAAATCCGGAAAGATCAAGAGAAATGATGAAGAAATGAAGGCGCTTGGTCGTTCCGGCAGCGACTCAGGAATGTAGTGGCGCATGTCTTTTCCGCGTGCCGCAGGCATTTTGTTGCATCCGACCTCGCTTCCTTCGCGCGGCGGGGTCGGTGATTTTGGTCCAGCCGCGTACCGGTTTGTTGATTTCCTCGCTTCGGCTCGCCAGGGAGTCTGGCAGGTCCTACCTCTGGGTCCGGTAGGCTACGGGAATTCTCCATATTCCTCGACGTCGGCCTTTGCCGGCAATCCGCTGCTCATCAGTCTCGAACGCCTGGCGGATCGCGGATGGATCGCGGCGGCAAGAATCGAAGAACTCTCCGCTGCCTTTGGACCGGTCGAATACGACCAGGTTTTCACTCACAAAATGCCGCTGCTGTTTGAAGCCGCTCGAAACTTCGTGACCTCGGCTTCAGGCGACGCGCTGCGCAGCTTCGAATCGTTCCGCAGTGAGAACTCGTGGTGGCTCGATGATTTCGTTTTGTTCGATGCCATTCGCGCGCGGCGCAAACTCCAGAGTTGGAATGAGTGGCCCGCCGAGCTGGCTCAGCACCAGCCCGCAGCTATCGAAAAAGCGCGCGAGGAGCTTGCTGTCGAAACCCGCATTCGGAGTGCCTTGCAGTTCGCGTTTTACGAGCAATGGCGAGCGCTCAGGAGCTACTGTTCGAAGCATGCGATTCGAGTGGTGGGCGATGTTGCCATCTTCGTCAACCATGACAGCGCAGATGTCTGGACACACCGCGAATTATTCCGCCTGAATGAAAAGCTGGAGCCGGAAGTCGTGGCGGGCGTGCCACCGGACTTTTTCAGCAAGACCGGGCAACGCTGGGGAAATCCGCTCTATCGCTGGGATGTGATGAAAGAACGTGGCTACGAATGGTGGATCCAGCGGCTGCGCTGGGCGACGCAGAATTGCGACTACATCCGGCTCGACCACTTCCGTGGATTCGATCAATTCTGGGAGATTCCCGCCGAGGACAATACGGCCGTGAATGGCCGCTGGGTGGATGGGCCGCGCGACGATCTCTTCCTGAAACTCCGCGAGGCTCTCGGCGGGTTGCCCTTCTTTGCCGAAGATCTCGGCTACATTACACCTGAAGTGCATGCGCTGCGTGACCGACTGCAGATCCCGGGTATGTCAGTACTGCAATTTGGTTTTGGGGATGAAGGCGCGCACATGTATCTGCCGCACCGCTCCGCCGGCAAGGTCATCTATACGGGTACGCACGACAACGACACGGTCGTCGGGTGGTGGCGCTCTGGCGCCGCCGACCACGAACGCCGCAATGCGGAAGCCTACGTTGGACGCTCGGACGACGGAATCCATTGGGCATTTATCCGCGCCGCGCAATGTTCCCCGGCTAGCTTGAGCGTGATCCCTTTGCAAGACGTACTTGGTCTGGGCAGCGAGGCGCGAATGAACACTCCCAGCCTGCATGGCGGCAACTGGCGCTGGCGTTTCGACGAAGGGCAACTCAATAACGGACTGGCCGCGAAGCTCGCGCTGCTCGCTGAACTGAGTGATCGTATTCCGGAATCGCTGCTGCCCCGACCCGGCGAAAGCTACATCGCATAGATCGGTCGTGCCGGCCTCCATTTGTGAATAGAGTGTTAAAGCAGGCGCACTTTCTGCGCAGATCGTGTATAGAGGGTACGGGAGCGTAGCGTGAGCGAAGCGATCATCGAAGCCGTCGCGATTGAAAAGTCGTATCCGCAGGCGGATGGTACGCGGATTCAGGTGGTGGGCGCGACCAATCTCGCGATCGAGCCGGGAAAGATCGTTACCCTGCTCGGTCCCTCCGGCTGCGGAAAGTCCACCCTGCTCCGCATGCTGACCGGCCTTTCCCAGCCGACTTCGGGAACGCTGTTGTGGCACGGCAAGCCGCTCGAGGGCCAGAATCCGAATGTGGCTATCGTCTTCCAGAGCTTTGCGCTTTTCCCCTGGCTCACCGTTCTCCAGAATGTTGAGGCGCCGCTCGAAGCAAAGGGCGTGCCATCAGTAGAGCGCCGCAAGCGCGCGTTACGCACGCTCGACACCGTCGGACTGGACGGCTTCGAGACGGCATATCCCAAAGAACTATCCGGGGGCATGAAGCAGAGGGTCGGCTTCGCCCGGGCTCTCGTGGTAGAGCCGGAAGTCCTGTTTATGGACGAACCGTTCTCGGCCTTGGATGTGTTGACCGCGGAAAACCTGCGCGGTGAACTCATGCAGCTTTGGCTGAACAAGAAAATGCCGACCAGCGCCATCTTCATCGTGACCCACAATATTGAAGAGGCGGTGATGCTGGCCGATCGGGTCATGGTTCTGGGAAGAAATCCGGCGCGGGTTCGCTCGGATTTCACCATCCGGCTGAAACATCCGCGAGACCGGAAGTCGGCCCGTTTTGTCGAGCTGGTCGACTACATTTACAAGGTAATGACCGAACCGGAGATTGAGCATGCGCTGCCTGATGCCGAGACCACGGCCGAGATCATCCTGCCCAC
Source organism: uncultured Acidobacteriota bacterium (assembly GCA_963765015.1). Lineage (GTDB taxonomy): Bacteria > Acidobacteriota > Terriglobia > Terriglobales > Acidobacteriaceae > Sulfotelmatobacter. Next base: position 42,003 of record CAVXVD010000002.1, on the reverse strand, counting down.
AGGCGGGTCCATGAAGGACGCTTTGAAAAAACAGGAAGCGCCCTTGCGAACTGCGAGATATCAGATGCTACCGCACGCCCGCGTCGGAGGGGTTGCGGGCCTGACGGAGTTGCTGCGCGACCGCGGTGGCCGCGAGGATTTGTTTCGCTTAGCCGAAGAACTGGTGATGGACGTCGAAGACCTGTTGCCGATTCTCGAGGCCTGTGTGCTTTTGGGATTTGCCTTGTTGAAAGAAGGGGATGTGCAGATCACGCCGCAAGGCATTGCCTTTGCCGAGGCTGATATCCAGCAGCGAAAGATCCTATTCCGGCAAGCCGCGCTGGAACACGTCACGATCCTGAAGCAGATTGACAGCGTGTTGAAGCGGAAGTCCGATCACTCGATTGCGGACGAGTTTTTCCACGACATCCTCGACGAGCACTTTGCCGAGGACGAGGTACAGCGCCAGTTTGAGACAGCGATGAATTGGGGGCGCTATGCGGAGATTTTTGACTATGACCGCGCGAATGGCCGACTGGTGCAAACCGAACCCCCCGAGCATTCTGCTGTAGCGGCTGTCGAGTCGCAAAACGAAGCGCCCAAACCCTGACCGAAAAATCTTTTCAAAAAGCGATCGCATGAAGAAGACCATTAATCTGCGAGGTTTTTCGGCATACCGAATCTGGACCCAACTGCCCACCCTCGAGATCTCGTACCTGCCCGATCTTCTGATGTTTGGCGCCGCGCTCGCGCTGTTCTATGGCGTGCTCGCAGTCGGTCGCGCCTGGCTCGGCCCGTTTACTCCGCAAGTCGACATATCCCGGAGCCCACTCGCGCTGCCGGCCTATGCTGGATATTCGCTGCTGCGCATCACGATTGCTTACCTGCTAAGTCTGGCGTTCGCCCTGGCGTATGGTTATGTCGCAGCATCGAACGCTCGCGCGGAGCGCTTCATGATTCCTCTGCTCGATGTTCTGCAGTCGATCCCCGTGCTTAGTTTCTTGCCGCCTGTGATGCTGGCCATGGTCGCCTTGTTTCCAGGGCGACAACTGGGAGTAGAAGCTGGAGCGATCCTGTTGATCTTCACCGGTCAGGTTTGGAACATGGCGTTCAGCTTTTACGCTTCGATGAAGAGCATTCCGAATGAGATGCGCGAGGCCGCGAAGATCTACGGTTTCAGCTGGTGGCAGCGCTTTATCGAAATGGAATTGCCCTTCGCGGCAATTGGATTGGTGTGGAATTCGATGATGTCGGTGGCCGGCGGCTGGTTCTTCCTGATGGCCTGCGAAATGTTCGTGCTGGGCTCGCGCGACTTCCGACTTCCCGGGCTTGGGTCCTACCTGCAGACGGCGGCGAGCGCGGGAGATACGTCCTCAATTCTGTGGGGCGTTGGCACCATGATCTTGGTCATCGTGCTGCTCGACCAGTTCGTTTGGCGTCCGGTGATCGCATGGGCTGAAAAATTCAAGGTCGAGCAGGTGGAGAGCACCGACACACCCCACTCGTGGGTGCTCGACCTGTTCCGCCATTCTCGAGGGTTGTCGCGACTTCGGGATAAGACCGTGCATCCGCTCAGCGAGCGTCTCATGCTGTACTTTAGTGCGCATCCGAGTGCCTCCGATAAGACCAAACAGAGCGGTGCGTGGAAGGTCTGGTTGATGCGCAGTCTCGCTGTGGCGTTCCTGGCAGGTATGAGCTATGGAGTCGTCAGAGTCGCGATGCTTCTGACTGGCCTGCAGAAAGCGGAGGTCCACGAAGCAGGCATCGGCCTGCTCGCGACTTTTGCACGGGTAAATCTTGCGTTGCTGCTCGGTGCGTTGTGGACAATCCCCGCCGGAGTTGCCATCGGCTTTAATCCGCGCCTGGCGAGAATCGCCCAGCCTCTGGCGCAAATCGCCGCCTCCGTGCCGGCGACCGCGCTTTTTCCCGTGGTTCTGCTGTTGCTCATTCGCGTGGGCGGAGGACTTGGCATCGGGTCGATCGCACTCCTGTTATTGGGGACGCAATGGTACATCCTGTTCAACGTCATCGCTGGCGCGATTGCAATCCCGACGGACCTGAAGGAATGCTGTTCGATTTTCAAGCTTGAGGGTATCCAGCGTTGGAAGAAATTGATCTTGCCGGGCATCTTCCCTTATTTGGTCACCGGACTGGTCACGGCATCCGGGGGCGCATGGAACGCCAGCATCGTAGCCGAATATTTCCACTTCAAAGGACAGATCTACACCACCGTAGGCCTCGGCGCCACCATCAGCCAGGCGACCGACACCGGCAACTTCAATCTGCTCTTAGCCGCGACGATCATGATGGCCGCGACCGTGGTGACCACCAATCGCCTGCTTTGGCGACGGCTCTACGCTCTGGCCGAGACCCGCTACCGCCTCGAAACGTAACTTCTTCGCGTTTTTACGGACGGTCAGCTGGGTCGCAGTTGAGTCTCGGGCGCGGGCAGAGCGCATGCCTGTTCCGCTCCTTTCAGTGCCTCTTCCAGATTCTGGCCCAGCATTGCGAGTTCTTCCCCGCCTATTAGTTGCTGCAGACGTTCAAAGAGAAGGCGCTCTTCCTTGCGGATGTGGCTGGAGAGTCGCCGGCCAAACTCCGCCAAACCCTCAGCCGGTAAAGTTTGATCCGCTGCGCGCGCGAACATATCGCGGAGATCCGCATGATCGCGCATCAGCTCCTCCACCAGCGGAACTAATTCTGTGAACTTCTGTGCCGCCGGAAACAGAATCTGTTCCTCCGCCGCGAAATGAAACGTAATCTCTGCCCGGAATAACCGTTCTGTTTCCATCAGCCAGGAAGCCAAGGCGGATGGTTGGACGGGCAATGCGCGCTCAATGCGGACGCAGAGCGCCAACGCGTGCTGGTGCTGCCGGGAAAGCGGGATCAGATTCTTGTCGCGCAGCATGACTGTTAGGACTTCGTGGTTTCAAGTTTGGGCGCGGTCGTTTCATTCTCGGATGATGGGGAGTCGGCCGCCGGGCGAATGGTGAGCCAGTCGGTGCGGACGCGCTCCCATTCCTGAATTAGCATGCCATTGGCCTCGAAAAAGCTACGAATGCGATATCGCTCCCATCCCGCGACTTCTTCCAAAATCGGCGCCAGAACGGACAGCGCGCTTGTGCTTAGAACGGTGCGTTTGGCGATTTGAGAAATGTTGGGTGACTCGGAAACCGCGATGGTCAGCCCATCCCGTGCATTGATGTGCAGCATGACATGGATATCGGAACTTCCGTCGCCCGTGTAGACGACGTGATCAGGCCCGGCGACCTGCTGCAAGAGCAACAGGTCAAGCACCGCGACCTTGCCGTATCCAGCCGTGGCACGCACGATCGTATCGATTTCACCCGATGGCTTGTAGCGGAACTCCGTGCCATAAATATGATCGGGCGGAACGATATCTTCCAGAGCCGACCGCACAATTTCGACGGGCGCGGCCGACAGAACGTAGAAATCGAACTGGTAGCCGTCAATTCCCGCGTCAAGAAGCTGGTACAGAAGTTTGATGTCGCCTTTTAGGCGAATGCGCTTGCCCACTTCGCGCAGGTGTTCTTTGCGCACCTTGGCCTTGAACTCCGGATCGTGTAGCAACAGGTAAGCAAGCTCTGCCCCTTGCTGCACCAGATTGATCTTGGCCATGCCTTTGGCCCTGCGCTCGAATTCATCGGTGGGAATGCCGACCAGTTCGGCAAGCACGTAGCCCGAATCGTTAAAGGTGAGCGTCTGGTCGAAGTCGCTCGCGAAAATGTAGCGTCTCAAAAGCTTATCTGCCATAGCTATTCGATTCGCCTTCGGGGCCCGATGCCCCATAAAAAGAATTGATTGCGATTATATGCCCGAAATCTAGCCGTTCACGAATGCATCCACCTTCTGAAGTGATCTCGGCTAGTCGTCATCCGGGTCGGTGCGTGGACTCTTGTCGTTAATGAAGTAGGCGGCGTCCAGGGGCGCAAGTAACGTCTTGAATGGGATGGGAGATTGGGTGAGGTTAAAGCAATCGGAAAGGTCGTCGGCTGGACCGTCGGCATAGTTGAGCGAGGGCAGGTTAAAGTTAGTCTCGATGTACTTTAGAATGCTGCCGAAGTCGTGGGTAGTGTGAGAAATGTAGGCGGCTTTGGCGTAGGGTGAGACCACAATCAACGGCACGCGGAATCCGTAAACGTATCCAGACCCCCAGCTCACGCCGTCGTTCACCACTTTAGGGGCTACGTGATCGTACCAGCCTCCCCAGTCGTCCCATGTGATGATGATGGTGGTGTTTGCCCAGTATGGGCTATTGCCAATCGTGTTCACAATCGAGGCGACCCAGGAGGGTCCGCTGCCGTTATTGCTCGAAGAATGATCCGACTGGTCGCCGTCAGGAATTACCCAACTCACTTGCGCCAGTTGCCCGTTCGAGATGTCCGCCAAGACTTGCGTCTCGGGAATAATCACATTGCTCCAATCCGGGCCGGTGCAGTTGAGGACGCCATTGATGGTCTGAGGCTGGCAAATATGGTCGATTGCATTTGGGCCATTCCAACTGGAGCCAGGGGACGGGGCATAATAGCGCCAGCTCACCCCAGCATTGTCCAGCAGGTCGGTGAGAGTCGCATGTTCGAAGCAGGGATATTGCGAAGAGGCCTCAGCGCCACTCGGGTTAATGAGCGGAACGGTAACGTTTGGTGCAGCGATGCAGCCCCCGACGGCTCCTGTGCTCAAGTTCTCGGCTGCGAAGAGATCGCTGGTCGCGGTCGGCGCCGATGTACCGGAAATAATGAATTGATGAGCTGGGAAACTTGGTCCTTCGTTGGTCTGAAACATGCGATCGCCGAAAGTGTATTGCTCGGCCATCGCGAAATAAGGCTGAACTTCGGAGGGCGTGACATACCTAAATTGAGGGTTGGGATTCGCTTTCGGCGGGCAATTGGCAGCGGGATAGCACCCGATCAGATCGGCCCCGTCCATTTTGCCGCCGTCGTACATGGCAACGAAGTCAGAGTGGGCGTGGCTTAGATCGTAAGTCTGAGGATTGGGGCCGGCGGTACCCAGGTCAGTGGGAGTGAGCGTAATCGTCTGATGGGCAGAGTTCAAGCCGCTTTGCGCAATGTCCGCCCCATTCTTGATGAGGACCGGGTCCTGGAAAAGATTGTCGGGAGTGCGGTTCTCCTGAAAGATGACTACGACGTGCTGGATCACTGCCAATGTCGTCAACGGCAGCGTCTGCGGACCGTTGCTGGGAGCCAAGCTCTGAGCGCCGGTTCCCGTGACGGAGATGACATAGTTACCGCCCGGAGTGCTGGCTGAAGTCGACACCGTGAGCATGGAAGTCCCGGCACCGGCGCCGGTGATACTCACCGAACTGGGACTGAAAGAACAAGCAGGAGCCGCACTGCCACCGCTAACGGTGCCGCAGGAGAGACTGACGTTACCCGTATAGCCATTCGCCGGAGTCAAGGTGATGGTGGCGCTCGACGTGTTTCCAGCAGTAATCGAAGCGGGATTCAAGGCTGTCGCCGCCAGCGTGTAACTTCCCGGCGTGTGGATTTGAGTCGACGACGAACCTCCGCCGCAAGCACTCAGCATAAGTAGGTGGAAGGTCAGGACGGCCACCGGAACGGAGGCCGGCAGACGGCTGATGGGAAGCCTCTTTCTGATTACCGATTCGGACTTAGGAGAACAGAACCCCAATGACGATGATTCGAAGCGCATAAACTTTACAAGTCTCTCACAAACGCGGCGCCTGGTGGAATCTCCGATGTCCACTGGAGCATAGCTGTCTTTCGGCGAAGGGATCATTTCTCACTCATTTCTCGCTGACCCTGCCCCGGCGCCTATGCCCAACTCCACGCTGTCGTTTCCCCAGCTTTACTAAATCCACAACCACGTCCAGAATAGATAGTTCGGCTCGCAAAAGTGTGGGTGCAAAGGGCGAGCCAGCAATACTCCGGACATCCGGCATTCGAAAGAAAGAGGAGCCTCATGGTAGTAGCAACTGGTGAACTGATTCGCGCAATGAATTACGTGGAAGACATCACGAATACCCTGCGCCGCATTTGCATTTACATCCCCGCCATGAGCTCCGAGGAGCGCAAGCGTCTGGCGGAAGCCATGCGGGGGGCAGCTGCCTCCGTCAATGCTGCCATTGCCGATCTGGAAAAGGTGGAGAAATAGGTGGCGCAAGTCCAGACGATTGCGGTCATCGGAGCGGGCATCATGGGACGAGGCATCGCCCATGCCGCCGCGCTGGGCGGCTATCGCACCATTATTGAAGATCTTCTGCCGGGCGCCCTCCGCAAAGCGGAGACGGAAATTCGCGCCAATCTCGACCAAGCTGTCGAACTTGGCAAGGTAACCGCGCCGGATGCCGACTCCGCGTTTCGCCGCTTGGAGTACGCGGGCTCTGTTGAAGAAGCCGCTCGCGAGGCCGATGTTGTCATTGAAGCTGTTCCCGAGGAGATGGAGTCGAAGATCGAGATCTTCACGCTGCTCGACAAAATTTGCCGCCCGACCACGATCCTTGCTTCGAATACGTCATCTCTCAGCGTCACGGAAATTGCCAGCGTTACTTACCGCGCCAAGAAGTGTGTGGGCATGCACTTCTTCAATCCCGTACACAAAATGAAGTTGCTGGAAATTGTACGTGCGCTCGAGACCGACGATGAGACCGTCGCCACCGCCGTCGAAGTTGGCAAACGCATGGGGAAAGAAGTGGTGGTGATCAAGGAATCGCCCGGCTTCATTACAAGTCGCATCAACGCCATGATCGGTAACGAAGCGTTTTACATGCTGCAGGAAGGGATTGCTTCGCCGGCTGACATTGACAAGGCGCTCAAGCTGGGCCTCAACCATCCAATGGGTCCCTTTGAACTGGTCGATCTGGTCGGTCTCGATACTCGGCTGAACATCCTCGAGTATCTGCACAAGTCATTGGGAGAAAAATATCGCCCCGCGCCGCTTCTGGTGCAGTATGTGAAGGCTGGACGATTAGGCCGCAAGTCCGGCCGTGGTGTGTACGAGTATCCGGATGTGAAAAGCGAAGCCACAAACTGAGGCGCCCTCCGCTCCGAAAAAACTGACTATTGTGTGCATCTTGGGCCTGCCGTGCCGCATAGCGGACAAATCCTAGCCACGAATCCGCCAACAGCACGTTGGTAACATTGGCCGGCGGACCCCCTTCGAATAAAATTTCCCTTTGGCAGTTGCTGTTATGGAAAATTTCGTCTTCTACCTGATCGTCCAATTGAATCTGATCTTCGGGGTTGCCGGATTGGTTTGGCCTGACAAACTGATGCCCGTCTTCGCTCGGTTAATGTTTCCTTGGAGGGCCTCTCATCGGGCGATCCGCGTGCACGGCATCGTCGCCATCGCAGGATACGCCGTGGTTTTCGGAAAAGTTCTGGCCACTCGCTAGTCGCTCTTGGGAAGCTCGTGTTCCGCTTTGCAATGCGCGTCAAATTGAGCCTGCAGGGATTCCTGGTACTCCTCCCGATTGGGACGATGTCCCGAAGCCTGCGCCCGGAACCCAACGCCGCTGCACAGGTTGCAGTTCGCTTCTACCGGGATATCTCCCAGCCACTTCGTAACTCGCAACGCAGGCTTCTTCATGGGGTCAGCCTTCCAAGATCGTGATCTACCCGAACAACTTGCCCTGCGCCGGTGCATCTAGCTCGACGGCGGTGGCACACTCTACATCATCATTCTGCACGTGATTGATTCTCGTGCTCACTGGATACCGCCTCATGGCACCCGTAAAAGGAATCAGCAGTCTGAGCGCGCTGTTGGCGAATCCTCCTGCCGCAGGAGTCAGCCACGAGTCGTACTCATTCGGATGCAGGATCACTGGCATGCGATCGTGAATCCCTGCGAGTAGAGCATTGGGGGCAGTCGTCAGAATCGTGCAACTCTCGATGGCCTTTCCCTGTGGGTCGATCCACGTATCCCATAGCCCGGCAAAACCGAAAAGTTTGCCATCGCCGACCTCGAAGCAATAGGGTTGCCGGGTCTTACCATGTCGCTGCCATTCATAGAAACCGTCGGCCGGAAGGATGCACCGTTGCGTGCGGAAGGGGTCTCGGAACGATGCGGTGGTCATGACCGTCTCTGCCCTGGCGTTGATGGTTTTCGCCCCGATTCCAGGATCGGTCGCCCAGGAAGGAATCAGCCCCCAGCGCAGCAGCGACAATTCGCGCTCCGGCTTTTTGGAACGCCGTCGAATGACCGGGACCAATTGTGTCGGAGCAACGTTATAACGGGGACTCCAATCTTCCTCGCCCGAGATCGCGTCGAAGTGTTCCTCAATGATTTGCTTCCTACGCGACAGCCGGTATCTCCCGCACATCTCGCAATTATTGCAGATTGCAGCGCCTGGGCTTCACCCTTAGATTTCTGACGTTTACGCCTGGGAGTGGTTCCATTCGAACGAAACGTCGCCTCTAGCGCTTGCCAAAACTCAGTCCGGCAAGAGTTGAAACCGCATCTTCTGGTACCCCCTTGCTCGCGATGAGAGCGTGAAAACTCTCTCCCATGCCTGCGGGCGTAACCAGATGCTTGAGTTGCAATGCGACCTTGGCTCGCTCCTGCGGCAGACGGCAATCTTCGAAGGCATCGGCAAACTGCGTGGCCTCGCCAATTCCCAGCAGAAATTGCGATTGCGTGACTAGCTTTTCCGTGTGCATGCCTTGCCGTTGCGCGACCGCTGCCAGGGCGGTAAAGTTCACATCGGCCGTCATGTCTTGATCGCCCGGAGCTTCGAACGGATTCAGACTCACTGAGTGCTGTCGGATCGCCTTCAGCGTCCCGCGATGACGTCCGGCAAGTTGTTCCTCACGCGTGTAGCCGTAATCGATCGCCACGACAAAGCCGCGCTCCATGTTGGTTGCGGCAAGCATGAGCTTCTGCGACTGCAACGGAACCTCGAGTTTTTCGGTGTCCTCAGGATGAACCGAATAGCGATCGAGGAATTCCAGTTCTTCGGGAGAGGCCGCGACCCAGACTTCGGAGAACTTGCCGTGGTTCGCGTCAATCCGCAGCGATCCGCGGGCGCTCACAATTTCGACCGGAATCGCGTCGAAGAATTCATTGGCAAAGAGAATCGTCGGAGAGTCTTCGGGATCTTCGTCCACTCCAGCGAAGGCTGCCTTGCCCGTTTCGAATTGCCGGCTCAAGGTCCGCTGGATGCGCTCACACAAAGCAGGGGACTTCTCAACCAGCCGATACCGGACCGCGCGGAAAAAATCCGGAAACTTCTTTTCCGACCAGTCGAGCACATCCTGCGCGAAGAGTCCCCGCCCCGGACCCAGTTCTCGAATATCAATCTGTTCCGGCGACCCCAGCAGGCGCCACATCTGGTCGAACTGCCGCGCCAGCAAGCGTCCGAAAACGGCATGCACGTCGCTCGACGTATAAAAGTCGCCCGCTTTTCCGAACTGCGCTGCATTGCGCGAGTAGTAGCCAAGTTCAGGATGGTAGAGACACAGATCCATGTAGCGCGAGAAGGGAATCGGCCCGTGCTCGCGAATGTCCTGTTCGATGACCTGACGCAGTTCGCTCACATTCCCTTTTCCTGCCGGTCGGCGCGATCCTGCGGTGTACGGCTGAACATCTCGACAAAATAGTCATGGAGAGCGTCATACAACTGGCGTTGGAAGCTCCACTCGAATTGCGGGTCATCGAGATCGCGAGGATGCAAATCGAAGTAGTACGTGTGCACGGGAACGGCCGCGTCGTTGAATTTGATGATGATCTCCACGCCGTCGCCTTTCCCGCGCGCGCCGAAATTCAGCAGCGGATGTTCGTAGAGTCGAAGCTGCGCAAGCACGCGCTCAAGACGGACCTGAGGCTGATCGGGCATCGAGGGATTGTAGAACAATCATTGCAGCGAAGTGCGCTAGAAAACAGAAGATAGGTGTTTTGTTGGGTGCTCAATGGCTTTAGAACGGTAGAAACGAGTGCCCTCGAAATAATGCCCCCACGCCTCCGGGGAGGAGCGTGGGGGCACCCGGGTAACGTTCAGGCGAGGGGTCTCAATCCCGCCTAACCATCTGATCAGAGATACGCAGCCGGGTCCGGTAAAGTTCCCTGCTGACATGTACCCAGTTAGACCGCGCAAGCGAGAAAAAGGTTAGCTGACAGGCAAGTTCCGTCAGAGGTCCCCGGGTAAAGCTTTGGTTTCAACTTGCCGATACCTAGAGAGGACATCACAGCAATGATTCTATGGAGGCGTCATTGAATCACTTAGCGAGCCCGCACGGCAAGCGATTACTAAGACAAACCGCTGCCTTGGTCATAGACCCGGAACGCAGACTTGTTCGTGTGAGGTTCGGGAAGAAGCTGACTTTTGAGGATATCGGACGCTACGCGAACTCGTTGTTGGCGAATCCGTCGTTCCGGCCAAACTATTCAGAGGTTGTAGACCTAAGGGAGGTCGAAGAACTCGACCTTCAAGCCGACGAATTCCTGAAACTGGCGGACAAGATCGATCCGTTTTCGCCCACGGCTAAGCGCGCGTTTGTGGTAAGAACCTCAACCCAGAATCACGCGGCCCGCATGCACAAGGTTCTGCGGACGCAGCGAAACATTGAGATCTTTCATTCCGTCGAAGAAGCCGAGCGCTGGGTCGCTCTCTAGTCTGCCGCCCACACTAGGATCGCACGACAGGTCCAGCCCGCGTACCCAATCTGGTGCTACTGTTTTTCCTTGGGCCGCTCGAAGGCTTTTTGCAAATATTTGCGGGCTTCTTCTAGAGCACCAAAGGTGTTGTCGTTGGTTTGCAGCGCCTGGCGATATTCGTTGACGGCGCGCTCGCGCTGGCCGGTAATGTCAAAGATCTTGCCCAGCTGGATCCGGCTCCATACTTCTGTCCACCGGGGATCACCATCGCCATTGATCGCTTCGCGGTACGCGTTGGCCGAGGATTGGTAGTTCCGCTGGTAAAAGAAGACGTCGGCAATGCGGTAGTGGGCAAGAGAGCTGTTCTTATTGAGGTCGAGCGCTTTGTTGTATTCCGTGAGCGCTGCCGAGAGGTCTCCCTGTTGCTGAATAGCCTGTCCGCGCAGAATGGCGGAACGCAGCTTGACGTCGCTCGAATTCGTCAGCACATGATGGTCGGGATCGACCGAGATGCGGCGCGGGCGTCCAAAGGTCTCCACCGAAAACGGAGAGTTTGTTCCCACTACCTCAATGCGCTTGTCCTCCGTCCTTCCATCCGTATCAATCCTAAGATCCACAGGCATGCGGAACAGGTCAAGGTCTTGTGCAATTTCGCCGGTGACGCGGAATCCCGGGGTCTTTTCTTCTTTGGGCTGCGTGGCCGCGGCTCCGCCTAAGCGGTACGTCGTGTACTTAACTTTAAATTCGGGGGCTCCGGTCGAATCCAGCCATTGCGAAAAGAACCAGGTCAATTGCTCGCCATAGTTCTTCTCAGCGATCGCGCGAAAGTCGTCAGTTGTAGCGGACTTTCCAGCAAACTGGGCGGCGAACTCCCGCATTGTCTTGTTGTATTTGTCCTCGCCCAACACCCATCGCAGCATGTGGAGGATCATTGCGCCCTTGTCGGTGGTGAGCGACTGAAACTCCGTGGAAAACGTATCGAGCTTGCTGGCGCTCGAAAGCGGCACGGTGTCGTAGGCCAGAGCGCCGACCGACATGTCTTTCACAGCCTCTTCCAGCCCCGCCGCGCCGGCGGCGTTCTCCACGTATAACGCTTCGGAGTATCGCGAGAAGCCATCGCTCAGCCACCAATCGTCTTTGGTTGCCGGACTCACGGAAACGCCCCACCACTGGTGGGCAATTGCATCCGCCAGGAGGCGATAGTTCGTCTTCTCCGTGATAGACGGACCAGCCAGGCCGGCAATCTCTGGCGCCCACGCGTAAGGCAGCGTGTCTCCCGGCAACTCCACAATATTGAGCTTCTGTGATGGAGGCAGGCCGTAGAGGGTGATGAAGTAGGTGAATTCCTGGACTGCCGTAGTGGTATATGCAGGAGCAACGCTCTGGTGCGTGGGCTTAAAGAACACGTGCAGATCCATGCCCGCTTCGTCGCTCTTGTATTCCTGAAAAACTCCCGCCACGATCGTGCCCGGAAAGCTGGGTTTCGTGGAAACAAAACTGAACGTTTTGGTCGGCAGGACGCTGGTAGCGGGCTGCTTGGGAGCCACGGTGTCGGAGGCCGTTACTTTCCCGCTGCCGATCACCAGCATGTGCGCTGGTACTGTCACGTTGATCGTCGAGGTAAAGCGGTTCAAGCCAAAGCCGTTGACCGGGAACCACCGTCCCGCGTAGAAGAGATAACTGGTGTCATCGCCGATGTACACCAAGCTTAGGCCCGGAACCGGGCTGTTGTCGGCATTTTCCAGCCGTCCTTCATATTCGAAGGTCAGGGTGGTTGAGGCGTCCTTATTCAATCCAGCGGGAAGCGGCACACGAACCGTGGAGTCCTGAGTGACCCGTTCGGCCGAGAGCGCCTGGTTCTTTTCGTCGGTCACTTTGGTGACCCGCAAGTCATTGTTTAGTTCGAAAACGGCGACGCTGAGATCCTGAAGGGCGGTGAACTTTACCTTCGCTTTGGCCGTGATCTGGTGGAGATGCGGCTCGAGTACGACATCGATCTGGTAGTCGTCGACGCGCAGGCGGGCCTTTTCCGCGGCCCACGACGGTAGGGCCAGCAGAATCACCAGCGACAAAGTCAGGGAACTAGTGATGACGCTCAGGCGGCGCCGCAGGTCTATCGACATTCAGGAGAATCTCCAGGAAATGATAACCCATTTCCTATGATGAAGATTCTGACGCAAAAGATGCTGGGAGCACAAGGTTTAGGGGTTAGTTATGCGGAATTTGTCTTTTCCAGCGCCATGGTCACTGATGGTCCGGGAACGCCATCAGAATCATCTCCGCGGCGCGATCGGCCGGGTGCCGGGCGGGTTTGACCGCCGTCCCAGGAGCTTTCAGCTTGGACTTTACCCGTGCCAGCCCTTCCAGCATGCGCTCCCGTGCGGGTCCGTCAGGCAGGATTTCCTTCAGCCGGCTTACAACTTTTTGGGCGGTAAAGTCCTGCTGCACCAGTTCCGGAACGACTTCCTCCCCGGCAATCAGATTGACCATGGCAAATCGAGGTACTTTGACCCGCGGTTTCCCCAGCATGTAAGTCAGGGGAGAAACTCGATAGACCATCACAAAGGGCGTATTCATCATGGCAGCCTCGACGGTTGCCGTCCCGCTGGCCACGATCCCGGCTCGCGAATGCCGGAGAGCTGACAGGGCGTCGGGAACAAATGTGATCTTCGGCCCCATCGTCTTCGGTCCGGCCGTGCTGATGAGAAAATCGCGGTCGAGCGTCGGCGCGACCGGCACAAGATATTCGAATTGATCCCCGAGCAGCCCTGCCGCTTCGAGAATCGTCGGCAGGTTCATGCGAACTTCTTTTATCCGGCTCCCAGGCATGAGAGTGATCCATTGCTTTGCCAGATCGAGGTTCTGTTGGGCGGCATAGTCGACGCGCTCAATCGTCGGATCAGGCAATTCTGCCAGCGGATGGCCGACGAAAGTCGCGTCTACGCCGCGGTCGCGGTAGAACCTTTCTTCGAAGGGGAAGATGACGAGCGCTTTATCGATGTAATCGCGCAGCAGGCGGGTGCGTCCCTGCCGCCATGCCCAGAACTGGGGCGCGACATAGTAGACCGTAGGAATGCCGCGCTTCTTCATCTGGCGGGCGACCCGCCAGTTGAACGCGGGAGAGTCGATGACGATGGCGAGGTCGGGCTTGCGGCGGTCGGCTTCGCGGATCAGATGACGGTAGAGCCGTAAGATCTTCGGCAGACGGCTGAGAATTTCGGTGATGCCGACGACGGCGAGATCTTTGCTGTCGACGACGGTATCGCATCCCGCCGCGCGCATGCGGTCGCCACCGACGCCGAAGAAGGTCAGTGGGTTTGCCTGTGTCGGGACAGCCGTCCTCGGCTGTCCGCCGGAACGAAGCTCCGCGGGATCCTGGCTGGCAGCAGTCGCCGAGCTTTGCTCGGCCGGACAGCCGGGAGCGGTTCTCCCCATATTCTTAGTAGAGGCAGCTCGAAACAGGGCTTCGATAAGCTGTGCCCCATACATTTCACCAGAGGCTTCGCCCGCTGAGATCAGGATTCGCAAGGAAGCATTGTAAAGCTCAGGACTAGAACAATCGAGGCCGGGTCCTAGTCGTCCACTCGAGCGCTGACTTCGGGTTGATGGTATCCGTCCCCGTTCGCGGGCGGGGACGACCGCGCCCCATCTGAGATGTGCACGCCCACTTCCTGATCCTTATACTGCAGCTGATACAACTTGTAATAGATCCCGCGGTGGGCCAGCAGTTCCTGATGGGTGCCCATTTCGCGCACTTGGCCCTTGTGCATGACAATGATTTTGTCGGCGCGCTGAATGGTTGACAGCCGATGCGCAATGATTAGAGACGTCCGTCCTTCGACCATGCGGCTGAGGGCGTCGCTCACCTTGAATTCGGTTTCGGTGTCGACGCTCGAGGTGGCTTCATCGAGAATCAGAATCTTCGGCTCGTGAGCCAGGGCTCGCGCGAACGAGATGAGCTGCTTCTGTCCGGTCGAGAGCGTTGATCCGCGCTCTCGTACTTCTTCGTTGAAGCCGTTTGGCAGGGTGCGGACGAAATCGCCGAGGTTTACATCTTCCGCAGCCTTCCAGACGTGGTCGTCTTGAATGCGCTCGGTGCCCAAGCGAATGTTTCCGGCGATCGTGCCGGTGAACAGGAAGGGATCCTGCAGCACGACGCCGAAGCGGCTGCGCAAGTCAGCGAGGTCCATATCCCTGACATCAACACCGTCGACGCGGATCGCACCTTTCTGCACGTCGTAGAAGCGCAGAAGCAGAGAAATGAGCGTCGTCTTCCCGGCGCCGGTGTGGCCGACGACGGCAACGGTTTCTCCGGGTTCGATCGCGAAGCTGACATCGCGCAATACCCAGTCGGGGTTTGTGCCGCTTTCGGCCGAAGGCGCTGCCGAGCTTTGCTCGGCCGGACGGACGAATGCGTCCGTCCCCACATGGGGCTTGCCGCTCCCGGCATGCTGGCCATCGTCCGGCGTCTCGCGGTACGCAAACCAGACGTGGTCAAATACGATCCGTCCCGGGCCCTGCGGCTTTTTCGTAGTGGCGGGTGACACCACGTCGATGGGAGTATCCAAAAGCTTGAAGACGCGTTCGCTCGCGGCCATCGCCGACTGCAGGATGTTGTACTTCTCGCTGAAGTCCATGATGGGACGGAAGAAGCGCATGGCGTATTGCGTGAACGCAATGAGCACGCCGAGTGAGGCCGTAATCGAAACCAGGTGTAAAGCGAGGTGCGGCTGGCGCGTCAATTCAACGGTCGTAACCGAGATCTTGCGAATCACGTCCTGTCCGCCCCACCAGATCACGCAAGCAATCGCGACCGTCGACAGGAAGTCGACTGCGGGATAGTAGAGCGCATAGGCCAGAATCGCATCCTTGTATGCGTCCATGTGGTTGCGGTTGATTTCGGAAAATCGCTGGTAAGCTCGGCGTTCGCGGTTGAAAAGCTGCAACACCACCATCCCGCTGACGTTCTCTTGCAGATAGGAATTGATGCGGGCGATGGCGGTTCGAATCCGGCGATAGGAATCGCGCACCTTGTCGCGGAAAATCTTGGTTGCGATCACAATCAACGGCAAGACGGCGAAGGTGATCAGGGCCAGCTTCCAATTCATCCACAGCATGATGCTCAGAATTCCGGCGAGCACGAACAAATCTTCGAAGATCGCGTCGAGGCCCGATGTGAACATCTCGTTCAAGGCATCCACATCGGTGGTGACCCGTGTGACCAGTCGTCCGACTGGATTCTTATCGTAAAAAGCGACGTGCATGTGTTGCAGGTGGCGGAAGATCTGGCTGCGCAGGTCGAACATGATTTTCTGCCCGGTCCATTGGACGAAGTAGGTCTTCAAGAAATCGAGCACGAAGCCGAAAATCAACAGGCTGAAGTAAATCCCCGATATTTGCGCGATCCCCTGCAGCGGCCGTGGGCTGAGCCAGTTCCACAACACCGAATGCGTGCTCTTGACCGGCGCCAGATAGCGGTCCACCACGACCTTTACCAGATAGGGCCCGAGCACGTCGCAGAACGCCTTAAAGAGGACCGAAAAAAGAGCGATCGTCACCTGCCAGCGGTAGGGGCGCAGGTAGGTGAGCAGCCGGCGCATGAGGCGGCTGTCGTACGCTTTGCCTAATACTTCTTCTTCCTGGGCCATTCGAGCTCAATTACCGATTCGGACAAACGGGCGGCGGATGGCGCTAAAGACGCCACCTAAACAGGGTACCTCAACTAGATGGCCGGAGCGGCATGTTGGATGGAAAATCTGAAGTCGAGGTTGTTGAACTACGCCAGCCTGGAGTCATCCGCAAGGTGGGATAATCAGAACCGGTGTCCCTTGGGATCTACATCTCCGTGCCGTTCTGTCGTACGAAGTGCAGTTACTGCAACTTTTCCTCCGACGTATTCTCGCAGGTCGTCTTCGACCGCTATGTGGAGCGGGTCTGCGGCGACATTGCAAATGCTGCCCGGACTGCGGACGAGATGGGCGGCCGAATCGAAACGGAAGTGGATTCCATTTACCTTGGAGGCGGCACGCCCACTGTCCTGAATGCCGGGCAGTTGCAGAAAATATTCACTGCGGTGCGGGCGGCGTTTTCCGTGCGGCCAGACGCGGAAGTCACGGTCGAGTGCGCTCCTGGAACCTTGGCCCCTGAGGTTCTCAACACGCTGCTGGCTTGCGGCGTGAACCGCGTCAGCCTCGGCGTGCAGTCCTTTGTGGATGCGGAGGCCGCCGCCGTTGGCCGTCAGCACAAGCGCGCCACGGTGCTCGATGACCTCGCGCGTTTGCGCGCCGCCCAAATTTCGAACATCAATATTGATCTGATTGCGGGGCTCCCGCACCAGACTGCCGCAAGCTGGCAGGCATCTCTAGCCGACACGATTGCGACGGGCGCGCCGCACGTCAGCGTCTACATGCTCGAAGTGGATGATGATTCCCGCCTGGGGCGCGAGTTAATGGCCGGTGGAACGCGCTATCACGCCCATTTTGTGCCCGATGACGATGCGACGGCCGACTTCTATCTGGAGGCTGGCGACCAATTGCATGCGGCCGGCTTCACTCAGTATGAGATCTCCAATTTCGCGCGTCCTGGGTTTGCGTCGCGACACAATCTGAAATATTGGACACGGCATCCCTATCTAAGTTTCGGGGTGGATGCTCACTCGATGCTAGTTTCTGTCGATCCGGGGGCCGACGCAGTGCGCTTTGCGACCGCGGACAGTTTGGAGCAATATGTTGCGGGCGCGCCCTTGCAGCGGTCCGTGATTTCGCGCGCCTCGGCACAGGAAGAGAGCTTCTTTCTCGGATTGCGCTTGAATCGCGGAGTGGATCTGCAGGAGCTCGCGCTCCACTTCGGCGCCGACAGCCTTGGAAGCGTTCTCCCAGCAATTGCTTCTCTGGTCGCTGACGGCCTGCTGCAACAACGTGGCGACTTGGTACGGCTCACTTCCCGCGGACGTCTGTTATCCAATGAGGTATTCCAGCGATTTATCGCACCCTCCGATCTCTCCGTCAAAGTCTGAAAACCGAAATTCTCGCAGACCATCCGGTCGGTCGGATGACAAGCTGGAATCATGGAAATCACCGGTATTGACGATGCTTTCATAGCCTGGCTCGCCTTTCGCCGGAGGTAACTTCTTCCTGCCCCCTTGCTATGTTCTAATCCAAAGACTGCGCGACTTAAGCGCTCGGGGCATATCGAAATGCCGCGCAACCGCCGGAGGATCCGTGGATTTTCAACTGAACGAAGAGCAGCTGCAGCTCAAGAAAAGCGTTCGTGAGTTTGCCGAGGCCGAAATCCTGCCGAACGTTATGAAGTGGGACGAAGCCGGCGAGTTCCCACTGGCTACGATTAAGGAACTCGGCAAGATGGGGTTGCTCGGCGTTATTTTTCCGCCCGAATACGGCGGAGCCGGCATGGGCTATGTCGAGTATGTCACCGCGATTGAGGAACTTTCGCGCGTGGACGGGTCGGTGGGCATCATCGTGGCAGCGCATACGTCGCTCTGCTCCAATCACATCTTTCTCGCCGGCAATGAGGCGCAGAAAAAGAAATACGTCAGCAAACTGGCGACCGGCGAATTCATTGGCGCGTGGGGACTCACCGAACCTTCCTCCGGTTCCGACGCTGGCAGCGCGCGCATGACGGCGGTGCGCAAGGGCAACAATTGGGTGTTGAACGGCACCAAAACGTTTTGCACCAACGGACATTACGCGGACGTCGTCGTCGTGCTAGCAGTAACGGACCGAGCAGCCCACACGCATGGGATCTCCGCATTCGTGGTGGAGAAAGACACCAAGGGATTTCGTCCCGGGAAGAAAGAAAACAAGCTTGGCCTGCGCGCCAGCGATACCGCGGAATTAATTTTCGAAGACTGTGTGATTCCGGTAGAGAATCTCTTGGGTGCCGAAGGCCAAGGCTTCCCGGATGCCATGCGAGTCCTCGACGGTGGCCGCATCTCGATCGCAGCTTTATCGCTTGGCATGGCTGAGGGCGCTTACGAAGCTGCGTTGAAATACTCCAAGCAACGTAGACAGTTCGGCAAGGCGATCAGTGACTTTCAGGCCATTCAGTGGAAACTCGCCGACATGGCGACGGAAATTGACGCGGCCCTTCTGCTCACCATGCGCGCGGCGTCGATGAAAGACGCTGGAATGAAGAGCACCCAGGAATCTTCGATGGCAAAGCTCTACGCCAGCGAAGTCGCTGTGCGATGTGCCAACGAGGGTGTACAGATTCACGGGGGATACGGCTTCATCAAAGACTACCCGGCGGAGAAGTTCTACCGCGATGTGAAGCTCTGCACGATTGGCGAAGGTACTAGCGAGATTCAGCGGTTGGTGATTGCAAGGCAGTTGCTGAAGGACTAAATGCAACCCTGGGTTTTGAGCGCTAAGACCTGGTTATGTCGCCATACTTTGACACTCAAGAATCCATGATTGTTCGGCTAGCGTATTTCGATGTTCGTCTTCTCTTTGCGCTCAAATCGTTTCTTTGCGCTCGAATCGCTGCTCGTCACAGCGTCGCTTGTGGTACACGTGAGTTTGTTTTTCATGAGCGCAACGCCAGCAAACCTTAAATATTCCTCGGTCTTGTTTCGCGGAGCGGTCATTGTTGGCATTCCAGTGACGGCTTTCATAAAGGACGGCGTCAGGCGGATCGACCAAATCAAGAGTTGCCCAAGACGGATGTGGAAGGGAGCGCTGATACTAGGAATTTATGGACTGCTCACCTTAGTTTTGCAGCTAGTTTGCTTCGGACAAGGCTCTTCGTTCGAGGTCAACCCGACTTTCATGACCTCTGGATTCCCACTCGCCTTTGAAGCAATATCCATCTGCATTCTCTACGCCGTTCTCTGGATATTTGGAAAAAGCGGAGGTCGCCAGGCGGCCAGTTCATTCCCTAGTTATTGTCGGCGTGGGCGGGGTTGGTTTCTTGGCCTATCGCGCCGGATATTTGCATAGTCCACCAGGGGAATTAACCTCGGTTGGTAAGAAATCGCAATTGCACTCACTGCTCCGAATGGGTTTTCTTCCCTCCGTGCTTTACACTGTTGAGTTTGAACGCCACTGACTCAACCCTGATCTCCGCCGTTCGCTCGGGCGATGTGCGCGCGCTGGCCCGTGCCATCTCCACGGTCGAGAATCACCGTCCCGGATGGTCCGATCTGTTGAAGTCCCTATTCCCGCACTCCGGCAAGGCTCGCGTCATCGGTATGACCGGGCCGCCCGGAGCAGGGAAGAGCACGCTGGTCGATCAGTTGGCGCGGCACTATCGAAAGACCAAAAATCCCCACTCAATCGGCGAAGAGCGCGCCTTGAACGGGACACGCGACGAGAATTACACCGTTGGCATCATCGCAGTCGATCCCACGAGTCCCTATACTGGCGGCGCGATTCTCGGCGACCGCATCCGCATGCAGGATCATTTTGCCGACCCCGGTATCTACATTCGCAGCATGGCCACGCGCGGATCGCTCGGCGGACTTGCCCGAACCACCGCCGACGTTGCCACCGTGCTTGACGCCTCCGGGCGCGACATGATCCTGATTGAGACCGTCGGCGTCGGGCAGGACGAAGTCGACATCGTGCGCCTCGCCGACATCACCATCGTGATTCTCGTCCCCGGCATGGGCGATGACGTTCAGTCGATCAAAGCCGGCATCATGGAGATCGCCGACATTTTTGTCATCAACAAGAGTGACCGCGAGGGCGCCGAGCGCGTCGAGCGCGAGATTCGCGTACTGCAATCGCTGGCCACAAGAAACGACGGCTGGACGCCTCCCATCGTGAAGACGGTGGCAAGCGAGGGAACTGGAGTCCTGGAACTGGCGGCAGCCATCGCTGATTATGAAAGCTATCTGCAGAAAGAGAATCGAGCATTGAAAAAGAGCGTCGAAAACTGGCAGGAACGGCTGGTGGAGATGCTGCGTGACGCGATGCTCGAGAAAGCTCGCGCACAGATAGGCAACGGCAATCTCGAACGCTTGGCCGCCGAAGTCGCGGAGCACAAGCGGGACCCTTATACGCTGGTGGAGGAGATCGCGGGAAATGCGCAAAATACATAGTCGGGATGCGTTCGCACCGGGACCGCTGAAAATCGAAACCATCGCACTCGACTCGCAGAGGACCACAGTTGTCTTCTGTTTTGGATGGGCGACTCAGATGCGCCTCTGAAGGTCCCTTTATCAGCAGAGCTAGAGATTCAAGAAGCCTCAAGATGATTCTTCTCGTTACCGACACTTCGGGTAAGAACGGCAGCGTCGCACTGGCGCGCGCGGAAGATCCGAGACCCGACAGGATCGACATGATCGAAGAGGCCCCGCTCGCCGGCGGCACGTTTTCTGCCCAACTTGTGCCGCAGGTCGCTGCCATCCTGGCGAACCATGGGGTGAAAAAGACCGACATCGATGCCTTCGTCGTCGTCTCCGGCCCCGGATCGTTCACCGGCCTGCGCGTGGGCTTGGCGGCCATCAAGGCGCTGGCGGAGATTTTAAGGAAACCGATTGTGCCCATCTCGCTGCTCGAGGTCGTGGCTCTTACCCCTGGGGCGGATGGCCTGGTTCTGGCGGCGCTCGATGCCGGGCGGGGCGAAATCTTCGCCGGGGAATATGAGGTGCAAGACGGATCGGCGCAGATCCGCCAAGAACGATTGCTGCCGATTCATAAAGTGTTATCCGAGGCGCGCGGTATGTTGATTTCTACTTCGCACGCGCCCTTGGCCGCGCTGGCCCGGGACGCGGCACACCCTATGTTCTGGATTGAGGCGGTAACTGCCGGGATGATCGCGCGATTAGGATCGAAGAAATTGCAACTCGGAGAAACCGTCGACCCCGGGCACTTGGAAGCAAACTACATGCGCCGGTCGGATGCCGACATTTTTGCCAAGCCAAGCCGCTAGCCGGGAAGCGCTAAGTTCACCAGTCAACTGCGTGAAGATTCGTTCTGCCATCCCGGCCGATGTCCCCGCGATCATGGCCTTGGAACGCGCGGCTACGACTGCCGCGCACTGGACACAACAGCAATACGTTGATTTGTTCGTCCCCGCCCGGCAGAGACTGTTGTTGGTTGCCGAAGGCCCATCAGACGAAGTGCTCGGTTTTCTCGTGGCCCGTCATGTCGCTCCCGAGTGGGAACTGGAAAACATCATCGTTGCCCCCGCCGCTCGCCGCGCCGGAATCGGAAAGCGCTTCCTTGGTGATCTCTTGGGCAGAGCCAGTGATACCAACAGTGATGCGGTGTTTCTGGAGGTCCGCGAATCGAATTTCGCGGCGCGCGCCCTGTACGAAAAAAGCGGATTTCAGCAGACAGGACGCCGCAAGTCCTACTACTCCGATCCTACGGAAGACGCTGTGCTGTACCGCCTCAACTTGCGGTAGGACCGCGATCTCATACTGAGACTGCACCACTTTTTTGGCATTGAACCGCTTTTTGGGCTGTGTTACGGTGGCACTATAATCCCGGTTTGGAGGATGCTGGATGCTGACTCCGAAAGACGAACTCCTGACCAGTCATGAAGAATTCCGCAGACTGGCTCAGGAGCACACGCAGTACGCTCAACGTCTCGATTCACTCACCCAAAAACGTTATCTTAGCGAAGACGAAAAGCTGGAAGAGGTTCGTCTAAAGAAGCTGAAACTTCGTCTCAAGGATCAAATGGAATCCATTGAGCGTGAGTATCGGCAGCAGTACGGCGTCAACGTAGCGTAAAGCTTGAATCTGGCCAACCCCGGGGCGGCGTCAGCCGCCAAGGGATCAATGTATCTTCCGCGAGGCGCGATAGAGCGCCTTTTTTTATTTATACTTACAAAGGCTTCGCACGCGGGGTGCGGTTGTGCACTCCCGGTGGCAGCTATAATTGTTCGACCCCCATGGTTCGCGATGGCTATTTCTACGCACTCCCTCTGATCGCCACCGGCGTCTTGCTCGGCTGGCTGGCCAATCCCTTTTGGGCAATCATCCCAGGTCTTCTCGCGTTCTTCTTTTTGTGGTTCTTTCGCGATCCTGAGCGGGCAATTCCCCAGGATCCGGGCGCGGTCGTTTCTCCGGGCGATGGCAAAGTTACTGACGTCTCGGCTGTGACCGTCGGCAACGACAAACAGTTGCGGATGAGCATCTTCCTGAGCGTCTTCAATGTGCACGTGAACCGCTCTCCCATCACCGGCGTGATTCGTGCTGTGCGCTACCAGCGCGGCAAGTTTCTGAATGCGATGAACGTGGTTTCCGCCGAGCAAAATGAGCAGAATATTGTTACCGTCGAGGGTGATGGTCAAACGGTCGTCTTTAAGCAGATTGCGGGCCTGCTGGCGCGGAGAATTGTCTTTTACCCGAAGGTCGGCGACCGCCTCGAGCGTGGCCAGCGCGTTGGGCTCATCAAGTTTGGATCCCGAGTGGATGTCCTGATGGACGCCTCAGCCCGGGTCAATGTGAAAGTCGGCGACCACGTCAAAGGCGGGGCTACGGTGCTTGCTTACCTGGCGGCGGAGCCGATACCGGCCAGTCTTGCAAGCCCTTCGGCGGACGAGAGGGTGCACTGATGGATCAGAGCAGTCCCAGACCGCGCAGACGGCAAAGCAAGGGGATGTACATTCTGCCGTCGCTGTTCACCACGGCGAACATGGCGCTGGGCTATTACGCCATTCTCGAGGTCATGCACGCCACCGTCGCTGACTACTGGCATCTGAACAATGCCGCGAAAGCGATTGGATTTGCGGTTCTGTTCGATGGACTCGACGGCCGCATTGCGCGCATGACCGGCACCAGCAGCGATTTCGGCAGGGAACTGGACTCACTGGCAGATGCGATCACTTTTGGCGTGGCTCCGGCTATGCTTGCCTGGAGCTGGGGATTTTACCTGATGCCCCCCGTTCTGCTGACCGAATGGCACATCAAGCTGACCCAGCTAGGAGCCATTGCCAGCTTCCTTTTCCTGATTGCCGGGACGAGTCGACTGGCACGTTTTAACATAACGTCCAATCCTCAGCCCTCCAATCCGGGCCGTCCAGGAAAGAAATATTTTGTCGGCATGCCGATTCCTGCCGGTGCCGGAGTGATCGCGGCCGTCGTGCACTACGCCGCCGGTGATCCGCTCATCTCGTGGTACACGGCTCTGGCCTGGCTTGCGATGGTGACCACGGTCGGCTATCTGATGGTCAGTACCTGGCGCTTTTACAGCTTCAAGGACATCGATTTCCGTTCCCGCCATCCCTTCCGACTGATCCTGTTTCTAGCAGCTCTCTTCGCGGGCATCTGGTTCTTCTCGCGGCCGGTGCTCTTTTTCGTGGCGCTGTTCTATATGGTCTCCGGCGTTTTCTGGCGTGCGCAGTGGATCTTCCGTCGCCGCTCTGATCCTTCTCCACCAGCGAAGGAGGCATCGTCGGCATCATGACCGAGCCCGCCAAAGCAAGCGCTTCTCCGCAGAGCCTGGCATCGCGCGGCAAACTGTACCGGGCCGCGATTGTGGGCGCCGCATCGCTCCGCGGCAAGGAAGTCGCGGAGATGCTGAACGAACGCAATTTTCCGGCCGCTGATATTCGCCTTCTCGACGACGACGAATCTCTGGGGCAACTCGAGGCGATGGGCGATGAGATCAGTTTTATTCAGAGAGTGCGGGCTGAGCAATTCGAGAATGTAGACTTCACATTTTTCGCCTCCGACCCGGAAAGTACTCGCCGCAGCTGGAAAGACGCTCGCGACGCGGGTAGCGCGATTATCGATATGTCCGCAGCGCTCGAGAATGAACCCGGAACGACCGTCCGCTCGCTCTGGATCGAGCGCGAACGTGGGCAGGTCGCACCTCCGGAATTGCAGCCGGGACCTTGTGTCACCGCGCATCCGGTGGCCGTGACGCTGGCGTTGCTGCTGTTGCGGGCACAGAAAACGGGCAACATCCGGCGCGTCGTCGCCACTATTTTCGAGCCCGCGTCAGAACATGGCCAGCGCGGCATGGACGAGTTGCACCAGCAGACGGTGAATTTGCTTTCCTTTCAGCCCTTACCGAAAGATGTGTTCGACGCTCAGGTGGCCTTCAACATGGTGGCGCGCTACGGTCAGAAATCGCAACCGGCGCTCGATTCCATCGAAGCGCGAGTGGCCCGGCACTATCGGAAGATTGCTGGTGGCGACGCTGCTCAGCCTTCGCTCTTGCTGCTGCAAGCCCCCATCTTTCACGGTTACGCACTGGCTGTCTACGTCGAGATGCAGAATGCGGTGGATTTGCCCGCGTTATCACAGGCGCTGACCGGCGACCACGTCGTCATCCCCGGCGCCGAGGAGGAGACGCCGAGCAACGTGAGTGCCGCGGGCCAGGGAGAGATCCAATTATCGTTGAAGCCTGATCCTGCTCAGCCCAATGCCGTCTGGCTCTGGGCCGCGAGCGATAATCTTCGTATCTCCGCTCTCACGGCGGTGGAATGTGCCGAAAGCATGAGCGCGACGCGGCCCACGGGGAAGATCCAGTGAAACGATGGTCGGATCGCGCCGTTGCGCTCCTCGCACTTCTGTTGCTCGGCGGATGCGGCTACCACACCGCCGGGCACGCGGTTCAACTTCCCGAGAATGTGAAGACCATCGCTGTCCCGGCCTTCAAGAACGAGACGCTCACCTACCGTATTGAGCAGATGCTGACCGCGTCCGTCGTCCGGGAATTTACCACGCGCACTCATTACAGCATTCTCCACAATGATTCCGGTGACGCCGATGCCACGCTGCACGGGACTGTGCTCTCCACAGTTGTGTCTCCGCTTACCTATGACACGGCCACCGGCCGCGCCGCTAGCGTTCTGGTCGTTGTCAGTATGAGAGTTACGCTGACTGATCGGAGTGGCAAAGTGCTGTACCAGAATCCTGCTTATCTATTTCGCGAGCAGTACGAAGTTTCACAGGACCTGGCCAGCTTTTTCGAGGAAGATTCGCCCGCCTTCCGCCGTCTTTCGCAAGACTTCGCTCGGACCTTGGTTGCCAATATCCTGGAGGGCTTTTAACGCGTGACGCGCCCCATTCTTTTCGTTACGCTGGCGGCGCTTCTGTTTGCGTCCGGATGCAACCGGGGCTCCCGGCCGCCGCGCATCGGTGATTCGGCACGAGACTTCACGGTTCGTGATTCCGACCGGCAAGTCACGCTCAGCCAATTTCGCGGACAGGTCCTGGTTCTCAATTTCTGGGCGACGTGGTGCCCGCCTTGCGTGGCCGAACTTCCGTCGCTGATGAGCATGCAGGAACGCACGCGTGCGCAGGGAGTCGTGGTCCTCGGCGTCAGCATCGACGTGGATGAAGATGCGTATCATCGTTTCTTGAAACAGCGTCAGGTCAATTTTCTGACCGTGCGCGATCCGGAACAGAAAGTGGCAGATCTGTACGGTACTGCGGGCTGGCCTGAGACCTACATCATCGACCGCCAGGGCATGCTGCGCCGCAAGTTCGTTGGGCCGATCGATTGGAACTCGCCGGAAGTCGTGCAGTTCCTCGGCAGGCTTTAGACGTTCACGACTGGGTCACTATGCGAACCGGACGCTCAATGCTACATTCGAAAATGATGAGCTCCAGCAGGGGAGAAGTCTAATGCGGGCCTTCGCCCAGGCCGAACGCTTCGTCAGCGAACTGGAATCGCGCAAATTGCGCGCGGCCTACGTCTTCGTCGGGGATGAGGCTTTTTTTCGCAAACGTTTTCGCGATCGCCATCCTTGAGCACCTGGTTCCCGCCG
Source organism: uncultured Acidobacteriota bacterium (assembly GCA_963765015.1). Lineage (GTDB taxonomy): Bacteria > Acidobacteriota > Terriglobia > Terriglobales > Acidobacteriaceae > Sulfotelmatobacter. Next base: position 15,740 of record CAVXVD010000002.1, on the reverse strand, counting down.
ATCTGCGCGACTTCAGTTTCTTCGAATTTGATCTCGCCGAAACCGATCTCGCCGAGGTTCTGGATCGCGCCCGCACGCCCTCGCTGATGGCGCCCTTCCAGGTCTTTTTCGTGCGCGGCGTGAAGAATCTGTACGGCCGCGGCTCGAATGACGAGAAACTCGCCGCGATCGAGGAATATTGCAAAAACCCGAATCCCGATGCGCTGATCGTGTTTGTCGCCGACCATATCAGCATTCCCGCCGACGTCCGCCGTATGGAGATGCAGGACAAGGAACGCTACCAGCGCATCCGCGAGACTATGGGTCAATACTGCGCAATCGTTGAACTGGCGCGTGTGGAAGAGGGCGAGGCGGTGCGCTGGATTTCAGAGTATTGCACCAGCCGCGGCGTGAAGATCGAACCCGACGGCGCTCGCGAGCTGGTGGACGCTCTCGGCGGAGACATGATGATGATCTCCAACGAACTGGAGAAGCTGATTCTCTACGTCGGTGAGAAGAAGCGCATCACGCTCGGCGACGTCGAAACCATGGTCCTCGCCGCCAAGCAGCGGTCGCTCTATGAGTTGACCGACGCGATCTCCAGCAAAGACCGTATCCGTGCCCTCGAAGTGCTGGATGCCATCCTGTTGTCAGGCGAAGGCGAGGAAGCAGCGATCGGGCACATCTACATGCTCGCGAAAACATTTCGCCAGATGCTGGTCATTCTCGAGCGCAACGTCCGCGACCAGCGCATGCTGTGGGCCGCGCTGTGGCAGGGATTCCGCGTGCCTCCATTCGCCGCCGATGACATCATCCGGCAGGCGCGTCGCTACAAGAACCGCCGCGAGCTTACCCGCGCGATTCGTCTGGTTGCCAAGGCGGATCTCGCGCTGCGCTCCAATCCCGTTAGTAAGCGCATGGTTCTGGAACGCCTCGTCATCGATCTCACGACCGAACCGAAACTGGAAGCGCCGGGCTGGATGCAAGAGCAGTTACCCGTGTGAACGATCTGCAGGCCGCTTGCTGTCGTCTCAAGTAGTCATGGTTGACGTTGCTGCCTATCTCGCCCGCATTGCCTACTCCGGACCGACCGATCCCACCGCCGAAACCTTGCGTCTCATCCATCGCGCCCATCTTTTAACCGTTCCGTTTGAGAATCTGGACATTGCTCTCGGAATCCGGCTGGTCGTCGACGAAGACGCAAATCTGCGCAAGGTCGTCGATCGTCGCCGTGGTGGGTTCTGTTACGAGCTAAACGGAGCCTTCGCCGCGCTCCTCCGCGCTTTAGGATTCCGCGTAAACCTGCTTTCGGCGCGAGTTACGGGCAAGGGAGGCAAAGATAGTCCCGAGTTCGATCATCTGACCCTCCGGGTCGATTTGGAGGAGCCGTGGCTCGCTGATGTTGGTTTTGGAGAATCGTTTCTCGAACCGCTCCGGATCGAAAGGCGTGAAGAGCAAGTCGATCCTGCTGGAAGGTTCCGTCTGGTCGAACTCGAAAATCGCCTCCGGTTGGAAAAGTCCGCTCCCGACGGGCAGTGGAGACGCCAATACTCCTTCTCGCTCGAGCCCCGCACCCTGCAGGATTTCGCCGCCAGATGCCACTATCACCAGACTTCGCCCGACTCGCACTTCATGCAGAACCGCATCTGCACGCGAGCCACTCCCGAAGGCCGGATCACGCTGTCAGAGATGAAGTTGATCACGACAGGCCGAGGCGGACGCGAAGAGAGAATCCTCGCGTCCGAAGAGGAAAAAGTGCACGTTTTGCACACACACTTCGGAATCAGACTGTAGAGTTTTGAATCTTCACAACTGCGAGAATTTCGAGCTCCCCGCCCAGTTTCTGTCTCGGGGCCGGGGATTTGCCAACGGAAAGCTTACTTGATCGCGCTGACGCGCTTGCCCAGGCGGGACTTGTAGCGCGAGGCTGTGTTCTCGTGCAGGGTACCTTTTTGGATGGCCTTATCGAGGGCGGAGACGGTCTTGCGATACATCTGCTCGGCGGCAGCCTTGTCGCCTTTTTCGATGGATTCGCGCAGGTCGCGCAACTGCGTACGCAGGCTGGAGGTGTTGGCGCGGTTGCGCGCGGTGCGGCGTTCGGTCTGGCGGACGCGCTTCAACGCAGATGCATGGTTTGCCATAGCTGGTTCGTTACCTTTGTGTGTACTGAAAGATATTCGGGTGGGTCCGAATTACTTATTATAGGGGAGCAACTCTCGACCGGTCAAACAGATGCCGGCGACTGGGGCACTGCAATCGCGGGGAGGCGTACCCATGCCAGACGGACTCGAACGCCTGAAAGTGCTCATTAACTCCTCTACGCCCATCGTGGTGATGGAGACGTCGGAGGAGATGCACGCCATCAGCCTGGTGCGCGCCGCCTGCGCCGAACTCAACATGGCGACCTTTGAGTGGAGCATCGCCGACGGCCTCTTGCGCTCCGGGACCAACACTCCGCCCGAGCCTCCAAAGACAGCCCAGCAAGGCGTCGCGACCACCATCTGGAACCAAGGCTCGCGCGCTCTGGCGCAAGCGCGCACGGCGCTCAGTCCCAGCGGCAGCGAAGGGGACAAACTCGCCCGGGCCATGATTTCTTCGATGGGCGAGGGTGCGCCCGGCACGAGCGGGGGTTCCATCTACAACACGCGCGAACCCGTACAGGCTCTGGCGAACATGGAGACGATGACGGTCGAAGCCGTCTACATCCTGAAAGATTTCCACCGTCACATGGATGACCCAGTGGTGGTGCGGCGGCTGCGCGACGTAGGCCAGAAATTTGCCGCGAACCGGAAGACGGTTGTAATCACCGCGCCCGAATTGACCGTTCCACCCGAACTGACTACGCTCGTCGAATATTTTGATCTGCCTCTTCCGGACCGCGACCGGCTTCGCGAAATGATTCACGACACGTTCACCCGGCTCTCCAAGACTTACACGCTAAAGCTGCAACTCGATGCCGCCGGTATAGATGCGATGTCGGCCAACCTGCGCGGTCTTAGCGAAGAAGAGGCCGAGCGCGCCATTTCGCAAGCCCTGGTCACGCGTTACGCGCTGTGTCCGGAGAGCGTCACTGATGTTCTCGACGCGAAGAAACAACTGCTGCGGCATTCGGGAATGCTCGAGTTCATCCAGGCCGAAGACAACATGGCGAGCGTGGGTGGGTTGGAGAACTTGAAGCACTGGCTCAGCCAGCGCCGCGGTGCTTGGGAAGATTCGGCCCGCGAGTTCGGGCTGGAGCCTCCTCGCGGCATGATCGTTCTGGGCGTGCAGGGATGCGGCAAGTCGCTGTGCGCACGCGCGGTGGCCGGAGAGTGGAGACTGCCGCTGGTGAAATTCGACACCTCGGCAGTTTACGACAAGTACATCGGCGAGACCGAGAAGCGCATCCGCAAAGTCTTTCAGGTTGCCGAGGGGCTGGCGCCGTGTGTGTTGTGGATTGACGAGTTGGAAAAGGTTTTTGCCGGCAGCGGCCCTGATTCCGCGTCGGCCGATGCAGGAGTTTCCTCGCGCCTGCTGGCCTCATTTCTTTCGTGGATGCAGGATCGCAAGGCAGCCGTCTTTGTGGCCGCTACCTGCAACAATGTCTCGGTGCTGCCCCCGGAATTGATCCGCAAAGGACGATTCGACGAACTGTTCTTCGTCGACCTGCCAAATCAAGTCAGAGCGCAAGCAGATATTCTCGATTCAACTGGCGAGACGCAAGCGAAATCCAGCAGAGTTCGATCTGGAAAGAGTGGTCGCCGCTGCGAAAGGATATTCCGGAGCGGAAATCGACGCCGCAGTGCAAGGTGCTCTTTACGCAGCATACTCCGAGAAAAAGGCCCTCACGACGCAGTCACTAGTTGATGGCTTGGCGCAGACGGTGCCACTTTCTGTGACTCGCGCAGAAGAAATCGCCACGCTTCGCGATTGGGCCCGCACCCGGGCAGTGCCGGCGTCCGCACGCGACGCAACCCCTGCCAAGGCGTAATCTGCTGTTCCCATCGAACGGCGTGATCAATAACGGACTCTGTTTCGCAGCCCTGCGCGCAGATTTTGCTCCCATTGACTCCCACTTCGCCCCGGGGTACGCTTTAGCTAATGGTAGTGACTTGCCTTCTGGGCATGCGCATTCCGGTTGGTCCCGTCTCCAAGCGAAACCCTGCTTTGTCTGCGAGTTGCACGAGTGCATCTCAAATGTTCCGCAGCTGCTGGGCTTTGCCCGGCCGGGCAGCTGAGGGCGGCGGTCCCTACATAATTCGGCAAACACACTGAATGAAAAAAAGCATCGGGGTTAGTCCCAACATCGAGACGCTGTTCGGCACACGCGACGAGAACGTGCGGCTGCTGGAAGACGGTCTCAACGTCACCATCAACTTGCGATCGAACGCCATTGAACTGGAAGGCGCGGACAAGGACGTGGCTCGCGCGGCGCAGGTCTTTGCCGATTACGAGAGCCTGCTGAAATCCGGGCACACGTTTAATAACGGCGATTTAAACAGCATGCTGCGGGTGCTGACCTCGGATCCGACGTCTACCTTGCGCGGGTTGGCAGACGCCGGCAAGCAGCGTTCGTTCGGGCGCCGCACCGTTCAGCCCAAGAGCAGCAACCAGCGCCGTTATCTCGAAGCGATCGAGAAGCACGACATGGTATTTGGCATTGGCCCGGCTGGTACCGGCAAGACGTATCTCGCGGTCGCAATGGCGATCTCTGCGCTGCTGGCCAAGCGGGTGAATCGCATCATCCTGGCGCGCCCTGCGGTGGAAGCGGGCGAGCGTCTGGGCTTCCTGCCGGGCACGCTGCAGGACAAGATCGATCCGTATCTGCGCCCCCTCTACGACGCTTTGTACGACATGCTTGATCCCGAGAAAGTGGATCGCTACCTCGAAAAGAACGTCATCGAGATTGCGCCGATTGCATTTATGCGCGGACGCACGCTGAACGATTCGTTCGTGATTCTCGACGAGGCCCAGAACACGACCTCAGAGCAGATGAAGATGTTCGTCACTCGACTTGGGTTCAACTCGAAGGCGGTTATCACCGGCGACGTAACCCAGATTGACTTGCCCAACGCGCGCCGCAGCGGACTGGTCGAAGCCGTCGATGTGCTGAAGAGCGTAGACGGATTAGCCTTTGTGCATTTCGACGAGGGCGACGTGGTTCGGCATCACCTCGTGCAGCGCATCGTTCGCGCCTACGACGAGCATAAGGCTCGGGTGGCTGAGCAACAGTTACTTTTGCTAGCTGAGCCCAGAAATACGGATCTGCGGAATTCAGAAGCTGCGGTTGCGCGCGAGAAATCGGTTGCTGCTTCACCCACGGAAGCCGGGAATGCTCCGGCCGAAGCGCAGGGATAGGCGTTTAGTCATTGGCAGGAGGGCCGCGGCAAGGGCCCTCCTGTTTTCTTTTATCCTTGGAGTTGGCAGACCAAGCGGGAAGGTTACGGTTTTGGTGATTTTGCAAAAACGAATCGCGGGACTGGGTGAGGAAGGGTTCGGCCGCTTCCTGCTACGTGCCCGCCGCGCCGCCGGAGTGCGGGGAACGGTAAACGTGCTGGTGACGACCAGCGCCGCCATGCGTTTGCTTAATCTCCGTTTCCGCGGACTGAACAAGCCCACGGACGTTCTTTCCTTCCCCTCCGAGCAGTTCAGCCAGGGCAAGAAAAGAGCACGCTGCGCGGGAGAACTCGCGATCTCGGCCGATATCGCCATGCAAAATGCCGCGCGCCTGGGTCATACTGTCGCTCTCGAGGTCAAGGTGTTGATTCTGCACGGAATCCTGCATTTGGCGGGGTTTGACCATGAGCGCGATAATGGTCAAATGGCGCGGAAAGAAGCGAAGTTACGCCAGGCTCTGAGGCTCCCCTCGGCGTTGATCGAACGCGCTCAAGCCCGCAAGAACGAAACTGGCAAGCTTGGGTCGAGCACGGCGCGCGGCAGGAGAGCGCGGAGAACGACATGAACTTTGCCGTCGCCTTCGCTCTGTTTCTCCTGGTTGGATTGCTAACCCTCGTCTCCTACGTCGACCGGGTTTTTCAGGAAGCGGGGAAATTTCTCTCTCGCGAATTTCAGGACAACATTGACGTCTTCGAGCAACGCGTCGAGCCGAAACTGGCGATCAACCGCAGCCGGGCATCGCTCTCGATGGCGGTCCTTACTCAGTTAACCACCGCCGCGATTGCACTGCTTATCGGCTACCTGGTTTTCAGCGATCCGCTCTGGAGCATCTACGAGATCCTGCAAGCGACCATCAGCGTGCTATTGATTGTGATTCTGTGCAACCGCTTTCTGCCCTTCGTGTTTTTTTCTCGCACTAAAGGGGAGTGGCTGATCCAGTGGACGCCGTTTCTGAAAGTGCTGATCTACCTGGTGCTGCCAGTGACGATTGTTGTCGGGTTTTTGCAGTCGGTGGCCTCCCTGACTAAGACGAACACGAGCGAGCAAGCGGAAACCTCTGCCGAGGCCGTGGATGCGCTGATTGAGGCCGGTCAGGAAGAGGGCATTATTCAGGAAGGGGACCGAGATCTGATCCAGTCGGTCGTGGAGTTCAGCGGCAAGACGGTGCGCGAGGCGATGAAGCCACGACCACAGATGTTTGCCCTGCCCACGAATACGACGGTAGAGCACTTCATTGAAATGCTGCGGACGAAACACTACGCCCGCGTGCCGGTCTATGAAGGCAGTATTCATACGATCAAAGGAATCGTTTATACCCAAGACGTGTTGCAGGTGCCCGACAGCGAGGCGAATGTTCGCACTCTCGACACCATCATGCGGCGCGATGTTTATTTCGTTCCCGAAAGCAAGTTGGGAAGCGACTTGCTGCGCGAGATGCAGAAGCAGAATATCCGCATGGCCATCGTGGTCGACGAATACGGCGGCGTCGCCGGACTGGTCACGATCGAAGACCTGGTCGAGGAAATCGTGGGCGAAATCCGCGATGATCGCGATAAGCCGGAGATTGTCCGCGACGGCGATCGCGCATTCATCGTCTCCGGCGGAATGGACGTCGACCGTCTCGACGAACTTTTCGGGACCAAGCCGGAAGGCAAGGAGTCTGCAACTATCGCCGGATTGGTTAGCGAACTTGCCGGCAGAATTCCTCGTAAAGGCGAGGTCGTCGAAGACGACGGTTTGCGCTACGAGGTTCTCGAATCCACCGATCGTAAGGTCGAGCGTGTGCGGGTGACTTCTGTGCAGCCCCAACAGTTAAAGCTGATCTAATCGAAATCACAGGGTAATGCCAAAACAGATGGAACAGCGCTCAAGTATCATCACCCTGGCCTTGAGGACTTGACCCGCAGTGAGATAGTTGCCGATTAGAACTTCACCATGACGGCGTACCGAATGCTTGGTTCGTCTTTTCTTAAGTCGGGGCACCAACCCGTGCTGCCAGCTATGCAGGTATAACCAGGCGTGGCCGACAAGATCGGACCTGGCGCCCAACTTGTCCCTCCCACCACCGAACCTCCTCCTGGATTTGGAACGGTGCTTGGGAAGAGATTAACGCCCGGTGTGATGCCGCCCCGTCCCGTCCAATACGGTACATTGGCGTGTCGATATCCATATTCGGCAAGGAAGGTAATGTACTGCTTGGGCATCCAGTTGAATGTCAGCGAAGTGTCCCATGCCTTATACGGGTCACCCGGATTCTGGGTGAAGTACGGCGAACCGGTGATGGCATCGGCTCCATTGATGGGTGGAAGCAGCGTCAGATAGCGGCCCGGATTGGCCATTGCTCCGCCGCCGAGCGTAATGCCGTACCGATCCTTTTTGAACCACCAGCGGTTGTACAGCATCCATCCGGCGAACGTCTGCTTGCTGCTGGCAACCGTGTTGTGATGGCAATTCACGTTGTTGTTGATGATTCGACCCTGTGCGCTCACGAAGGAGCCATTTCCACCGTATTCGCACCCCAAGTCGCCGGTGACAGAAAACGCCATCTTGTCGAGAAACTTCTCTGGGTGGTCGTAGTACTTGATCTCGGCGCTATCGTCGGTATGGATGCGAGAGCGGCCAAAATGGCCGTCGCCATTGCCCAATGTATCTTCGCCCATGCCGTAGTTATTGAACACCAGCGACAACCAGGGCAGCGGGCGATACAGGATCTGCCCGCCCAGGCCGGGCTTGCTCCCCATTCGACCATACGACTGCCATCCGTTGATGATCCAGGGCTCGATCTTCAATTTGTCGGTAGGAAACCACTGGATGCGAACGCCATTGAAGAACCAGGGCGTGTTCGACGAAACATACGAGGGTTGGTAAGCCCAGTTGTCAAAATTGTAATAACTGAAGAGGCCGATGTAAGAAACGAAAATTCCTGCGTCGAAGTTCAGCCCATGGTTCACGCTAAAGTGATAGCCCGCATTCGCTTCGGACACGTACTTGTACGCGCCACGAAGGTCCCACTGGCCGCGGCCCGCACTAGCGTCATTGCGGGGAGTCGTCACGCCGAACATTCCGTACATGGTCAAAATCCTGGCGTTCACGTTCTGCCAGTGAAAGTTGCCACCAAAGCTGATTTGCTCGACTTGGATCTCGTTCGAGCGGAAGATTTCTGTCGAACCACCCATTGTGTCGTCCTGCGGATGGTTGAGGTCCATGATGTAATTCACATCCATGCGGATTTCTGGCGTGAAGAATTTGGAGTCCCAAACGACATCCTTGTTGCGAGGATTACCGTTCAACCAGGTCCAGTCGGCGTAAGCAAACGGGTCTGTCGGCGCTGGCTTTTCAGGAGGGCCGGCGTGCGCTTCTTGAGCGCCAGGCAAGCCCGGTTCGACTGACCCCGGCGTCGTGGGCTGAACAGTCGGCGACGTGGGTGCAACGGCGGTCGTGGCGGATGGTACGACCGGAGTCGCAACCGCTGCCGGACTCGGCAGCCGCATGGCCTCTCAACTCCGCCTTCAATTCATCAATTTCCGCTTGCATGGCGGCGAGTTGTCTTGCCACCGCCGGCGATATTTCTGTGTCACGAGCAGCCGCACCGGCTGGCGGCGCCTCGGCAGTCGAACCTCCACTATGAACCGTACCGTCAGCCTCTGACCGATGGACAGCCGCCACATCAGACGGGCCGGCCTGTTCCTGTGCTTGTCCGGCACATTGCGGCACCAGCGTGACAGCGAGGCTAAAAGCTAAGATCAGGGCAACAGGGGTCGCCCTTAAGGGAGTTCGTAACGGGAAGTTCTCATTCGGCATGCTTTCGTTCCTTCTATCTTGTTGAGAAACCACTATTTCGTTGTTCGTCGCTGTGGGTCTGGTAGTCAGGATCTTCCGGCAGAACCGCTGGCCTGAGGTGTTTCACTCAAAGCATTCCCCTGATTCCAATATTCAATACGCTTCGACATAAAGGACGCGAAAGGAATTCATAAAGATCTCGTCAATTTTCCTCCCTGGCTCCTTTACGGATTCTTTATCCCGGCCGGGCCGACAAAATAGTGAGAGCAGGTCTTCAATCGACCCGGAGTTTGCTCCTGTTGAGTTGATCGTCCCGCAGCATATGATCGTCCGTAAGATCTTTATTATGATTTCTTCAGCCTGTAGAAGTGAATCAGGCGGTCGTTGAGTTTGAATAATGAGAGATTGTTGCCAGAGCTTTATAGAAAGGATTAACGATGAGCAGCACGCACGAGGCACTGAAAAATGTACCGGGAATTCAGTTTGTAGACCACGTGGCAATCGCAGTGAAGCAAGGAGAACTCGACGGGCAGGTTAGAGCCTACGAAATGATCGGCTTCCGCGAAGTTCACCGCGAGGAAGTCCTCGGAACGGATCAAGTGCGCGAAGCGCTGTTGCAAATCGGGGAAGGGCCCAACCTCATTCAGTTGCTTGAGCCACTCAGTCCTGATTCTCCGGTGCAGAAGCTGATCGAAAGGAATGGTGGTCGCGGCGGTTTGGCGCATGTCGCATTCCGGGTGAAGAGCGCCCAACAGGCCTTCGACGCGATGAAAGCGAGCGGGTTCCAGATCATCGACAAAGCTCCGCGCAAAGGTTCCCGCGGAACGACTGTATTCTTTGTTCACCCGAAATCGCGAACCGACAATCCTTTCGGATTCCTCATCGAAATCGTCGAAGACCCAGAAAGCAAGTGACGCAACCAAAGCGTCCATCTGTTACAAGAATTTCCGTCGGTATGTGACGACGGTTTCTTGCGGGAGCTTCTGGGCCACGATCCTTGTTCGCATACTGCGCTGGAGCGGCCGGTGTTTTGCGTTGTTGGCCCCCGTTTCAGCAAGGCCTTGCGTCTACTTCGATTCCTTAATGATGGCATCTGCAGCGTTGCCGGCCACGACCCAGCTTGCCGACCCCGCAACGACGGCTTCATCCTCGAACCATAGAAATCCGAAGTCGTCGATGCACTCCGGAAAATCCGGCTTGATGATGATGTATCCCGGAATCACGGCACCCGGGATGTAAGCATTGTCAGCGCGGTTGTTGCTGTACGTCTTCGTCTTCGACACCGTTCCCACTCCAGCCACATACGAAGTGCTCGATACTGGGTGCGTGCCGAGAATGTAGTTGACGGCGCGAAGAGTGTATTCGGGGCCCACGAGATCCGGAAACGTCTTGTGCAGGAAATACATTCGGATCGCCATGTCCACTACGGCGCCCGATCCACCCCATGTGCCGAGGCTCGGGGGCACACCGAACGGGGTGGCGCCCAATTGCTTGTCCAGACCCGCCATGTATGTCTTCACCGCTTCCCGTATTTGATCTTTCGCGCTCGCGTCCAGATAAGGCAATGCCCGGACTGCTGTCCAACCATGGAGGTCCATCTGCTGCACGGTGATCATCCGAGGGAACAATTCCTTCAGGCGAGACTTGTAGGGCTCGCCGCCATCTGTGGCGATGGTCAGTTCCAGAGCTGCGGACCAGTCCATGCCGACGAAAGATCGGCTCCGGCCGGAGCCAGCGGGAGGAGCTGCCGGAGCGCTTGGTGCGCCCGAGTTTGTTGGCGTACCGGAACTGCTCTTTGGGTTACGACCCAGCGCGCCAGAGACCATACCCTGAGACGCAGCCAGCACACCTCCTGGGGGAGCCTCTGGGTCTGGCCCGGCACTTGTCGGATACAGCGTTGGATTTGCCGTCGTGTCCTTCCATGCTTTGATCGCGGTCTCGAGGCAGTCTTTGGCCAATGCGTCGTCCCAGCCTTTCAGCGTATCCGCCGCCGCAGCCAGCGCCGCGATGGCATTCCACTGGAAGTACGAGTTATTCGTGGTGAAGATCCAGCGATCGTCCGGCTTGCCGGAGTAGTCGCCCTTCACTTCGTTTGGGCCGAGCTTCGGATCGTAAATGCGGCCGTCAGTTTTCGACGCTCCGTCGCCTACCTGGGTGTACTGGCGTAGATCTGGCTCGTGAGTTCCGCGGATGGCGTGGCCGATGTTGTGGAACTGCGCCAGGATGAGCAGTGCACCGTGCTTCACTTGCTGCACCGTATCCGGCACGCCATCCGGACGGTGCATTTCAACCTCACGTGCGGCTTCATCTACCGTAAGCTCGTCGTACTTGAGATTGAATTCGCGATAGGCCAGAGCGAGGCTCTGAATCACGCTCAGCTGCGCAGGCTCCTCGAGGTCGAAATCGCCGGCATCGTACCATCCGCCCACATTCATCCCAGGGATGTGATCACCGCCTTTGTACTTCCCGTCCGTAGCCGTTGCCTGATTCCAGCCATCGAATTGCTCCCCAACTACAGGCGCCATACGGCCATCATCGAGATGCGAAGCGCCATGCCACATGCGGTAGCCTTCGCGAACGGAAACGTGATCCATCTGCGCGGCGAGGTGATGGTCGAGGCTGTCCTGCCAGATGTTGGCGTAAGCGTCCTTGGAGATGGGGAAGGGTGCCGTACGCTGGTCTGCGTACTCGATGACATAAAGTCCGGGCTCGTTGACGGGGGTGAAGTCGAATTTTGAGTAGACGTAGCGCAGCCATGGCGTCGAAGGCGTGATCGCTCCCTCGAACACCTGCTTGTACGATCCGTCTTCCATCAGGCGCATCACTCTGGCCGTCTTCGGGGCGTTGTACTTCGGGTCGAGTTCGAGCACCGCCACCTTGGAGAAGCTCGGCGCATAACCGACTTGGCTGTGAGCGATCACCGGCGGGCGCGTCCAGTTCGGAATCACGTCCGGACGGATGTGCCATACGATGGCGCCGGTGGTCTTGCCTGCAGGGATGAGCGACCGCAACACGAACCAGCCATTTGGGGCGCGGTCGCGTCCATCGAACAGCATGAGGTTGGCCGTATCTGATACCACATTGACGCGGGCCAGCGCATCGTCGACTCCCAGGGTGATGCTCTTACCCTCGGCGAACGGCAGCGGCTGAGTGTATCCCTTGGCCTTATCCCAGTCCTCAAGGTAGTACGCCTTTTTCGGTTCGTCGGGCAAGGGCATCACCTTGACCATCGGATCGTTCGGCGTTCGCGGGAAGATGCCGGCTGTCGTTCCGTCGACTAAATAAGCCTTTCCCATGTAGATCGAGGGCAGGAACTCCAGGTTGAACCCCGCCCGCCCCGCCAGTTTCTGCGGCAGCGGCTCGTCGAGATTGATGCTCACCCTCACGCCGCCTGGTTCCGCCGCAATTTCCAGGGTGTAACTCAGATCAAAGGTCGGGAAAGCGAGATCGGCAGTGAGCCGGTTGTTGGCCTTGTCGGCGTGGCGCCCTTTGAGAGTTGCCACCAGGTCCCACTGCTCCGGCGTTGGCATCAGCCGCACGTCGCCGTTAGTGGCGATGCGCTGGCCGTGAAGAATCATCTCCATCGCCGTGTTCTTTTGGTCCACAAAAATAGGATGGTACGTGCTGTCGTAGAGAAAAACACTGAAACCCTGAGTATCGAGGTAATTCTTGTCGGTGACCTTCATGACAATATCGGCGCCGATTAGGTCTGGGGCCGAGATCAGGGCCAGGAGGAGACAAACTCTGATTCGCATAAACATAGATCGGGATTGATACTGCTCCTTTGCCCCAACATGATATGACATGCACATCGTCTGGGTGCCATTTGTTCCCCGGGAGCGGCAGTTTCTAATCTGGGTCGCTAAACGATGCGGCCCCAGTGATCAAAGATGGAGAGATTGGAGTCGGCGACAGCCTAAATCTTATCGTTCTCGTCGGGCGAGGATCCACCTTCTGACGAAGCTAAAGCGCAGCCGACTTCCCAGTACTAATCGCCCGAGGGCCGGACCAAAAGACTTCCCGATTGCACACAATACGGGAGCTCTTCGTCGAGTGCTTTCTCTCAAAAGCTATTCTCCTGGCATCCTCTATCCAACTCAGGGCTGGGTCATCGAGCACAAAATAGAAGCGGGGCCACCACCGAGATGGTCGAATAAAAAAAGGCCCCGCTCTTGAGAGCGGGACCTTCGATTTGGGCTGGAACGGTGATGACTTTATGGGACGGTTAGCGCCTGCCACCGTGTCCGCCGCCACTGTGACCGCCGCCGTGTCCACCGCTGGAATGTCCGCCGCTAACGTGTCCGCCACCGTGCGAACCGCCGTAGCCTCCATGCGAAGAGAATCCGCGCGACTGACCACCGCGGCCGGCGCTGAAACCACCAGCGCGCGGCGCGCTCGACCCGCGTCCAGCAAAAGCTCGTCCGCCTCCGGAGAATCCCCGGTTGCCTGCGTAGGCTCGATTACCGGCACCGCCCCGGTAAGCGGTTGCCCCTCGATTGCTGCCGGCGAACCCGCGGGACGCTCCCGCGTAGTCTCGAGATGCGCCCGCATACCCGCGACCCGCAAATCCGCGCGCTCCCAATCCGCCGCGGGCGGAAGAGAAGCCTCGGACATTTCCGTGCACAAACGCGGCGTGGTTATAAAATCCTCGGCCACGGAAGGCATACGGATGGCCGCCGAAGAAGATTCCACCGTGGAAGCCCCAACCAATACCCCATCCATGCCATCCCCAGCCGAAGCCGAAGAACGGTGAGATCGGGAAGCCAAAGCCGAACGAAATGAACGGGCCGCCAACTCCCCACCACGGATTAAACCCAGGCCACAGGCCTACCGGATATCCGTACACATACGCCGGGTTATAAGTGGGCACATACACCACATTCGGATCAGCCGGCTGGATGTCCACATTCGGTCCCTGCTCGTACACGCGTTCTTGAGGCGTACTCCGCAGATTGCCGGCGTCGTAAGCCTTGTGACGCATGTCCTGGATCGCCCGCGTCACATCATCCGGCTGGTTCTGGTAGGCTTCGCCTAACTCAGAGGTCCACGATAAATCCCTGTCCAAGTTTGCGAGAACCGTGGGAAACTCAGCCAGAGACTTCACGCTCGGATCCCAATCTTGCCGGTCCACTGCCTCGGCCAAGTCCCGTCCCTTCAGAGAGGGGTTCTCCCGTATCATCCGGTCCGCCTCTACAATCTGGGTTGGATACGCTGACGCGGCCAGTATTTGCGCCACGAGCGAATCGGGATACAACGCAATCGGGGCTACCAGCTTATTCAACTGCTCCGGAGGCAACGACGTGTACTGCCGTTGATTCGGCTGGGCTGTAAGCGGGGACGCCTGGTCTTGATATGCGCGGTCTTGGTATGCATCCTGATCTTGCGGCGATCGAGGTGCGACATCTTGAGGCGCGCCCTGGTCCGGAGCATTGTATTGAGGCTCGGGCTGTTGTGGCTGAGGTCCTTGATCCACCTGAGCGCTCTCAGCCGCTGAGGGCTTGTCCATCGACTGGTCCTGCGCTTTCAAGGAAGGTGCAATCCCAAGCGCCATCGCGCTCGTCAACAACGTGGCAAAAAGCGTTTTCGATAATTTGGTTTTCATAATGTCCCCACAAAATTCCTGTCACTGGATTGAACCCCGGGAATCGGAAAGAGTTCCGTTCTTTTGAGTGACTTACAGCGGTTGATTTCGGCCAGGGAGTGGTGGATTTCGGCCAATAAACACGGGTTGCGACGAGAGGCCAAACTGTAGTTTTTTCCCGACTTAGGTCCACGTGAGAGAGAAATATGCTTGCTTAGCTACGTTTCCAGACATCGTGTACGCATTGATCTCATATAGCAGGCAGTGTGCCGGAGCCGCTCACTAGAGGGGTAACCTCTGGTTCGCCAGTCACCCGCGAGCCATCGACGCTGAGATCCCTTTACTCTTGGTAGTAGAATAGCTCCCCATCTCATAGGGAGCCGGGATTATTGCGGCCTGAGACGTATTTCTCAATGCGGAGGCGACATTGGCACTCACCATCAATAATCTCTCCAAGACGTACCCGAATGGCGTAAAGGCGCTGAAGAACCTCTCACTCTCGATCGGCAACAGCATGTTCGGCCTGGTGGGCCCGAACGGCGCTGGGAAGAGCTCCCTTATGCGTACGATTGCCACACTTCAGGATCCTGATTCCGGCACGATCAGCCTCGACGGCATCGACGTGCTGCGCCAGAAGGACCAGGTACGCCGCATTCTCGGCTACCTGCCGCAAGAGTTTGGGGTCTATCCCAAGATTTCGCCTCTCGACATGCTTCACCATATAGCCGTGATGAAGGGCATGACCTCATCGGCTGAGCGCAAGGAGACCGTCGACTCATTGCTCCAGCAGACCAATTTGTGGGATGTCAAAAAAAAGGCGCTCGCCACTTTTTCCGGCGGCATGAAGCAGCGTTTCGGCATCGCCCAGGCGCTCCTTGGCAATCCCCGCCTCATTATTGTCGACGAGCCCACCGCGGGCCTGGATCCCGCCGAGCGCAATCGCTTCTTGAATCTCCTCTCTTCGCTGGGCAGTGACCGGACCGTCATCCTCTCCACTCACATCGTGGACGACGTCCGGCCGGAC
>CAVXVD010000001.1:0-9568 GCA_963765015.1 uncultured Acidobacteriota bacterium | reverse complement strand
CGGTCTTGCGGACGGACGCCGCCAGCGGCTCGTAGTGGAGCGGATTGACGGCGCGGGTCGATCAGTTCGGCCGCGATACCGTGGCGCTGCTGCAACTCGTTGGCGGCTTCCATGGCCGTGTAGAGAGCCGGCCCCAGGGTGAGGATGGTCAGGTCCTTGCCTGGGCGCTTGACACTCGGCTCCGCCAGATCGATTTCGTAGTAGCCTTCCGGCACGCCCTCCTCCACGAACATCTCGCCGTAGTCGTACAGCTTCTGGCTTTCGAAGAAGACCACCGGATCGGTGCCGGCCAGGGCGGCGTTCATCATTCCCTTGGCGTCGTAGTCGGGGCTTCTCCGGGGGCGAGAACATCTACGTTGCCGTCAGGCATGGCTCGTCCTTTCCGTCCATTGAGGTTGGACTGCTGACGGTCTCAATGACGCCATTTGTCGCGCATTGCGAACAGGCGTGGCAAGGGAGAACGCAACGGGCGGCGTAAATCAAGAGGCCGACGGAGAGATTCCTGCGATGAATGCCCGGCATGGTCAACGACTCCTTCCAGCATTCTGCTCGCGGGATAGGTTGGCAGAAGTATAGCGCGAATTTGCGAGGGATAGAAAAAGAAAAACCTCATGCTGTAGTGCGCTTTGGATTGGAATTGATATGTCTTGGTGCTACATCTGGAGCGTCCTAAGCAATACGTAGTGTTATGTTGCATGCCTTCGGTTCGGAGCAACCTACGTATTGCTAGCATCCGGTTGACCGCGACCATCGTGGCAAAGACTCTCTTCGTCAGTGCGCCGCGTTTTTCGATTTCCTGGAAAATGCGCTCGTGAATCAAATAGTAAAACTGTGGAACCACCGCAAATGCCGTGATGTTTCGCTCCGTGAGCGCCCGCATCAGTTCGGTGGTATTGAGCGTTTCCAGGTAGACGACGCGCGATCCCTTGACCAGCGGTAGCAAAAGGTTGGCCATTTGCGCCAGCACATGGAACAGGGGCAAAACGCCGAGCAGCGCATCAGTTGGTCCGAGGTCGACCCAATTGAAGACGGCCTCAACTTCTCCCAGAAAGTTCGCATGCGTCAGCATCACGCCTTTCGGATCGGCCGTTGTGCCCGAGGTGTAAATCAAAGAAGCGAGATCATCGTCGTTCGCCGGCGCGGGCTTGAACTTGCCCGGCCCAGCGTCGAAAACGGCGGGCAGATTCGCCAGCCAATGCTCCTGAATGGAATGGCTGGTCATCCGCTCCGGATCCATCAGGATGAGGCCGAGATGCAGTTCCTTGGCCGCGGGCCGCGTCACGGCAACATGCTTGGCGTCGACGAACACCGCCGATGCGCCGCTGTCCTTGAGCAGCTTCGTGACTTGATCGTCGTGCAGTGCGGTATCGAGGGGCACGGCGGCGCAGCCTGAAGCGATGATTCCCAGATAGGCCGCGACCCAGCGCGGATGATTGTCGGCCAGAATGGCCAGCCGCGATCCGCGCTGGAAGCCGTGTTCGGTAATCCATCGGCCAATCGATTCGGCCATCCGGTGCAGTTCGGCGTAGGTACAGCTCTCGAGTTGCTCGTGGCGCTGCAACTCCAGCGCGACATTGTCCGGCCAGCGCTCCGAGCATTCGACAAAGCGGTCGTAGAAAGTGGGCATTCGTCGTGGCGAATATACACGAAAAGGGTCTCATGCCGCAGTACGCAAAGGACGGCTCAACCGTGCCTTGCGGGGTGACCTTACTCTGGTTTTTCGCAACGTGGGGACGATCACCCGGACCGTTATACTGGATGTGCGGCCAGCGTCCGGCGAGGGTGTGGCTGCATCGAATATGCTAGGCTTTTAGAGATACCCTGGGGCGTGCTGCCCTCTGAAGGATTCCCGGTTGATTAATCAGCTGCTAGGCAAGGTTTTTGGGACAAAGAACGAGCGCGTCATCAAGGCGCTGATGCCGAAAGTTGCGGCCATCAACGCGCTTGAGCCGCAGATCCAGAAGCTCACAGACGCCGAATTGCGTGCCAAAACCGACGAATTCCGCGCGCGCATTCAGGAGGCGCTGAGCCACGTCAGCAAGAATAGTCCTCAACCGGAGCCGTCCGAGCAGGGTGGTGCTGACGCGCCGGACTTCGACGAGCAGAAGGCTTTTGAAAAGCGGGAGTATGAAGCGATCCAGGAAGTCCTGAACGAGATCCTGGTTGAAGTCTTTGCCGTGGTTCGCGAGGCCAGCTGGCGCGTCCTGAAGATGCGGCACTTCGACGTGCAGCTCATCGGCGGCATGGTGCTGCACCAGGGAACGATCTCGGAAATGAAGACCGGCGAGGGCAAAACGCTGGTCGCCACCCTTCCCGTCTATCTCAACGCGCTCAGCGGACGCGGTGTGCATGTGGTCACGGTCAACGACTACCTGGCCAAACGCGACTCGGAGTGGATGGGTCGCCTTTACCGCTTTCTGGGCTTGACCGTGGGCGTCATCGTCCACGACCTGGACGACGAGCAGCGTCGGGCTGCCTACGCCGCCGACGTCACCTACGGGACCAACAACGAGTTCGGCTTCGACTATCTCCGCGACAACATGAAGTTCGACATCAGGGATTGTGTGCAGCGCGGGCACAATTACGCCATCGTTGACGAAGTCGACTCCATCCTGATCGACGAAGCCCGCACGCCGCTGATTATTTCCGGCGCCAGCGAAGAATCGACCGACAAGTATTACAAGGTCAACCGCATCATCCCGAAACTGGAGAAGGGCGAAACCATCGACGGGCCCCCGGGCGAGCCTCCGCAATATACAGGCGACTTCGTGATCGATGAGAAGCATCGCAACATTACCGTCACCGACGAAGGTTGGGAAAAAGTCGAAGGGCTGCTGGGTATCGGCAACATCGCTGACCCGGAAAACTGGCCGCTGAAGCACCACGTCGAGACCGCGGTCAAGGCGCATGCGCTTTATCGCCGGGACGTGGAATACGTGATCAAAGACGGGGAAGTCATCATCGTCGACGAATTCACCGGACGCATGATGCCCGGGCGCCGCTGGTCCGACGGCCTGCACCAGGCGATTGAAGCCAAGGAAGGCGTGAAGATCGAGCGCGAGAACCAGACGCTGGCCACCATCACCTTCCAGAATTATTTCCGCATGTTCAAGAAACTGGCCGGCATGACGGGTACGGCCGAGACCGAAGCGACCGAGTTCGACAATATTTACAAGCTGGATGTGGTCGTGATTCCGACCAACAAGCAGATGCTGCGGATCGAGAACCCGGATATCGTCTACCGCACCGAGAAAGAAAAATACTTCGCGGCAGCCGATGAAATTCAGCAACTGGCCGTCAAAGGCCAGCCGGTGCTGGTGGGCACGACGTCGGTCGAGAAATCGGAGCGGCTTTCGGAACTGCTGAAGAAAAAGGGAATCAAGCACGTCGTCCTCAACGCCAAGTTCCACGAGCGCGAGGCTGAGATTGTTGCCCAGGCCGGGCGCAAGGGCATGGTCACGATCGCGACCAACATGGCCGGCCGCGGTACCGACATTCTGCTCGGCGGCAATCCGGAATTCATGGCCAAGCAGGAACTGGTCAAGAAGGGAATTGCCCAGCAACTCAGGGTCGCGCAGGGCAAGATCGAGGGGCCGCAGGAGGACGGACAGGATTCGATTTTCTATTACAACGGAAACGAATACAACGTACCGACTGACAAGTGGGCGGAAGCTCTTGATCGCTACAAGCAACAGACGGATAAAGAGCACGACGACGTAACCGCCGTCGGCGGGTTGCACATCCTCGGCACCGAGCGGCATGAGTCCCGCCGCATTGATAACCAGCTGCGCGGCCGTGCCGGACGACAGGGCGATCCGGGATCTTCGCGCTTTTATCTGGCGCTGGAAGACGACCTCATGCGCATCTTCGCGCGCGAGTGGATTTCGACGCTGCTGCAGAAGCTGGGCATGGAAGAAGGCGTTCCGATCGAATCGAAGATGATCACCCGCCGCATTGAAACCGCGCAGAAAACGGTGGAATCGCAGCACTTCGAATCGCGCAAACATCTTCTCGAATATGACGACGTGATGAATAAGCAGCGCGAGGCCGTGTATGGCCTGCGCCGCCGTCTGCTCGAGGGCATGGACCAGAAGGATCTGATTCTCGAAGATTACGTCTCGGCCATTCTCAGCGATCAGCTCGACCAGTTTTGCCCGCCCAAGGCGCATGCCGATGACTGGAATATCAAAGGGCTGAAGGACGCGATCTTCACCCGCTTCGGGGTCGACTTCCTCGCCGAGGGAGTGAAGCCCGAGTCGCTGAACCGCCAGGAACTGGGCGACGCGATTTTCGAAAAACTGAAAGAGCGCTACGACGCGAAAGAGAAAGCCATTGGCCCGGATGCCATGCGCCATCACGAGCGCATGATCATGCTGAGTGTGATCGACCAGCAATGGAAAGATCACTTGCTCAGCATGGATCACCTGAAAGAAGGCATCGGCCTTCGCGGGTACGGGCAGCACGATCCGCTGGTGGAGTACAAGAAAGAATCCTTCGACATGTTCGAAGCGATGATGCAGCGCTTCCAGGAAGACACCGTGCGGTATCTCTACCTGATGCAGATTCTGGAGCGCCCGCCGGACATGGACGCTGGTGGTCCACCGCAGGACGGACCGGCAGGTGCAGGTCCCGACTCTGGAGTTCCTGCCCAGCGCGGCGGAGATGGCAACGGCCGGAAGCCTGCCGAGGATGGTCTCGACCTCTGCCGATGAGCTGGAAGAAGCTTTCATGCGCCGCAAGCGTCGCGAGCTGGAGCAAGCCCGCATGGCAGGCGGCGGAGACGCGCAGCCCGTGCAGCAGGTCGTTCGCGGTGAGGAAAAGGTCGGACGCAACGATCCCTGCCCCTGCGGCTCCGGGAAGAAATTTAAGAAGTGCCACGGGGCTTAGGGGGTGTCATAAGTGCTCAGTTGGCCTCAGGAAAGATCGTTGAGCACCTCGGCCTCCGGGTGTAAGATTTCGGCGCTATGGCTGAAGCTGAACTAACCGTTGGTTTTCAGGCGGCGCCGGACGAGGTCATCGTCATTCCCCCGGCAAGAAGAGAAGAGGTACTCCTGCAATTGGGAATGACCTTTCTGATGTTGCTCGTCTTTTCATTTTGCATTTCGATGCTCCGCCCCCGATCGGCGAATGGGCCGCTTTTCGTCGTTTATCCAGCATTGCTGCTGATGTGGTGGTTGTTTGCGCTGTTGCGCGAGCTGTTCTCAGTCGAAGAAATTCGCATTGATTATTACGTGATCGAGATTGAGCGGCGCTTGTTCGGTTTCAGCATTGGCGCTGAAGTTTTCAAAACTCAGGATGTTTTCAACGTGCGCGTTGGACGGGCCGGAAGCTGGGAACTCAAGCGAAAACAAGAGGCCGGCGGCATTTTGTTGGACGAGGGGAAAAATACGTTTTCCTTCGGCGCGGGTCTGGATGAGGAACTCGCCCGCGAGTTTGTTTCCGTCATTAATCGCAAGCTGAGCGAGCACCGGCGCGGCTAGTTATTGTCTAATGTGCGGGGTATATTGCCGGGTAATCGCCCTTCGTTCAATCCGTAGGATGCCTCCTCCGCCGATTCTCGCAGCGTCTGACGAGCTGTTTTGCCCTCGAGCGACCCTGAGTTCAGGTAGAAATTGAGGCGCTCTGGCGGAACCTTAAATCGATTTAACGACGATATTTATCCGCCATTTAATCAATAACTTGCAAGGAATTATTTACACAGGACTTTCGCTCTGGAAGTCTCCCGCAATGATTCCTTTATGGGAATTTTGCACGGATAATGAGGCA
This sequence comes from uncultured Acidobacteriota bacterium, assembly GCA_963765015.1. Lineage (GTDB taxonomy): Bacteria > Acidobacteriota > Terriglobia > Terriglobales > Acidobacteriaceae > Sulfotelmatobacter. The sequence continues at coordinate 3,802 of CAVXVD010000001.1, read as the reverse complement.
CTCAGTACACGAACGAGGTCTTGACTTCTTGTTTGTCAGAAATCGTGGGGGCTCGCCCACTTCCGATTTAGGCCCTTGCGTTTCGGCGGCCCACCCTCCCGCAAAGAACGCGGGAAGGGTGGGGCAACCGGATTAAAGCGGGGTGGGCCGCTCTTTCCCAATTGGGGAATGGCGGTTGCCCCATCCTTGACTCCGCGTCGTTTGCGGAGTCAGGGTGGGGCTACACTGTCGGGAAATGGCCGCGAAACCCAAGCGTTATCAGAATCAGGGTTGTCTGCATTTCATCACTTTCAGTTGCTATCAGCGCAGAAAGCTGCTTGATTCCGTAGCCGCGCGGGAAGTTTTCGAGTGCCAACTCGAGCGAGTTCGCCAGTGGTATGGATGCTACGTGACCGGCTATGTGGTCATGCCGGAACACGTGCACTTGCTGATCAACGAACCGGAGCGCGGCCGCCTCTCAGTCGTGATGCAGATGCTCAAACAGATCACTTCGGGTACGTTGCGTCCTCCGGGACCACGACGTTTCTGGCAGGTTCGTTACTACGATTTCCCGGTTTGGACAGAGAGGAAACGGATCGAGAAACTGCGCTATATCCATCGCAATCCGGTGCACCGAGGGTTGGCGCTGCGTCCCGAGGAGTGGGAATGGAGCAGTTTCCGCGAATGGGCGACCGGAAGGGAAGGCAGAGTCGAGATCGAGTGTCCGTCGACGGCGCGAAGGCGAGAAGCGAAGGGCAGGCCGCTAGCGTTCGGGACGGCCCACCCTCCCGCAAAGAACGCGGGAAGGGTGGGGCAACCAGACAAAGTCGCTCAACAGCACTAGCCAGCCCGCCGACCAACAGCCTTGAACATCATTTCTTTCGCTGGACTTCCGGTTGCCCGCTTCCACTCGGCGAATAGCGTCGCGTAATTCTTCGTGATGTAGTCGCCCGCGCTTACTCCGAGTTTTTTTGCGGTGGCATCGATCCAGCGCGGCGGGCCTTCGATCTCGCAGAAATTGCCGATGGGGTTTCGTCGACCACGACCTTTCCCTTTCGATCGGCCCACTCGGCGCGGAATTTTTCGTAGCGGAACGAGGGCTCGTAGCCCAGAGCGCGCAGGATGGCGTCCATCTTTTTTCCGTCGGCTACGGCCGTTTCCAACTCCACTCGACTGCTGTGACGGCCGCGCTTCGTGCCGCTCTTGTGGGTCAGGGTCCATTCCGAACCGTATCTTCGGATCCGGAACAGTTCCTTGCGCGAACGTAAGATTTCGCCGGGCAGATCGTACAGCGTATTCATTTCGTGCGTCCGGCGAGTTACCAGCCGGAAGCCGACCGTGCGCAGACCACGAGCGAGGAGCGCGCAAGTTGTCAACCCGGAATTTGATTTCGATTTCTTGCGGCATGGAACGAGTGTATTACGGTTGCGGCGAGAGCGGCGCAACCGAAACCGGAGCGCGAAGCTTGGGCCTGGAGCACTTTTCCCAGTCCACGACATCGAGAGGGCCGACGACAAAGTACCAGCCAATAGCGCCAATCCAGGCAACCGCCGCGGTAATGAAGAATGGCCAGTGGAACGAGCCGGTGCGGTCCAGCAGGAAGCCGGTGAGAGCGGGTGCGACGGCACCAGCCAGATTTCCGGCGAAGTTTTGCACGCCGACCCAGCGGCCCACCATACGCGGCCCCGCCAACATCTGGGAGATGGCCCAACTGTTGCAGATGGAGATTCCCAGAAAAGTGCCTGTCAGGCAGAGCGCAGGAGTTAACAACCGGTCCGGGGTGATGGCGGTCAGCACAAAGAAAATGCCGATCCCCAAATGTCCTACGGCCATAAATCCTTTTCGCACGGAAGTGGGAGAGGATCCGGCGCGAATCCAGCGGTCCGCCAATTTGCCGGAAATTGCGGAGGCAATCGCTGACAGCAGAAAGATCAGTCCGCCGAGTCGCGCCATCTGATTCAGCGAGAGATGACGAGCCCGCACCAGGTAGAAGGGAAGCCAAGTCACCAGAAAATACAGGTAATAATTGATCGAGGACTGTCCGATGCACGTACCCCATGCGGACCGCTGCCGCAGAATGTCAATCACTCCCGAGGTGGCGCCGGTGGCTGGAACTGAATAGTCTGTGCGGCGGGGCATCCACGCTGCCCAGAAAGGCAGCCAGAGCATCCCGGCCAGGCCCAGCATCACGAAAAACGACCGCCACCCGAAGTGATCGACTGCGCTTCCTCCGACTAACATCCCCAGAGCCGGCCCGAGGGCAAGGCCAACCATGATCATCGAGTTGGCAAACCCGCGGCGGTGTTCTTTGAAATTCCCGCCGAGGATTTTGCTATAAGAGGGGAACGCTACCGATTCGCCCATGCCGAGAATGACTCGGACGATCAACAAGGCCGCGAACCCGTGGAGTGCTGCGGTCGTCGCGGTAGCGGCTGACCACAGAAAGAATCCGGCGGCAAATACCCACTTCACGTCGAAGCGGTCGACCAGCCATCCGGCCGGGATCTGCATCAGGGCGTAAGTCCAGAAGAACGCCGAGAGCAAAACGCCCAGTTGGGACGCGGAGATATGCAGCTCATCTTTGATCAGCGGGGCGGCGATCGACAGATTGCTGCGGTCGATGTAGTTGATGAGGACCGAGAGAGTGAGGAGAAACAACACCCGGTTCATGCCGGGATGGGAGTCATGAGGAATCGGCAGCCCCGGCGTAATTTCGGGTCCTTCGCGGTTGGTCGCTGTATCCATGGGGCAAAACGCCACCAATTGTACACTTGGTTCGCAAGCCTTCGGCGGATTGGGCGGCGAAGCCCGGTGCTATGATTTTTGTCGCCCAAAAGTGAGTCAGCGGAGGAGAAATTGAAGAATCTGTTTCAATCGAAAGCCTTGGAGGAAGTGGTCTCGCGTATCGATCGGCTGCAGCCCGCGTCGCAACGCCTATGGGGAAAGATGGACGTCGCTCAGATGATGGCGCACTGTTCGGCAGCGCTTGATATGGCATCTGGCCGGCTGAATCCGCCGCGTATTTTCATAGGCAGGTTGATCGGTCCATTCATCAAGCCGATTTACACGAACGAGAAGCCTTTCTCTCAGAACAATCCCACCGATAAGCAGCTCGTGGTCAGTGATCCACGGGATTTTGGACGTGAACAGGAACGGCTGAAACGCTGCCTACGGGAATTTCACGAGGGCGGAGAAGCGAATTGCACCCGGCACCCTCATCCGTTCTTTGGCGAGCTATCACCGCAAGACTGGGGACGCGGAATGTATAAACATATGGACCATCACCTGCGGCAATTCGGAGCGTGATGCTCCGTCGATGCAAACGTCGTGCTATTTCCGCGAGGCGCCGGCTTTCCAGTAGCCGTTCAGCAGTCCCCAGTCATAGCGATTCTGCTTCCAGGCGACGGATGTCGTGTCCGCCCAGTAGATCGGACCGTAATCGGGACTCGGCGATTCTTTTTGCATTCGATTGGGCTTCAGTAGGCTAGCTCGGCTATTGAGCGATCGCACGCCGCCGCCGGAATGGCACCAGATACAGGTCTGCAGTTCGGGAAGACGCTTCTCGATGTGAGTAGGATTTTCGGTCGGATCGTCAATCAGGTCGCCGCCTTGCTGCTGGAAGGTGGAAAGTTCGGTTTCATTTCTCTCGACTGCTCGAAGGCCGCCATTCTTTGCGGCAAACAGCAACGGGCGGCTGAGTTTGAATTCGTAGAAAAGCTGCCCGCTGTTCCTCATGATGTCGGGCAGGTTGCCATTGCCGAAATCGCGCTCCGGCGTGGTTGTGATGGCGCGATATACGCGAATCTGAACGCTCTCGGTAATC